>CAVKRQ010000001.1:0-242705 GCA_963658925.1 bacterium
GCCCAAATTTAACACTTTCAGTCAAATCCCATGCACTGGGTTTTCGGCTTGAGCCTGAATATATGGACATACATAAAGAGATACCACCAAGTGTCCAACCCACAGGTCCGGAGACGAAACAGCCTATAAAGCCAATGCCAGCCCCAATAGATTCACATATGTTAGACTCAGTTAGTCCATTTTCGCTGACATCATATATGGACACGACAACACCTACAGTCGCGCCAACAACTCCTATCTTTCTGCCTATTTTTGCCACTTTGGCGACATCCTCGCCAAGGTCATCCAAGTAGTGCTCTACCACCTGGTGAACAAACGTGTCATGAACACTCACGGCTGTTGACGAGGCGGAGAAAAAGTCACGCACCTTGTTTGATTCGACAATCGGGACGTCGCCATTGCGGATGTCATCGAGCACCGCCTGGCCTCTGAGGTAGTCTTGCGAGATGTCGGATCGACTTTGTGGAAGACAAAAACCGCCTCGCTCGGCCGCGTCATCGTAGTCCTCGCCGAAATTGAAACTGAAATCGAAGAAATCAAAATCTTGGCTATCATCGCTATCAGGTGTGCAGACGACCTCCCAGTCATAGCAGCCGGCATCGTAGAGCGGGCCGGCTTGATAGCTGTAGCTACCGCCGCCTCGGCCTCGCAAAAGGAGAGCCTCAGACTTTAGCAGTGCCATGGGGGCGGTGAATCTTTTCATGACTTTATATGCTATTTTAGATGGGAGAAAAACCGTTTAAAGCAAATTGATAAAGGATGATGCGCTTATTAGAAGTAAGTTATGAGCAGCCAGCGCAGACCATAGACAATGAATAGGACGGGAAGTACTCTGGCACTGCATATTAACGCAGAGAGCCAACGGTATTTCACACGTTGTTTTTTTCCCATCTTCTCTACTTTCTCTATGGCCTTCTCATACATATCAAGTTTGTTCAACTTTCGAGTTATTAGCATTGTCAAAAAGAATGACGGCACGACAACCGAGAATGTTGTCTCCATTCCAGTCAAACTGCGAAGCATCACATACCGACCAAACAAAAACCCGATTAAAGCCAATGGAAATGACAATTCAAAAAATACAATGATAAACTGGCGTGTCCTTATGTCAGACAACTCATTCCTTGTTGATTTATCATATGCTCTATTATAAGCTACAGTTTCAGAATAAATCTTTTCAACAAAGAACTTGAAATATGAAATAATCATATTAGTACAAGGTGTCATTTTTATAAGATTGAGAATCTTTAATGTAAGTATATATGCTAATACCCAAAGAGACGCCGCCAAGCATCCATCCGACGGGGCCAGTCAAGACGCAGCCCAAGGCGCCAATTCCAGCACCTACCAATCCTATGACATTGGCATCAGTAATCCCGTTCTCTTCGACATCGTACAAGGCGACGACAACACCGACAGCAGCCCCAACGGCACCTATCCTCCTTCCGATCTTTGCAACCTTTGCCACGTCCTCGCCAAGGTCATCCAAATAATGCTCAACCACTTGGTGAACAAACGTGTCATGAACACTCACGGCTGTTGACGAGGCGGAGAAAAAGTCACGCACCTTGTTTGATTCGACAATCGGGACGTCGCCATTACGGATGTCATCGAGCACCGCCTGACCTTTGAGGTAGTCTTGCGAGATGTCTGTGCGACTTTGGGGCAGGCAGAAGCCGCCGCGCTCAGCAGCTTCATCGTAGTCCTCGCCGAAATTGAAACTGTAGTCGGAGAAATCGAACTCCTGACAACTGTTGCCTTCCGGAGTGCAGACGACCTCCCAGTCATAGCAGCCGGCGTCGTAGAGCGGGCCGTCTTGATAGCTGTAGCTACTGCCGCCTCGGCCTCGCAAAAGGAGAGCCTCGGACTTTAGCAGTGCCATGGGGGCGGTGAATCTTTTCATGTCAATATGTATGTAGTTTTAGATGTAAACGCTTCTCACACCAGCACAAAGCAGTCGCTATTTCAACCACTTCCACAAAATGCAAGGAGCAGGGCAAAAGTCTCAAAAGTTCAATCAGTGGCATACACGGTGATGTTAGTGCCGACCGAACCTCTTTTTCCATTAATCGCGGTGCGAAGCTAAAAAAAAAAAACTCCTTGCAAATTTTTCGTGTTAATTCGGGCACACGAAAGCTCTTTTCCCTACCTCTCCATTTTACTTTGTTAACTTTCCGTCCACAAGGCTTCACTTTTGTATAATTCTGATTATTTTCTTCCACCTCTAATAGTGCCAAGAAAAGACCCTCCCCTTTTCAAATTAAATGACGTTTTTCAAAAAGCGCACCGACACAAAAAAAGCGAGCTCCTATTTCAGGAACTCGCTTAGGACAGACGGGATTCGCCTGATGTGTATTGTTAATAAGATACAGTTACCTCGCCGACTATTTCTCGGGCCCGGTTTGCCAAAGCGTCAAGCACGGCGGGAGGTGTTTTGGTCATCGTCTTCAGCGGAGTCTCGCGGTCAATCGTATAAATCATTAGCCTCGGTGGAGCAATACGATTAAGAATTTCGAGCCAAGGAATGACATCAGCGTCCCCTGTGTTGTCATAGGTCTTGCCATTTTGCTCCCAACTGACAAACATTGTCTGGATGGCAAGGGCATCCCCCATTCGGTCACGCAAAGCGATAATATCATCAACCGTTTTTGCGAGAGAATAGCCAGGGGCTGGCCTGTCAAGAATACGCACGGTCTCCTCGCGCCCCGAATCAATCTTGAGAATGGCCTCATCAACACGGCAAAGCGCATTAGCCACTGCCGTGTCGGACAAACGCGTCGCATTAGTCAAGACACAGACACGCGCATCTGGCGCCAAATGATCACGCATCTCAAGCGTATCATCAATTATGTCAGCGAAATGCGGATTGAGGGTAGGCTCACCATTCCCCGCAAAAGTGATGACATCGGGATGCTCTCCGCGCGCAGCCATCTGCTTAAGTGTGGACTCAAGCTTCCTCGCGACCTCCGCACGCGACGGCAGCGGCGCAAGCTGTTCCTTTCTCCCCTCGGTGTGCGAGAAGCCGCACTCACAGTAAAGGCAGTCAAAAGAACACACCTTGCCGTTCTCAGGCAACAGGTTGATGCCGAGGGATATGCCGAGACGCCGGCTGCGCACGGGGCCAAAGACCGCACGGTCGAAAAGGATAGTGGACATAGTTTGTAATTGGTTTAGCTTGTGTGTTTGAATATGCCCTGTTGGACAAGGGCAAAGATAATGCGCAGGGTGGCATTCTGACATATAAATAAGCTAAAATAGACGTTGATGGAGATTGGGGCGATTCACAGAGCTTCACTAAAAAGGGTACTCGCCACCCCTTGAGTGTGAATTTTCATTATCTTTGGAGGTTATTTTGCCCATGTTGCGCACAATCACACGCTTGAAGCAAGCCACACGGCTTGGCGAAGATCGGAAGCGGAAACGGGCCACCACACAGCGAGCTGATGCGATTCAGAGACATCATAGGTCAACAAGCGGTCAAGAGAAGCCTCCTCACCATGGCGGACGAGGGGCGGACACCCCACGCCATGCTCTTTGTGGGCGGCGAGGGGTGCGGGGCCCTGCCGTTGGCCTTGGCGTTTGCTCAATATATCAACTGCACCGGGGACAAGAGCGGTGGGGACTCGTGTGGAGAATGCCCGTCATGCAGAAAGACCGCCAAGATGGTGCATCCGGACGTCCACTGCATCTTCCCGATAGCCAAATCAAGCTCATCTGACGAGACGGACACATATCTGCCCGCATGGCGCGAAATGGTGACCGCGAAGCCATACTTCGGAATGCAAGAGTGGAACACAGCCATGGCGCAGCGCAAGTCATCGGGAGGCGCGGACGACGCTGAGGACGCGGACGAGCCGAGGAGCGGGACCGGCAAGCAGGCCCTCATAGCCAAAGACGCAGCCACGACCATCCACCACAAGCTGTCCATGAAGCCATATGAGGCCGAGCGGCAGATCATGATAGTCTGGAAGCCGGAGCTGATGAACGAGACGACGAGCAACAGCATCTTGAAGATTCTCGAAGAGCCGCCGGCCGACACCCTCTTCATAATGGTCAGCGAGGACTCGCAGAAGATACTGCCCACCATCTTGAGCCGCGCCCAGACATTCAGAGTCCCGCCAATAAGCGAGACAGACATGGCGGACGCCATAGCGAGACGCGAAAATGTGGAGGCAGACGAGGCTAAACGCGTGGCTCACATTGCGCAAGGCAACTACGTGGCAGCACTCAGGCAGTTGTCGTCAGCAGCCGAGACCGACGCCAACCTGACCATCTTCAAAGAGATGATGCGAGCAGCGTGGCAGCGCGACGTGATCAAGATGAACGCCATAGCGGAGACCTGCCGCACGATGACGCGAGAGCAGGCTAAGGGGCTTCTAATCTATTGCCAGCACTTGATCCGCGAGAGCTTCGTCATGAACTTGGGGCGGCCGGAAATCAACTTCCTGACGGCAGACGAGGAGGCCTTCCTCGTGAAATTCGCCCCTTTCGTCCATGTGGCCAACGTCGAGAGGATATCAGCCCTCATTGACGACTGCCTCGCCAAGGTGGAGCAGAACGGCAACATAAGGATGATAATAAAGGGCATGGTCCTCAGTTTCACGGCATTCATCAGGAACGCCAAGCGGCCTTCGGCAGAGCCAGAGGCGCAACAATGAAAAGACATTCACGGGACGCAAAAGGCGGCACATGCCACATGACAGCCATCACATAGCGTTCTTCAATCATAAATACCAAAAACAAAATCAATAGTGGAAGACGAGATAAAGAGAGCCGACGAGCAAATCCCCGCACTTAAGCAAGACGACGCCCAAGACGAGGACCTCATCCCGGCAAACGTATACCGCCCCGAGCAAAGCGTGAGCTGCTGCGGCACAAAGGCCGTGCGCGGAGGCAAACTGCACGCCTACGACTGGCTTGACGACCTGCCAACCCCGCCCAACGCGTCGGACCTTGTCGAAGTCCAGTTCAAAAACACGCGCAAGGGCTACTACCGCAACTCGACAGGCATACAGCTCAAGATGGGAGACACGGTGGCGGTGGAGTCTTCGCCAGGTCATGACATAGGCACTGTGACCCTTCAGGGCAGGCTTGTCTACCTCCAGATGCACAAGAACCACGTGAACCCGCTGAACTACGAGTTCAAGCGCATCTACCGCGTGGCGCGCCCCACAGACATCGAGAAGTGGGAGGAGGCCAAGGGATTGGAGCACGAGACCATGCTCGAGGCGCGCAAGATAGCCCAGGATTTGCGCCTGAACATGAAGATTGGCGACGTGGAGTATCAGGGAGACCGGACCAAGGCCATCTTCTACTACATAGCTGACGAGCGCGTGGACTTCCGCGAGCTCATCAAGGTGCTGGCCGACCGTTTCCATGTGCGAATCGAGATGCGCCAGATCGGGGCGAGGCAGGAGGCTGGCCGCATTGGCGGCATAGGCCCATGCGGACGCGAGATGTGCTGCGCCACATGGATGACGAGCTTCATATCCGTATCCACCCACTCGGCACGCGTGCAGGACCTGTCACTCAACCCGGTCAAGCTCGCCGGTCAGTGCGGCAAACTGAAGTGCTGCCTGAACTACGAGTTGGCCACATACATAGACGCGATACGCAGCTTCCCGCCCACCGACAAGCCGCTTGAGACAGCCGAGGGGACGTATTACTTCTTCAAGTACGACATCTTCAAGCGCCTCATGTGGTACTCAAGCCAGAAGGACTCGCCATCCAACATTGTGGCCGTTGACGCCGACCACGTGGCAGAGATTATCCGCATGAACGCGGAGGGCAAGAAACCCGAAAACATCGGCGCCACACAGCAGACCGTGGCGGGCGAGGAGGAGAGCTACTCAAGCGTCGTGGAGCTGGATGACGACCTGACACGCTTCGACTCGAAAAACAAGCGCAACGGCCGCGGTGGCCGCGACAACAGGGGGCGCGACCGCAACCAGCCCAACGGACGGGGCAACAGCCGAGGCGGTGAGCGCAATAGCCGCGGAGACCGCCGCGACAACAGAAACGGCAACAGAAACGCGCAGCCCGCCGACAACGCCAGCGTCCAAGAGCAGACTCCGCAACAGGCAGATCGAGCAGGGAACACTCCGCAACAGGAGAGAGCCCCGCAGAGCGAGCGTCCACAAGGCGACCGCCAGCAACGTCAGGACCAGCCAAACCGCGGAGGACGCAACAACGGCAACCGCGCCGGGCAGAACCGCCAAGGCGACAGGGGCAACCGCGAGCGCGGCGGGCAGAACCGTCAGGGAGGACGCAACTTCGGCCGTCAGGGCAACAGGGGCGGAGACCGCAACAATGGCGCCTCCCAAGGCAACGCCCAGAATGCCAACAAGCAAGAGCAGAAACCTCAACGCCAACAAGATGACAACAAGGAATAGCCTAATCGGCAAGGTGACACGCTTCGCAACCGCCATGGCTACGGCAGTCACCTGCATGGGTTTATGCTCGTGCCAGAACGACGTGGCTTATGACGAATATGTGAGCATAGCCAAAACGGGATGGGACAAGGACACCTTGGCAGTGTTCAGGACAGACATGCCGGACTCGACGGGCTTGTACGATATCATGATCCAGGTGCGGAACGACAACAGCTACGCATATTCCAACCTATGGCTGTTCATTGACGTAATAGCCCCCGACGGCGTGTCAAGGCGCGACACCTTGGAGTGCATACTGGCACGAACCGACGGTTCTTGGCTCGGCAGCGGCTGGGGCTCGCTCTACAATGAGGTGTGCCCCTACATGGCAAACATCAAATTCTCAAAACCCGGCCCTTACACATTCCGTATCACGCAGGGCATGCGGGCTGACGAGTTGGCGGGCATCCACGACATTGGCCTGCTAATCCAAAAGAGCCAAACGAGTCAAGGCGAGTAGGCCGGCACATCACTTGCATAATCAAGCATAACAGACAAAACCAGGAACAGAACTTGGGAAAGAATAAACTTCAGAAATTTGCCGATATGGCCGGCTATCGCCACGTCTTCGAGGCCGACTTCGAGTCGCTCAAAGCGGGCGGCTTCGAGCTTCGCGGCAAGTGGGGCGAGTGGTTTGGCAACGGCAACCCCATTGTGGTGGAGCTGGGCTGCGGCCGAGGCGAATACACGGTTGGACTGGCGCGGCGAAATCCCGGGGTCAACTACATCGGTGTGGACATAAAAGGCGCCCGAATGCATACGGGGGCCACGGAGGCGCAAAATGAGGGGCTCGGGAATGTGGCGTTTCTGCGCACCCGCATCGAGTTCATCGACCAGTTTTTCGCGCCGGGCGAGGTGAGCGAGGTGTGGGTCACATTTCCCGACCCGCAAATGAGCAAGCCCCGCAAACGGTTAGTCGGCACCCTCATGCTGACACGCTACAGCCGGTTCCTCAACCAGGACGGATTGGTACATTTGAAGACAGACAGCCCGTTCCTGACGCAATATACCGAGGCCATGCTCAAAGAGAACGGCATAACGCCACAGGCTCAGACCACCGACCTGTATGCGGACATCGAGGCCGGGCGATTGACAGACCCTGCGTTGGGCATCCGCACATATTACGAGCAGAAGTGGATAGACGCCGGCATGACCATCAAATATTTCCGTTTCCAAATCCCATGCGGAGCAAGTCTGGCAGAGCCTGACGTCGAGATAGAGAAGGACAACTACCACAACGTGGGGCGCAACGTCAAATTCACAGACTAAGCGCACCGGCAAAAGCAAGAGACAGGGAAAGCAAAAAACGAAAGAACAACCATGTATCCCGCACAAATAATAGCGGCCCTCAAGACCGTGATGCACCCCGAAAAGGGGCAAAACATATATGACCTCGGCATGGTCGAGGACGACATAAGGATAAACGGAAACAGAGTGAGCTTCTCACTCATATTCGACCGTCCGAACGACCCGCTCGTCGGCTCAATCAAGCAAAAAGCCGCTGAGGCCATCAAAGCCGAGTGCGGACCCGATGTGGACATTGACGACAACATTTTCGTCAAAATCCGCCAACGAGCCAAGGCGACTGAGAAACCCGTGCTGCCCAACGTGAAAAACGTCATAGCCGTGGCATCTGGCAAAGGCGGCGTAGGCAAGAGCACCGTGACGAGCAACTTGGCCATCGCCTTAGCCAAGGCGGGTTTCAAAGTAGGCCTGCTTGACGCTGACATATTTGGCCCGTCAGTGCCCATCATGTTTGGCGTCGAGGATGCCCGCCCCGTCCTCTCAGAGAACTCGACCGAGGGGAACGAGATGATAATGCCGATTGAGAAATACGGAGTCAAGATGCTCAGCATCGGCTTTTTCGTTGACCCGGACAAAGCTGTCGTGTGGCGCGGCGCAATGGCCACCAACGCCATCAAGCAGTTGGTCACAGAGGCGGACTGGGGCGAGTTGGACTACCTGCTCATCGACATGCCCCCCGGCACGTCAGACATCCACATCTCATTGGTGGGCTTAGTGAACCTTACTGGCGCCATAGTCGTCTCCACGCCTCAGAAAGTGGCTTTGGCAGACGCCCGCAAAGGCGTTGACATGTTCGTCAACCCCAAGGTGAACGTCAGGGTCCTCGGCATTGTCGAGAACATGGCGTGGTTCACGCCAGCCGAGCTGCCAGAGAACAGATACTACATATTTGGCAAAGACGGCGCCCTCAAGCTCGCCACCGAGATAGGCGTGCCCCTCCTTGGCCAAATACCCATAGTCCAATCCATCCGCGAGTGCGGAGACGCCGGCACCCCTGCTGCTTTGGACTCTGAGAGCGTCGAGGGCAAGGCTTTCGCCGATCTGGCAGCCGTCGTGGCAGCCATGACGCGATAGGCGGCGTCAACGGGCATAATAAACTTAAAATCATTGAGAATGAGCATAAAGCCGTTATTGTCACCACGCATGGCAATAGTCCTGTCAGCCCTGACAGCCCTTTTATCAGGCTGTCAGCATGACGACTTCGTGTATGTCGACCCCATTCTATCCGACGGTGCCGTGCTCCAGCAGAACTCACTTTTGGTGGTGAGGGGCAAAGCGTCGCCAGGGTCCAACGTGCGCGTCAAGGCCGACTGGGGATACTCAGTATCGGCATCAGCCGGGTTGGACAGCACGTGGAGTCTGGAGATCAACACACCGCAGGCGTCAAAGACGCGCCATGGGATAGAAGTATCGACATCAAACATATCAATCTCATTCTCAGACATATTGATAGGCGAGGTATGGTTGGCCATAGACCAGTCCATCCCGTCGGGTTCTAATGCTGACGCGCCTGTGACAGCCTCACCGAGCGACAGCCTGGTCAGGATATTCAACGTCCTGCCATCGTTGTCGCTGGAGGCGGAGCAGGATGTTTACGGGGTGTGGCGCATAGGGTCGCAGAGCAAGAGCCGCAGTGGGCGTCAGCTGCTTCCCATGGCCAGAATGCTGCGAGACAGCTTAGACATCCCGATAGGCGTGGTACTCGCCACATACCCCGGCGCGCCATGCCGCTCATGGGTCGACGTGGAGACCGACGAGTATAAGAGCCATCAGGACGTCCGCAAGGAGGACCAAGAGTGGCGCAAAGGCCACGCTGACTGCATGGCATGGATGAAAGGGCTGAAGTTTGAGAGCGCGGCGAATGTCGAGAGCGTATATGACGAGTATTTCAACGTCAGCCGCCCAGACGCCTCGTCATGGCCAAAGACAGTGCTGCCAGGCCAATGGGGCGTGGATGACATGCCGGGCCTTGACGGCGTGGTGTGGTACGTGCGCAGCGTCAAGACTCCGCAAGAGTGGGTGAACAGGCCACTGCGCCTCGTCTTAGGCCGCATGTCGGACTCTGACGTGGTCTATGTCAACCAGACATTGGTTGGCTCGACAAGCGGAGACACGGCTCGGATGTCGGAGCGCACATATCACATACCGGCAGCCGTCGTGCGACCCGATGAGATGATGATCTCCGTCCGCCTGACGGGCAAGAGGAACACAGCCGGCTTTTATGGGACGGAGAATGGCACCCCCATGCGCATCGAATTGGCCGACTGCGGAGATGAGACGGCAGAAGAGCCGCAGAGCATAAACATAGGTGGCATCTGGAGTTACTATGCCGTAGCCGAGATAAAAGAGGACAGCATTAGACTGCTGGGCAAACCCGAGAACGAGTACATGACTAACTTCCGACGGTACCACTCTGTGCCATCGTGGTACGCCGGCGTGGCGTTCAACGGGATGATAGCCCCGCTCGAAGGATTTACCATGGCAGGAGCCGTGTGCCACATAGGCGAGGAGGATTCCAAAAGGTCGAAAGACCGCCTTTCAATGTCTCAAAACACATTGGCCCTCATCGCGTCTTTGCGCAAGATGCAAAACAAGTCGGACTGGCCCATCATATTCTCACAGAAAGGGCGAGGGACATTGAACTACGGCGAGGTCAGCTATGATGTCTTCGGAGACGGGATTCGCGAGGCTCAGATGACAGCCGTGACCCAGAGCGACAGCAATGTGGGCATCATATCATTGCTTGACCTGACACCCGAGTTCGGCCATCCAACCATCCAGAACTGCTACAGGGAAGAGGGAAGACGCTTGGCCCGCCTCATTCTCAAGAAAGCCTACGGCCGCAGCTTTCCCAACGCCCAGCCCCCGATGCCACATTCAGCCACCACGCATCAACAGGTCATAAGCGTATTCTTTGACAACGCGGACAAACTGACCATCGATTTGGACATGCCCACAGCGTTTGAGGTGGCAGGGGCCGACTCCATATTCTACCCCGCCCGCGCCATGGTCAGCGCAAACGGGTTGACAGTATTCAGCCTGATGGTTCCAGAGCCGCAGTTCGTGCGATACGGGCATCATGATGACATCCGCCCCACCCTCTGGGGACAAGGAGGGCAGCCAGTCCCAGCCTTCTTCTTCAAAGCGGAAAAAGAGTAATAGGCTGAGCCTTGGGGTTAATGCCTCCCCAAAAACAGCCATCGGAAAACCGAAGCATATCCATGCTTCACGCACACATAATCTTTTAGACAACAACAAATGTTCTGGTTCGTCCTGGCCCTGATTTCGGCCTTGTGCTTGGGCTTCTACGACGTCTTGCGAAAATACTCGCTCAAGAGCAACGCCGTCCTCCCCGTCCTGCTTGTCAGCACACTGACATCATCAGTCATCCTGCTGCCGCTAAGCATCTTATCCCACACGGGAGCCATAACCCCTGACGAGTGGCTATACATACCGTCACTCAACCTGCATCAGCACCTGCTGCTCGTGGCTAAGGCCGCCATAGTGTTGGGCTCGTGGGTCTTCGTATATTACGGCATGAAGCACCTGCCACTGAGCATAGTAGCTCCCATTCGCGCCACCGCCCCCTTGTGGACTCTCATGGGCGCGCTGATAATCTTCGCGGAGCGGCCCAACGGCATACAATGGGTTGGACTGTTGGTGGCTTTCATCTTCTTCTTCCTTTTCAGCGTGGCGGGCAAGCGCGAGGGAATCAACTTCAAGGCCAACAAATGGATATGGTCGGTTGTGCTCGGCACACTCATCGGCGCCGCCTCAGCCCTCTTTGACAAACACATAATAAGCATGGAGCACATCAACCGCATGAGCGTGCTCTTCTACTACTCCGTCTACCAGTTTATCATGACCATACCGCTCGCCCTGATTATCTGGAATCCATCTCGACTGAAATTCAAGAAATTGCGCAGTGAGACACCTGCGGACGCAGCGACCGATGACGAGTTGGCCCAGAGGGTTGGCTACGAGCCGTTCCGCTGGAAATGGAGCATCCCGATGATAGGCGTCATCATCATCATAGCCGACTTCTTCTACTATGGAGCCCTTGACAGCCCCGACAGCATGATATCACTCATCTCGCCCATACGCCGGTGCAACGCCATAGTGTCATTCACCTTGGCGGCGCTCGTATTCCACGAGCATAACATGTTGCGCAAGGGCTTGTGCCTGTTGGGCATATTGGCAGGCATCGGCATCATCATCTACGGCAGTATCTGATGGTAGAGATTGTCGGCGCAGGCATTGCCGGGCTATGCCTTGGCATCAGGCTTCGCCGACGCGGGGTCGAGACCACCATCTATGAGGCTGGCAACAAGGCTGGCGGACTTTGCACGGGGTGGCGACGCGGTGACTACGAGTTCAACGGATGTCTGCACTGGTTGCTCGGTGCTGGCGAGGGTTCGTCGTTCCATGACATGTGGCAGACCGTCGCTGACATAGACTCACTGCAATATGTCCACTTTGACGAGAGGGCGGACATAGAGGTGCCGGATGGCGACGGTGAGACATGGCATTTCCACCTCTACAACGACATAGACCGGTTGGAGAGCTACATGACGGGCATGGCGCCAGAGGACAAGCAGACGATAGCGGAGTGGATGGCGGACGTGAGGACAGTGATGAGCTTCTTGCCAGACTTCCCCCCCTTCCCGACAGAGAGGACATTGGCGGGTCGCCTGTCACACTATGCGAGGCTTTGGCCCATGTGGCGCTTGCTCCCTCTCATGAGCAAGTGGAGCAAGGAGACCACGAAGACATTCAGCCGTCGCTTCCGAAACAAGCGGATGCGCGAGGCCATCAGCCGGCTCTACATGAACGAGACACGCATGACCGTAATCATTGTAGGTCAGGCCTATATGGCACGTGGCGTAGCGGCCTACCCAATTGGAGGCTCGAAGGCGCTAACCGACCTGCTGGTTGAGACTTACAAGTCGCTTGGCGGAAAGTTGCGGTTGGGCTGCAGAGTTGAAAAGATAATAGTCGAGAGGCGACGTGCGACCGGCCTCATGCTATCAGGCGGAGAGAAGACGACAGCCGAGGCTGTGTGCTCATGCGCCGATTGGCGATGGACGGTAGGCGACGCACTCGGCGGCAAATTCTGCACAGCGGCGCAGCGCAAATTGCTCACAGCGGGCAAAGAGGCGTTTTTCTACTCATACTGCCGCGTACACATAGGCATAGCCCAACCATTGGACAAGCTGCCGCACTTCATGCGCATTGTGGCGGACGTCACGTTGCCGGACGGGACCCATTTTGACCAGATGGAGATAGAAGTGAGCAACTTCGACACCACACTGACTTCGACGGGCAAGACAACCATCACGGTCAACTTCACCACACGCGAGGGGAAGTTCTGGATTGACCTCAGGCAAAATGCGCCAGAGGAATACTCAAGGGCAAAACAGGAGGTGAGCGATGCCGCCATATCTGTACTCAGCAGCAAATTCGCGGGACAGATAGACACGAGCAAAATTGAGATTGTGGACGTGACCACGCCTGCGACCTACGCCAGATTTACCGGCAACACACTCGGATCCTCACAAGGATGGGCACCCATGGACAACATAATGCGCCGCCTGCCCATAGGCGTCACATTGCCCGGATTGAGCCGTTTCGCCATGGCCGGGCATTGGATGGAGGCCGGCGGAGGTGTGCCCATAGCGCTTGAGTCTGCCTTGAGAGCGGAGAAGCGCATCATGAGGCAATTGTAGTACGATAACGGGCGATTGACTTTATTTTTGAACCTTTTCACCTAAAATATTTTTCCAAAACCTGTATCTTGTGCAAATTCGCACTCGACAAAAGAATCGACCTATATGAACATATTAGAGATTCAGTCTAAAAGTCTCCGCATGGCACTTGCGGCGGCACTTGCAGCAGGAGCCTTGACGTCATGCTCGGACGACGACACCGAGGCCACGCCGTCGCACACTACCGACAGCGACACCACCTCGACGAGCATATCATCAGTCACCATCGAGGCCAACCGCTTCGTGAACGACGTGATGAGCGACTACTACTACTGGAACAGCGAGATGCCGAATCTCGACTACTGCAAGCAGTCGGACACGGAGACCTACTTCTACAACCTGCTCTCGTCAAAAGACAGGTTCTCCTACATCAGCTCGGACGCCCAGACCACGCTTGACGAGTTTGACGGGCAGTACACCGACTTCGGGTGGGACTACCTCTTGGCCTATTTGGACTCGAACAGCGAGACCGTCGGGGCTATCATCAACTACGTCTATCCCGACAGCCCAGCCGAGGCGGCCGGAGTGAAACGCGGCGACTGCATATACGCGGTGGACGGCACAGAAATCACAGCATCCAACTACAGGACGCTCTTTGTCTCGGCCAGCACAGGCACATTCAAGGCGAAGCGAGTGGTGGACGGGTCGCTCACAACCGTCAGCTATAGCATGACAGCGGTATCGATAACCGAGAATCCGGTGGCGTGCTCACGCATAATTGAGCTGTCGGACGGCACCAAGGCCGGCTACCTGCTTTACATGAGCTACTCAGCCAACTTCAACACCGACCTTGTCAACGCCTTCGCGGCACTCAAAGCCGCAGGAGCCACGGAGGTCATACTCGACCTTAGGTACAATCCGGGCGGAGACTCGCAGGCGCTCACCACAATGTGCTCAATTCTCGCCCCGCAAGACGTAGTCACGGCCAAGAGCGAGATGATGTATTACGAGTTCAACTCGACACTGTCTAAATATTCGAGCTACAGCCGCGAGAACACCAGCGTCTCATTCACCGACACACTGAGCGTCAACATGGGGCTGAGCAGACTCGTAGTCCTGACAGGCGGCGACACATACTCCGCAGCCGAGGCCACCATCTGGTCGCTGAAGCCTTACATGGACGTGACGCTCATCGGCAGCACCACTGGCGGCAAGAACACCATGATGTATGTCATGTCGCCCGAGGACTTCACCTATTCGAGCACCGGCCTGCCCTACTACTCGTCATCCATCAACAACTGGCTTATCATGCCCATTGTGGCTGTCTACAAGAACAGCAACGGCGAGGCGTTTGACACATCGGATGGCACGGGCTTGACGCCAGACTACAGCGTCAGCGACAGGAGCGGACTCTTCACAACCGGGTTGCGCGAACTCGGTGACACGGAGGAGAACCTGCTCGCCGCGGCGATATCATATCTCGAGACCGGCACGGTATCGACCAACAAAAACATAACTGTGGAGCCGACCAAGATAACGTCCACCACAGAAAACCGACCTCACCTGCTATATGAGAGGAAAAGCATCTGCAAGTAATTAGATTGTATTTGGTAATAGCACCCCCCGCCATCAGATGGACATCTGGTGGCGGGGGTAGCTGTTTATGCATATCGCACACGGCAGACGTGCTGTCGCGGCGACCGCTATCTGATGTGGACAATGTCGCGGCGCTTTAGTATCATCGCCGATCGGCTTGGCAAGTAGAGGTTGAGCATGTCCTGCCCGCCCATGTTCTGCGTGTAGAAGACAAAGAACATGTCGTTACGGTCGAAACCTCCGAAACGCCCCTCGTCAGTGGAGAGGACAATATTATATCGTCCGGCAGGGACCGGGATGCCGTAATTGGTATAGGATGTAGACGGGCTGAAATTAAAGACAATGAGATAGTCACCACGCCCGAAAGCCAGCACTTGGGTGGGATCGTAGTCATAGTAGCGGTATGGGAAGCTGGGTTCGGGAATATCCTTAAAGATGGCCAGCATCTCACGCTCGAAGTCGCTCAGGAAATGGTAGCGCAGATAATCGGCCTTCATGAGGCTCCACTGCCTCCGGGCGTACTTGTAGCTCCAACCATTGCCCTCACGCGGGAAGTCAATCCACTCCGGGTGGCCAAACTCATTACCCATGAAAGTGAGATATCCGCCAGTGGCGGTGAAGAGCGTCACGAGCCTTATCATCTTGTGGAGAGCCATGCCGCGGTCCACCACCATGCTTTGGCTCTCGAGGTTCATGGACGTGTACATCTCCTTGTCCATGAGACGGAAAATGATGGTCTTGTCTCCCACGAGGGCCTGGTCATGGCTTTCGGCATAATTGACCACCTTCTCCTCCGGGCGATGCAGCTGAAGCTCATAGAAAATCTTGCCCACTGGCCATTTCTCATCGGGGACCTCCTTGATGAGCTTGATCCAATAGTCAGGGATACCCATGGAGAGACGCATGTCAAAGCCCACTCCGCAGACATCGAGCGGGCCTGCTATCCCGGGGTATCCGCTCATCTCCTCGGCAATGGTGACGGCGTCGGGCCTTATGCTGTGGATGAGCTTGTTGGCCATCATGAGATAGGAGATAGCGTCCTCATCCTCATTATTGCGGAAATAGTCGGCATAGCAAGTAAAATCCTTGCCAAGGCCATGGTCGTAATAGAGCATGCTGGTCACGCCGTCGAAACGGTATCCGTCAAAGTGGTACTCATCCAGCCACCACCGGCAGTTGGAGAGGAGGAAGCGCAGAGTCTCGAGCTTGCCGTAGTCGAAGCAGCGGCTGTCCCATGCAGGGTGGTTGCCCCGCTCGCCGTAGTGGAAATAGAGGTCGGTGGAGCCGTCGAGTCGGCTGATGCCCTCATTCTCGTTTTTGACGGCGTGGCTGTGGACTATGTCCATAATGACGGCAATGCCCTTGCTATGCGCCTCATTGATAAGTTTTTTGAGGTCCTCGGGGGTGCCGAAACGGCTGCTGGCCGCGAAGAAACTTGAGACGTGATAGCCGAAGCTGCCATAGTAGGGATGCTCCTGAATGGCCATGAGCTGCAACGTGTTGTAGCCCATATCGACCACATGCGGCAAGACGTTTTTGCGGAACTCGTCATAGGTCGAGACCCCCTCCTTCTCGCCACTCATGCCTATGTGGGCCTCGTAGATGAGCCGCGGCTCCTTGCCAACCTTGAAGTCCTTGTCCGTCCATCGGAAAGGCTTGAAGTCCCAGGCCACGGCGTCAAAGACCTTGGTCTGCTCATTCTGGACCACGCGTCCGATGTAGGCAGGGATGCGCTCGCCCTGACCTCCGTTCCAGTGGACAGACATCTTGAACTTGTCACCATGGCTGATGACAGAGTCAGGTATTGAAATCTGCCAATTGCCGAACTCGATGCGCTCCATGGCATACTCGGGTCGTTCCTTCCAGTCGGAGAAGTCGCCAATGACATATATCTCCGAGGCGCCGGGCGCCCATTCTCGCAGGGTCCAGACATCGCCCTTGTGGTGCATGCCATAGTACTCATAGGCCGTGGCGAACTCCTCAAGGGGTCCGCAGGTCGTCTTAATCTCCTCCAGTCTTGCCAGAGCCTTTTGGCGCCTGCTCTCGAGGATATTGGCATACGGCGCTAAGTATTTGTCGGTCTCGTAGATTGGTAACATGGCGAATTAGAGTTTATCGGTTGGAATGGAGAAATAGAAACAGGCGCCGGAGCGATACGTGTCATCGAGCCATATCCGCCCGTTGGCCAAAGAGAGATATTTGGCGGCAATGGCCAGCCCGATGCCCTTGGATTGGCCAGTTTCGGTCATCGAGCCGTCAAAGAGCTGAAAGAGAGAGGCTTTAGAGTCCTCTGGTATGCCAGCCCCCGTATCAGCCACGCAGAACACAGCCTCCTTCTGGTTGAAACTGTAGGAGATGGATATCTTCCCGTGATTCGTGAAACGGCAGGCGTTGTCCAAAAGGCGTTCCATCACCTCGACAATGATCTCCTCGGAGTTCCATATGGTGTCCTTGGGAGTCTCGAGGGCGAACGAGGTCTCTATTGCCACATCCTTGCCCTGCCGTTTCAGCTCGTCAGTGAAATGCTGCTTGATTTTAGTCAGCAGCTCATTGAGTTGCACGGGGCAGGCCGGCTTTAGCATATAGCTGCTTTGCAGCTTAGAGATGTCGATTATATTGTCAATCGCCACGAGAAGCATCTGACTGTTCTTCCGGACCAGGTCGATGAACTTGTCGCGCTCGTCGTGGTCGGGTTCATTTTTGAGCAAGTCGAGAAATCCGATGATTGCATTCATCGGCGTGCGGATCTCCTGACTGAGGTTTGTGAGGAAAATAGACTTGAACTCACGGCATTCAAGAGTGGCTTTGCGCTCGTTATTCAAGTCGTTCGTCATGATTTCGAGACTCTGGTTGAGCGACGCGATCCTCTGCTCCTGCTGCCTCAACTCCTGCTTATACTTGGCGCAGCGGATATCAGCCTCAAAGAGGGGGGCGAGGATGTGCATCAGCCGTATTTTCGAGTCGACATCTGACGCGGCGCCCACCGCGACACCGATGACGACGCCTACGACCATGTTGCGCTCATCCTTGACAGGGACGGAGAGCAGTCCGGTGGCCTCGGGGATGTCAAACGGCAGAGAGCGCAGCACCACTACGTCAGAAGAGGCCCAAGGCTGCACATGAGGCCAGGAGAAAGCCTCGCCCAGCTTGCACACGACAGAATCAGACGAGCCTACGACCATGAACCGCCCATTGCCAGCCATCTTCTGACAGAGAATCACAGCCTTGCACCGAGCCATCCGCGCCAAGTCCTCAAGGCGCTTGGACGTGTTGTTGCAACCGGTGAAAGACAGCAACGCCTTGACGTCCGCCAGATTGTCATCCACGAACTCTAACGCCGATGCGTAGGCCGTCTGGAGTCCCTTGTCGGGGCGCTTGTTTATCTTTTTGAAGAGCGAGCTGAATATCATGGTCCGGAAGATGGTTGACTCAATCACAAATATAATTAAAAAATCCTACACGTCCCGTGCAGCCTTTCAATTTTCAAAATTCAACTTTCGGCAGTATCTTTGCGGACGTATAACCCCGAATATCGGAAAATGGAGAACATCAGGAACTTCTGCATAATAGCCCATATCGACCACGGCAAAAGCACCTTGGCCGACCGCCTGCTGGAATACACCAAGACAGTCAAGGCTCAAGACATGCAAGCCCAGGTGCTTGACGACATGGACTTGGAGCGCGAGCGCGGCATCACCATCAAGAGCCACGCCATCCAGATGGACTATGAGCTGGACAGCCAGAAATATGTGCTTAACCTCATAGACACTCCGGGTCACGTTGACTTCTCATACGAGGTTAGCCGCTCCATTGCCGCATGCGAGGGCGCATTGTTAGTCGTGGACGCGTCGCAGGGCATCCAGGCGCAGACCATATCGAACCTCTATCAGGCCATAGACCATAACCTGGAGATAATCCCCGTCATCAACAAGATTGACATGCCGAGCGCCAACCCAGAGGAGGTCGAGGACCAGATTATCGACCTCATAGGCTGCGACCGGTCGGACATCCTCCGCGCCTCGGGCAAGACGGGCGAGGGCGTGCCGGCCGTACTGGAGGCCATCGTGCATCGCATCCCCCACCCCGTCGGCGACCCCAAGGCACCTCTCCAATGCCTTATTTTCGACTCGGTTTTCAACTCGTTCCGCGGCATCATAGCCTACTTCAAGGTTGTCAATGGCGAGATTTCGCAAGGCGACCTGGTCAAGTTCGTCGCCACGGGCAAAGAGTATGACGCAGACGAGGTCGGCGTGCTTCGATTAGACATGGAGCCGCGCAAGAAACTGTGCACTGGCGACGTAGGCTACATCATATCCGGCATCAAGACCAGCCGCGAGGTTAAAGTGGGCGACACCATAACCCACGTAGAGAACCCGTGCGAGAAGGCGATAGACGGCTTCGCGGAGGTCAAGCCAATGGTCTTCGCCGGCATCTATCCCATTGACTCTTCGGACTATGAGGAGCTGCGCGCGTCAATTGAGAAACTTCAGCTTAACGACGCCAGCCTCACCTATACGCCCGAGAGCTCGATGGCGTTGGGCTTTGGTTTCCGCTGCGGCTTCCTCGGCCTGCTCCACTTGGAAATCATCCAGGAGCGACTGGACCGCGAGTTCAACATGAGCGTCATCACCACGGTGCCCAACGTAACCTACCAGTGCTTCACCAAGAAAGGTGACATGGTGGAGGTCTACACCCCGTCGGCTTTGCCCGAGCCGACCGTGATAGACCACGTCGAGGAGCCGTACATCAAGGCGCAAATTATCACCAAGAGCGAGTATATCGGCGTCATCATGAAGCTATGCCTTCAGAAGCGCGGCGTCCAGACTGGGCAGAACTACATAACGGCAGACCGCGTCGAGCTGAACTTCGACATGCCGCTTGCTGAGATCGTGTTCGACTTCTATGACAAGCTGAAGAGCATCAGCCGCGGCTACGCCTCGTTCGACTATCACCCGATAGGATACCGCCCAAGCCGATTAGTCAAGACGGACATCCTGCTCAACGGCGAGCGCGTGGACGCCCTCTCGGCCCTGACGTACATAGACAACGCGGAATCCATCGGTCGCCGCATGTGCCAAAAGCTCAAAGAGCTTATCCCCCGCCAACAGTTTGACGTGGCCGTTCAGGCAGCCATAGGTGGCAAGATTATAGCCCGCGAGACAATCAAGGCCGTCCGCAAAGACGTCTTGGCAAAATGCTACGGCGGTGACGTGTCGCGAAAGCGCAAGTTGCTCGAGAAGCAGAAGGAGGGCAAGAAACGAATGAAACAAATCGGATCTGTCGAGGTCCCTCAGAAAGCGTTCCTCGCAGTGCTCAAGCTTGACGAATAGGCCCATCGGGGCAACGATTAGGCAAGAATAAAAATCCGGGGGCGCATCTTGATTGAGATGCGCCCCCCGGATTTTTTATTGTATAGTATAGTAGTCAAACCCAAACGGGCTTTCACGTCACTGCCTGTCCGCCACACCAGCCAAACGCCGCCACCAGGCTGAGAAGGCGCAGCCCGAGCAGACAACCAGCAAATGGGCGAGGCTGCCCAACGACGCGCCAGCCACATCGGCGAGCCAGTCAAACACGGAGCAACTGCGGCCCGGCGTGAAACTCTGATGAAACTCATCAAGACCACCATAGACCGCCACCACAATGACGGGGATGAGCCAAAGCCACAACCTGTTGCCCCAAGACTTGGCGCAAACCAGACCCGAGCATCCGAAAGCCACCCAGAAAGTCAAGCCTCCGAAACAAATGAGGTGCACAAGCTTGTCCGCATTCCAGAAAGATGGCATCATCTCGATTGTCGGGAGAGATGACAGGTAACAACTAATGCCCAAAATGACAAGAGCGGGCAGAAGACGGAGAAACGTTTTCACTGATACAGACAGATTAACCTACTTGACAACCTGACCCTCATAGGAGAGAGTCATGGCAAAAGGCATGGCACCCAGCTTCATGCCGGTGAGCTCTACGTTAAGGACGCCTTCCTTGACAGAGACGTTAGAGACAGTGCCAGAGACAGCCATGGGAGACGAAATGGTCCCGTAGACGACGCCAACACCAGTGAGCGCGAATGAATTAGCACGCGTCAGGCTGTAGTTGCTCTCGTCTGTCACAGTGGCAACGAGGCTGTCCACCGTGAAAGCATCTACACCGAAGGGCATAGAAGCCTGCCCCATGTTGACATTGCCCGAGCGTGCGCCAAGAGTGAGCTGATAGAGCTCAGTGTCAACGCCGGTCATGGGAGAGATGACGAGAGTGTCATTCTCAATGGGTACACTGACATTCATGACAGTGATGGTTGAAGAGCCGGCGAACTTGGTAGTGCTGAGCTGAGAGCCGTTGTTGTCATCATCGTCGTCACAAGACGCGAAAGCCATTGTGCCTGCGAGAGCGAGCATCAGGGCGAACTGTTTTTTCATTTTGGTTTTTGATTATATTTATTCTAATAAAAAACTAATGGCACGCGAAGATAATCTTTTGCAGGGAAAGATGTCACGAACGGTGCCATAATATTATTTTTGGGGCATGGATATAATCTTCAGGCACGTACGCCGCCATTGGTTTTTGGCAGTGCTGGCGCCTCTGCTGGTCTTTGTGGAGACGTGGGCAGAGCTCAAGCAGCCCGACTTGATGGCCACGATAGTCGACAAAGGCATTTTGGGCAGCGAGCAAAGCGTCATCGTCAGCACAGGCATCGAGATGCTGATCATCATCCTTGTGGGGGTGGTGTGCGGCCTTCTGTCCATCTACGCCGCCGGGCAAGTGTCATACAGCCTTGGGGCCGGGCTCAGGAGCGAGGTGTACGGACGCGTGTCCCGCCTGTCATTCTCAGACATTGACAGGCTTGAGACGTCGAGCCTCATCACGCGGCTTGGCGATGACGTCAACCGCATCCAGAGCGTTGTGCAGCAGTCCATGCGCCTATTGTTCCGCGCACCCATAATGTTTGGCGGCGCGGTAATCATGGCACTGATGATAGACGTTGACATATCAGTCATCATAATAGGCGTCATGATAATAGCCTTCGGGTTCGTCATAGGCCTGATGCGCAAGACGTTGGACATGTTCATTCGTCAGCAGGTCAAGAGGGACAGGCTGACCAGCGTTGTGCAGGAGATTCTGATGGGAGTCCGCGTCACCAAGGCATACACCAACGAAGAGATTGAGCGGGAGAGATTCGCCAAAGCCAACGAGGACTTCACGACGCAGGCTATCGGCGTGGGCAAATACATGGCCTGCATGATGCCTATAATCTCACTCGCGCTGAACATAGGAACCATACTGATAATATATGTCGGAGCGGGCGAGGTGGCCATAGGCAACATGAAAGTGGGCGGCATAATGGCCGCAATCAACTACTTGGCCCAAATTCAGATTGCCCTCATGATGGCTCAGCATGTGATAATGGGCATCAGCCAGGCAAAAGCATCAGTCAGCCGCATAAAAGAGGTGCTGCAAACCAAGGCTGAGGATGAGACCAGCCATAGCGACCAAGCCAGTGAAGAATTTAAAAATGGCGACATCGAGTTCAAGAGAGTCTCGTTTGCCTACACGCCAGACGGGCCACGGCAATTGGAGGACATCAACCTGCGAATTGGGCAAGGCAAGACATTGGCCGTGATGGGCGAGACAGGCTCGGGCAAATCGACATTAGTTAACCTGCTTGCCCGCTTCTACGACCCCACAGAGGGAACAATAACCATAGGCGGGAAAGACATAAAGGGCATAGCCCACAGCGAGATAAGGAGACACATAGGCGTGGTGCTTCAGACATCTGTACTCTTCAGCGGGACATTGCGCGAGAACCTGGCCATGGGGCGCACAGATGCAACCGACGGCGAGATAATGGCCGCGGCAGCCACGGCCGACATTGCCGACTTCATAAGCCAACAGCCTGACGGACTGGACGCAAAAGTTGTGCAAGGCGGCAAGAACCTGTCTGGCGGACAGCGGCAACGGCTAAGCATAGCGCGCACGCTGATTATGCAGCCAGACATAATAGTGCTCGATGACAGTCTCAGCGCACTTGACAACATAACCGAGAGCCGAGTCCGTCAACGCCTAACCGAGATGCCCGCCACCAAGATAATAGTATCCCAGCGCATGTCATCCATCAGCCAGGCCGACCACATTGTGGCGCTGCAGGCGGGACGGATATTGGCGCAAGGCAGCCATGATGAGATGATGGACAAATGCCAAACATATCGCGAGACGTACCTCGCCCAAACACGATAGACCGAAATGCCAGAACCTATGCCGGGCGGCCGCATGCCAATGGGTCAGCCCAAGGAGACAGTCAGAGACGGGTTCAAGACCCTGATGCGCCTACTACCCTATTGGGGAGAGCATTGGGTGGCACTGGCATGCATTGCCGTTTGCGCCATCGCCTCGGCTGGCATATCGGTGCTGACACCATTAGTCATAGCCGACACCATCGACATGTGCATCCGCGTAAAAGACGGAGCGTCACTCTCGGGCATCGTGGGACTGTATGGCAACGCCAGCTCGCTGATGGAAAGCATCAGCATAGACTACAACCTATTGTGGCAGAAGATACTCTTGCTCGGCGGCATCTATTTGGCAGGCATGGCAGTCGGCTGGGTGCAGGATTTCGGGATGACTGTGGTGTCGCAGCGCGTGGTAAGCAAGATGCGAAGCCAGATGATGAGCCACATCTTGCAATTGGACGTGGCATATTATGACGCCAACAGCCGAGGCGACTTGCTGAGCCGCTTCACCAACGACGTCGAGATGATCCGCGACGGGTTGGGCCAGACGCTCATACACCTGCTGACCACCGTGTTCTCAATGGTTGGCATGGTGGTGAGCATGTGCACCATGTCGGGACGTCTCACGGTGCTCGTCTGCCTGAGCATCCCGTTTGTGCTGCTTCTCACCCGCATCGTCGTCAGCAGGTCGCGCAAGCTATTCAGCCGACAGCAGAACGCGACAGGTCGTCTGAACTCCGTCATCGAGGAGAGCGTGTCGGGCATACACACCGTGCGCGCGCTTGGAGCGGAGAGACTGTGGACAGACAAATTTGAGGACATAAACAGCGAGGTCCGCGAGGTGGGTGTCAGCGCCCAAGTGAACAGTGGCGTTCTGATGCCGCTGCTCCGGCTCTTAGACAACCTGACGTATATCCTTGTGGCTGTTTTTGGCGGCATCTTAGCCATTGGCGGAGCACTCACAGTCGGGTCAATCCAGGCTTTCCTGCTCTACACCCGCCAGTTTTTGCGTCCGGTGAACATGATCGCCACCGAGCTTAACTCGCTGCAAAGCGCAGTGGCGGGCGCTGAGCGCATATTTGAGATGCTCGACGTCAAGCCTCAAGTAGTCAACAGAGTTGAGGCGATCCGACCACAATCCGACGTGATGGGCAGAGTCGAGTTCCGCAACGTCTCGTTCGGATATAAGCCGGGCAAGATGGTCTTGCGCGGCGTGTCATTTACAGCCGAGCCGGGTCAAGTGGTAGCCATTGTGGGCGGCACAGGCGCAGGCAAGACCACCATGATGAACCTCTTGGGCAGGTTCTATGACGTGAGCGATGGCAGCATCCTGATAGACGGCACTGACATCAGGGACTACGACATCACATACCTGCGCGACTCAATGGCCGTGGTTCTGCAAGACCCCACACTCTTCACTGGCACGGTGGCATATAACATTTCATATGGCGAGCCCAAGCGCGACGCAATCGAAGACATCCGCGAGAGCGCGCGGCAGGCCATGGCGGACTCCTTCATCGAGCGACTGCCACAAACATATGAGACCCAGCTCACCCGCCAAGGTGAGAGCCTGAGCAACGGCCAAAGACAGTTGCTCACCATAGCGAGAGCCATCCACAGCCAGGCCCCGATGCTCGTGCTGGACGAGGCGACGAGCAACATAGACACCCACACTGAGACCCTGTTGCAGCGCGCCATGGGCAACCTGACGTCAGGCCGCACCTGCTTCATGATTGCTCACAGACTGAGCACCATCCGCGGGGCCGACATAATAATAGTGCTTGAACACGGCCAGATTGCGGAAATGGGGGCGCATGACGAGCTGATGACGCGCAACGGCATATACAAGCGTCTTTTTGAAAGCCAGTTTGACGAAGGGTAGCCACCTGTTTGTGCAGACGTGCACGATATAATCAACTTATAGATAGCTGTTTCGAGCAACAAAAAGCGGCGCGCTGACTGCATTTTGACAGTCAGCGCGCCGCTTTGAATTGCCCATAGCAAGGGCGCCGATTAATGATTACTCAGACGCCTGCTTAATGTCTGCCAAGAGATCGGCTGCGTCCTCAAGACCGACGGACACACGAATCGTCTTCTGCGACACATCCATGTCCTCAAGTTGGGCGGGAGTGAACGTGCCAAAAATCGTACTTGCCGGATGAATGGCCAAAGTCTTGTTTTCAAACAAGTTAGTGGCCCTCTTGATGAGTTTGAGGTTATTGAGCAACTTGAAACAGGCGTCACGCCCTCCAGCCAAATCGAAAGTGAGCACAGCCCCCTGCCAAGGGCCGAACTGAGCGGTGGCAAGAGAGTGGAACTTGTTGTCGTCGAGGCCAGTGTAATTGACCCTTTCAACAAACGGCTGCTCGCGGAGAAGATTGGCGAGCTCAAGAGCAGTCTGGCTCTGCCTTACGAAACGGAGTCGGAGAGTCTCCAGCCCCAGGCTGTGCATATAGGCCACCTGAGGAGTCATGATGAGGCCGATATTCCGCGCCACGTGCCCACGCAGAGTGGCGGTGAAGGCAAACGCGCCAGCAGCCTTAGCCTTGTCCGCGAGGCGGAAGTGAGACTTCCACGGGAAATTGCCATAGTCGACAATGACACCGCCGAGACTCGTGCCACCGCCAGAAATGTATTTGGTGCTCGAGAAAATCTCAATGGCCACACCGAGGGCCTTGGCATCGAACTCAGTGAACGGGATGACAGTAGTATCGGCCACAAGCGGGGCGGCATGTTTGCGCCCTATGTCGCTTAGCGCCTTGAGGTCGGCCACCTCAAGCTGCGGGTTTGTTATAATTTCGAGAAAAATGGCGCAGGTCTTGTCATCGACAGCAGCCTCGACCTCAGCGGGATTAGTCAGGTCTACGAGCCTAAGCTCGACTCCGAATGGGCCAAGCGTGTCCCTCATCAGGCTAATCGTGTTGCCAAACAGATGTTTGCTTGAGACAATGTTGCCGCCAGCCTTGCCGAGCGATATGAGAGTGCCGGCAATGGAGCTCATTCCCGTGTTGACAGCGGTGACGCTCATGGCCTTTTTCACTTGCTGAATGCGCCGCTCGAAATTAGACACCGTGGGGTTGGTGATGCGCGAATAGGCGTGCCCACCGCTTTTGCCAGTGAACGCGCGCTCCATCTCGTCAGCATTGGCGAACTCGAACGCCACATTCTGATATATGGGCATGGTCAGCGCGCCGTGGGCGTCAGGGACCTCGAACGGCACGTGGCTCACCCGTGTTTCATAGCTCTGTGACATATACTTACTGGTGTGTTATTATTTTATATTTTTGTGTTGTCGAGTCGCATGTGGATTGACAATGCAAAGTTACGCAAAGGCCATCTCCACAGCATCCCACGTTTGTGGTAAGTGTTTTGCCGCAGTAGGGTTATTCCCCAGCAGTCGTGACGTGCCTAATTTTGCGATGTTCAAAAGAACAGACACAAACAACACTGACTGACAAAAACAAACACGACAATGGCAAAGATTACAGTAAACGGCAACGCGCAGGAGGTACAGGCACCCATCACAGTGAGCGAGCTCATCAAGCTGAACAACGTCCTGCAGCCTGAGATGGTCTCGGTCCAAGTGAACGAGGAGTTCGTTGACCGCGCCGAGTTCGACACCAAGACCCTTGGCGAGGGAGACAGCATCGACTTCCTCTACTTCATGGGCGGAGGACAGAGATAGCAAGAAAAGAGACTGAAAAACAAGGAGATTGCAATGTACGAATTCAGCGAAGAAGAGATTGAGCGTTACAGCAGGCACATTCTGCTGGCCGACGTGGGCATTGAGGGGCAGGAGAAAATCCACGACGCCAAAGTGCTCATTGTAGGCGCTGGCGGGCTTGGCTCACCCGTGTCATTATACCTCGCCGCCGCCGGAGTAGGCACCATAGGCCTTGTGGACTTCGACGTGGTGGACGTGTCTAACCTCCAGAGGCAGATATGCCACTTCACGAGCGACGTGGGCCACCCTAAAGTAGAGAGCGCCGCGGCTAAACTGCGCGCCATCAACCCCCACGTCAACGTGGTCACATACAACGACCTGTTCAGGGCTGACAACGCCCTCGACATAGTCAAGGACTACGACTTCGTGGTGGACGGGACAGACAACTTCCCCGTCAAATTCCTCATCAACGACGCATGCGTCATGGCGGGCAAGCCGTTCAGCCACGGCGGCATCCTGCGCTTTGAGGGTCAGACCATGACCTATGTGCCTGGCCACGCCTGCTACCGATGCGTTTTCAACGCCCCGCCACCACCGGGCCTGGTGCCGACCTGCTCGCAGGCCGGCGTCTTGGGCGCCATAGCCGGCATGCTCGGCACCATTCAGGCGGCCGAGACCCTCAAATATTTCACCGGCGTAGGCGAGTTGCTCACCGACAAGTTGCTGAGCTTCAACGCTAAGACGATGGACTTCCGCAAGATTAACGTGCGCCACTCGGACAAGTGCCCAATCTGCGGCACCCACCCCACGGTGACCAAGCTTGTGGACTATGAGCAGGCCGTGTGCGACCTTCACAAGAAATAGCTGGGCAGAGCCAAGCATCAACCACACAAAGGCTTAAGACATGAAGATAAAAAGATCTGCCTATGAGGCCCTGCTGGCCCAGGCGCGGGCAGAGCTGCCCAACGAGAGCTGCGGCTACTTGTTCGGAGATGCGGCCGAGCCGGACCTTGCGACAGAGCACTACCCCATGACGAACGCCGACCACAGCAACGAGCACTTCTCGTTCGTCCCAGCCGAGCAGTTCGCCGCCCTCAAAGCGAGCCGGGCCAAGGGGTTGCGCATCATAGCCAACTGGCACAGCCACCCCGAGAGCCCCTCTCGCCCCAGTCAGGAGGACATCCGACTGGCTCTTGACCCGACCATCCTCTACTGCATCTTGTCGCTTCAGGCCGAGGAGCCGGTGTTTAACGCATTCCGCATAGTCAACGGAGAGGTCGAGAAGATACTCATCGACATTGTGGAGGACTGAGCGGCCGCTCATGTTAACTTATTAAGTGTTATTTTCGCGAATGGGGTGTGACATCATCAACAGCCCATCAATGCAAAGAACAGAAAAAACACCTAACATAGTCAACATGTCATCAGCCAACAGCGACCGCATGCGCGCGGCAATCCATAGCCTATCGGAGATTTCGCGGGGCGAAGAGTCCATATCGGCTCACAACGGTTCGCCACTGCCGTCGGTCGACGCGCTCCGGCAGGTCGTGTCACTCGTCAAAGACATCATCTTCCCGGGGTTCTTTGACAAGCGGAGGCCGGAGGGCGAGGTTCGCACATGCGTCATAGGCATGGCAGTCGAGCAGCTCGGCCAATTGCTCAACGTCCAGATTGCCCGCGGATTGGCATTCGGGACAGACCAGAGTGAGGAGCAGGCACAGGCTAAGGCTTCAGAGTTGACAGTCAACTTCATCGAGAGACTTGGCGAGATTAAGCGCCTGCTCTACACCGATGTCGACGCCATGGTTCACAACGACCCCGCCGTCAAAAGCGCAGGCGAAGTCATCTTCTGCTACCCCATGGTTCAGGCCATGGTCCACTACCGCGTGGCACACGAGCTGTTAGCCATGGGCGTGCCAGTCATCCCGCGCATCATATCCGAGCTTGCGCACTCGCAGACCGGCATAGACATACACCCCGGCGCCCAGATAGGCGACCACTTCTGCATAGACCATGGCACGGGCATCGTCATTGGCGAGACTTGCATCATAGGCAGCCACGTCATGCTCTATCAGGGCGTGACCCTCGGAGCCAAAAGCTTTTCGCGCGGTGACGACGGGATGCTGCTCAACGTGCCGCGCCACCCCATCATCGAGGACAACGTGACCATCTATTCCAACACGTCAGTGCTGGGCCGCATAACCATAGGCCACGACACCGTCATAGGCGGCAACGTCTGGCTCACGCACGGAGTCCCCCCGGGGTCAGTCATCTTGCAGAGCCGCGCCCTCAGCATGGCACTGGTAGACGGGGCCGGGATTTAGACTCACATCAACAAACTTATCATGACATCACGCGCCCGGGTCGAATCCGCCTTTCGTCAACGGAAAAGTCCGCTGACGAGGCAGGCCAAGGAGACCAAGCAGGGGCCCGTGTTAGTGTAATTTTTGTCAGTCGCCCTCCCCGACGCGGATGTCGGGGAGGGCAGACTGGTTTTATATGAAATCATTCGGGTGTTTTTTTCGGGGTAAGACACAAAAAGAGACAGGCATATCCCCCGCAATATTGTGCATCTTAATTTGTTTCACTAATTTTACGAGGAAAATCAGCGGACACACCGTCATGACCTCAAACCTGAAACTATACGCCTCCATTGCCGCCCTCACCATCGCGGCAAACACAATCCCCGCCCTCGCTCAAAGTAAAATGACAGCCGAGGACAGCCGAGCGTTCAAGACAGCGCTCAAACTCGCCGACAAGACAAACAACACGAGCGCGATCGCCATATTGCGCGACTTGTACGGCAAATATCCCGACAACATTGGCGTGGCCTATAACTTAGGCATCTGCTACATTAACGGTAGCGGAAACCCCGACTCGACCCTATACTTTCTCAACCGCGCCAAGGAATTGGACGACAACACCACTTGGGACGACGCGAGAATTGAGCTCAATCTGGCCATAGCCCGAGCGCAACAGCTATGCGGAAGGCCGCAAGAGGCACTCAAACTGTATGACGAGGTCGAGGAGCACGACACCAACAAGGCCTACGCGGACATGATAAGCCACGAGCGAGACATATGCGCATCGGCCATGATTCTGATGCGCCAGCCTGTCAAACTCGTCATGCGCACCGCCGGCGACGGCGTCAACAGCAACAGCAACGACTACCGCCCCGTCCTCACGGCCAACGAGGACACTATGTACTATACGTCGCGCCGTCCCAAGAAAGACGCCGACAAGACCGTGTTGTTTGACGATGGCCAGTCAGAGGAGGGCGTCTACTTCTCTGTGCGGCAGGGCAACAAGTGGGACGGAGGAAACTGGGGAGAATCTAAGCAAGTGCAAGGCCTCGTGACCGACAAGCGCGGCCGAGCCGGGCAAGAGACAGCCACCTCTCTGTCCATGGCGGGCAACGAGATGTACCTGTGCCACAATGGCGACATATACGTCTCCCGCAAAGACCCCAAGACCGGCGAATGGCAACCAGCCACGGCTCTGCCCGAGCCTATTAACACGATATACAACGAGGACTTCGCCTTTGTCACGCCAGACGGGCAGGACATGTTCCTCTCATCCGACTGCCCCGGCGGTTATGGCGGCAAGGACATCTACCGCTCTCACAGACTGCCAGACGGCACATGGGGCGAGCCCCTCAACCTGGGCCCCGGGGTCAACACCGAGGAGGACGAGGACGCGCCTTTCTTCCACGTGGACTCGCGGATCCTCTATTTCAGCTCGAAGGGTCATGACGGCATGGGCGGTTATGACATATTCTACTCACCCGAGGACAACAACGGGCATTTCGTGGCCTGCACCAACATCGGCTTCCCCATCAACTCGGCGGACGACGACCTGTTCTTCTCACCCTCAGTGGACCGCGACCGCGCCTACTACTCATCCATCCGTTGGGACGAGAACAGCAAGATGCCCTCTTATGACATATATGAGGTCGAGTATGAGCAGCCGGAGCAGAACAGGATGGCGGTTCTCGCAGCCATGGTCAAAGCGCCCAATATTGCGGACGTAAGAGTTTTGACACTTGAAAACAACGAGATAATAGCCCTCGGAAGGCCGAACTCACACAGCGGCAGATTCGTGTCTATTGTCGAGGCTGGCGGATCATATGACCTTATGGCGTATTGCGATGGCGACACAATAACAAGGCACGTTGACATTCTGAAAAGTCAAAGCTATTACGCCCAGCAGAAGCCGGTTGAGCTTGACCCGATAATATTCGAGTTCAAGCCTGAGCTTAAAGAGGCTAACAAGAGCAAGAGTCCGCTCGACACGTCGGCTGCCATGGCGGCTGCAGCGGCCAACTCATTCAAGTATAACGCCGAGCGCCCATACACAGTCCAAATTCTCAGTCTGCGCAGAATATTGAACTACAAATATCTTGACAAGGCCATTGAGCCGGACAGCGTGACGGAATACAGGTATCAGAACGGATGGTTTGTCTACTCTTATGGCAATTACGCCACCTATCAGGAGGCCAAGACAGTCCGCGACAGAATCCGCCGCGACACCAAGTATAAGGACGCCTTCGCACGAAACACCAAGCAGTACCTCAAATTCGTAAAGAAAGAGGAGGCTGAGGGGGACGCCAACGGCGTGGCAAAACCGGAACGCCAGTAGCGCAGGCAAAAGCGACTAATGTCACAAGACATAAGGAACAACACCAACGGCTCGAGAGTCCGACTGAGGGCTCTCGAGCCTTCTGATGCAGACCTGCTTTACGTCTGGGAGAACGACCCCGCCACATGGGAGGCAGGAGACAGGCGATGGCCAGTCAGTCTGTCGGACATCCGCACATTCGTGGAGCACACCGACTTGGACATCTGGCAGACGCGGCAGACGCGTTTCATGATAGACAGGCAGAGCGATGGAGTGACAGTCGGGTGCATAGACATATTCGGATTCGACCCGCTTAACATGACCTGCTCGATAGGCGTGCTGGTGCAACCAGAGAGCCGTAACGCCGGATATGCTGCAGACGCTCTGCGACAAATAGAGGGCTTTGCGGCAGACACACTGCTCGTCCACACCATCATTGTGACCATAGCGGCTGACAATGCGCCAAGCCTCGCGCTCTTCGACTCGGCAGGCTATGAGCGGGCTGGCCTCCTCCGCCAAAAACTCAGGCGCGGCAAGGTGTATGTCGATGAAGTCCTGATGCAAAAGATACTTTAACAGACCAACTTTCCCACTACCATATTTTCTCACACAATGAACTACCTTTCCGTTGAGGACCTGCACTTCCGCTGGGGCGACATAACTCTTTTTGACGGCATATCGTTCGGCATAAGCGAGGGGCAGAAAGTGGCCCTCGTGGCGCGCAATGGAGCCGGCAAGACAACCCTTCTGAGCATGCTGTCGGGCGCACAGACCGGAGCTACGGGCGACCACGAGGTACCAGACTCAGGCAAGATAACGTGGAACGAGCAGATACGCGTCGGATGGTTGCAGCAGGAGCCAGAGATGGATCCCGAGCACACTGTGCTTGAGCAAGTGTTCGCGTCGGACAACCCGGCAGCCAAGACTGTACGCGACTACGAGGCAGCCGTGGCGAGACATGACGATGACGCGATCCCGGCACTCATTGAGAAGATGGACGCCCTGAAAGCCTGGGACTATGAGAGCCGGGCCAAACAGATGCTGGGCAGACTATACATATCCGATTTCGACAAGAAAGTGGGGCAGTTGTCCGGCGGTCAGCGCAAACGAATAGCCATTGCCAACCTGCTGCTGTCCGAGCCAGACTTCCTTATCCTCGACGAGCCGACCAACCACCTCGACGTCGAGATAATAGAATGGTTAGAGGACTACCTGAGCCGCTCGACAGCCACGCTGCTCATGGTGACGCATGACCGATATTTCTTAGACCGCGTCTGCACGCAGATCCTTGAGCTTGACAACCATCAGATTTACTCCTACGACGGCAACTACGCCTATTACATACAGAAACGACAGGAGCGCATGGACACCCGCCAAGCAGAGGTGGCAAAGGCACGCAACCTGCTGCGCCGCGAGCAGGAATGGATCAACCGCATGCCGCAAGCCCGCGGCACGAAGGCCCAGTATCGCATAGACGCCTATGAGCAACTGCAAGAGCGCGCCAAGAAAATAAGGGACGAGCGCAGTTTCGCTCTCGAATTCGGCAGTGCGAGATTAGGTCGCAAGGTGGTCGACGCCTATGACTTGCACAAAGTCTTTGGCGACCGCACCATCATTGACGACTTCAGCTATAAGTTCGCCAGAGGTGAGCGTGTGGCCATAGTAGGCCCCAACGGCAGCGGCAAATCGACCATGCTGAACATGCTGACAGGCAACTTGGCTCCCGACTCGGGACACATCGAGACTGGCGACACCGTGGTGCCCGGCTATTACAGGCAGGGAGGCATTGAAGTGGCTCCGCACAAGACTGTCCTTGAGGTGATTGAGGACATTGCCGACCAGATAGAGAAAGAGGGTGGTCACACGGTCCCCGCCGCTCAATTCCTGCGCCAGTTCCTCTTCCCGAACGAGATGCACCACGTGCGCGTGGAGAGCCTGTCGGGAGGCGAGCGCAAACGGCTCTACCTTGTCACCGTGCTAATGCGCCAACCCAACTTCCTCTTGCTTGATGAGCCCACTAACGATTTGGACATCTTGTCGCTCAACGTCTTGGAGGAGTACCTCACCACCTTTGGCGGCACAGTCATCATAGTCTCTCACGACCGATTCTTTGTAGACAAAGTGGCTGACCACCTTTTCGTACTCGATGGCAAAGGCGGAGTTAAGGACTTCCCAGGCAACTATAGCGAATACCTCATCTGGAGCAGGGAGAATGAGCGGCTGCAACGCGAGGCGGAAGCCGCAGTAAAAGCCGAGGCGTCAAAGAATGCGCCAAGCACGCCCGCCGCAACGCAGCAAACCAAAACATCGCGCCCCGCAAAACTGACCTACGCCCAAAAGAAAGAGTTGGAGAAGATTGACACCGAGCTGCCAAAACTCAACACTCGCAAGGCTGAGATTGAAGCCCTCTTGGGAGGTGGAGAGACCGACCCGCAAAAGATAATGGACCTCTCGGACGAATATGGCAAGGTGAAGGAGCAGATTGACGAGATGGAGATGCGGTGGCTTGAGCTTCAGGAGATTATAGGAGGATAAGGCAATCAAACACAAAAAAACATACAGTCATGTCACAAGTAATAGGCATAGGCGAGACTGTTCTCGACATAGTTTTTGACCATGAGCAAAGACCATTGAGCGCGAAGCCTGGCGGCTCGGTCTATAACGCCATGATATCAGTGGCGCGCGCCGGTCATAATGCCGCCATGATTACGGAGACAGGCGATGACGCGGTTGGCGACATAATACGCAAGTTTTTGACCACCAATGGGGTAGACTCTTCCCTCGTGACGGTCAATAAAGGCTGCCAAAGCCATTTGGCTCTCGCATTTCTCGACGAGCAGAAAAAAGCCGACTACGAGTTCTATAAAGACTACAAGAGCCAGAGGATAAGTTTCGCCATGCCCTCCTTCCGACAGGGCGACATACTTCTTTTCGGGTCATATTTCGCCATCAACCCTGGGCTTCGTCAAGAGGTCAAGCCTGTCATTGAGACCGCTCGCCAAGAGGGCGCATTACTCTTTTACGATGTCAATTTCCGAGCCACGCACAAGGCAGAGGCAAAAGAGCTCTGGCCCACCATAGCGGAGAACATGCGCATGGCCCATATTGTCAAAGGGTCAGACGAGGACATAGAGTTGATGCTCGGCATGTCCGACTGGCGACGCGCCTATCATGACGTCATCGCGCCGCTTTGTCCCTACTTCATTTGCACAGAGGGCGCAAACGGGGCGACACTTATCACTCCCGGGGGCGAGAGCCACGTGGCGGGTCGGCAGATAAAACCCGTCTCAACCATCGGCGCCGGCGACAGCTTCAACGCAGGCACAGTGTGCGGACTTCTTGATGCGGGCATAACAGCAAAGGGCACTTCCTCACCAGATTTCGCAGTGTCACTCACTAAAGCCATGAACAAGGGCGTAGACTTCGCCACCGAGGTATGCCTGTCGTTAGAGAATTATATAGCGGAAAAGTGAGCAGCGCCACCACCTCTTCACATACTTGAAATAACAAAAGCCACATAGGCAGAGCAATGGGTCGTCCTGATTAGGGCGACCCATTTTTTTGTGACCATGATGCCTATTTCCCCACTGCAAAAAACGGAGCATCGCAAAATGGTCAGAAAAAAAAACGCAGCCCCCCCCAAAAAAAAGCAACACCCTTATCAGAAATTAAAACTATTTAAACTTCGGGCTGCCTAAGACAAGTGGGCATCCACTGAATTGGATAAATTAGCATAAAGAAATCGCAACAGCATTGACAAGCATATTATTCGTAGCACCGTGATATTGATCTTCCATTCAAGGCACCACTTACACTGACAGACGAAAAGCATATATATATATTAACCTTTTCTCGGCATGGCAAAGAGCAAACAATCTTGACGTGGCAGACAAAGGGTTTTGAATAACATAACGCAGTTCACAAATAAAACTCTAAATAATTTAACATCATGACAGATCTCGAAGAAAAGAAAGAGCCTATCACAGGCACGGCAGAGGGCACTGAGCCCAAGGAGGACGACAAGCCAATGGGCGCAGGATGCGCTGCCGGTCTCGGCATAGGAGTCGCAATCATCTGCGGCATCATTCTGGCCGTAATCGCCAACATGAGCGGTTCTTACTCCACGTGGTGGACTCTTTTTGGCGCATTAGTAGCAGGCTGCTCAGTCTCCGTTTGTGTTCCTAAATATTCCATCGCGGGAGCCATCATCGGCGCAATTGCAGGAGCAGTCACCATGCTAACCTTTACCTTAGGAATCACGTTAGGCGACCACTGTATCGATGACTCAGATGAACTGATTTTATATATCGGTGGCACAATCATTGGTGGCGTGATGGGCTTTAATTTCATGAAGGATAAAGAGAGCAACAAAGACATCTAATAAAAACATCCGCTTTAAAAACGTAGTATCATGTGGAATATAATCAAGATTTGTCTTTGTGTACTTGTGCTCGTCTACTTCTTCCTTCGCTGGAAGAAAGGCAACTCAAAGTCCTTCGTGCAGGGGCTTACAAGTGACATCGCCGCAGGGAAGTATGAAGCCGTCGTGTTTGACGGCGAGTTGGGCAGGAGCAAGACCAAGGAGCTGCTCAAGCAGTTGCCTGAGACCCCAAACGACAACATCCAGTTCTACTTTATACTAGACCTTAAGAAAGTCGGTTGTGAGGACCCATCAGGCAAAGGCGCAGGTAAAGACTGCCATTTCTTCGTCGGCTTCTTGCTTAAGGGTACAGAAGAGGTTGTAGGCACTATCGCCCATTGCGATTCTCTCAACTCCCTAATGAAGTTAGGCTTTGCAACCGGCCCTTGCTTCACCTTTGACGAAGACGAAATATAATAACGCACATAACCTGACATCATGAAAAAAGCACTCAGCTTTTTATATCTCATTGCGGCAATGCTGGTCTGCCTGCCGCTTACATCGTGCGGCAACTCAACTAAAAACAAGTTGCTCGGGCGATGGGAGTTCTCTGAATCCTTGCCTGAAATTGACGGAAACATAAGAGGCACACTATCACTGCAAAAGGGCGACTCGTTCAGGATGGACTTCGTCATGACACTAAAAGAGGAAGAGGCGGATGGTTCAAAAGTCACCATGACAGTCACGGGATACCAATCCGGCGAGTGGGAGCTTATAGGTGATGACATGCTGTATTGCGATGTCACCTCGTGCAACGCCAAAGTCACAAAGGCAAGAGTTTACACTTGGCTGACAGGCTGGTATGACGCGGATAGCAGTGATTTGGAAGAATTTAACGCACTATTCATCGGAAACATAAAAGCCGCCTTAACCACAACCTCGACTGATGACATCATCTCGCTTGAATCTAACAGTTTCACGACTCGGGACGATGAAGGGACGACAATCACTTACACGAGGTTGAACTAAGCCTTAGAGCAAACAAATAGTCATAAAGAGGTGAATGAAATCGCCCATGCGTATGAGATTTCATGAGTGTGGAGGCTCAGTCGTGTGGGCGATTACATTTATAACTTCCTTACATTCAAAATTCAATTGGTTTTATAAACTTGAAATTATTCACTATGAAAAAGTTTTGGGGCGTATTCTGCCTTTTGGCGACAGTACTCACATGCCTTACCGCTTGCGGTGCTGGAGCGGCGAAGACATACAAAGACAAATTGGTCGGCGAGTGGAATTATGAAGGGGCATCTGAAGGCTATACCAGAGCAGAGAACATTGTCGGCACCATTAAATTCGGTGACGATGGGAAATTTACGACCTCCCTTACTGTCAACACTGTCACGGGAAACAAAGATTTAGGAAGAGAGAAAAAAGAATCCGTAGAGGTTAACATGTCAGGTGATTGGAGCGTCAATGAAGAGGAGAAAACAATCACACTATCCTATGGTTCTCAGGTAGAAGTAAAAGGCGACTCCCGACTTGCAATCGGCATCAAGGCAGACACTCAAACTTTGATTCACATAAACACGTTCGAGAGAGACCAATTCACATCAGAGGGAATGGCCTTTAGCTTATTTGGGGGAGACGTAACATTTAATCGGCAATAGTCAATAGGGACAAGGCGACTCTGACAATCAGCCCCGCGCCACCAACAGGCATTAAGTTTGTTGGTGACGCGGGGACTTTGATTGAGAGGTAAAATTTATCTGTTATCGCAAGAAAGTAACTTCATGAACCTACACCTACATTAGGCAGACACACTTATAGGGTTCAGCCATTCGTGTTTCCGATGTCTTTGCGGACTTCATTGCAGTCCCCGAAATCTGGAGCTATCAGCAAAAGAGGAAATCAAAATAAAAGAACGCCACGCCAGCCAAGAGGCTGACGTGGCGTTTCTATATCAAAAGTGTTCTTACTTCACAATCTCGAGGAGCTCGATTTGGAAGATGAGGGTCTTGTTGGGGCCAATCTTCTCACCACCGCCACGCTTGCCATAAGCGAGGTCCGCGGGGACATAAATCTCCCACTTAGAACCGACAGGCATCATCTGAAGAGCCTCAGTCCAACCCTTGATTACGCCGCGGAGGGGGAAAGTGGCGGGCTCGCCCTCTTTGCTCTCGTCAAAGACAGTACCGTCAATGAGAGTGCCGCGATAGTTAACCTTGACGCGGTCATTCTCGGTAGGCTTGGGACCCTTACCTGCCACGAGAACCTTGTACTGAAGGCCTGTTGCAGTTGAGTCAACCCCCTCGGCGGTGATGTTTGACGCGAGGAAAGCCTTGCCCTCAGCCTCATTTGCGACCGCCTCAGCGTCGCGCTTAGCCTGAAGCTCGGCACGCTTTGCGGTTGCCTTGGCATTCAGGAGGCCCTGAGCGATGTCAAGGGAGACAGCAGCCTCACCATAGGCGAGCTGGGCGCGTGCGCCCTCCATAAAGAGGTCGCCATAGATTGTGTCAAGTTGAGCCTTGACATTGTTGACATAGTCATCGGTCAGCTTGCTGTCCTTGAGAGCGCAAGCGTAGGCCACATAGTCGATGGTGTCAAGGGGGAGCTGCTTGTACTGACCACGGAGGTAGTCACCAAAAGTCACGCCGAGGGCGTAGCTGATAGAGTCCTGCTGAGAAGCGAGGTCAGCCTTCTTGCTGATACCGCAGTTGCTGCATGAGGTCAGCACAGAGCCAGCCGCGACAGCGATGAAAAAAAGATTTTTCATTCTCTTGTGTTATATTTCTGTTAGTTACTTTACAATATCGAGAAGTTCGACCTCGAAGATGAGGGTTGCGTAGGGAGGGATGCTTTGACCGGCCCCGCGTGCGCCATAGCCGAGGTTATAGGGGATGTAGAGCTTCCATTTGGAGCCTACGGGCATGAGCTGGAGAGCCTCGACCCAGCCGGCTATGACACCATTGACAGGGAAGTTGATGGCCTCGCCACGCTGTACAGACGAATCGAAGACTGTGCCGTCAACGAGAGTGCCGTGATAGTGGCAGCGGACAGTGTCAGTTGCCTTAGGCTTGGCGCCCTTGCCCTCGGTTATGACCTCATATTGCAAGCCGCTGGGCAGAGTGGTCACCTCGGGACGTGTTGAGTTGGCGGCAAGGAAGGCTTGCCCCTCTTCCATGGTGGCCTTAATCTTATTCTCCTCGAGCTCAGTGAAGTACTTCTGGAGAATCTCGCCGCACTCGGCAGGCTCGATCTCTGGCTTCTCGCCAGTCAAAACAGCCTTAAGGCCTTTGAAAAGCTCGTCGAAATCAACATTAGTTGCACCCTCGGCCTTGAGGTTTGCGCCGATGTTCATGCCAATGGCATAGCTTATCTTTTTCAAAACAGATTGGTTGATTTGAGCCGCCTTACAAAGTGGAGCATTGTCAATAATCGGCATCCACAGAAGCGAGCGGCTCAAAGATGATTAATATACTTTTTCGCAACGCAAAGATACTTATTTCAATCAAGAAAGAGCAGACAAAGGGACAAACTGCCGTTCTTTATCAACCAAAGGGTACTTTGCGGAGGGACAACCTTATTCATGTCCGTCGTTTGACGCCTCTCACAGCCTCCGCTTCGAGCGGATTGTCGGGCCAAGAGTGTTTGGGGTAGCGTCTTTTGAGTTCCTTACGCACTTCAAAATAAGTCTCTCGCCAAAAATTTGCGAGGTCCTGAGTTAACTGAACGGGCTTATAGCCGGGTGAGAGCAGCTCCATCAGCACTGGCTTTCGTCCGCCATCTACACACGGGGTGCTCGCCAAGCCGAAACATTCCTGCAGTCGGACGCGGAGGACCGGGGCTTCGGCCGCCGCCCTGTACTCCACACGGATATGGCTGCCCGTGGGCACCTCTATTCGCTCGGGAGCGAGCCTGTCAACCTCTTGCGACTGGCTGTAGGTCAGCATGGATTTGAGGACATCCGCCATGTTGATTTTCTTCAACTCGGCCACGGTCGTCGCCTTGTCGATATACATGGGCAGCCAGTCGGGCGCAGAGTCGAGCACAGTGGCGGTTGAGAGGTCGGGCAACTCAAGTTCCGGATGCCATCGGGACACGATGGACACGCGTTGCTGAAAGGACAGCGCCTCGTCTGAGAAATCGAGCATACGCTCACCGTCTTTTTGAGCAGCCCGGCAGATGGCAGAGACTATCAGCTCTCGGTTTTCCTCGCGGATTGACTTGACACCGAGGACGAGGCTGCCGATGCGATATTCACGTTGCGCCACGACGCACCCTTTCTTCATGTCCCACGACACATTGTCGCGCTCGCGCAGCATAGGTTTGAGATCCTTGGGGTCGAGAGGCGACGCAAGGAAGATGCGCCCCACTCCGTCCCGTGCATTGACGTTTGCCGCCACGATCCAAGGCTCGGCCACAAGGTCGTCATCCTTAGGCAACTGGGCCAAGTCTCCGCTGCTGAGCATGAAGAGACCATGTTTGCCATCTCGGGCCGAGGCTATGCGCTCAGGATAGGCGGACGCGAGAAGAAGGCCGGTGTCCGTACTGCTGAACGGGCCATTGTCAGGCTCATTTATCTTGGCTATGCGCCTATATTGCTCAGCTATCTTGGCTATGCGCTCCCAGGCCTTGCCCGCCATCCGGTTACTAGCACGCGCTCGGCGAAGCATCTCAATGCGAAGATTAATGTCAGTCGAAGGGGAGCTGCCCGGCTGGTTAGCCATGGGGTCTTTCTCCTCAAGCAAAGCCGCTATGTCGGCAGACAGGGAGCGGAGCGGCCGCGAGTCTGCCGCCGTCATCATCTGGGCTATACGCGGGTGGCAAGGCATTTTGCTAAGCTCCTGCCCATGAGGGGTTATACGACTCTCGTCATCAATGGCATCGAGCATCCGGAGCAGCGCACGCGCCTGTTCCACATGTCCGCGCGGGGGAGGTGTTAGCCATGTCAGTTTTTCGGGGTCACGCTCTCCCCATGCCGCCACGTCGAGGGTCAGCGGAGCGAGGTCAGCCACCTCGATTTCGGGTTTGCGCATATCGGCCATCCGGTGCTCTGTGGCGAGACTCCACAGACGGTAACAGACACCTGGGGCCACACGGCCGGCACGACCAGTACGCTGATTGGCCATGTCCATAGATATCCTCACCGTCTCCAGATGGCTCAGCCCGTTGGACGGGTCGAAAACCATTTGGCGGCAAAGTCCGGAATCCACAACGACGCGTACGCCCTCAATCGTCAGCGATGTCTCCGCGATAGGCGTGGCGAGAACAACCTTGCGCTCGCCCATGCGGCTTGGAGCTATGGCCTTGCGCTGCTCAGACTGGGGCAGCATGCCATAGAGAGGGAATACATTCGTAGAGCCAAGCCTTCCCTCAAGTTTGGCCGCGACACGACGGATTTCGCCCTCACCGGGGAGAAAGGCTAAGATGTCCCCTTGATTCTCCGCATGGGCTCGCACAATGGTCGAAGCCATCACATCGACACATGTGCAAGCATCACACTCATCACCGCGGCGGACATCCACAGGATACATTCGTCCGCTGCTCTCAATGAGTGGGGCGTCAAGCAGTCGGCAGATGGAAGAGGCGTCAATAGTGGCGGACATGATGACGATACGCAAATCGGGGCGCAGAATCTGCTGGGCCTCGCGCGACAAGGCGAGAGCCACATCAGCAAAAATACTTCGCTCGTGAAACTCGTCAAAAATGACGACATCGACACCGTCAAGTGACGGGTCCGAGATAAGTCGGCGAGAAAGGACACCCTCCGTGACAACCTCAATACGCGTCTCGTCCGACGTCCGGCTGTCAAAACGCACTGTGTATCCCACCGTCTTACCAACCTCCTGCCCGATAAGCGAAGCCATGCGCTCCGCGATCTGGCGGGCGGCAAGTCGTCGGGGCTCAAGCATCAGGATGCGCCCTCCGCCAGTCAGGCTTTGCAGGATTGTCAAAGGGAGGAGCGTCGACTTGCCCGCTCCCGGTGGTGCCGTGATTACGACTTGCGGCCGCTGGCGCAGTGTATCGTTGACTTTTTGCGAAATAAGAGCCGCAGGCAGAGATAGTCCGTCTGCGGATATGTTGATAGGAGACATTCAGGTAAGGAGGGGGAAAATAAGACGTTCAGATGAGTTGTATGCATCCCTCACGCCACTCTTGCGGGGTCACACCCGCCATGTCATGAAAATCTACGTTGAAATCGCTCACTGATATATATCCCACGCATTGCGCGATTTCAAGAACACCCTTCTTGGGATATTTCACCAGCAGCTCTTGCGCCTCGCGCACTCTCAGCCTGGTAATGAAATTGCGGAAATCAGAGCAATGCTCGTTCTTTATGGCGAACAAGACCTCCGGGATGGACATATTAAGGCATTTGGCGACATGCCCCACTGTTATACCGTGAATCACATAGCCCTTTGACTCCACCCATTCATGGAGAGCAGCGGAAAGCGCCTCCTTGCTTTGCGCCCCCGATGGAGCATCAGAGCCGAAATCACACAAGTCGTACTCGCTTTTGCACACGGAGCTGTAGTTGAGAATGGAGACGCCGATATAAATGTAAATAAAGCCACCAATTGAGGCATATATGGTATTAAACCACATGGGGCATACGGCTGCTATCGGACAGCAGAGCCCCCACACGACAAAAAGAACGAAGCCGTTGCGAAGCCACGATATGTTGCGAACCTTATCCAACGAATATTTGTTGTCAAGCCGCATCAGGGCGCGAGTGTAACTCCTTAGGATATTGACACCCAACGTTACGATGAAAAGAGCCCAGCCGCAAATCAACGTGATGAAAAGCCAGTGAGGAAGCCCTGTTATAAGAATGCCACAAGCACCCGCCAACATTGACACGGGACACAGAATAACATCCCGCCTTATCTTCTTGCGATAGACAGCCTCCTCATCAAGCAAAACGCTGCACATGAGAGCGAAACAGACTGACACCGGCGTATAAAAAATCACATCTACAAGAGTGTCTGTACTCTCACCCCAATCCTTTATGTGCGTCAAGAGGCTAAAAACCAAATCAAACGCTATCAGGACATATAACGCGGCAAGATAACGGCGCGCCTTTTTATAGGCTTCTGACACGCCATCAACCTTGACAAACAGCATGATTACGGAAAGCGACAAGACAATGCCGACAATAAGCATTGTAGCGTAGCCATATAAGGTCTCAAAAAAATCCATCTTTTTTCATAGCTTTAGTAATACAAAGCTAATGATTTCCCTCAAAACGCACATAATTCGCGAGGGTATTTATTAATTCTCGCAGCCATGTTGTGTCAAAAAATAAGGCAACCCAAGGATAAAGTCCTCAGGCCGCCTTAATGCAGATGCGCACTCCCGCCTCAGAGACGGGACATTGAGATTCTACTTGACCTCCCAGATATCATTTGTCTCAAGGAGCTCAGCGAAGTTATGGTATTTCTTTTTCTCGGACACCTCTTCAATTTGCGCCCATACGGCATCATTGTAGGTCGGAGCCTCGACATCTCTGATGACACCCAGCGCGATGGGGAAGTCAGGGCCCTCCATGAGAGCGAGCTTGAGCTGGAGGGTGTTATCCTCACAATGCGCGTCATGGACAAGGATGTCGTCTATGGTGACGCCATTCTCTCCGATCTTGACAACCTTGAGGCCAAAGCCCTCCTGGACGAGGCCGAACTCCTTGTCCTTGCCAAAGACGAGCGGCTTGCCATGCTCAACATAGATGGCATTGAGCTCGCGTCCCTCGCGGCTGTAGACAGAGTCGTGCGTGCCATTATTGAAAATGACGCAGTTTTGAAGAATCTCGCAAACAGAGGCGCCCTTATGCTTATATGCAGCCTTGAGCACCTCGACTGTTCCGGCAGCATCGGTCGCCACGGCACGAGCGAAGAAGTGGCCGCGCGCACCGAAGCAGAGCTCGGCAGGGCGGAACGGGTCCTCTACAGTGCCATATGGAGAAGACTTGGAGACAAAGCCGCGAGGTGAGGTTGGACTGTACTGACCCTTCGTGAGACCATAGATGCGGTTGTTGAGAAGGATCATATTGAGGTCTATGTTGCGTCGGTTGGCGTGGATGAAATGGTTACCACCAATGGCAAGCCCGTCGCCGTCGCCGCTGACCTGCCAAACGGTCAGGTTCGGGTTGGCCACCTTGGTGCCTGTGGCAATGGCAGCCGCACGGCCGTGAATGGTGTTCATGCCATAGGTAGCCATGTAGTGAGGCAGTCGGCTTGAGCAGCCGATGCCAGATATGACAGCCGTGTCCCAGGGTGCGACACCGAGTTCGGCCATGGCCTTGTGGAGGGAGGCCAGGAAGAAGTGGTCGCCGCAACCGGGGCACCAACGCGGCTGCCCTTTCTTATAGTCATTTATGGTGAAATCGCTCATGATTCTTTTTCTGTTACTGTTGTTTTGTTCAATCCTGCTAAGCGCGGTTCACAGTCTGTCGTGCGGAAACACCCCGAAAAACATGTGACGCGGCTTCGATGCGGCCTTCATAGTCTGCACCTTATCTCTCGCCATGGCAAAGTCCAAGCAATCTTGGTTTTGCCACACAGCTTAGAGAGAAAAAGGTCAGTTATTGAGAATCTTATTGAAAGCCTCAACCAACTCACTAACAATGAAGGGCTGGCCCTTGACTTGGTTAAACTGGTAGGGAGCGAAGCAGTCGACCTTCATGCGCAGGAACGCGGCGAACTGCCCGAGGTTCTGCTCGGCCACCACCACTTTCTTGTATTTCTTCATGACCTCGGCCGTGTTGGCGGGCAGAGGATTGATGAACTTGAAGTGCGCGAGAGCGACCTTCTTGCCCTCGGCGCGCATCTCGTCCATTGCGGCGTGAAGATGGCCATAAGTGCCGCCGAAACCTACAATGAGCAGGTCAGCGTCGTCCTTGTCGCCAAGCACCTCGACATCAGGCACCTCGATGCGGTCAATCTTCTGTTGACGGAGGTGGCACATGAGGTCGTGGTTCTCAGGATTGGTAGAGATGGCACCCGTCTTATTGTCCTTCTCAAGGCCACCAAGGATATGCTGGAAGCCCTCACGGCCGGGGACAGCCCAGTAGCGCGATCCGGTCTTCTCGTCACGCAAGTAGGGAGCCCACTTGCCTTTGAGTTCCTCAGGCACGTATGGCGGATTGATGGGTGCGGCGTCGGCAAGGTTAGGAAGGCGAAAAGCGCCAGAGCCGTTGGCAACGTAAGCATCAGTGAGCAGGACGACAGGGGTCATATGCTCAAGGGCTATCTTGGCTGCCTGGTATGCGGCATCGAAACAGTCGACGGGAGAGGTGGCAGCCACCACAGGCATGGGCGACTCGCCATTTCGGCCAAAGAGGACTTGCAGCAAGTCGGTCTGCTCACTCTTTGTGGGGAGTCCTGTGGCTGGGCCACCGCGCTGAACGTCGACAACGACAAGCGGCAGCTCCATGATGACGGCCAAGTTCATGGCCTCACTCTTGAGGCAGACGCCAGGGCCGGAGGTTGAGGTGACAGCCAAAGCGCCAGCGAATGACGCGCCGAGAGCAGAGCAGCATCCCGCCAGCTCGTCCTCACACTGCACGGTGATGACGCCGCAGCTCTTGTGCTTAGAGAGCTCGTGGAGGATGTCAGTAGCCGGTGTTATGGGGTAAGAGCCGAGGAAGAGACGGAGCCCGGCCTTCTCGGCGGCAGCGATGAGTCCGTAGGCTGTGGCCTTGTTGCCGGTTATGTCCATGTATCGGCCGGGCACTTTGACCTTGCTCTCGATGCGGCGGACGTTCATGGCAGACGAGTGGGTGTTATGGCCATAGTCATAGCCGGCCTGGATAACCTTTATGTTGGCATCGGCCACGCCGGGTTTCTTGGCGAACTTCTCGCGCAAGAAATTGAAAGCGATGTCGAGGTCGCGGTCAAAGAGCCAGCAGACAAGTCCGAGAGCGAACATATTGCGGCATTTGACAATGCTCTTCACGTCCATGCCCGTGTCGGCAAGGCAATCCTTAACCATCTGAGTGATAGGGCAGGCGATGACGCGGTCCGGGTCTATATTCATCTCGGCGATGGGGTCGGCGGTCTCAAAGGCGGCCTTCTTGAGGTCGGACTCGCGGAACGCGTCAGTGTCGATAATGATAGTAGCGTCGGGCTTGGCGTAGCGATATTGGGTCTTGAGTGCCGCCGCATTCATAGCCACAAGCACGTCGCACAGGTCACCCGGCGTGTAGACCACGCCAGCGCCGATGTGCACCTGAAAGCCGGAGACGCCAGTCAGCGAGCCTTGCGGGGCGCGGATGTCGGCCGGGTAATCGGGGAAAGTGCTGATGCTGTTTCCTACGGTAGCCGACACTGTGGAGAAGATGTTTCCTGCCAACTGCATGCCGTCTCCAGAGTCTCCGGAGAAACGCACAGCGACGTTGTCAAGCTCTTTCACAATCAATTTGTCTGCCATATCGTTATTCTTGTTAAATGATTTTTTGTCTGTTTGGTTGCCTATTTGTCCGTCGTGTCGACCGTCAACTGATGGAAGACATCCTCTATGTCCTCAGATGCGGCCGAGATGTGGAGCAGCGGGGCGTTGTGGCGCACCGCGAAACGGAATGCCGTGAGGCGGAGGTCGTCATCGGTGGCGGGCGCTGTCAGGCGGAAACGTCTTGGCCCAGTCGGTGTGGCTTGCGCTTGCAGCTCGCGCTCCAGCTGCTGACATTCAATGTCGGCGTAAAACTCGACGTCGACCACCTGCCGGCCCTCAGACGCGAGGCTGAGCACCTCGGCCACCGAGCCGCGCGCCTTGATGTGTCCATGATCAATGATGACAATGTTGTCGCACGTCGCCTCAACCTCTTGCATGATGTGGGTTGAGAGGACTACAGTACGCTCATGCGCCAAGCCTCGGATGAGTTCGCGGATGTCAAGGATCTGGTTGGGGTCGAGACCCGTTGTCGGCTCATCGAGAATGACCACCTTGGGGTCGCCCACGAGAGCCTGACAAAGCCCTACCCTTTGGCGATAGCCCTTTGACAGGGAGCCAATGCGCTTATGCGCCTCGGGGCCCAATCCAGTCATGTCAATCAGCTCCTCAACGCGCTTGGCCTTGTCAGCCACTCCACTGAGTGACGCCATCATGGTCAAGTACTCACGGACGTACATCTCGACGTTGAGAGGGTTGCTCTCGGGCAGATAGCCAATGAGCCTCCGGACCTCGTCGCTCTCACCCGCAATGTCATGTCCACACACTTCAACTGCGCCCGCATCCGCTTTTATGATGCCTGTCACCACCTTCATAAGTGTCGACTTGCCCGCACCATTGGGGCCGAGGAGTCCAACGACCTGACCGTCCGCTATCTCAACGGAGACGTCGTCAAGAGCCAACTGGGCTCCGTATCTTTTCGTTATGTTGCGAATGCTTATGGACATGATTTTTGAGGAGTCACGAAGAGGTAACGCCTTTGGCTTGTGGTAAAATTACTTATTTTATTGATAAAAGACACCCCACCCCCCATGAGCAAAGGGGTTGTGCTTAGCAGTTCCGTGTTTTACGTAGTCAAACCATTGACATAGTAAACACAAATGCCGACTGGCGTTAAAATTACTTGGCGACAGAAGAGCGCCCCTTGCTTGTCGAGCCGTCAGCCTTGGCCTTTCCGACCGTAGTCGTCGACGTGGACTGGGACGTGGAGCTGGAGGTTGAGCTGGACGAAGTCACCGTCGTGGTTGTAGTTGTAGTTTTTTTCTTCTGCGGAGTGCTCGTAGAGAGCAATTCGGCGCAAGAGGAGAGAGAGAGGGAGGCGCACAAGGCGATGGCCGCCAAGATGACGCCGCTTTTTATCTTAGGTGTCTTCATTTTCTGTGTTAGATTAAAAAGTCAGTGAATATCAGTTCGTCATATAGCTACTCGGCCACCTTGACAACCTTGCGCTTGGCCATGGGCGACTGCTCATTTTGCTCAACCCACTGCTGCGCCTTGTTTCTCAGTTCGCCACTCGCGCGCATCTGGTCCAGGACTTTGGAAATCTCGGCTGGCGAATAGGTGTTGGGAGCCGACTCGTTGACTGCGGTCTGCTGAGGGTGGGAGGCGTTCTTTTTAGGCTTGGCGAGTGAGAGGCTCTTGTTGTTGGCGATAGAGGTCTGAATCACGCCGTTGGAGATGGTGAGAGGCCCATTGTCCGCGGCAGTAAGGAAATAATAATTGTTACTCTCATTGCTCTCGGAGACAGAGCTGAACGCATCAGCTATAAGCACGAGATAATACTTACCCGAGACATCGGGCAGTTTGTAGGACCAAGAGAAATTGTAGGCGTCGGCTTTCTTGCTTGAGTCAGTAGCCTTCGTGACGACAGTCGCCACCGAGCTTTGGCCGGGGATGTCCACATTGGTAAGAGAGTAACCTTGCGCATCGAGCCCGATGGTCGCCTTGGCCTCATCCTTGTCCCAATTGAAGTTCGCCTGGTTTTTCGCAACTCCGAGCTGATCGGTGTAAAGATCCACGAGCACCACTGTCATCTCGTTGGCGTTGTAGGCATTGTAGAGGACATAGGCGTTGCCCCATGTAGACGACGCGCTGACTGTACCATCACCAGCGTTATAGACGTCATAGGTCAAAGTGCGCCAGCGCGGGTCGTCAGAATCCGAGTCGCCGGCCTCATAATAATCCTCGTCGGTTATTTTGGTGGGCTGAAGGTCTACCGAGCTGGACGAGTCGCCATAAGACGTGGTGTCGTCATCATCAAGATAGGCGACCAGTCCTGTATAGGCGAACGAGCTGCTGCACATATAGTTAGCGTCAATCCAGACGAAACCGTTGTCGCCCCAGTCCTCACCCCAAGAGTTGACAATACGGAAAGCTCCGTTAGAACCGCCCCTGTTGTTGTCATAGCCGACACACATCATGGCATGGTAGGCGTGCATTCCCGTCTGGTTGGTTGTTCCCTTGGAGTAGATGACCGAGCTGCCTGAGGCGTTCATATAATTGTCACCGAGGCATGCGCCAAGGACAACAGGGTGGCCTTCGGCAAGATAGCGTTTGACAGTATTAATGTCGGTTATGGCAATCTCGCGGTAAGACTTGATCTTATGCTTGGCCGCCTCCGTGTTCTCGGCCGACGAGTTGGAGCAGTCACAATCTGACGAGGACGAGAAATAAGGCGATTTGGCCCATGTGGCAACACCACGCGACACCATGGCGTTGAAAGCAGGCTGGAAGGCAGTGCCTTGGCAACCCGAATTCTTTTGGCTTGACGAAATGCCTTTCCAAATATCAGCAGGGCTGTATATCTCGCTTGTTGTCAACTGATTGGTCGTGCGCCCGTTTTTATGTGCGTCCAACCATGTTCGGCAATTGTAGGCCGTGGCCCACGCCACGCAGGTGCCATAGGACCCTTGATTGCCAATTGGGGGCAGATAGGCGGTGAGGTCCACCTTGCTTGGCAGGTCGGAGGTCACAGTGCCGTCGCCATCATTAGTGTTGAGGTGGATGTCGTCCTCGATGGTACTCGTGTCCTCATCGGGCTCCAGATAGCCGAGTCCCTTGTCATCGACTTGGACTGTAACCTCCTCACCGCTATCGGTCAAGACGTTCAAAATGCCAAAGATGAGGTCGAGAGTATCCTCATCGCAAGCTGTCAGGGAAGATCCTGTGAGTGCGGCTGCTGCGGCCGCCACAATAAAGCTCTTCTTCATTGCAAAATATTTATCGGCCGCGACAGGCATTGGTTATTGCGCTCAGTGGCAACAGCGGTGTCGGCCTTGATTGTGTTTGAGATGTCGGGCGAAGCAGTGAAAACGCAATGGAACACCTCGACATCGTTATCAAAAGTTGCTTTGTTAAGATTCAGAGTTCCAAGGAAGAACGTGTTCTCGGCTATGACATTCCCCGCAAAATGCGCATTAGAGAGTCTCACAGCGCCGAGAAAAGAGGCATCGCGGCACTCCACACGGCTGCCGAACTGGCAATTGGACATGTTGACGCCGCCGGCCGCATGAAGATGCGAGAAATCCGACACACCTGCGAAATGGCTGTCGGTAAACATGACATCAGACTCGAGCCATGAGTTTTGGAACAGTGCCGCCATGTCAAACTTGACACTTCGGAGGCTGCTGCCCGGTCCGAAACGGACGCCGTCAAACGAGGCGGTCGACTCGAACTGACTTCCGTTAAGCACGCAACCGCCCAAGAAGCGAGCCCCATCAAAGAGAGCCGCGCCGCGAACCACGCACTTCTCAAAGTCGAGCCTGCCGCGGAATATGCTTTGACGCAAGTCAAGGCCCTTTTGGAACACGCAGCCGATGAACGTCACATCGGAGTCGAAGTCGGCGCTGACGCTCTGGTTGGCTGAGGCCACATAGCTGAGCACGTCATCGTCGAAGACGCAGTTGACAAAGACAATCTCGCCACCCACGGCCACGTGTGACACCGGGGTACAACGCAGCCCGGAGCCTGCAGAGGTCAAATCGAGTCCCCCGTTTACGTGGCGGCCACTAAACGAGACCCCGTCACCCTTGGCTATTTTCTTAGTCACGGCAGTAGCCGCCATATCATTAGCCGCTTGCGCGTCATGCTGGCAACAGCATGACGAAAGCATAAGCACAGAGGCCAAGGAGGTTAATAATATCTTGATGTTCATGGGGAATATGACGTGGTTAGGCATAAACATCACTTGCCCAGTTTGGCGAGGAAACGCTCTCTCGTCACCATGAATCGCACATGCTCAGCCTCGCCAATGACATTGTCACCGTCCTTGGCCACAATGGCGAATGTCAGTTTACGGCCCTCCTGCGCCTTGAGAGTGGCTGTTACGCTTATCGACGCGCCCACGGCGGATGGACGCAAATGAGATGTGTTTATGAGGCTTCCGACAGTCGTGTCGCCCTCCGCGCAAAGGGGCTTGGCGAGTGTCATGGCGGCATTTTCCATCATGGCCACCATGGCAGGAGTGGCGAGCACCGGCATGTCGCCAGAGCCCATGACCTCGGCCGTCTTGTCTTTTGAGACCTCATAAGTAAGTGTAATAGACTTCTCTTCCATCATGTTGTTTGTTTTATCTGAGAGGAATTTTAGTATTCGGTATTCTGCAAATCTATTTCGGTGATGCATGGCGCGGAAGAATGTACCCCACCCCACTACGCGCACTTTCACAAATATAGGTAAAAAAACTACGAGACAGAAACAAAGATATGGCACAAAAAGGCAGTCGCCGCAATTAAGAGGTCGCCGCACATCATAAAAGAGACGAAAATAGAGTATTTTCGCGCCAACTAACACCAAATTCACCTAAGCAAAATGGCAACAGTTGTCAGCGCGTCAGAGCTTCAAGACGACCCGAATATATATGACGAGGCCCGCACAGAGCGGATGGCGGGCTATTATACCGGCATCATAAGCGAAGTCGGGGAGGATGTCACCCGCGAGGGGCTTGTCAAGACCCCCGTCCGCGCAGCCAAGGCGATGCAGTATCTCCTGAAAGGGTATCGCGAGGATCCCGAGGCCATACTCCGCCAGGCCATGTTCCATGAGAAATATCAGCAGATGGTGGTAGTCAAAGACATCGAGATCTACTCCATGTGCGAGCATCACATGCTTCCCTTCTTTGGCAAGGCGCATGTAGGCTACATTCCGCGCGACTACATAACGGGCTTGTCCAAGCTGCCGCGCGTAGTTGACACTTTTGCGCGCCGTCTTCAGGTCCAGGAGCGTCTGACGACCCAGATAAAAGAGTGCATCCAGGACACGCTCAACCCGCTTGGCGTCGCCGTGGTTATTGAGGCTCGGCACATGTGCATGCAGATGCGCGGAGTGTCAAAGCAAAACGCTGTGACCACCACGAGCGATTTCTCTGGCGCCTTTTTGACGAGAGACGCCACACGCGAGGAGTTTTTCAACATCATAGGGCGCAAGATGCACTAAGCATCGGGCAATGCGCATATTCGCCACCCGCGTCAGGTCCGCCAAGCCGTAGCCGAGGCGGAAGGACGGCGAGAGAAAATTGACATACAAAAGCGACGGCCGCCTCAGTAACATCTGAGGCGGCCGTCGACGCTTTGAAAGAAGTCGCTTAGGCGCAACTCGTCTTTTCGCGGATGTTAACCCACCATGCCGCTTAATAGTTTTAGAGACCCGCACGACATCACATCGGACAGGGTTATCAAATCAATCAGCCTTTATTAGTAGGGCGCCCACCTCTCACGAGGCAAAAGGCGCACAAGAAATCATTAGGCGTAGGCTCTTGCCCACGTTGGGCGGAGCGCACCTGCGGCACGTCGGTGAGGATTGGGGTTATTACATGACGAGTTTATAGCCCTTGCCGTGTACGTTGATAATCTCGACCGAGGGGTCGTCCTTCAGGTGCTTGCGCAACTTGGTGATGTAGACATCCATGCTGCGCGCGTTGAAGTAGTTGTCATCGACCCAGATGGTTTTGAGAGCCACATTACGCTCGAGGACCTTGTTGGCGTTGGAGCAGAGGAGCTTGAGGAGCTCGCTCTCCTTGGTTGTGAGCTTAATGACGTTCTCACCGTCAATGAGTTGCTGCTTCTGGGTGTCGAACTTGAAGCGGCCGAGTTTATATGTATCCAAAACGGGGCTCTCACCACTGGTGCGCCTGAGGATGGCCTCGATGCGCATGGTGAGCTCCTCCATTGAGAATGGTTTAGTCAGATAGTCGTCTGCTCCGATTTTGAAGCCTTGGAGAATATCCTCCTTGACGTTGCGGGCAGTTAAAAATATGATAGGGACCTCCACATTGGCCATACGCACCTCTTTGGCGAGTGTGAAGCCGTCTTTCTTCGGCATCATGACGTCGAAGATGCAGAGGTCGTACTTGTCATTGATGAACATGTTATATGCCTCCTCACCGTCGTGAGCAAGGTCGGCCGCGTAATCTTTGGCCTGCAGGTATTCGCACAGCAAGACACCGAGGTTGCTGTCATCCTCGGCTAAAAGAATCTTGTGCTTTTTCTTGTCATCCATATCTTTATTACTTTATTAAAGGCAAATATATGTCAAATTTCGTTCCAACGTTCAATTCACTCTCAACAAAAATTTGTCCTCCATGATCCTCGACAATTTTCTTGACGTAAGCCAAGCCGAGTCCGAAGCCCTTAACATCGTGAGTGTCACCCGTTGAGACACGATAAAACTTTTCAAAAATTCTTTTCTGGTCCTCTTTAGATATGCCGAGGCCGTTGTCTTTCACTGAGACTATGATGCCGCCGTTCGAGTTTCTTGTCCAGACGTGCAGCATGGGAGCGTCCCGCCTGTACTTGAAGGCGTTGTCAAGCAGGTTGTAGATGACATTGGTGAAGTGGACGTCATCCACCATGGCTATGGGGTCGGTGGCATCGAGCCTCACATTGATTTCACCATTGGCGCTCTCGACCTTGACGCGGAAGTTGTTGACCACCTTGTCCACAATCTCGTTTATGTTCCTCTCCTCGAGCTTGAGGCGGCCCTTACCGCGATCGAAAGTCGACATTTGGAGAATCTTCTCGACCTGAACGGTCAGACGTTTGGCCTCATCGATTATGATTGTAGTATTCCTCCGGATGAAATCGGGCTTGACATTGTCAGCGAGGTCGCGCAGCATTTGAGCCGAGAGGGACATGGTCGAGATGGGCGTCTTGAACTCGTGCGTCATATTGCTGATGAAGTCGTTCTTGATGGCGTCAAGCTTTTTCTGGCGGAAGATGATGATGACGATATAGGCCGAGAGAATCATCACCACGAGGCAGAAGAAAGTCGTAGGGATGATTTGGACCATCAGTCCACGCACCACATTGGGCCTTACGGGGAAGTAGACCCTAACGTTGTGCGTCTTGGCGTGGATATCGTTGGGATAGAGCCGCTTGTCAAAAATGAGCCCATCATAAGAGGGGTCGTAGGCCGGGCTTGAGAACGCCATTTGGCCGGCCGAGTTATAGACCGCGTACTCGTAGGGCGAGGAGATGCCATTGTCGGCGAACTGCTGCATGAGCAGGGCGTCCAACCTCTGCGGGTTTATGCGCACCTCAATCGGGGACTCCTCGAACACGCTTTTTGAGGCCTGGGCGTTAAGATAGCGCAGTTTGCGGGAGAGGATGCCGTTGAGGGCCACATAGGAGTTAGTGACGACATCGTTACCCAATATGCTGCTCGCATCCACCACGCCGGTCTCAATTGACGCCAGGCTACCGGCCTTGTTGACATCGAGCTTGTAAAAGCCGAAGTTGTCAAGGCGGAAAGTGACGCTCACCTCGTCAGCCTGGCCGTTTTGCCGCTGAGAATCTTTGTATTTTGAGAAAGGTGTGAAGGTGCGCTGCCCGGGCTGCCCACCTTGGCGGGATTCGATAAGTTCATCAGTCTCAAGACGCGACACCACATTGTCAATGCACCTGACCACCGTTTGGTCGAACTGCGCGTCCCTGAGCTTGCAGGCCTCAACAATCCACCTCACCTGCATAAACACGAGGCCTATGAAGGCGAACGGCAGGACGATACAGACCCACGTTATGATTTTTTTGCTCATACTAACAAAGTTAGAAACAATACTTATGTCACGCAAAGAAAAAGAGGCTTTTTTAACGGCACGATGAGCTTAGTTTCTCTTCGGCGCGCCTCCTTTGCGGGCTTTTATTGGTTTTAGGACAAACAAAAAGGCTCCGCAGTGGAACTGCAGAGCCTCTAATGAAGGTGTGATCCGTCTGGGGCTCGAACCCAGGACCCCAACATTAAAAGTGTTGTGCTCTACCAACTGAGCTAACGGATCTACCTAAAAACCGGACCCCTCTTCGGAAATCCGAGTGCAAAGTTAGCGCTATTTTTCATTAAAGCAAGCGCCACAATGCGTTTTTCTGCCAAATAATTCAGGAGTTATTCCCAAAAGAAAAGACAACAACCTGAATTACAGTTCGTAAGGAGTCTGCTGATAGACATAATAATTGAGCCAGTTGGTGAAGAGCAGGTGGCAATGAGCCCTCCAACTCTTGGCCGGCGTCTTCTCCGGATCGTCATCGGGGAAATAGTTGCAAGGGATTTTGATGGGGAGACCCTTGTTCAGGTCGCGGAAATACTCGTCCTTGAGGGTGTCTCGGTCATATTCGGAGTGCCCCATGACAAAGACCTGCCGGCCGTCATACGAGATGGCTATGTAGGGGCCCGCCTCCTCAGAATAGGCCAGAAGCCTCAACTCGGGACAATTCTCTATGTCCTCGCGCCTGTTGCCAGTGTGACGGGAATGCGGGGCGCAAAAGACATCGTCGAACCCGCGGACGAGCGGGACTCTGAGGTCCGTGACCTTGTGATGGAACACGCCGAACATCTTCTCAGGCAGCGCATATTTGTCAATCCCGTAGTGGTAATAAAGGCCGGCCTGCGCACCCCAGCATATATGTAGGGTGCTGGTGACATTGGTTCGGCTCCAGTCCATTATTTGGCACAGCTCATCCCAATAATCGACATCGCAGAAAGGCATCTGCTCAACAGGCGCGCCTGTTATAATCAGGCCGTCGTAGCGTTTGTCCTTGACGTCGTCAAAAGTCTCATAGAACGAGCTGAGGTGCTCGGCCGATGTGTTTTTCGCGTTATGGCTCTTGACCATGAGGAGCTCGGCTGAGACCTGGAGAGGGGAGTTGGAGAGGGCCCTGAGCAGTTGCGTCTCTGTGGCTACCTTATTGGGCATGAGGTTGAGGATGAGGATGCGCAGGGTTCGGATGTCCTGCGTCATAGCCCTCTGCTCGCCCATGATGAAGACTCGCTCGGACTCGAGTATTTGCCTTGCCGGCAGTGAGTCTGGGATACGTATTGGCATTGTGGAGAATTTTATGCCCAGAGAGGGACGCCGCTCTCAAGAGTGGCCAAACATCCCTAACGGGTGGACAAAATTAATGTTTTTGCCGCTAATCTCGTCAGATGTGAGTAATTTGAGGGTGTGAAACTGACAAGGGGAAGCACAGTCTTGGTCTCAGTGCTTGACTGGGGACTGGGTCACGCCACGCGGACTGCCGTCGTGGTGCGCGCGCTCGTGCACAGACATTGTCGCGTGATATTGGCAGGCAGCGGTCAATCATTAGAATTACTCAGGCGTCAGTTCCCTGAATGTGAGGTCATTGACATGCCATCATTCTCTCCGAGGCTGAGTGGCGGACGCTTCCAATGGCTTGAGATAGCGAGGCAGACGCCGGCTTTCCTCTGGAGCATATTGCGAGAGCACCGCCAGACATGCCGAATTGCGGCGAAAACCCGCCCCAACCTGATTATATCGGACAACAGGTATGGGGTAAGGGCGCACGGAGTCACAAGCATCATCATCACCCATCAGCTTCACCCGCACATCTCACCCGGGGCTCCCAAATGGGCGGAGAGCCTGCTGTCAGCTATCATATGCAGGATGATTAGGCGATTCGACGCCTGTATAGTCCCCGACTACAAGCTGGGCGGGCTGAGCGGCGACTTGTCCACGCCTATTCCGAGGGGGATGAGAGTCCACTGCGCGGGGCTGATGAGCAGAATGACGGGGGTGGAAGCAGAGGAGAGCGGAGATGTGGAATGGCTCGGCGTCGCCTCGGGGCCGGAGCCTCAACGGAGTGAATTCACCAAATATCTGATTGACAGATTCAAAAGCGAGAAAGGGCGCAGAGTGGTGGTCTGCGCAAACCCGGGGCAAGAGGATGTGCGCACCTTCGAGGGAGTGGAGATAATAGGTCTCGCCGAAGCCGCAAAACTTAAAGGATTGATGACCTCGGCGAAAAATATCGTATGTCGGTCCGGATACACCACACTGATGGACCTCGCATCCATAGGAAGGTTAGACGAGACGGTGGAACTTATCCCGACACCGGGGCAAGCGGAACAAGAGTACTTGGCAAAGAGGGTCAGAAGCCTCATGAGGCAAGAGACTAAATGAGCGGCGGACGCAAGCTATGAGTTAAAAAACTTCCAGCCTCTGGAGTCTTAGCAATCAAAAGGCATATATTTGCACAAAGTATAGCCTCAAAAGGCAGAATACAGGAATAAGAATGGCAGAGATAACGACACCCTTCATCATTGGCATATTGCTACTATGCTTAATAGTCCCCCTGATTTTCCACTACCTCAGATTTTGGAGGCTGCGAAGAAAGCAGGAGACAATTGAGACACTTTGCGCCCTACTCTTCCCAGGAGACCAAGACGGGCTCATGCGCGACGGGGTCATAGACAGGATGCGCAAAATGACCCACGACAGATATGACGATGACGAACTGCTTGATTATTACCTCAAAATAAAGGGCCTGCAGATGATAGACATCAACTCATTCAATGCCAATGGCGTTCGCGAGTTCTTGATGCAACCGACGAAGATCAGGCTTAAATATGACGAGACGGTATCTTTCTATGAGGTATTTCTCAATCAGTCGCAAGCCCGCGGGATAAACGCGGAGGGCGACTAAAATTTATAGGACATCGGGTCAGCCCCACAGACCAAATTGCCAAGGATTTTGTCATCGGCGGTCGCATCCTCAGCAGTAGCGCATGACAGCTCCGCAAGTTTAGCGGCAACATCTTGACAATCACCAACTTTAGCTTCGCCTGCTGAGTTGTCGCCCCCGTTGGGACAAACAGCCCCGGATTCGCAAGCCTCACTCTTTGACGTTTCGCCTTTCTTCTCCACCAGGTCGTTTTTCTCAGAAACCCGCACCTTACCCTTTCGTCCTCCAGATTTGGTGTCACTAAGCCGTTCTGCTGATTCCTCCGCAGCAAGCTCAGAATCGAGTTCAGCCTCTACAGACTTTAGTATACTATACGCCCTCGCATTAGACAATTCCAACTCACCGCTCTTAACCGCAGCGAGAACCTTTTCCGCAGCCATCTGCTCGGCTGCTTTCTTGGACCGGCCATACCCTACCCCGACCACAAAACCTTGAATCTTGACCTCGGACATGAAGCAAAGGACAAACCCGTCCTCGTCTCTTCCCAAGTTACCAGTGGCTTTGCGGGTCTCAAAAATAACCTCCACATCGAGTTGCTCACCGAGACAAACCAGGTCACTCTTGAAATTAGCCTTGTCTGAATCTTTCTGCGCCTCGGCAATGCGCTTGGGATTAGCTATAGCCCTCTCGACAAACTTGAAAGCCCTCTTCATCCCACCATCCAAATAGATGGCAGCCACAAAAGCCTCAAGCACATCGCCTGGGATATGGCTCACCGCCAAATCCTTACGAGACGACATGACAATGTACTCGTCAAGGCCCAACTCAAAAGAGATGGTGTTGAGCCTTGCACGGCATACCATGTTAGACCTGAGGTGCGAGAGGAAGCCCTCATCGGCCGAGGGAAACTTATGATAGAGGATGTCCGATACGATGGTCTCTATAACGGCGTCGCCAAGATACTCAAGCCTCTCATTGTTTGCCTCAGTCTCAGCGAGATGACCAGAAGGCGAGACAGAGCGGTGGACGAACGCTTTGCTGAAATGCTCCGTTGAGCGAGGCCAATACCCTATGGTTCTGGCCAAAAAAAAATAAAACTTTCTTCCCTTTCGGGAAAAAAGTTTTATTATGTCTTGAAAGTCGGCTATCAAAATCAGATCTCCTTGAATACGACAGTGCCGTTGTGACCGCCGAATCCAAACGTATTGGACATAGCAGCCCTGACCTTACGCTGCTGAGCCTCATTGAACGTGAGGTTGAGCTTAGAGTCGATGTCGGGGTCGTCAGTGAAATGATTGATGGTCGGGGGAACGATACCCGTCTCGATAGTCTTGACGCAGGCGATAGCCTCGAGAGCGCCGGTCGCGCCGAGGAGGTGGCCTGTCATAGACTTGGTCGAGCTGATGTTGAGGCGGTAAGCGTCCTCGCCAAAGACCTTGCCGATGGCGATGAGCTCACCCTTGTCACCAAGGGGTGTCGAGGTGCCGTGGACGTTGATGTAATCGATGTCTGAGGGCTTGAGGTTTGCATCGCGGAGAGCCTCGGCCATGACACGCGCAGCACCATTGCCCTCGGGATGAGGGGCGGTGATGTGGTAGGCATCGCCAGAGTGGCCGCCGCCTACGAGCTCGCAATAGATATGCGCGCCACGCTTGACAGCATGCTCATACTCCTCGATAACAAGACTTGCGCCGCCCTCGCCGATGACAAAGCCGTCACGATCCTTATCAAAAGGACGTGAAGCCGTCTTGGGATCATCGTTGCGGCTTGAGAGGGCCTTCATAGAGGTGAAGCCACCCACGCCAGAAACGGTAATCGGAGCCTCGGAGCCGCCAGTGACGACAGCAGTGGCCCTACCGAGACGGATGAGGTCCAAAGCCACGACGATGGCGGAGGTAGACGATGCGCACGCCGAGACGGTACCGAAGTTGGGACCGCCGAGACCGTTGCGGATCGAGATATAGCCCGGGGCAATGTCGGCGATAATCTTGGGGATGAAGAACGGGCTGAAACGCGGGGTTCCATCGCCCTGAACGAAATCGCGGGCCTCCTCATAGTAGGTTTTTATACCGCCGATTCCTGTTCCCCAAACGACACCAATGCGGTCACGGTCCTCGTTGGGCAAGTCAAGCTTGGAATCCCTCAAAGCCTCCTCAGCCGCCACGATGGCGTACTGGGCGAAGAGATCCATCTTGCGAGCATCCTTGCCAACAAGCTGGGTACCGTCGAAATTCTTGACTTCGCAGGCGAACCTGGTCTTGAATTTAGTGGCGTCGAAGTGTGTTATGGGCGCGGCACCACTCACGCCAGAGACGAGGCCTTGCCAGGTGTCGGCGAGGTTGTTGCCTAAAGGCGTTACCGCCCCTAAGCCCGTAACTACTACTCTTTTCAGCTCCATAAATTCCAGTTGAAGTCAATGGTTATGCAGCGTGCTCCTCGATGTAGCTGATAGCGTCGCCTACGGTCTGAATCTTCTCAGAAGCGTCATCAGGGATGGTGATGCCGAACTCCTTCTCGAACTCCATGATGAGCTCAACGGTGTCGAGTGAATCGGCGCCGAGATCGTTGGTGAAGCTTGCCTCAACCGTTACCTGGTCATCGTTAACACCGAGTTTGTCTACGATAATTGCCTTTACCTTATCTGCAACCTCTGACATAGTTTTCTTTGTTTTGGTTAATTAATTGTTGTTCTTGGTTGTGCGCCCAGACTTGACGAAGGGACACGCCAAAAGGATGCCCTTTCGGGAGAACCTCGGTTAAGTGCCTCGGGCGGGGTCAGACGCATCCGATGTTGCATTTCGGCGCGAATAACACTGCAAAGAAAATAAATAGGTTAGGAATTTTCAAACATTCAGGCGAAAAAATTGGATGGCGGGGTCTTATGGTGGTCGGATATCAGGCAGCAACAATCTATATTACAACAATATACGATAAACGACAGCGTGGTGTCGGCCCTTGACGATTTATGGCAGCGGGAACGCCCCAAAAGCCGCCAAAGGCTTGTTTTGGGGGCGGCAGGAGGGCAAGTCCAAGGATGCGGCACATGGAAAGTCAGCAACAGGAGCAGACAAAACCCGTGGGTGGGAGAGCTGGTTTTGCAGGCGATTTGCATGTAAAATAAATTTGCGTGAAGATGGCATTAATAGAAAGTAATATGTAAATTTGTATAGCCCCCATTGGCAAAGACGGGGGATTATTAACCAAAAGGGCCTGTCGGCACACGATTATGCACAGGCCATACAACACACAAAATATAGTGGCACTGAAAATACGTCTCATCATCTTGTTCTTCCTGCAATTCGCCACGTGGGGCTCGTACCTCACATCGATGGGCAACTACTTGGGCCACGAGGGGCTTGGCGAGTACATTGGCTACTTTTACTCCGTGCAAGGGCTTGTGTCCATATTCATGCCGACTCTGTTTGGCATCTTGGCTGACAGGAAGATTGAGGCACAGCGTCTGCTTGGTCTGTCTCACATCGCCGCCGCACTGCTGATGATTGCCGTCTGCTTTGTCGGACTGTCAAGCGACCATTTGGAATTTGGCCACATCTTCCCACTCTACGCACTCTCTGTCGCTTTTTACATGCCCACGCTCGGGTTGTCCAACTCGGTGTCATACACGGCCATGCAGGGTTCGGGCCTCGACAAGGTCAACGACTTTCCGAAGATTAGGATTTTCGGCACTATAGGCTTCCTTATCGCCATGTGGACGATAGACTTAGTCGGTTTCCAGCAGAGCCCGCTCCAGTTCCTTTTCAGCGGCGTGTGGGGGCTCATTCTTGGCATATACTCGTTCACGATGCCTCACTGCCCGGTGAGCGAGGGCCGCAGCGACCAGACATGGCAGGAGCGGATGGGGCTTGACGCCTTCAAGCTGATGAAGACGCCGCGCATGCTCCTCTTCTTTGTCTTCTCGATGATGCTGGGCATGGCGCTGCAGGTCACCAACGGATACGCAAGCCCGTTTATCGACTCATTTGGGCATTTGCCGGAATATAAGGGCGTATTCTTCGTAGACCACGCCAACCTGCTCATTTCGCTATCCCAGATATCCGAGACGCTGTGCATTTTGCTCATACCATTCTTCCTTAAGAGGTATGGCATCAAGGTCGTCATGCTTATATCCATGACGGCGTGGTTCCTGCGCTTCGGATTTTTCGGGATTGGCTCACCGGCTATGCCGGGAATCATCGCCCTCGTGCTTTCTATGATTGTCTATGGCGTGGCTTTTGATTTCTTCAACATCTCGGGGTCACTGTTTGTGGACAGCGAGGTCGAGCCGTCCAAGCGTTCAAGTGCGCAAGGTCTGTTCATGCTGATGACCAACGGGTTGGGAGCCGCCATTGGCACACTTTCAGCACAGGCCGTAGTGAACCATTTTGTATATTCGCAGAGCGACGCAGCAGCCCAAATGGATGGATGGCGGACGTCATGGTGCATCTTCTCCGCCTACTCGCTCATTGTCGCAATAGCGTTCTTCTTCATGTTCAAGGGCAGAGAGAAGGAGGCAACGGCATAGCGGTCGAGGCGCTCAAGTCATAGCAGCCCGACGTCGGACAGCCCAGTGGGCCTCCGCGTCGGGCTGATTTTTGGGCGCATGCCTGGCATTTATCACTTCGAGGGAGGCTCGCGAAAGCGACCTCTGTTTGCAATCTCAAGTGCGCTAAATCGCGACCTTGCAAGGCACACAAGCAAAGAGGCGCGCCCCGGAAAACCCGGAGCGCGCCTCTTTTATTACGAGTCCTCAAGAAAGAGGACGATTGGGCTTACTTGTCGCCGCGGATAGCTGCGATGCCGGGGAGGACCTTGCCTTCCATGTACTCGAGCATAGCGCCACCGCCAGTAGATACGTAAGATACCTTGTCAGCGAGCTTGTTCTTGTTGATAGCTGCGACTGAGTCACCACCACCGATGAGGGTGAAGGCGCCGTTCTCCTGGGTAGCCTTGGCTACGGCCTGAGCGACAGCGGTGGTACCCTTAGCGAACTTGTCGAACTCGAAGACACCCATCGGGCCGTTCCAGATGACGGTCTTGCTGTGAGCGATGACGTCGCTGTACTCGGCGATGGTCTGGTCTGCGATGTCGAGACCCATCCAGCCGTCGGGAGTCTCATCGATTTTAGAGACATTGGTGTTGGCGTCCTTGTCGAACTTGTCGGCGTTGAGACCGTCCTTAGGCAAGTAAACCTTGACACCCTTCTCCTTAGCCTCGGCGAGGATCTCCTTAGCGAGGTCGAGCTTGTCCTCCTCGCAGAGAGAAGCGCCGATCTTGCCGCCCATAGCCTTGATGAAGGTGTAGGTCATGCCGCCGCCGATGATGAGGTTGTCAACACGGTTGAGGAGGTTCTTGATGATGTTGATCTTGTCAGAGACCTTAGCGCCACCCATGATAGCGGTGAAAGGCTTCTCGGCGTTGTTGAGAACCTTATCCATAGCCTCGACCTCCTTGTTGATGAGGAAGCCGAACATCTTGCTGTCCTCGGGGAAGAAATCGGCGATGACAGCGGTAGAAGCGTGCTTGCGGTGTGCGGTGCCGAAAGCGTCGTTTACATAGACGTCAGCGTAAGAGGCGAGCTTCTTGGCGAAGTCCTTCTGCTTAGCCTTGATCTCCTTCTTAGCGTCCTCGAACTTAGGATCGTCCTTCTCGATTCCACGGGGCTTGCCCTCCTCCTCTGCGTAGTAGCGGAGGTTCTGGAGCAAGAGAATCTCACCGGGCTTGAGGTTCTTGGCCTGCTCGTCAGCAGCGGCGCAATCCTCAGCGAACTGGATCTTGCCGAGATACTTCTCGATGGCAGGGATAATCTGCTTGAGGGAGAACTTTGGGTCGCCCTCCTGAGGGTTGACGTTCTTAGGCTTGCCCATGTGGCTCATGAGGATGGCAGCGCCACCGTCAGCGATGACCTTCTTGATGGTGGGGAGGGCGCCACGGATACGGGTGTCGTCGCTAACCTCGCCAGTCTGCTTGTCGAGGGGTACATTGAAGTCCACACGGATGATGGCCTTCCTGCCTTTGAAATTGAAATCGTCGATCTTAATCATGACTTTATGATTGAATTATTTTTCGGTTCGACTGCGCACGATGGCGCACGGCCTTTTTAGACCACTCCAAAATTACTCACCATCGGCAAATTTTGCAAGTAAAGAGCGTTTAATAAAATCAAATAGAGCGGCGAGCCGCCAACTTGTCCCGCAAGACGTAGGCGGGACGGAAAACAAGTTTGTGGAGGTTAATTTTCTGGAGAAAAACAGCGATGCAGAGAGGGATGGCTGTCGAGAGCGCCGAGGATAGCACTAACGAGACCCAGACATTAGAGTGCGGAAGGAGTGCCCGCTCTGCAGATATGACATATGTGTGAATGAGATAAATCTCAAGGCTGTGACGGCCGCAAAACTTCAGGACTGAGGACTCAGCCAACGCATGATGCTGGAATATCCTGATGAAGAAGACGCACAGTCCGAGAGCGATGACAAGATTAGACACAGAGAAGGTTCGCAACTCACTAAAGCCGCAGAAAGAGAGAACGAGCAAGACCAGACCTGCCACAATTGCAATGTTAGGGACAAGGCCACGGACACTCAAATCACCTTTCCGCAACAAAATGCCGAGCACGAAAAATGGCGACATGAAGAAGAACCTGTGCAATTCAAAGAAATCCGTCATCACAAAAAACGGAGCCAAGCCGGCAAGCAGGAAAGAGAGAGCCAAAACCCAGACCCGACTCACGACCTTGAAGAAAAAACACGCAATCAACGTGACAGCCATCAGAATATACAGAAACCAATAGATGCCAAAGGGTTGCACGGGCAACAATAGCAGTGTGCGCCATGAGGCCTGGTCGGCGCCGAGCTGGGGCGCGATGATTTTCAATAATATCAGAACGGCACTTGCGCACACATAGAGGATTGCCAAATTTAAGACCTGCCACTTCACCTTGTCACGTTTGACATTTCCATCAGGCGCGACATACGCGAGAGTGAAGGCGTAGCCGCTCATTATGAAAAACAAAGGCATATGGAACGAGTAGCAGAGTGCTCGGACAAACTCCACAATGTCATTGTAAGACTGGAAAGTGCCAGACTTCAGATAACCAAGAGCCACGTGACCGACAACCACACTGATTATCGCGAAGCCTTTCAGACTGTCAATCCAAGAGATGCGAGACCAGGCTGTTGCATTGCCAACAGAGACGCTGGGGGGGGTAGAATTACACACTAAAGACGGATTTATTGTTATAAAAAAGGCGGAAGCCTCATAGACTCCCGCCATGATTGTGGCAAATTTAGATATTTTGCGTGTCGCTTCAACCTTTAACCGCCTCTACCGACAAACGGACAATCTCGTCCGCCACACCGGGGGCATAGGCCACGAAGTCGGGGTTGCGGAGATCTGCACGGTTATAGTCGAGCGGAGAGCACGTATCCACACGCATGAGGCCACCGCCCGCCGCCTCGATTATGGCCTGGCCTGCCGCCGTGTCCCACTCCATGGTCGTGCCAGAGCGCGGGTAGAGAGCCGCAGCCCCCTCGGCAAGCATGCACTGCTTGATGCTGCTGCCAACACCGACAAGGCTCACGTCAGCCCACTCCGCCGCACAGGATCTCAATGACTCCACAACACGGTCAGTGGCAGCTCCGGGATGACTTACACTGCCGAGAACCACATGAGGCACGGGGCCGAACGTTATGGGCAGACGGACTTCATCCGCCGTCTCGCCTTCTTCTGATAACGAGGCTCGCCAAGAGTGTCCGCCACGAGTGAAATAGACGGAGCCCACACTCGGCACGGCTATGACGCCAAGAACAGGACGATGGTCGGCCACGAGAGCTATGCAGACGGAGAACATGTCATTGCGCTTGATGAACTCCTTAGTTCCATCGAGCGGGTCGACGACCCACATGAGCGGGTGGCGACTGCGCACAACGTAATCCTCATGCGCCGTCTCCTCACTGAGAATTGGCAGTCGGCTGGGAGCCAGAGCCGCGGCGATCTCGGCATTGCTCGCCATATCGGCCCTCGTCACCGGCGTGTTATCCGACTTCTGCACAACGCCCATGTCGAGAGGTGACTGGTACACATCCATTACAGCCTTCGCGGCACGGGCCGCGGCCTTGAGGGCGAGGCTCAGGAGTCGGGATTCTTCGTCTGCGGAAAGCATGTCAGTTAGTTTGTTTTATGGCCTTATTTGCTCAGGCAATCAATGATACGGCGCATACCCTCCGCAAGCTGCTCACGCGGGCAGGCGAGATTGAGCCTTACGTAGCCATCCGGCTCGCCATAGATATTACCAGGCGAGACTCGGACACGAGCCTCTTTGAGAAGCTTGGCGCCAAGATAGTCGCTCTTCATGCCAAGCGCGCGGCAATCGACCCATGCGAGGTAGGTGCCCTCGAGACGCATGGCCTTGACCGACGGCAGGTGAGCGGCCAGCTCCTTGACAAGGAAATCATAGTTGCCCTTGATGTAGAGGCAGAACTCATCGAGCCAGTCACCACATTCATTATAGGCGGCCTGGAGAGCCTCGACGCCAAAGGGGTTGACATCGCAAGTCTCATTGATGTTGATGGCGCGGTCGACAGCCTCACGCTTTTGCGGGTCGGATGCTATTATGTAGGCTATTTGCAGGCCGGCAATATTGAAACTCTTGGAGCATGACGCGGTCTGGATGCACGTGTCGCGGTACTTGTCACCGAGGCTCGCATAGGGTGTGTAGGAGTAGCCCGGCATGGTGATGCCGTAGTGAATCTCATCGGCGATGACAGTCACGCCATGGCTGATGCAGATGTCGCCCATGCGGCGTAGCTCATCGGGAGTCCAGACGCGGCCTGATGGGTTATGGGGGTTGCAGAGCAAGAAAATCTTGGTGTCCGGCAGAGCCGCCTTGGCCTCAAAATCGTCCCAATCAATAACATAGCTGTCGTCAGTGCGAACAAGCTTATTCTCGACCAAATGGCATTTGCTGTTATTGATGCATGAGAAGAAACAATTGTAGGCGGGGGTCTGCATGAGGATGCCGCAGCCATTCTCACCCTCAAGGCTCTTGATGATGGCAGCAACGGCAGGGACGACGCCAATGGTGTAGATAATCCAGTCGGACTCGACATGCCAATTATAGCGACGGGAATACCAATTGGTTATGGCATCGTAGAAACTCTGTGGCACACGAGTGTAGCCGTAGACGTGGTGATTGACGCGTCGCTGTATCGCCTCGACAATTTTAGGGGCGACCTGGAAATCCATGTCGGCGACCCAGAGTGGGATGATGTCCTGCTCGGGCGAGTCGATATCCCACTTGTAACAATTGGTTCCGCGACGGTTGGCGGGAGAGTCAAAATCGTAGGGCATAATTCTTGTCAGTTGTCAGATTGTTGCGCAAGCTTTCGTTTTTTAGCTTCGCGGGGAATTTGTTAATAATGGAGACCGGCAATGACGTGGTCGCTATTGGCTATGGGCACGCCATGCCGTTGTCTGGTTAGGAGGACAAAACATTCGGAACACAAGAGGCGGGAATTAGCGAAGAAACACAATCCCAGCCCCTTTGCGCCATAAGGGTTGTAGGGGCAAAAGTAACGAAAAAACGGATATAGGGGTTTATATTCACCACCTTTAGGGAGAAACTTGTTAAACATGCGAAAGCCGCCCCGCCACAACTTGCGGCGAGACGGCTTTCGGAGTATGCTTGCACCCCTTGGTAGCCGGATGATTACGATTTGCGGGTCTCCACAATGCAATTGGCGGGGGCTTTGATATTCCCGTCAATAATCACCTCGCCGAAAGAGTCGGCCACGATATGACCCTTGCGCGGGTTTTTGACCGAAGTGACGTTGCCGCGGATGTCGGCATCAACCTCTGAGTACTCAAAGGCCAGGTCAGCGTCGGGAGCCATCTCACAGTTGACAAGGCGGAGATTGTCGGCATAGCAGAGGGGCTGAGTCTCAATAATCTTGCAATTAATAAGGGTCAGCCTGTTAGAATACCAAGCGAGGTATTCGCCATTGAGGGTGGAGTCGATGACAGTGACGTTCTCCGTGTTCCAAAAGGCGTCCTTGGTGTTGAGCGTCGAGTTGCGGATGGTTACGTTTTTGCAATACTGGAAAGAGTAGTTGCCGTTGAGCGTAAGATGGTCAATCTCAATATTCTCGCAATGCATGAAGATGTAATCACCCTCGTTGACCTCGACATTAGAGAGCTTGATGTTCTTGCAATGCCAAAGCGTCTCGGCGGCGTGAAGCAGCTTGACGTCACGGAGCTCAATGCCGTCCATGTCACGGAACATCTTGGGAGCCTCGACAATCGTGTTGGTCATCAACAGGTTGCGCGAGTACCAGAGAGCGGCGCGTCCGCCCTCGGTGAAGAGGCAATTACTAATCTCAAAACCATCGCAACACCAGAAGGGGTACTTACCCTCGAAACGGCATCCGTCGGCCTGAATGTTGCGTGTCTCCTTGAGGCTGCTCTCACCCTTGTGAATGGTGACATTCTCGAGACGGAGATCGGAAGCACGATAGAGTGGGCGCTCGCCCTCAAACTCTTTATCTTTGATTATGTCCATAGACTGTTAAATATAACCTTGTTTTATTCTGACAGGGCCAGAAAAACGGAAGCAAAGTTACCATGACGCGAAGAATATCACATACCCAAATTACCTTTTATCGACCCCCTTGTCCCAATGTCCCCAATGGAGGCGCGCAAGAAAGATGAGACCGCGGAAACAGATCTCGATGCACATGGCAGTCCAGACTCCAGCCAAACCCATGCGAGGCGCAAGCATATAGGCGAGAGTGAGGCGGACAGCCCACATGCTGAAGAGATTCATGATGCAAGGCTTGAGTGTGTCGCCTGCGCCGACAAAGACGCCATAGCCGACAATGGAAGCCGCGAAAAGAGGCTCGGCAAACGTCTCAATGCGGAGCGCCGTGACGCCAAGGTCGCAAATCTCCTGAACGGGGGACAAGAGGCTCATCATGAAAGGAGCGCCGAAATACATGAGAGCGCCCATGACAGTCATGACCACCATTCCAGTGGCAACAGACACGCGGGCGAAGTTGTGCATCAGTCTCTTACGCCCAGCACCAAGACTTTGGCCAACGAGGGTCTGAGCGGCATCGGCCACACCGAAGCCCGGCATGTAGCATATACTCTCGGCTGTGACACCGAACGAGTTGGCGGCGATGGACATCTTGCCAAGAGGAGCGACAATAGACGTTCCGACCACCTGCGCACTGGTCATGACGAGGTGCTGAAGACTCATGGGCAGAGAAATCTTTGCAGCGCGGACAAGGCAGGCCATGCGAGGGCGGAAAGAGCCGCTCTCGTTGCAGAGGCGCAGAGCCGGAGAGCGGCGGAAGAGATACCAAAGGAGGAAAGAGGCCATTATGACCTCGGCTGTCGCAGTGCCGAGAGCAGCGCCACGGACACCGAGTCCCGCCCCGGGCATGGTGAACTCAAGACCGAGGAGCGACACCGTGCGAGTGGGATAGATGTAGATGAAATTGAAAATGACATCTAAAAGACATAGGGCGATGTTGCCAAGGCTCGGCACGACGACATTGCCGCTGCTGCGAATGACACCCATGCTGAGCATTCCCATCTGTGAGACGGGGAGGCAGAGGCTGACTATGCGGAAATAGGCGGTGGCGTCGGAGCAGATCTCATCGCCGCCACCGAGCCAATGAGGTAGTCCACCACTGACAATCAGCGCGATGGACGACAGCAGGAGACTAATGATGAGCGTTGTGACAATGCCCTGACGGACAACAGAGCGCGCCGCCTCGTTATTACGCGCGCCCACAAGATGCGCCACCTGGACACTGAAGCCCGAGGCCGTGGTGTTGCATAGCCCCCATATCATCCATGTGCTGGTTGCGACGATGCCAACCGAGGCTGACGCGTCGGCCCCGAGACTGCCAACCATCGAGGCGTCGATGTACTCCATGGCGACATGCGATATCTGAGCCAGAATAGCCGGGATGGAGAGCAGGCCGACAAGCCCCACCTGCTGGCGAAGCGAGAGCTCGTGCCCGCCTCGGAGGAGCGAGAGTAGATGTTCTGTGGTTGAAGTGCGGAAAAGATTAGCCATCGCGAGACTTTTGCGCCGTCTCTTTTCACAAAAGACGGGCTTCGGGGTTTAAAAATCACGCGAAGATAGGCCTAAAGGCGATTGATGCGGGGGATTTTATGGTTTTTTGGGGAAAGAGGAGAGGATGACCGCTATCTTCCAATAAACAATCTCCTTTTTTACAATCTTACTCCAATCCAGAAATTTACGCTGAGGGTATTGCCCACCAAAGCGATTCATAACTTTGGAGACAATCTCGATTGAGGCATATTTTGATTGGCGCACAAGAGTTCTTATACAAGCAATTGCCTCATCAGGCTCGCTGCACAACGGGCTACATACAGAACTCTTTAGCTTGCCATCACTTGCGGACTCAGCATCAACAGGCTCATTAACAACAGATATCGGATCATCATCAAAAATGGTTTCTGCTGACTTGTCTGTAGATGGGAAGAGAGAGCCTATATTTTCTATAAAAGAGGCCGCATCAACCGACTTGAACAGGCAATATCGCAAACCATTACTGAGTTCATCGGTCGTGATTGAGCCTTTACGAACTGATGATATGTCGTGACGGCAGAAGAAAGAGACATATTTCCTACGATTGAGACGTTTACGCGCTACATTAACATCCCAACACGCAAAGACATCACGATTGCAGCAGTAGCCTAACAGAATAAAGACCTCATCATCTTCTAAATTAGCAAATTCCTCATTTTGCGGAAGTTGAATTCTTGTCACAAAAGATTCATATCCATTACCCCCATGGCTTATGTTCTTGGCATAGGCAGCATATTTCACGCCATTATAAATAAAATGGCGAACACCGCTCTTCTCCCTCCTGAACTTATATTTCCCGACATCAAGATTTGACTCGAAAATGCTTAAGATCTGCTTACCACTTATGAACTTATATTTAGCCCCCATATACACTCAAAGACAATGAAACAGAAGAGAATTGATGGATGTGGGACTAACAGGCTTAACGCCAGAAAGATCCACGGAGAAATGCACGTTGGACACTTGAGAAGGGATGTCAGAGGCCTCGATTTTAGGAATATCCACACTATCGAAGAAAGCCAAGCCATCTTTTGCAATTGCAGAATCGAAGCCCACATTGTAAGCATCACACTCTTCAGGCAAGCCCACAACCTTGAGAATAACGGACTTAAGCTTTATTCTTGCCTCTAAATCATCCAACCTTTTTACAATAGAATCCTCAAGGTCTCGAACAGTGACACCCGCATCGCACTCAACCACGGGCACTGACGCTACCAATATTTTAGAGGACTGGCCAGAATTCAACTGCTCCGCCGCAAAAGAGTGGATGCGCTTCCCATTGTTTGACGATGACTTGACTTCTATCTTGTCAGTCCCATCATTGAAGTCGAACCTATCATTCGCGTTCACATGCCATGCCCTAACTAATTGCAAGGGGTTGTGCGACCTACTGATAATAAAAAGTTCGGACCAGAGCCCCTGAAGAACAGACAAGCTACACCTGCCGAGACCAGAAAAGAGTTGCACGAGAGACTCCACTTCCGCTGCAAATTGTTCTGTTGTGGGCTTCTCTGGCAAGGAACTTATAGACAAGTCAAAAATCTCCACGAAATGGCGCACGAGATCAACTTGACGTGTCAAAAGACGCACTACACAAAACAGTCCCCGTGTAAGGGCACCATCTGTATTGAGGCAACACTCAACATTAAAGTCAACATTTATCAGACGCAGATGGACAGAGGCCGCTGACACATGGTCAGCGCAACAGACAAAGAAAACGGGTTCACCGCAGGATGAGACTCCGAACCGATGGGGAGAGCCGTCAGCGAACGGAAGCACATTGATTGCATCTTGAGATGCAGGGCCTCCCACTAAAGTCAAAAAACGGCAGTAAAGATTATCTGCTTTCATAAGGCCCGTTAATAATCGTTACTCAAAAAAATCATCCTCACTCTCGTCAAGAGAAACATATGTCGTAGCGAACGTCTCTGGATAGTAAACGGCAAGGTTATACACGCACTTACCATGATTGGCATGTCCCGGGTTTTTAATTTTCACGTTATATATCTGAATAGTAACCTCATCTTCCGACTTGAGGCTTTTGTCGCCATGGAAACTTCCCGAAGCACCAGATTGGAGATTCTTTATATCCCCATTGGGATTGAGGCCACGCTCACTCGGTTCAATGTTTGACATCTTAATTACCTGCACATTCTTCATAGCCCCTTTTTCGAGAAGATATAGGAGACTGTTGATTGTACACACCTTACGCATTTTGTTAGGATAATCCTCATACTCAAAGTCCCTCCAGAAATCACAAAATTGTTCTATGGGCACTATTGCACTTAGATTATTCCTCTTCGTTGAACTCCCATCAAACAAAGACCACCCTGAGACTTTCTTGCAAAATGCCTCGACAATCTCCTTGTTTGCTCCCAGTTGGACAGTCGACGTCATTTGATGCCACCCCGACATCCTAATCTTAAACAAGTCGCGACTCAGCACATTTGTGCGAGTTGGGCGCATCGACTTATTATCCATGCGAAACGCTCGCGCCAAATCGCAAACCTTACGGCTCTTACAATCCAACATAGCTTTCCTGAAATCCTCCTCATGAAGGACATAGTCGCTGAAAAGATTAATAAGTTTTTGCGACATGAATATGCGAACCACATCACTGTACTTCCGTTTGTAACCGAAGAAACGCGCCCGCTGCTCAAGTGTATCCGCATTATTAGTGGCCTTACCGCAACGCTGAAGATATGTCATGGAGAGGTTTTCGACCGTGAACCCACGATTGAGCATGTCCCCACCTACAAGCACGTGAGCAGGGGCCTCGTTCCACGGAATCTCTGTTTGACCTTTTCCCTTCGAATCAGCTGGCTGCACTAAATAGGCCTTGCATTCAATCAACACATGATCAAGTTCACGCCAAACGTCATCAAAAAGAGGAATCTGATCCGCATTCATCTTGTTAACAACCTCTTTGTACGCCAATCTCACAATCTCTCGATTTTCCTCGAACCCCACTTGGCCGGGTTTGCAATTCGAGAGGATACCCTGCCATTTGCCAATCCAACAATCAACCCAATCCTTAAATTTGATGTTAGTCTCCCTTTGACCATCAATGTGAACCATCATGGAAAGAAATGCAACCCTTTTTTGCAACTTCACGACAATCGCAACGCTCACAAAAAACTCAAGTAGCGCATCTTCAAGCGAATGGGGGATCTCGTCAAATACGTTCTTTGTTTTCTTGTTATAAATCTCGTCTTCTGGGATAACGACCGTATAACCGGCATCATCTCCAAAAAAGAATTTGCCACCAGTGTAACCGCCGCCTGGTGTCAAGACTGTATAATACTTTGGCGAGAGAATATCTTGGCTCTCGATAAGCAACGGAGCCTGAGGGGTAGCAGTGTACTGGACATAGGAATGACAAGGCAGAGCCTCTTTCAGTTTGTTTATACTGCTGTATATTGCGCTAAATTCATCCTTATCCCACTCTCTGGAATTTTTGCGAGCATATGTATTGAGACTTGCCTGATCCGCCTCGTCATCAATTATGAGCACTGATTTAGATTTCAAAAGGCCAGAGACTATGCTGTCTGAGATGACACTCACGACATTGTCTACATGCTTAGCGTTCTTTAGGATTGGCAAAAGCGCGGCATAGTCATCTTTTTCTCTGCCCAAAAAATTGGAAATCTTCTGCGCATTAAAATCCTGCTCGCCAATAAAACAAATTTCTCGTACTCCTCCCGAATTTAAATTTAGAAGAGCCTCCTTCAACCTCTGCTGTGTCTGAGCAAGCAAATTATTCTTAGACCCCGCAAGATAAATAATCATCGCGAAGCCATTGTCAACAGCAAGGGCGGACAATATTGTGAAAGACAATGTCTTTCCGCTCTGCACATAGCCAACGGCGATGTTTGTGATTCGACCTTTTCGTCCTGGTTTATGGCAGTGTGAGAGAATCTCGATAGCCTCGTTTTTTATTCTTACCTTTTCGGCATCGTCTATATTAGTTATCTTAGACAAAAGGGCAGTCGTATTCTCCCCGACAACAGGAGACCAGTTATCATCCTTTTCACCTACCGGTTCAATGATTGAGATTGTTTCCATGACATTTGGGATTTTTGCTAATGAACTCAGTTAATGTTGCACATGACAGAATTCATCTTGTTGACAAAATCTGCGGCCTCTGTGGGCTTTCCGCCCTTGACCATAGTTATATAGGCATACGTTATGGACTTAAGCAGTTCGATGACGGGTGCGGCATTCCCTACATCCGTCATTTTGGGGTAATACTCAGGAGAAAAAAACTTATGGCATAAAAAGACTGTTAGCTTAAGAGCCTTATCGTCTTTTGTTCTCAAAGAGAAAAGTGGTACTATACCATCTTCCTTCTCATTCGAGAACTCAACCTCAAGATCATACTCGCAACCATTGACATTCATGTGGTATGTAGCACGATCCTCATTACCGCGAGTCGTTTTGGAAACAGGTTCCTTCTCCTTCTTCTTACCCTTGTCTTCTTGTTTATCATCCTCATGCTTGTTCCTTTCTTTTCCCAGCAGATTCTTCATCCGCTTCTTAATGTTTTCAGAACGCTGAGTTTGAGATCCCTCTTCACCCTTCCTGTAATTCTGAGCCTGCCCGATTATGTCAAGTTCCTCATCGGCCTTTATGAAATCGGCCAACCCCTTAATCATTTCAGCAAACTGCTCGTCGCCCAGAAACTGGTCCTTGGAGTAAGTCACGCCGAAGCCCTCGATGTCTAACTCTCCATATATCATTTTATACTGAGGGCTACCCTCTTGCCCACATAACTCTTTGGGGTGATACTTATCCCCTGAGGTTGTTCCAATAGCCCGCCCTCTGCGAAACAACATAAAGCCATTCTCACCTGACTTCATTTTCTGCAATACACCGATGAAGCCACGAACCGACATGTTTTCTCCAAAAGAGAAATCAATTTCTTTCTTCCATTCGACCGTATTTCCATCTGGATTCCTGTAATAGGGGGCACAGAGAGGCTTAAGAGGGGTGTATGACAACCGCTGATCATTGACATAAATGTCAGCGACTCCTCCATTTATCTTTCGAGAGTAGATACTGGCAAGCCGATTGGCAATATTTTTAATCCAATTGTCTGAAGTAGGGCAGTTGGATGTCAGTTTTGTCAGAGTAATGCGAGTGTAGTGCTCATCTATCATAGGGCATTCTTCTATGCTGACATCCGCTTGCGTCCTCTCATTTTCCAAGACATCCTCCAAGTCAAACTCAAAAGTCTTTTTGACATCCTCGCCAAAAGCCTTTGACTCCACCTTCCAATGTCTTGACAGCCAAATAGAGGATATTTTCATGCCCATGCCGAACTCGTTAAGGCCAGAGGGGTCTAAAGGAGGCTGGGCGAGCTCGAATGCGCGGGCATACTCATCCTCGGTTATGCCGAAGGCGTTGTCCTCAATCACAACCATGTCTTGACTGATTTTTATATCAATCCTGACCTTGCCACCCTCGTTTATCTCTTTAAGGATATCGGCATGCTTCTCAAAACTGGAGATACTGTTGTCAACATACTCTGCAAAGGCATTATACGGGGTGTTTCTCATATAGACGAACACACCATAAACTTGCGGCTTGGTCGCGATAGAAATTGTTTCGGTTTTCATTCCTGCCTCAGGGGTAAAAGGTTAGTAGCGATTCGACGAACGACCTCGACATTTACTGCATTGCCAAGAGCCTCTAAGGCGCGAGTCTTTGAGAGTTCAACATCTCCGCCTTTAAAGTTCAATGCCTCCATTCCCTGCAATTTTGCAGCCTCGTCTACTGTCATATATCTGTTTAGCCATGGGAAGATGGGAGTCTGAGTCCCGACAAGATTGAGAGCGGGCGCAAAAGTCGGCATCTTGACACGTATGCCAGACGCACGGAATTGGACTATCTTATCGTTTAGCTTAGGAGTTGCCTTACCGCAGTTCCATTCAAATTTCTGGTGGCTGTTGTCCCAGCCCTTAATTTGTGGCAGCCAAAGGTCAAGCCATTCTTTGTTGCGCTGATAGAAAGACCGGTTCTCCTCGATGTAACGTATCTTCCACTTGGGAAAAACCGGACTTGACGCCGTCCGCGCATACACAGGCAGCATGGCGAGGCAATCCTCCTTAGTGTCACCCGACACCAACACCCCAAGATTACCCATTTTGCCTGCCAACTGGTCTCGGGATTGGAAAGCTGGTGCCACATCCCGGAAATCATAAGTCGCCCCAAACTCCATTGCCCAGATGGGAAAGCCAGGCAGCTGCTGCCCATGTTTGACGCAACCATCAACAAAATCCTGCCACACCGCTAACCGGCTCTTAACCATAGGACTCAGCTCCACTGGGTCTTTGGGCTTTTGTGACAACACTTTACGGATGTCGCAAACTGAATTCATATTCTTTTCCGGAAATGCGAAGCCTGTCAATCCTCCTTGCGATTGCAGCCTGCCTACTATGTAAATCCTCTTACGGTGCTGCGGAATGCCGAACTCATGCGGTGACAAGACAGCGCACGAGACATCATAAGAGAGACTGTCAAGTTCTGACTCTATTGTCCTCCACGTGTTACCTCCATCATGACCGAGAAGGTTAGATACGTTTTCGAGAATAATGAACTCAGGCTTATGGTAACGTAATATCCTGCATATCTCATAGAACAGGTTACCACGCCCCTCATCATCAAACCCCTTGCGTTTCCCTGCTTGGCTAAAGGGCTGGCAAGGGAAGCCAGCGCAAAGGACATCATGCTCTGGAACGTCAGATTCAGCAATCGTCGTGATATCACCAGCAACGTTCACCCCCGGGAAATTAACATTGTAAAGTGAACGCAAGTCAGATTTCAGTTCTGAGGCGAAAACACATTCGCAACCGAGAGAGGACAAGGCCAAATGGAAACCTCCGAGGCCAGCAAAAAGATCTATGAATTTTAGAGGTTTGTGGGACATATAGTGACTGCTCTGAGATAATCACAGAACAGAGGCCTCATTCCCATACATTACCCCAGACACGGCCGAAGCAGACAAACATCCCTTTGATTGCGACGGGTGATATGTGCAGAAGTTGGGCGAATTAATGAGGCTTAGACTGCTTAATGCAAATATAAATAAATATCGTTTCCCCGTCGCAATCAAAGGGACGTTAAATTGCGACAACAGAAACTGGTGACGCAGCGACAACACATTTTTTCGCCAAACCCCTCTAATGAACAACAAGGAACTTTTCATCAGCTTTTTGAAGTCACAAGAAGTTAGTGACATGACAGCAAAGATTTACATTGACAAGCTATCAAACGGGATTAACGAGATATGCGCAAAGCAGAGAGGGGAGCAATCATTCAACATATTCTCTATAGACAGCCTGTCCGACGCACAAAAAATTGTCAACGAGCTACAAAGCAACCCGACGTACATCAGTAGTAATGAAAAAAACCACAGGATAGGCAGTAGCGCAATATCATGGTTCATGAAATTTTGGCGTTGTAAAGACTTGTTCAAAGGGAGAGCCACACACACTACGGGCGAAAATAAAAACTTCACGTCAGGCGCCCCTTTGCAACAAATAACATACGGCGCCCCAGGCACAGGCAAGTCACACCAAATCAACGAAGCCGTTAACTTATATGGGGAAAACAGTTGTATTCGCACAACATTTCACCCGGACAGCGACTACGCCTCGTTCGTGGGCAGCTACAAGCCAACCACAAAGGGCGGCGTTGTGACCTATAACTTCTCCCCTCAGGCATTTACACAAGCCTACATAAGGGCGTGGAGCAACTTACAGGAGCCATTCTTCCTTGTTATAGAAGAGATAAACAGAGGAAATTGCGCCCAAATATTCGGAGACCTTTTCCAACTACTCGACCGCAATCCTACCACGGGTTTCTCAAACTACTCAATCATACCAGACGCGGACCTCGGTGAGTTCATCTCGTCGGCAATGAATAATTTAGACATACCCGCAATAGGCGACCAGCCGCCCATAGACGACATAAAAAGCGGGCGTGTACTCTCATTGCCTTGCAACTTGCACATCTGGGCAACCATGAACACATCCGACCAAAGCCTCTTCCCGATTGACAGCGCATTCAAACGCCGCTGGAAATGGAAATACATCCCCATCAAGAATCAGGGCTTAGGATGGAAAATAAATATTAACGGGCAAAAATTTGATTGGTGGGAATTCATCTCAACTATAAACGGCATAATCGGAGAGCAAACGCAATCTGAAGACAAGAAACTCGGCTATTTCTTCGTCAACTGCGGCAAAGGCAAAGAAATAACGGCTGATGAGTTTGTCAGCAAAGTAATCTTCTACTTATGGTATGACGTTTTTCGCGACTTAGACTTCGAGGGCCCCATTTTTCGCAAAACCAATACTGAGCAAATGCAATTCTCTGATTTCTATAAGGGAGACGGAGTAATCAATACTTTGGCCGCACTCCAAGTAATGGAAAACATCGGAGTCATGGCAGAGGACACAGTCGAACCGGAAGGCGAGTGAATAGACAATCATGAGAATATTAATTGAGGAGCACAGCTACTCGCCAGAAGACCTTGGGGATACACTCTGCGGGTTAGATTGTCTTGAGGACCTCAACCATAGGGTCAGCATCTGCTATGTCGGTTATTTTTACAACAAAGAACTTCATGATTGCGTTTTCATCCTCCCCAAAGTACTGATGCGCGGGGATGGTGACGGACAAGAAAGAGTTTTCGGCAAATATCGTCCTGAGGATATAATAAACGTAAGCGATAGCAACTGCCTCCTTAACGCGGAGGAGAAAAGATTCATCTACTCCTTTGCCGTTTGGATTTACCGCTCAATAGTCGTGTACAAAGAGAAAAACCCACAAAACAACGTAGTCAAGTATAAGGCGCAGACAGGACGGAAAGGTAAAAGGAAAAGTTACACGCTAATAGATGTAATACTCACAATAATACGTTTCGCTATTGAAAACGCTAACTTTGTCGCAACAACTCTCAAAACTGTTCATTCTGGACGGAATCGGACAAATTGGCACAAAACAGTCAGCCAAAACAGCGCGATTTTTCAAGACGGCACCCCGATATATCTCAATACCATAGGCAAGCGTCGAGGACAAGACTTTGACGATGAGCTATTCGTGATTTTCTACTCCATCTTAGGATATATCAACGATGAATATGGTTTCTACACCCCAAAGGGGCCTGCCTTCAACCTGATAAGAAAGCAGACATGGGCATCATATATGCAAGGCAGGGGGAGAAAGAGGCTCAGGCAAATAAAATATAGATATTACTCAGACAAGGCTCTGCGCATGTGGGAGCTATGTGACGCATTCTTTGACGAGCATCACAACATACTTATATCCCAAGGGGCGCACGAATACCTCCTCGCCAAAGATTTCAACATAGCATTCGAGGCCATGATAGACGAACTCATTGGTGATAAAGATTTGCCAGACGGTCTAAAAAGTCAAGCAGATGGCAAGATGGTTGACCACATGTTCCACTGGGATGCGCTCACGGCATCAGGAGAAGATGACGTAATCGGGTCATCCAAGCAGACTATTTATATAGGCGATAGCAAATACTACAAAATTGGACATAAAATCGGACGCCCATCCGTCTCTAAACAATTCACATATGCACGCAACGTCATCCAATGGACAATAGACGTATTTAATGACAAGGAGAAGCGACCAGACTGGATTGAAAAGGGGGATATCAGGGACGACCGCACCGAGGGTTATGCCATAATACCAAACTTCTTCATAAGCGCTAAAATATTAGAAGAGGAGGATGGCACATTCAAATTGGGCAAAGCAGGTTATACAGACAACTCAATTTTACAGTCGGACTCAACAGAGAAGCAGCCAATAAAGCTCTGTCATTTCAAAAACAGGCTATTCGACCGCGACACTCTGTTCGTATTCCATTACGATGTCAACTTTTTGCACGTCATATACCTATACGCAAGGAATAAACAATCAGAAAAAAACACATGGAAAAACGAGGCGAGGCAGAAATTCCGGGAAGACATCCAACAAACTCTGAACGAGGACTATGAATTTTATGCGGCGCTCCCCCACCCTGGGGCTGAGAACTACCTCGATATTAACTTTAAGCGCATTGCGGGGAAAGTTTTTTGCCCATACGCTGACAAAAAGATTCTTTCACTCGCCCTCGAAAACAGTGACACTTCCAATGCCGACCTTATAGCAGAACTCAGAAATCATTTTTTCATAGCTCCCATAAAACTTGGCGATGCGCCATATATAGCCTTAAAAAATGAATTAGACCGACCTGAAAACAAAATGTTCACCCTGCCAGAACAGGGCTGCGGCATCATTATCGGGTATTACAAGGACGACAACCATTTGAGCACAATTCTCAAGACACGCACCTATTACATGCGAGCGTCAGCGTTGAACGAAATAGCGTTAAATGGTTTCAGGAACATAAGATATCTGCTGCTCCACAAAGGCTCAAGCAGGACCGTTTATGACATTGACACCGAACGCGGAATCCAAATTGTCGGCACAAATGAACTTGTGGAAATGGGATATGCTCCATCCGAAGATGGGGCATATGTTATGGTTCATCTTACAGAAGACACACCCAATGCTATCGTTGACTTATCCTCAATTGCCATTGCGCAAGGGCATGCAGGAGCGAGAACACGTGTGGTTTGGTTATAAAACCACAATGAAAAAATCACGCGAAGATAGGCCTAAAGGCGATTGATGCGGGGGATTTTATGGTTTTTTGGGGGAAAGAGGAGGGTTCTGCACCAACAAATAGAGAGAACAGGCGGAACTTATTTGACATTAGCAATCAGATAAACTATCAACCAAAAAAGATTGACCACAACGAAGAGAATCGCGACGGCCTTGCAGCCATCCTTTGCTCCCCGACCTGCGTCTTTTAGTGCCGATTTCCATTCGCGCATAAATTCAGAGACAAGGTCGACAGCGTATTTTCGGGCCCTTTGAATGTCATCACGGACTCGATCATCCCTCACCGTATATGAGTTAGCGAAGTCTTCCTCTGGCTGACTGCCCTCATCAGCCATATCGCGTTGCGAGCGCCGGGAATTTTCAAATTCCTTATAAAAGGCGTATTCGACGTCATAACGCCCCCTTTTCTCAGGATCCTTGAGAATCGAGTAGGCCTCATTGATGTCCTGCATCTTCCCCGTGACATCTTTTCCCGGATTCTTGTCGGGATGCCAAAGTAAAGAGAGTCTGCGATAAGCCGCCCTTATCTCCTGTGGCGAGCTTTGAGGACCGACCTCCAAAATAGCGTAATAGTCACGAAACATTATTTCTGCAAAATAGAAGTCTCGTCCCCGCCGTCTTTCTTATCATCAGTCTTCTTGCCTTTCTCCCACAAGGCAAATATAGCACCAAAACCGATAATCAATGCAGCCAGTCCCCAAAACCCACCAGTAGCAGTCCCAGTCATGTATCCAGCAATCTTTTTCAAGATTGTCATAGCGATTAAAATCACAATTGTGATTACAATCCTTATAAACTTTGACATAAGAAAAATTTATTCTATTGAACAATTTGCATTATCACTATATGCGACCACGCCATTAGTTATTATCAAAAAGACCAGGCAGAGTCGACTGATTGTCAACTTTATCTTTTCGTCCTTTTGCTGATTTCCTGTCATTCTTTTTATTGGAGGTCGCCTTAGCCTTAGCGTCTTTCTCAGCGAGTTCCTCTTTGGTGTAAGGCTTCGAGCCAGGCGTCCATACAGGATAATTGTTCTCAATGTATAGCTTAACGAGGCCAGCGTGGGAGAGAGGTGTGCGGCAGTCACGGACATCGCAATTGGTGTTGTAGTCCAAGAAGACAACGTCAACGTCTTGTTTTTTTAGGGCCTCCTTGATTTTATTGATGGCGAGACGGGCCTTCTCCTTGTTATCGAGAACACATTTGTAGGTTGGGAGGTATATTTGCATACGCGCCTCGTAATAAGGCAGCAACTTGTCTCCGAACTGGTGACCAAGGGGCTTGCCGAAGCGGCGAACAGTGCGCTTGATGTCTTTCATCGTGTCGTTACGAAAACACGAAGCATCTACACCATAATTCTCGAAAACCTTGAGACCTTGCCATACGCCCTCGACGCAGGCAGAGAAGGTCCCGTTCATTTTGGGAACCGGTATTCCACCATGTGGATAGAATGGGCTTAGAACCCTATACTCATCACTGTCAGATTTTGAAGTAAGGTCACAAATCAGCGCCCCAGGATGATCTCGTTCGATTATCTCTATCTTGCGTCTGCGATTCTCTACGTATATATTACCCATTTTCTCTTTCCTATTTAAGTATTGACAGACAAAGGTAGTTATTTCACGCTAAGCCTATTGATTAAAACGCTGATTCCAATTCTATTTGGAGCCGAAGAGGTGGCGGAAGTAGATGCGAAGCCATCCGAAGAGGCTTGGAGCGACGTAGCGGACAGCCTTGGTGTACTCACGACTACCGAAACAATCCTTCACCACAAGTTTGAATTGCGTGTCCCTCCTGATTTTTGTCAGCATCGAGCCGCTTAGATTTTGGCGTCCCATTCCTATCAGTTCTACAGAATCCGCATTTCGGACAATCCAAGAGACGAAGACCTCGTCATCTGGTCCGGCACTCTCGTGGTCAACAGCGAAATCGACCAATATAGCTGGCTCGCGGACCTCTACTGTGAGTTCCTTGCGCATGGCCTCGCCACCAATAGGCGTGACATCCATATAATAAGTCGATGTTTTCGATGGCTTTAACTCGTAAGAGCCACTACTTTGCTCTCCATCAAACAATGTGGAAGGAGATGAAAAAGGTAAATCATCTTCTTCACATATTGATACTTTGACATCCGCATTGGCCTCCCAATAGAGACGTACACTTTCTCCTGGCCGCACCATGACTTTGTCATAGAGTTTATTCGTATTGCCGCCAATAGATAGACCAAAACGTATGCTGTTGAGGTAGGCACGCCGTTTAGCGGCAGCCCTCTCCTCCTGCTCTTTTCTGAGACGTTCGGCTTCCGCCTCCTTCTCTTTCCTACGACGTTCAGCCTCCGCCTCCTTCTCCTCTGGAGTCATAAGCAGACTGCGGTCAATGTAGCCGTGGTAGACACTCGTTATATTCCGAATGTAGCAGAGAGGAACTTCATGGCAGACAAGAACTTCAGCCTGATAGTAGGGCTTGTCGTCTGCATCGAGGTCGAAATAGCGCTTGTTGAAAAGATTGAAACGGAGGTTGCGCAAGTCGGAAACTGAATCGCCCACCTTGACTCCAGCTGACGTTCTCGCCGCATTGCGGTCTGAGAATTTGGTGTTGGCGAGATACGCCACTTGGGGGTCAATCTCAAGAATTACAGGGTCCTCGATACGTCCGTCGTTCATGGCGACGTGCATCATGGGGTGATCTTGAGCAAAAGATAGCCGGACATAATACTCCAGTCCCATTCTTTTGTCAAGAGAATGCGAGGCGTCACTCCCGCCCGGAGCGGCTATATCTATATCATGGTCGCAAGCGTCAGCCCATGAGACAAGCCCACCGTGCCTGACTATGCTCTCAAGATTTCGCCTGTCTGTGAAATGATATAGCTTAGTGATGCCGTTTTTCTGCAGAACATCTTTGTAATCCTGCCAGTTGGGTTTGCGAAGATTAAAGACACTCACTTTCATATATGCTCTTAATTTCCTTTTGCGGAAATAACGACAGCTTGCCCGATTTATTGCACTGCTCGCCACAAGAATAGAAAATCGTGTAAAGTAGAACAGGCGGTGCATACATCATCTGTGAGATGCAAGCATCCATCCCGTTGTTTTTCTTATATTTGCGGAAGAATGTGCGACTGAAACAGTTCGCATAAAAAAGACAAGCCTATGGTGGAGATGCTTAACCCTATATACGACGCGTCGTTCAAGTTCCTCATGTCCGACGAGAAAGTGGCGAAGATATTAATCTCCACTTTGCTTAAGCGCAACGTGACGCAGATCTCGTTCGCCTCGCAGGAGTATGTCAACTCGGTGGCGGACAGGAAGACGAATAGCGACTACACAATCTACCGTCTCGACTTCAAGGCGACCATAACGGACGAGGAGATGGACGGAGACGGGAATGTGGTGGAGAGACGCGAAGAGACCGTGCTTATCGAGTTGCAGAAAGTATGGTTGCAGACCGAGCTGCTGAGATTTAGGAAATATATAGCCGGGCAATATGCAGACCCGGCCAATGTGCAGAGCGACGGGAAAACGCCTCGCCACATAATAGCCATCTACCTGCTTGGGCACAAACTGCCACTGATGGAGGCGCCTATAGCATACGGATATGGGAATAGCTTGGTGGACTACAGCGGAAAACCCATAGAGATGTCGGGCAAGTCTAAATTTGTGGACAGCCTAACGCATGACATCATAATTGTGCAGATTCCCCGTCTGCCCGAGAAGCCGGGCAACGCGGCAGAGCGTCTGCTCGATGTTTTCGACCAGAGATTCAGCCTGTCGTCCGACCGCCGCGTAATAAGCCTGCCCGAGGACCTCGCCCACGACAGTGAGGACAAGAAAGTGCTGGTGGCCAAACTGCGTGAGGGGCTGCTCGACCCCGAGATGCGGCAGCAGCTGTCAGTTGAAGAGGAAATCTTGTGGGAGCTTGACTCAAGAGACATGCGGGCCGAGTTTTATAAAAAGCAGGCGGAGGAGAACAAGAAGAAAGCAGAAGAGGCCAATGAGTCCTTACGCAAGGCGGCACAAAGTCTCAAGGCGGCAGGTCAATCAGATGAGGAGATTGCGGGACTGCTGTCGGTTGAGGTGGCAAGGGTTAAAGAGTGGACGAATTAAAAAAAGCACTCACAGCCACAATATATACACACAAACGGGGTGACCAGCAATGCGATGCAGGTCACCCCGTTGTCATCTATAGATACGGTCTCACACAAACATGTTGACCGCTTAAAAATCAGATTAGAACACCCACTTCGCGCCAAGGCATGGGCGGCATTTGAAGCCGCCGACGGAGCCGAAGTTGGCGCTCAGCTCAATCTCGGTGCCAAGGTTCAGATTATCGACACCGAAATGCCGGCCAATGTTATACCACACCTGTGGCTCGGTGATGAAGACCGTCTCCTTGACATCACACGACCCGTCGGCCTGATAGTCCACATTGTGAGTCTCCCACCAGAAATCGGCGAAGCCGCTGAAGGTCACGCCAGTCAGTCCCAGCACATCCTTGCAGCCCCAGACGGCCGTTATCTGCATAGGCACTTTGCTGTCGGTCTTGCGAATGGACTTGTACATGACCTCGATGGTCAGAGTGTTGCGGAAATCCTGTGAATGGATGAAATAGTCGAGACCGAAGAGCCAGGCGTTATTAATCGGGTAGCTTCGGGTGATGCCGCCATTATACTCAACGTGGAGACTGAGCGGACTGAGTTTTGACTCCTGCCAGAAATTAAGGGCGCGGGCTATCTCGGTATATGTCCCACCTTGCGCTACATTTGGGCCATCGACATGCTGATTGTAATTAAAGTCATGGTCCACAAAGAAATAGGTACTACCCCACTTGTCACCCTTGAACATCTCGAGAGTGAGAGTGGCGAACTGCCTGTCAGTGCCGAAGTCATAGAAAAGCTGGGCGTTGACCTGGGCACGGGAGTTCGTCGCCGCAGACAAGCTTGCCAAAGCGACACAGCATAAAGACATGATTCTCTTTCTCATAGGGGCTAAGCAAAGGCGTAGTTGATGACAAAGAGGATGGCGAGAACATAGAGCGTGACGTTCAAATCCTTGAAATTGCCAGTGAAGAGCTTAATGAGGACATAGCTGAGGATGCCAAGGCATATGCCGTCCGCAATAGAATAGCAGAGCACCATGGTGATGATGGTGATAAAAGCCGGGAAGGCGTCGGAGATGGAGTCAAGTTTGATTTTCTTGACAGACTCAAGCATCAGGACACCCACCATGACAAGGGCTCCGCTGGTGGCGGCGCCGGGTATGAGCAGGAAGATGGGCGCTAAGAAGATGGCGAGCAGGAACAAGCCGCCAGTGACAAAAGAGGTGAGTCCGGAACGGCCGCCCTCTGAGATGCCAGACGCGCTCTCGATATAAGTGGTGATGGTTGAGCTGCCAAGCAAAGCGCCACAAGTGGTGCCGATGGCATCGCTCATCATTGCCTCGCGGACACGAGGAATCTCACCTTTAGGACCGACAATGCCTGTGCGCTCGGCCAAGCCGACAAGAGTGCCAAGAGTGTCAAAGATATTCACAAGTAGGAGAGAGAAAATGATGAGCAGCGTCTTGATGCTGAAGAAACCGGTGAAATCGAACTGGCAGAAAATGGGAGCTACGCTGTGAGGAGCGGAGACAGGGATCCAACCATCAGGAATCTGAGTAACGCCAAGAGGTATGCCTATGAGCGTGGCCGCGATAATACCGATGAAAAGCGAGCCTTTGACACCGCGAGCCATTAAAATCCCGCTGAGCAAAATGGAGAAGATGCCAAGGAGGCTGGAGAAATTGAAAGTGCCGAGCCTTACGCACGTGGCAGGGTCTGGCACCACCACACCTGCGTTTTTCAGGCCGATGAAGGCGATAAACATGCCAATACCCGTTGAAATGGCGTAGCGCAGATTGAGCGGGATGCACTCCAAAATCTTGTCGCGCACATTGAGAAAGGTGATGAGGAGAAAGATGACGCCCTCGATGAGCAGAATGGCGAGTGACTGCTGCCACGAGAGTCCCATGGCCTGACAAAGCGTAAAAGCGAAAAAGGCGTTGAGACCCATGCTGGGGGCCTGAGCAAACGGCAGTTTGGCCATGAAAGCCAAGAGGAGCGTGGCTATGGCCGACGCGAGAGCCGTGGCTGTGAAGAGCGCAGGCTTGTCCATACCCGTGGTGGCGAGGATTGTCGGGTTGACCGCCAAAATGTAGCACATGGTGAGGAAAGTGGTGACGCCAGCTATCACCTCCGTGCGGATTGAGGTCTTCTTGGGGTCGAAACCCAAGAGCCTTTGAAGTGTTTGCATGAGAGAAAGGTTTTAAGATTGAAAGTCGAGTCCGTGTGACGTGTAAAAGTAGTGATACTTTTTCTCAATTTTTCACAATAGCGACAAAAAGCACACATCACGGCATAAAAAAATCCCGTCTTCCCCACATAAGCAGGGAAGACGGGAACTTAGTCATATATAAGCCGCGACTTTTAGCCGTTCAACTTATTGCTGAAGAAATACTTGGCCTCGCGAAGAGCGGCCTCCATGCCCTCGGCGTTCTTGCCGCCTGCGGTTGCGAAGAAAGGCTGACCGCCGCCGCCACCCTGAATGAACTTGGCGACATCGCGGATGGTCTGACCAGCATTGAGTCCGAGTTCCTTGACAAGGTTGTCAGTGATGATGATGAGCAACTGAGGCTTGCCATCGGCCACACAGCCGAGAACGATGACAGCCTCGTCATACTCGCCACGGAGCTGGTAAGCCAGGTCCTTAAGCTTCTCGACGAAGATAGGCTTAACCTCTGCCACGATGAGGGCTCGGTGGCCAATCATCTGGGCATCATGCTTGAGATTCTCGCGCTCAGCGGCGATGATGCTGGTCATCATGGTCTCAGCGCGCTGCTGGAGCTTGGAGTTGTTCTGAACGAGCTGCTCTATGCTCTTGCGGAGATCCTTGCTGCCCTTGAGAGCCTCGCCGAGGTCCTTGAGGGTTGAGACGAGGGTGTTGACCATCTTCTCAGCCATATCCGCCGTGACAGCCTCAATACGGCGAACACCGGCAGATACAGAGCTCTCGCTCACAATCTTGAAGAAGCCGATGTTGCCGGTAGCCTTGACATGAGTGCCACCGCAGAACTCGATGGAAGAGCCGAACTTGACGACGCGAACCTTGTCACCGTACTTCTCACCGAAGAGAGACATGGCGCCGAGTTTGCGAGCCTCCTCAATAGGCATGGCGCGCTCCTCCTCAAGAGGCACGTTGGCGCGGATTTTGAGGTTGACAAGATGCTCAACCTTGGCAAGCTCCTCGTCAGTCACCTTCTGGAAATGGCTGAAGTCGAAACGGAGAGCATCTGGGGTCACGAGCGAGCCTTTCTGCTCAACGTGTGAGCCGAGAACCTCGCGGAGAGCCTCCTGCATGAGGTGGGTTGCCGAGTGGTTGTTGGCGATGAGCTGACGACGGTATGCGTCAATCTTGACATGGACAGGCTGATCAAGGACGGCAGGGAGCTCGGACGCGATGTGCGTGATGAGGTTATTCTCCTTGATGGTGTCGATGATGCGGACCTCCTTGCCAGAAGCGTCACGGATGGTGCCGGTGTCGCCCACCTGACCACCACTCTCGCCATAGAACGGGGTGCGGTCAAAGACAATCTGGATTTGCTCCTTATTCTTGGCCTTGACGGTGCGATAGCGGACAATGTGTACATCGGCCTCAACCTCGTCATAGCCAATAAAATCCTCCTTGACAGCCTTCTCGTCAAGAACCACCCAGTCGCCAGCCTCGATGGCCGTAGCGTTGCGGGCGCGGTCCTTCTGAGCGGCCATCTCCTTGTCAAACTCGGCGGTGTCGGCCTCAAGGCCATTCTCACGGAGGATGAGCTCGGTGAGGTCAAGTGGGAAGCCGTAGGTGTCATAGAGTTCGAAGGCGACCTTGCCGCTTATCTTGGACTTGCCAGCCTTCTTGGTGTCGGCAATGATGCCGTTGAGCATGTTGATGCCCGTGGCGAGGGTCTTGAGGAAGCCCTCCTCCTCCTCCTTGATGACCTTGGTGACAAGCTCCTGCTGAGCCTTGAGCTCGGGATAGGCGCCGCCCATGGTCTCGACGAGGGTCGGGATGAGTTTGTAGAGAGTAGCCTCCTTGCCGCCGAGGAACGTGTAGTTGTAGCGGACGGCACGGCGGAGGATTCGGCGGATGACATAGCCAGCCTTGTTGTTGCTTGGCAACTGACCGTCGGTGATGGAGAACGCGATGGTGCGGATGTGGTCGGCCATGACTCGCATGGCAATGTCAGTCTTCTCGGCCGCGCCATACTTAACACCGCTTATCTCTGCAATCTTGTCGAGCAGGGGGGTGAAGACGTCAGTGTCGTAGTTGGAAGTCTTGTGCTGCACGGCGCGGACGAGGCGCTCGAAGCCCATGCCAGTGTCCACGTGGTGGTTGGGCAGCGGCTCAAGCTCGCCATTGGCCTTGCGGTTATACTGCATGAAGACGAGGTTCCAGATCTCGATGACCTGTGGGTCGTCCTTGTTGACGAGGTCGCGGCCGTTCACCTTCTTGCGCTCCTCTTCGGGGCGCATGTCATAGTGAATCTCGGAGCAAGGGCCGCATGGGCCGGTGTCGCCCATCTCCCAGAAGTTGTCATGCTTGTTGCCGTCGATGATACGGTTCTTCTCGACATGCGAAGCCCAAGCGTCAAACGCCTCGGTGTCGCGGGCGACGCCCTCCTCTTTCGAGCCCTCGAAGATGGTGACATAGAGACGGTCCTTGTCGAGCTTGATGACATCGGTGAGGAACTCCCATGCGAAAGCGATGGCCTCGGTCTTGAAGTAGTCGCCGAAAGACCAGTTGCCGAGCATCTCGAACATGGTGTGGTGATAGGTGTCATGTCCGACCTCCTCAAGGTCGTTGTGCTTACCGGAGACGCGGAGACATTTCTGCGAGTCGGAGACGCGGGGGGAGGTGATGGGGACGTTACCGAGGATGATGTCCTTGAACTGGTTCATGCCCGCGTTGGTGAACATCAGCGTGGGGTCGCCCTTAATGACCATCGGCGCGGATGGGACGATCTTGTGACCCTTCGAGGCGAAGAAGTCCAAGAAGCTTTGACGAACTTCGTTGGCAGTCATTTGCTTGATTTACAGTTGCCTTAAGACGAGCGCAGGCACGTCAGTCGGCACTCTTGTGTTGACTATTATCAGGTTTTTGAGAGGGGGCATTCACCCCCGCCGCGAAGATAAACAATTATGGTGAAACAAGATACAAAAACTTGCGCCGCGAGCCGTGTCACACCGCGGAGGGCGGCGGAGCGGCTCGTGGCGCAAGCGTCAGTCGCATTCAGGTTGCCTGAATTGTAGTCATGGGCATGAGCCCATGAGGGGAGAAGAGAGTCGGTATGTCGCGATTATTTCACGAAGGTCTTGATGGTGCGGACAGAGCCGTCGGAGAGAGTCTGACGGACAATGTTGACGCCATGGACAGGAGCAGCGGACTTGACACCCATGAGGTTATAGTAGTCGGCTGACACAACTTCAAGTTGAGCCTCCGCATCCTTGACAGCGGTTGGCTTATCAGGGTCGATGGCCACATCTTTGCTCGAATAGACAGTGACGCCAATCTTTGTGGTGGTGCAGACGACAGTGCCGTTTGTGTTATTCCACATGAACCAGTAGAGTCCGTCCCACTCGGTATTGTCCTTGTTCTCGCCCTCACCCTCGGCGCTGTGATGACCGCACATGGCAATGAGGTCGCCAACTGTGGTTACATACTCGTAAGTGCCGGGAGCGCTGGTGCCTTTGATATCAACAAGATTTGCCTGATTGTCGGCAGCACTTCTAATGCCGCCCATGCCCCAGCCGTTGAAGTTGACAGACGTGTCATCCCACTCATAAGAGTAAGAGAATACGACCTTGTCTGTCGCATCGAACTTCTCAAGGTCTGACTTCAGGATAATCTGGGAGCTGCGGAGAATAGAGTATTTGTTGAGGTCAGTGTTAACAGAGTTGTCGACCTTTGTGCGCGTGACGCTCTTGAAGTTGACAGTGAAGGGGTAAACGGTCTTGTCATCCTGATCAGCCTTGACGTAGATGTTGGTGACGGCAGAGGTGCAGGTTGCGGCACTAACCTCGAAGGTTATGGTGGTCTGGTCTGCCGCAACATTAATCCATCTCATGCCCTCGTCACCTTTGTCACCCGCCTTGTCAACCTCGACAAGGAACTTGACGCCAGCAGCCTCAGCGAGCTCAATGTTATAGGTGTAGACAATATCCTTTTCTGTCACAGGGTCATAGGTGAGCGACGAGCCGTCAGCGGCAACAATCTTCTCATAACCCCATTGACCCGTGAAGGTTATGCCAGAGATATCCTGCTGAGCAGTGCAGCCCCAAGAAACTCCACCAAGCGACTCAACAACCTCCTCCGAGTCGTCGGCCTTAATGAGAGTGAACTTGGTGATGGTTATAGACTCGCCCGCCTTGGTGCACTGGACATTGAACGTAGCGATTTCGTCATCAAGATCGGCAGCAAACTCGCCAGAGAGAACACCGTCGGTAGCCGACGAGAAGTGAGGATACTGATAGACATCTTTGTCCGTCCCATCCACAGTGACAGTCTTGCCAATCTTGAGATGGACGCCACCACCGTCAACATCAACAAGGTCGGTGAACTCAACCTTGAAACCCTTGTAGTCCGTCTTGGTGATTGGAGACGAGATGAGTTTGAACTCACCATAGGCAGTTGTGAAAGAGATGGGAGTGCGGACACTGGCAATCGGGGTTGCATTCCAACCGGAGCCGTCAATCTTGAGAGTCTCCACATCCGCAGCCATAGCCTGATGGGCGAAGAGGCCTGCCGCTAAAAGCAATAACACTTTCTTCATACGCAATGAGTGTTTGTTAATAAAATCTGTTCTCATATAGAGTCCGAGTGAGGCGAACAGTATAACCAAGTTCGCTATCAATCAGACATCTAACTGTAATTTTCGGTTCAGAGGCAAATATAAAATATGTTTATTCGGTATGCAAATTTTAGAGGTATTTTTTACGAACAGTATAGACAAGATGATAGGGGGTACAATTAGAAAAAAACTTGCGCCGCAGTCCGCCATTGTTCTATGGCGGACCGCGGCGCAAGCGCTGGTTGATTTTAAACTATAGCTCTTTTACCTTACGAGGGTTTTGACAGTACGCACACTGCCGTCCGCAAAAGTGTTTCGGACAATGCTGATACCCTTGAACGGCGTAGCAGACTTGACGCCAGCGAGGTTATAATAGACTGTGCCGACAACTTGGGCAGACTCGTCGACTGTCACTAGACCTGCCACTGTATTGATGCCATTATCGGCATTGTTCGGGACACGGACCTCAACGTCAGTAAACACCAGGACGTCAATCTTTGTGGAGACGCACTTCACAGCCTCGTTATAGTTGTTCCACATGAACCAGTAGAGCCCATCCCACTCGGTGTTATCCTTTTTGCGCCCCTCGCCCTCGGCCTCATGATGTCCGCAGATGTCAAGGAGAGCCTTGACCGTGGTGTGATACTCGTAGCTGCCAGGCTTAAGAGTTCCATAAATATTCACAAGAGTGGTATTCTTGTCGGCTCCGCTGCAGAGAGAGCCCATGCCCCAGCCCGCGAAACTGATGGACGCGTCATCCCAAGCGTAGGAGTAGTAGAAGACCACCTCGTCATTCTCATCGAACTTCTCGAGATCGGACTGGAGGATGATGTCGTCGCCAGTGAGGATGGAGTAGTTGTAGGCCGCCTCCTTGGGTGTGTTGTCAACACGAGTGCGTGTTATGCTCTTAAACATGACAGAGAACGGGTAGTCGTGGGTTGAGTTGGCCTTGACATAGATGTTAGACACCTTCTCGTAGCACTGCTTGGCGTCGATGGAGAAAGTAATAGACGTGTCGCCCTCGTTGGCATAGAAGGGGACAAGGCAGGCGTCACTCTGCGAGCCGTCGCTCTTGGTCTTGAGGTAATCGGCCTCGAAGAGCAGAGTGTTTGTCAGGGGCTGCTCAAAGACTACAGTGTAGGTGTAGACGATATTCTTCTCGGCCTCGGGGTCGTAGGTGAGGGAAGAACCGTCGGCGGCAAGAATCTTCTCATAGCCATAGACGCCCTTGAAAGTGACGCCCTTGATGTCAGCATGGGACTTGCAGCCCCACAGGCCTCCGCCAAGAGCCTCGGCAGGCTCCTCCTCGCCGTCTGCCGTGATGAGAGTGAAGTTGGTAATGTCGACAGACTCGCCAGCCTTGCCGCACTGGACGGTGAAAGTGGCCACCTCGTCATCGAGGTTTTCGGGGAACTCGCCCACGAGGACGCCGTTCTCAGCGCCGGCAAGCGGCACAATGGTGTAGACGCCGTTGTCAACGTCGCCATCCATGACGGCCTTGCCTATTTTCAGGTGTACGCCGCCCCCGTCTAAGTCTTTGAGGCTTGAGAACTCGACTCTGTAGCCTTTGTAGTCCTCCTTGTAAATTGGCTCGGAGATGAGGTTGAACTCACCCCAGTCATTGAGGAAATCGATAGAGGTGCCGACGCCAGCCGCGACGGGGGTCGCCCTCCAAGAGTTAGAGCCGTCGACAATCAGGCTTTCCTCATCCTGCGCCACTGTGTGCTGACAGAGCACACCAATGGCTAACATCATTAATACCTTTTTCATAATCTACGCACATGAATATTCTAAATCCCAAAAGTTTCGTTCAACTTGGAGCGACATGTCGGTTTGGCCTTGCGGCCGCCCCGCTCCCCTTCGTCGAGCCCCGTTGTTGAACTTTTATCTCTATGCAATGATACGTAAATAGAGCGAGAAAGGCAACCGCAATTAAGTTTATTTCACAAATTAAACGTCACTTTCCAAGCGTCGGAAAAGGTTGCGTTTTGTGGGCGGAAAATGAGGGTGAAACTTAGTAATTTTGCGGGGGAACGAAATATAGATATCTTTGAAAGTCACGAACAAAAATAACCAACATGAAATATAGGGTTTGTATAACCGAAACTCTCGAAAAAATTGTAGAAGTGGATTCCGAAAGCGAAGATGAAGCGGTTCGGAAAGTGCACGAATCATATGCCAACTGCGACATAATTCTTGACGCCGGCGATTTCATGGACGTCGAGTTTAGCATTATGGAAGAGTAAGATAAATCTTCCTTCAAAGCAGCAACTATGCAGAAAGATACACAGGAAAGGCAGGTAATAAACGCTTTAGAAAAAGAGGGGGGCGTGGCCACCCTCAGAAGACTAAACGAAATTGTTGATTTCTCTGCGTGGCAAACCAAAACCCCAGAGGCGACTGTCCGAAGAATTGTTCAAAAAAGCAAGGAGATATTCAGAATTCAGCCGGGGCTTTGGGCTCTAACTTGTCAGAGAGAACGTATACTTGACAAATTAAACATCAAGTTAGGCGACCAAAAGAGTGAGGAGATATTTAGTCACAGCTACTATCAAGGGCTCCTTACAGAAATAGGAAAACTTAAGTCAAACAAAACTTTCATACCCGCCCAAGACAAAAACAAGTCATTCCTTGGCATGACATTAGGTGATATAGCAGACATCACGACACTCCCACAATTCACATATGAGAGTCTTTTAAGGAAAGCAAGAACAGTTGACGTCGTCTGGCTAAACGTGCGTGAGATGCCCTCTGATTTTTATGAAATCGAACACACAACCGACATAAAAAATTCACTTTCCAAATTCTACGAGCTTCAGGATTTCCACTCACGCTTCTTCATCGTCGCCAACACCTGCCGCCGCAGAGAGTTTATGGACAAGTTAAACATGTCTGTTTTCCGCGACATAAAAGACAGAGTACGCTTCCTTGACTACGAACAAGTCGCAGCGACACATGCAGGGCTGACAAACTTAAAGGCAACGGATTGGTAAAGTCGCCACCTCTCACCTGAACAATCGGAAACTCCTCCTGTGCAATGGCGTGATGCCTGCGCTCGCAATGGCCGCATAGTGGTCAGCAGTGGGGTAGCCCTTGTTAACATCCCAGCGATAGGCGGGATAATCGGCCGCGAGACGTGTCATAATGTGGTCTCGCTCGGTCTTGGCAATGACGCTGGCTGCCGCTATTGAGAGATACTTGCCGTCGCCTTTCACAATCGTCTGGTGCGGTATGAGCGTTGACTCGTCATGCAGGCGCAGCGCACCTCCCGCATCGCCGCAATGTGTTCCAAGGCTTTCAAAATCACGATAGTATGGATGGAATCTATTGCCGTCAATTATCAGTTGCTCAGGGACGACCGAGAGTTGTCGAATGGCTCTGTGCATGGCCAGGATACTGGCGTTGAGAATATTAATGGAGTCAATCTCCTCGGGTGAGGCCATTCCCACAGCCCAGGCAACAGCGACATCCTCGATAATTGGGCGGAGTGCCTCACGCCTCTTCTCCGTCAGCTTCTTACTGTCATTCAGTCCCGGGAGGTCATCCGCCGAGACATCCTTTGGCAGGATGACAGCCGCAGCCACCACCGGTCCGGCGAGACAGCCACGGCCGGCCTCATCGGCACCCGCCTCTACAAGGGCGGTCATGTGTGTCAGCAAGTCGGGCATGGGCGACGGGTTTATGAGACGCTTTAGAGGGTGAAAGTGTCCAGAATCTCCTTCATCTTGGCGGACAGTTCCGCAAGTTCCTGAGCATTGGCCGCCAGCTCCTCAGAATCGGCAGCAGTCTCCTGAGTGACATTATTAAGGTTCTCCACCGCACTGTTAATCTGGTCGAGGCCTACGGCCTGCTCGCGGCTTGCCTTGGTTATCTCCTTGATGCTCTCGGCCACCTTTTGCAACTGCGGCACAAGGTCATCAATCATCTTGTTGATGTTCTCGGCGCCGGCGATGGAGAGCGTGCTCGTCTCAGACACATCGACACTGGCCACACGCGTCTGCTCGGCCAGACGGCCGACCTCGCGCGCCACAACGGAGAAGCCCCTTCCGTGAGAGCCTGCGCGCGCCGCCTCGACAGATGCGTTGAGACTCAGCACATTTGTTTGGCTCACAAGGCTGTTAATGGCCCGGAGGGAGCCGGCTATGCGACGCGTGGCGTTCATGCTGTCAGTGGCATTGTCGGCAATATTGGCCACGGCAGCGTTAGCCTCGGACATGAGGCCATCTGTCACAACTGAGCTGTCTGTTGTCATATGCACATTGGCCGACATTTCCTCAAGGCTTGCAGCAACCTCCTCAAGGCTGGACGCCTGACGGTTTGAGATGTCAGAGAGCCTTGAGCTGGCCTTGCCAATCTGCGCGCTGCTCGTCTGGATGACCTCGCCCGTCTTGGCCATGATGCCGAGCGACTCGCGGAGAGAATCCTGCATGCGGTCCATGGCCTCGGCGAGCTGCTCCACCTCGTCGTGCGTGCGGGGCGTTGAGACACGCTCAGAGAGGTCGCCCGAGGCTATGCGCATGGCGTCGTCACGCAACGCCACAAGGGGTTTTGTGACATGACGGCGCACAAAGAGGTAGAAAAAGAGAATGAAGACAATGGTGCAGAGGACCGAGACAATAATAGTGCTGGCCTTGATGCGCTGCGCTATATCCGCCTGAACCCTTATGCTGAGCCAGACGTGATGGAGGCCGAGAACAGTCCCGTCATAATTAATCAGAGGCCTGTATGACGAGAACACGTCCGACGTGCCGGCCACCTCGGCAAGAGTTATATCCTTTCGATAGAGGGCGGCAGAATCCGCCACCCATTTTTGGGGAATTGGCAATCCGTGAATATCAACACCATTCTTATCGTAGGAAGTGGCAGTGATAACGTTGTTGCGATAGACGCTCATGTCGCTCTGCGTGAATGAGGCTTGCGCTTTGAGGTAGGCGTCATCCTCAATAGGCGTTATGCAGAGGACAACCATTGCAGCGAAACGACCGTTCGAGTCGGAGAAGAGCCGAGCTGTGACAAGGCTGATGCCAGCCCCCATCAGGTCGACGCATCCCGAGTAGGACTTTTGATCCGAAAGCAAAAGATGAGACATAAGTCCCTGCATCTGCTCCTCCTGACTTGGCGTGTAGTCAGCGTAGGAAGTCGCCCTGACATCCTGCTGCGCGTCGAGGATTACGAACCCGGGGAGGTTGCGCACCTTGACAGCCTCGCGTACAATGGACTCGAGAGTTGAGTAGTCGTCAGTAGCCAAAGAGGTGGCAATCTGGGGATAGACCTCATCCATGACATCCACGTAATGGTTAAAGTCCAGCACGCGCTCACGGTTCACGCCCCAGACGGTCTGCATCTTACCCTCAACCTGCTCAACAAAATAGTCGCGGAGGACGTTGCTGCGCGAAAGACTCACATTGACATTCTGAACTATGTTCATGAGAATGACAAACACCACAAACGTGATGGTCAGCTTAGCCAACAGACTGCCCGACCCGCGCTTAATTATATTTTTGACTTTGCCCGATTTAAACATCTGCAAAAGATTATGTTGGTTTTGGATTAGCAAATTTAGGTGATTTTTTAGTCTTAAAAATTTCATACACTCACATAAATGTGTGACAAAAATAAAATAGGGACAGCACCACTATCCGCAACACCCCACTTAAAAACACCCCGCATCGTTAACAAAACATCAAAAATCAGTCAAGCACCCCCTATTTTAACCACCTACGGCCAAAAATTTATTTTTTAATCTTTTCGACAGCATCTGTGCAAAAACACAGGATTGTAACACCAAGAAGCAGGCGAATAGCATCCAAACAAAACAAAAATAATGCCATTCTCAAAGCGGACGTCAGCAAAAACAAGTTTCGGTTACAAACAAACACCATCTTTTTGCTTTCAATCAGAAACATATCTACCCTAAAAACATTCAATCCGTTTGCAGATATAAGATAATCGCGTAAATTTGCCATTGATTAACGGGTCGGACATAAAAGCCGGTTCGAGAATCGTCCTAACCTGACTCGACATATAGAGTGCGGTTATGCGAGACCCGTATAGTCCATAACTGTTCTTTTGTAATTGAAAGCGGCTCCGATGGGATATCGGGGGCGCTTTTTTCATGCCCACAAATGACCCATTGTGTCAAACTGACGCATCAGCTCAGACTGCCCTCCGCCCTCTTTGTCTCTAAAAAATGGGCGTTGGTCGGTTTTGCGCGTGCCGCATTGAACAATGACCATATATTTGCGACTGTCAAAACGGCGATGAGGAGGCACCCCCGCCGCAAGACTGACTTGCCGCAAGACGGCGAACAGAGACAACAGCAAAAAGATTCGCACAATGATAACGAGACTCACGACAGCCTTTGCATTGGCAGCCACGGCGTTGACATGCGCAAATGCCCAGACGGCCGACACCACGCAAGTGGCGGCACACAGCGGGCAGTGGACTTTGCAAGAGTGCATTGACTATGCTTTGGCAAACAACATCGAAGTGAAAAGCGGAGAGTTGACACTGGAGCAGTCGGAGGTGTCTGTTGAGAGCGCCACGGGGCAACTTATGCCCACCCTCAGTTTCTCCACCAGTCACAATTTGGGGTGGCGACCGTTCAGCCAAAACACTGTCGCATTGAGCGGAGGCACAATGACATCGACTCAGAGCGATGTAACATATTCAGGCAACTACGCCCTGCAGGCCAATTGGACCGTGTGGGATGGCGGACGGACACGCCGCGAGCGCCAGAGCTACAAGATTGACGTCGAGAAGGCCCAGAACACCAACGACCAGACCGCGACAACCATCGAAGAGCAGATTGTACAATACTACGTACAAATTCTTTATGAGGCAGACGCTGCGCGCGTAGCCGACAGCACATTAGCCACCAGCACAATGCTCCGCGACAGGGGCAAGGCCATGGTCGAGGCCGGCCAGCTCGCCAAAGTCGACTTAGCCCAGCTTGAGGCCCAGATGTCGCAAGACCAATACTCACTTGTGTCGGCATTGACTCAAGTGGCCAACTACAAGATGCAGCTGCGCCAGATTTTGGAGATTATCAAGAGCAGCGATTTCGACGTGGCCATTCCGGAACTTAGCGACGAGAAGATACTTGCGGCCCTCCCGACAATCGACGACGTGTTCGCCGCAGCCGTCGAGACCCGTCCAGAGATGAAGAACGCCCTCCTCAGCATCGAGCAGGCCGACATTCAGGAGCGGATCGCCCGCGGCGGCCACTACCCCACCATCAGCCTCTCGGCAGGCGTGTCCACCGGTCATAACAGCGCGGACGAGACGGGTGTGGGCAAACAGATTAAGCAGAACGTCAACAACTCAATCGGCCTCAGCATAAACGTGCCCATCCTCGACAACAGGCAGACGCGCACCAACCGCAGCAAAGCGAAAATTCAGCGCAGGCAGAGCGAACTCGACCAGCGCGACGCCGAGAACAAAATATATCAGCAAGTGGAGACCTATTGGCTGAACGCCCAAAGCGCCCAGATGCAATATCAGGCAGCCGTAGCCAACGAGCAGAGCATGCAAGAGAGTTTCGACCTTGTCTCCGAGCAATTCCGCCTCGGTCTCAAGAACATAGCCGAGCTGACACAAGGCAAGAGCAACCTCCTGACGGCGCAGCAGCAAAAACTCCAGAGCAAATATACGGCACTGCTGAACATCGCCCTGCTCAAATTCTACGCCGGCGAGGAGCTTGCCCTTTAAGCCAAGACACAAGAGACAACACGTACACAAGAATAAAAAAGTGGAAATGAAACATATAGCAATAGCGGGGGCCGCAGTCCTCACCCTGTTGGCTTCTTGCTCCCAAGAGAGTCAGGTCAGCTATACGCAGGCCACTATCGGACGTGGCGACGTATCGACCTCGGTAACAGCCACCGGTACCATTGAGCCTGTGACCAAAGTGGAGGTAGGCACCCAGGTCTCCGGCATCATATCCAAGATATATGTCGACTACAACAGCGTAGTTAAGAAGGGGCAAGTCATTGCCGAGCTTGACAAGACCAACCTCCTCTCCGAGCTCACCTCGGCCAAGAGCCAACTTGCCAACGCCCAGAGCGACCTCGACTACCAGAAGTCGAACTTCGACAGGTATGCAACTCTTTTCGAGAAGGGTCTCGTGTCAGTCAACGACTACGAGACGGCACGCCTCAGCTATGAGCAGGCACGCCAGCAGATTGTGGTGCAGCAACAGAACGTGTCCAAAGCCCAGACCAACCTCGGCTACGCCACCATCACCAGTCCGATTGACGGCGTGGTGCTGAGCCGCGAGGTTGAGGAAGGTCAGACAGTGGCATCGGCCATGACCACCCCTACCCTGTTCAACATAGCTCAGGACTTGACCGACATGCGCGTCATAGCCGACATTGACGAGGCCGACATAGGCGGTGTGAAAGAGGGTCAGCGCGTCACCTTCACCGTCGACGCCTTCCCCGACGACACATTCCAGGGCAGTGTGACACAGGTGCGCAAAGAGGCTACGACAGAGAGCAACGTCGTGACCTACGAGGTAGTAATCTCGGCGCCCAACAAAGACCTTAAACTCCTTCCCGGCTTGACAGCCAACGTCACAGTCTTCACTGCCGAGCGAAACGGTGTTCTCGTAATGCCGAGCAAGGCGTTGCGTTTCACCCCCAACCAGGCTCTCATGACGAAGGACCAGAACGTGGAGGACGCCCCGGACGCCAAGACCAAGGTTTGGAAGTTCGACGGCAAGACATTCAAGGCATGCCCCATAGAGACCGGCCTCAATGGCGGAACCGAGGTCGAGGTGGTGAGCGGACTCGCAGAGGGCGACAAAGTGGTTGTCAGCTTCGAGCTCGGCGCAACAGCCTCTGTAGACGAATCGGCAGAGGGCGAGACCAAGAGCAACCCGTTCATGCCCGGGCCTCCAAACAAGAAAAAGAAGTAACGCACGAGGAGGGATACACATGGCAGAAGAGAAAAACCAGGCTGACCGCCGTGTAGTTATCGAGTTGCAGGATGTGCGGCGCAACTTCCGCGTGGGCGACGAGATTGTCCATGCGCTCCGCGGCATCAGCTTCAAGATATATGAGGGCGAGTTCGTGACCATCATGGGAACCTCCGGCTCCGGCAAAAGCACGCTGCTCAACCAGTTAGGCTGCCTCGACACGCCATCGAGCGGCGAGTACTACCTTGACGGCACGGCGGTCCGCACCATGAGCAAAAACCAGCGAGCCAAACTGCGCAACCGCAAAATCGGCTTCGTCTTCCAGAATTACAACCTGCTGCCCAAGACCACAGCCGTCGAGAACGTCGAGCTGCCACTCATGTACAACAGCAAGTATAACGCGTCACAGCGCCGCGAGGCCGCCATCAAAGCCTTGCAGGCGGTGGGTCTGGGCGACAGGCTGGACCACAAGAGCAACCAGATGAGCGGCGGCCAGATGCAGCGCGTGGCCATAGCGCGAGCCTTGGTCAACAACCCGGCTGTCATCCTTGCCGACGAGGCCACGGGAAACTTGGACACCCGCACATCCTTTGAGATGCTGGTTCTTTTCCAACGCCTCCACGCTGAGGGCCGTACCATCATCTTCGTCACACACAACCCCGAGATTGCCCAATACAGCAGCCGCAACATCATGCTGCGCGACGGCAAAATCCGCGAGGATGTGATTAACGACCATATACTCTCGGCCGCCGAGGCTCTCGCCGCCCTGCCCAAGCCGCAAGACGACTAACCAGTAAACACAGCGAGCAATGAACTTCATCAACCTTTTCAAGGTGGCCCTGCGTGCCGTGGCGAGCAACAAATTCCGCTCGTTCCTCTCCATGCTCGGCATCATCATAGGCGTGGCGGCCGTCATCATCATGATGGCCATCGGCCAGGGCTCGAAAGAGAGCATCCGCGAGAACATATCGCAGATGGGCACGAACATGATAATGATTCGCCCCGGGGCAGAGCAGATGGGCGGCGTCCGTCTGGACCCAAGCGAGATGCAGACTCTCAAAATAGAGGACTACGAGGCTATTTTGGCGGACAAGCGTTATGTGACATACGTCTCTCCCGAGGTGTCGGCCTCAGGCCAAGTCATATATGGTGCAAAAAACACCAGCTCGTCAATGTATGGCGAGAGCTTGGACTATCTTGACATCAAGAAGTGGGAGATAAAAGAGGGCGAAGCCTTCAGCGACGAGGATGTGAAGAAAAACGCCAAAGTATGCCTTGTTGGCACGACTATTGTCAAGGAACTCTTTGGCGATGCTGACGCGGACTGCGTGGGCAAGACCATACGCTTCAAGTCCACTCCGTTCCGAATTGTCGGCGTATTGAAGAGCAAAGGCTACAACAACTGGGGCATGGATCAGGACAACGTCCTCATAGCGCCCTACACCACAGTCATGAAGCGCCTCTTGGCCCAGACCTTCTTCAGCTCAATCAACTGCTCAGCCATAACGGAGGAGTTGACCGACGAGGCCATTGACGAGCTCACCACCATCTTGCGCTCCAACCATAAGCTCAAGGACTCGGACGACGACAACTTCACCATCCGCAGCCAGCAGGAGATGATGGAGACCATGAGCAGCACCATGGACACCATAACCATCATTCTGGTAGTCGCGGCAGCCTTTTCTCTGCTTGTCGCAGGCATCGGAATCATGAATATTATGCTTGTTTCGGTCACAGAGCGAACAAAAGAGATTGGTTTACGTATGAGTGTTGGTGCGAGGTCGTTCGACATAAGCAACCAGTTCCTCATTGAGAGCGTAATGATAAGTCTCACAGGAGGTTTGCTGGGCATAATAGTCGGATGGCTCGGGACGTTGCTGTGCAGCCAGTTTGGTTTGCCCACATCTATCCCACTTTGGAGTATCTTTGTATCATTTGCAGTTTGCACAATCATAGGTGTCGGGTTTGGTTACATTCCAGCCAGCAAGGCGGCCAACCTCGATCCCATAGAAGCGATCCGCTACGAGTAATTTCACAGCTCTTCTTTTAGTTTTAGATGGGACACCCCCGCCGTGGCTTGCCATGGCGGGGGTGTTTTTTCATCTAATACACTAAAAAAATGGAGTATGTTGTCAATTGAGTATTGTCTACAACGACAGAATTGCCTAATTTCGACAACATTTGCGTGAGCAAGTGACGAGACCAATCAACTTTTCAAATCAAACACACATGGAAATCAGAAGCGTTAGCACGCAGCAACCCGTGCATCCCGGCGCTATAATCAAGCACGAGATAAACCGGCGTGAGATGCTGCAATCCGAATTGGCGAGGATTATTGACATGTCGCCATCCATATTGAGTGAAATCATAAATGAGCATCGGCCGCTTAACGAAAAGAGCGCATTGCTGATGGAGGCCGCCTTGGGCTTAGACGCGGAAAAATTGCTGCAAATCCAGACAAAATTCAATCTATACGCAATCAAGCAGAGCAAGCCATTCATGGACAGGGTCGACAAGGCGAACCGCCAGTCCGGCATGTGGCACAAATAGCTGTTTACAGGACGTGATAAAGATCAGATGGTGACACCCGCCGCCAAAACCAGCAGCCAAGCATGCGGATAGGCCGCCGCCGCATACCAGTCTGATGAGAAAACCGTGCGAACGTAAACCGTGCGCAGGTGGCGCGGCAAATCGACATCAAGACGGAGATTGACGTCCGCACCCGTGCGTGGCGTCGTCTGACGGTCGAAATCACGCTCTGCGGCATCATAGAAACAGTCTGTTGAGGAAGAGAGCCTTGGCAGACCGAGGTCGCCCTTGACACCCACGGCGTTGCGGTGACGGAGAGACAGTCCATACGTCAGGCGGCAACGCTCCCAGTCATGCCAGGTCGAAGAAGTCAAATCGAGGAGCATTTGATTTTTTCTCAGCACCGTCGCATTGTCAAGGTCACTCTCATCGGTATAGGACCAGCCTAAGTGGAAACGGAGGTCGAGTCCCCAGGGAGTGAAAGTGGATGAGCGCACAGCCGATATAAACAAATCGGCATTACGAGCGTCGTACGTGTAAGGCTTGCGGGATGTTATCTTGTGATAGTTGGTCGTGCCGTCATCATAAATATTCTGAGTCATCTCAAGTTGAGAGGCTGAGACGGAAAGGACAAAAGTGGCGTTCCAGAAGCCTGCGGACAACACGCGCGAGATGTCAATCCGCTCCATATTGGTATACGTCTCATTGATGACGGCGTTTTGTAATTCTGGCAGCTCCTTCTCCAAGTGTCTGCGCGAAAAGCCAACGCGGAAATTGACAGGGCCGCCGTAAGTCAGTCCGCCGCCGGCAAGACGCCCCTTGTAATGCGCCTCGGAATATGAGCCGGAGAAACGCGCATAGTCGGAAGCCACGCCCTGCATCTGGAAAAGCGTCGTGGCGAAATTATATTCGTTATAGAAATCAATGTCAAGATCCTGCGAGTACTTGCGCAACAAGCCGTACAGGCCAAGCCTGTGATTGTCAGAGACTCGCCAGACGCCACCAAGACGGACACGCGCTACGATGGCGTCGGACTTAGGACGCGGGTCCTTAGTGCGATATTCACAGGCCGAAGAGTAATCAATCTGCAAACCAGCGCCTGCCCGTTTTCCCTCCCAAGCGAAACCCGCATTAAACTCATACGCCTCGCGGTCCTTATCGGCATAGGTGGTGTCAGCCACAGCCATGGGCATGACCTCATAGTAATCTGAACTCTCGGCCAAATAGACATTCATCCGGAGACCCTTCTCATAAGACGCGCCACCCCACGCCACCATGTCGCCCGAGATGCGGATGAAAGCATCGCCCCCGGCATTCCAGCCATTCCATCCTTCACCATCCTGCGCATACTCGCTCACATTGCGATTGCCGAGATAGCCGACCTCTATGCTTGACAACGAACTGTCACGCAGTGCGTTTTTCATGGCCGGGTTTTCAAACACCCCTGTCAGGAGGCGGGCAGCGACATCAGCCTCTGTGGCGGCTGAGGGACGACGGTCATCAAAAAGCCCGCTCTCAGCCTCCTGAGCAAAAGCAGAGGAGACCGAGAGGAGCAAACAATTTGCGAGAAAAGAGATGACAGTCTGCTTATGAGATAGCACCATCACGCTATTGGGAGAAGACTATTTGAAGACGTAGTAAGGGTCAACCTTGTCAGCATCAATGACATTGAAGTCCGCAGACGAATTGTTGGTGTCGACAATAGCGCCATCGGTGAACTTGCGGCGAGCCGACTTGCCAAGCCTGTTGGCATCAGAGCCAGTCGCACCGAGCGACACATAGCCGGCATCAAGGCTTTGTGCCGTGACATTCCATACGTAAGCCTCAGAGGGCGCAAACGTGACAGCGTCAAGAACCCATTGATTAGGGAACTTATAGAAGCCTTTCTGCGTCATCGTCTTAGTCGTAGTCGTGCCATCCTTGCCCGTTATAGTCTGATCGTAAGAGTAGTCATAGACATAGTCCGTCAGATATTGATCATTGGCGAGGGCGCCACTCTCACCGCCAATATATCCGATGCCGAACGCGGTGTTGCCCTGAATGTTAGGAGACCAGACAGACTTGGATGACTTCCAGACGCAAGTGAGGTTAGGGACTTCAGGGTTGTCAACATCGATGCCGTTGGTCGTCTCGTCATACCACTCGAAATTGGCGGAAGAGAGGTCAAAAGCGAGAGCGTTGGTCTCAGTGTGGTCAATGGCGCGGTCGGCAATAAGGATAGACTCGCCGGGCTGCACCGGGTGTTCCTTGCCATTGCCGGGAATTTGATAAAGCGCAACGAGGGTGACAGCCTCACTCATCACATCGGGCTGGTAGTTAGCGAACTTATTAGTCGTGTTGAACTTAGTCTCGAAAATGCACAGGCTGTCGGCATAGAGGACATCAGACGAATTGTTGTAAATGCGGAACCACGCATACCCGACATTAGTCTTGACACCTTCGGGCAGGCGGCTGTTGAGGCATATGTCCGCAAGCACAAAGCCTTGACCGCCACTGACACGGACGGGGCTGAAAGAGAGGGAGCACTCACCTCCACTGACAGAGACATTTTGCTTCGTATCCCTCAAGACCTCTGAGTAACTGCGCTCTCCATCGGCCTTAGTCACATAGACATAGAGAGTGAAGTCATATATTCCGTCCTCGATATTGATTTGGACGGGGTAGTTCACAAGGCTGTAAATAGTCTCGACGTTGCTTGAGACATTTCTCACCACAAGCTTGACAGAGTCGGCATCAACATCCTCATAGCCCGAGGGCTGGGTGAAAGAGATGGGACACTCCGTGAAACTCGGGTCATCATCGCCAGAGCAGGATAAAAATCCAAGAGCAGCCACCGCCGCTGATAGGAAAGAGAGCAGTTTGGTAATCTTCATCTTGCGTTAAAGTTGTATTGTATTAAGGTAGTTGGTTAAATTTCACAAGAAACGGACATAAGCCTGAGCCCCGAAATAAGGCGAGAAAGAGCGACGGACGGAGTAGCCGCTTTGGCTATACGCCCTCGAGGCAGACAACAGACGGTCCGCGAAAAAACTGAGCGACACATAGGATCCGAAGCGCTTAGTCGCCTTGAAATTAAAAGTGGCGTAAGGCCGCTCGGTGGAAGTGAAGCTTGCCTCGGTCGAGCTGAGGATGAGAGACCTCAAGACGGGGTCGGCGGCCTCAGTGTCAGTATAGTCACGTTTCACGCCGTCCTCACCCATATAGGCGATGGGGCGGGCGTTGCGCAGCGGCGTTGTCGTCCGGCTATGCCATAGGCACTCGGCCGTGGCGGAGAAAATAAACCCTACACGGTCAAAATAGCTCTCGACAGTGAAAGATGTTGAGGCTCGGCTGCGCACCGAAGTCTGATGCCAGTCATACAAGCCGGCGTAGACATCGTCCACCACAACGCCCAAGACCGTCTTGTTCGAGCCTTGATACCACTCCGGCTCGCTGTTCTCGCGGGTTGTGCGCAGCCAGGCGCCGCTCACGCTCAAGCGGGTTGATATGACAGGCAGGCGCGGTGACTCATATTGCCACTCGACACCATGCTTGACAATGCGTGAGCCGTTTCGCGCCGTAGTGACCACACGCAAGCGGTTGGCAGACGTGCGAGGCAAAGTGGCAGTGTCGGGGTATTGGGCGTTTGAGCCGGCAAGCCCAGAGACGTCATATCTCACGTAGGCGAACGTCATGGGTGTCTTCATATACCTGAAGCCGTCATTCATCTTCTCACGGAATACACTGACTGACAACGAGTGACGGACAGCCTTGACACCAAGCCGGCACTCCATCTTCAGATTATGCGCGGGTTGCAGACTCGGGGCGTCAAGATTGACTGCGTAGGAGCGCACAATGGCCCGGCGATACTCTGATTTGGCGTGCCAATAGTTAAGCTCGTAAATGTCCACATACATATTGTCGGGGTGCAACTGATCCATTGTCGGCATTTTGCAAAGTCGCCCTATGCCGAGCGTCAGGTTGGCGCGAACACCTCGCAAAGATGGCAAATCGAATGAAAGATTGGCACGCGGGTCGGCATATACTTTCCCTCTCATGGCATAGTTGCTTGGAAGACCTGCCATTTGAGAAAAGCGCACACCGAGCGTCAAATGCGCGTCAACCTGTCCGAGGGCGGCAGAAAGCTCATCCTCAACAAAATAGCCAATGACGTTGGTTGCCGGCACAGAGCGGAAAGAACGCGGGCGACGCGTGGTGGTGGCCGAGAGCGGATGACGCGTGTCAAAGACTTGGCCATCACCATAGTTCTTGTTGCATTGCCATTCGATGCCGACAGAGGGATTGTGAGCTATGACGCCAGATGAGAACTCAGTGCGGACATTGGTCGCGAGGTTGGAGTAGAAAGGCAGGCCGTCAACCTTGTGGTTGGCGATATAGTTGGCATCGAGTGGTGTGACATCGTGTGGCAATCCGTCAGAGACATCAGCTGGCGCATAGTAATATTGCGTGTTGACCACCCGCTTGGTTTGACGGGTCACGTCGTGGCTAAGAGAGGCGCTATGGCGGAAAGAGATGACTAAATCGTCATGACGGATGGACAGGACGTCAGAGAGCGTAAAACCGCAGTGGCTTGCCTCGTACTTGTCATCCTTAGAGAGTTGGATTTCAGGGTCTTGTTTGGCGGCATCGACATTCTGACTGTAGTCAAGCGCAGGCTGCCATGAGATAGACAGATTCTGTGACGTCCAAGTCCTGTCGCCTCGCAAGGAGACATTCACGCGCGTGTACGTCTCATAATTATTACGCGGGTCGATGTTAGACTTGAGCAGCCCGGCGCCGATGTTTACGCCCCACCCCGATGGTGCGCTGAGACCCTTTGACACGCTGACAATGCGCGAATAGGGGTCGACCTTGAGACGGAGAGTGAGTGGCGAGCCGCCTTTCTTCCTATGGATGTTGACGACACCACTCGTCAGGTCGCCATAGCGCACTGATGGTATTCCACGGATGACCTCGACGCTCTCTATCTCATCTGTGGGAATGGAGCGCATATCCACCCCGCGGCTCACATGCTGACGGTTGGCGTCGGCACTCGTCTGCCCCGCATCTGTGATTTTCTGGAGGTCGGCATCGGTGCCAATGGGCGCTCCGTCAACATTGACCTTAGTGCCGAGCGACGATATGGAGTAATCTTGATCATCGACAGCCACCTCACGGAGTGAGATGGAGTTAGTCTTTCCGAGCTGAGGGCTTTGCGTCTGACCACCAGGGAGGAGAGCCATGATGTCTGTGAGAGAGGCCGGCTGCAAATGCTCCATTGCCGTCTGGCCAATCACGGAGGTGGACGTTGATGAGTTATTGGACTCGGAAGCCGTCACACGCACCTCGGACAGAGAGACTGAAGTCTTAGCAAGCCGGATTTTGACCTCGGGGGCGACACAAAGAGTGACAGGCTCATAGCCTATATAAGTGGCGCAGACAGAATCTCCGGCAAGGGCTGTCATGGCGAAATTGCCATCAGAATCTGCAGCCACTCCCGAGATGACCACCCCACCCCGCCTCAAAACGACGGCAGCAAAAGGCAGAGACTCACCATTAGCGGAATCAAGCACGCGGCCATGGAACTCGACACGGGACTGGGCGTGGCAACATATCACAGACCCCGACAAGAGAGCCGACATCCCCAAGGCAGCCGTCGCCGCCTTTAGCCACGCTGGACGTGCAGTCCTCGAAAATTGGGTTGACATCGGATAGTCTATTGACGACTTGTCGCTTTTGTTTATTCGACGTCTAAATTAGTCACAATGCTTATATGTTCCAAATAACAAATGCTAAAATATACTCAGACAAAGGACTGCGAAATTCACACACAAAGAAATCCCCCTCACCATCTTCACGCAAAGACAATAAGGGGGTACTAAAAAATAACTATTGTATCCGGGCGCAGACACTAAATTCTTGCCAAGTTAATTGGCATTTGCCTTGGATTGCCGCAGTAGACTGACCTCCACCTCGCCCGCCTATTCCGCTCCGCGCGACCATCCTAAGCAACGACATTCTGGAGCTGAAAGACTGGCATTCAGTTGACTCATTTTTGCTCAAGATGATGAAGCCCTCCTTGATAAACTCGTCAGTCCATTGAGAAAGTGAGGGGTAGTCATTAGGTTGGCCAGCACGCAACTCACTGAAAGTCATTGGTCCATATGTCGCAATGGCCACTATTCCGCCATTGGGAAGCGCAGACTTGGCTTTTGAGACGAAAGAGAGCGGATTTTTGAACCATTGGACGGCAGAAGATGAGACAATGGCGTCCGCCAGAGGCCAATCAATCTGCTCAGCGTCACCGACAAGGGAGGTTACAGAGCAGGGTGAGTGAGTCAGATTGGAGAGGACGGCATTTTTAGCCTTTTCCACCATTTGGGGGCTCAGGTCATTGAGAATCAAAGAAGAGGGGTTGACACTCCTTGCAATTGATTGAGTCAACGCGCCAGTGCCGCACCCAATCTCGAGGATTTGAGCGCCGTGAGGAACATACAATGAGGCCACATGAGAGAGACGCTCAGCCACCCCGTGTTGGATTGGCGCGGCACTGTCATAAGTCTCAGCGCATTGCCCGAAACGTCGGGCTACTTCATTAATCATCCGTCAGAGGGTGTGTTTTCAGAACGGCCAATGTGGGATGTCTCGCTCCTCAACATGCTCCGCATGCGACTGCCACCATCGGCGCTGCGACTCGACGGGGAAAATACGGTCACGAAGACTTATCACAGCCTCATTCCACAAGATGGAGCCGGCATCAGCTGATTGCCGCTCGCAAATAGCCTCAAGCTCAGTCCGCTGACTGTCAACACCGCGAGAGTTCATCACACTCAGCACAGTCTGCGCCAAAGCAGCGTCAATGGCAATCTTCCTTGCAAACTTGCGTGCATTGGCTTCATTCCAGTTATCAATGGTCAGCCTCACGTTGTCAAGCCCGATGCCAAAGAGCGGGTCACAAGGGCGGGCTGTTCCGCAAAAAGCCATTGAATGGACTACATTAAGCCCGGGGTTGGCAAGCATGAACATCTCGGCGGCCCACACACCCATGCTCCAAGCCTTGATGCGGAATGACGTCCATCGGCTGAGGTCGATGTCGGCTCTCAAATCAGTGTAATCCCAGAAGAGGATGACATTGCCAGAATCCTTTATGCAGGAGGCGATGGCGTCACTGAAACCCCAGCCGAGAAACCACAGAGTGACCTCGGCAGAGTTTAAATCAGAGCTTATCTGGCTATATTTCATCGTTTAAAGTCATTAATGATGGAGAGCATAGGGCTAAGGTCCTCCTGCCGCATAGTCGCCTTGAGCGAAAAACGCAGTCGTGCTTGTCCCAATGGCACAGTCGGGTGGCGAATGGGCAGCACATAGAAGCCGGCATTCCGCAAGGCGGCACTCAAATTAACAGCCACCGAATTCTCGCCACAAAGATAAGGCACAATCTGCGTGGCGCCACCAGTCTGCTCAGCCATGCCCAATTGATTAGTAAGCCATGCGCCAAGTTGGCGTAGGTTTTGCCTTTCCACCTCCATAGAGGCGACCTTTTGGACAATGAAATCAGTCCATGCCACATTGACAGGAGGAAGCCCAGTGGTAAAAATCATCGTACGGCACTTATTGACAAGCCATTGGCGAATCACAGGCGAAGATATGACCCAAGCGCCCTCGGAGGCGAGAGCCTTGCCGCAAGTGCCAACAATGACATCAACATCGCCAAGCAGCCCAAGTTCACCAACAAGTCCCTCGCCGCGTTTGCCACGGACACCCACTCCGTGAGCCTCATCGACATAGAGCAGGAAACCGAACTCTCGCCTCAAATCACACAGCTCCTCCAAAGGCGACATGTCGCCATCCATGCTATATATGCTCTCGACGACCACAAACGTGCGTCCAGACGCCCCCCGGCGTTTTTCAAGCAGGCGACGAAGATGAGCGACATCATTATGGTTGAAGCGCGACGTCTGCGTGCCATTGGCAGCAGCGAGCCTCATTCCATCAATCAGACTGGCATGAATGAGCTTGTCGGCAATTATGAGGTCTTCTTTGTCCGCCAAGGCCGGGAGTACACCCGTGTTGGCATGAAAACCACAATTGAAGACAAGAGCCGACAAGCCCCCATACAGTTCCGACAGAGTCTCCTCGAAATGCTGATACTCGGCATGGTTGCCTGTCAGCAGCCGACTGCTGGCCGCGCTCATGGAACGAGTGGAGGGCGAATAAGAGCCAAGGAACTCGTCATAAAGCTCAGCGCGGTCGTTAAGGCCGAGGTAATCGTTGGTGGAGAGGTTGACCATGCCAGACGTATCGGTCGTCGGGAGAGAGCGCAGACTGTCAGCCTGTTGCAGTTTGTCGAGTTCCTTTTGATAGTCTATCATACTAACGACTGTCTTATCATGAGACGATTTTAGGCCATAGAGCGGACACCAGCCGCCAGACCATGGCACAGGCGACGCAACTCGTCGTCCGAAATGATATATTGCGGCATTATATAGACGAGCCTGCCAAATGGACGAATCCATACGCCATTCTCCACAAAAATCTTCTGCAATGACGCCATATCGACAGGCTTGTGCGTCTCCACAACGCCTATCGCTCCAAGCACACGCACGTCAGCCACTTGCGGAAGAGAGGTCAAAGGACTAAGCTCCTCACGCATGACGGACTCGATATGCGCAATCTTAGCTTGCCAATCCTTGCTGAGAAGGAGGTCAATGGAGGCGCAAGCCACAGCGCAAGCCAAGGGGTTGCCCATGAACGTGGGCCCGTGCATGAAACAGCCCGACTCGCCGCTTGAGATGACCTGAGCCACATGGTCTGTGCATAGGGTCGCGGCGAAACTCATATAACCGCCAGTCAGAGCCTTACCGACAGTGACAATATCTGGAGTGACGCCGGCATGGTGGCAGGCGAAAAGTTTGCCAGTACGGCCAAAACCGGTAGCAATCTCATCGGCAATAAGTAGGAGCCCGTTCTCATCGCAGAGTCGGCGTACGCCACGCAGATACTCAGGGTGATAGAAGCGCATGCCGCCCGCTCCTTGCACTATCGGCTCAAGAATGATGGCAGCGATGTGACGACCATGCTCCCTGACTATTTGACGCATCGGCTCCAGGTCAGAGTCATCCCAATCGCCTCCGAACGGAATTTGCGGAGCAGGAGCAAAATGCTGCGCCGGCAACTGGCTGCTGAAGAGCCCGTGCATGCCGGTCACCGGGTCGCAGACACTCATGGCGTGCCACGTGTCGCCGTGATAGCCGCTGCGGATAGTGGCGATTTGGCAACGCTCGGGGTGTCCCGCCGCAGCCTGATATTGAATGGCCATCTTAAGAGCCACCTCTACTGAGACGGAGCCAGAGTCAGAGAAGAAGACCCACTGCTGACTCGGCATGAGGGCGAGCAACTTCTTGCCAAGTGTGACGGCGGGTTCGTGAGTCAGGCCGCCGAACATCACATGACTCATCTTGTGCAATTGGGACTCAAGCGCCTCATTAAGCACGGGGTTGTTATAGCCATGCACAGCGCACCACCATGAGCTCATGCCGTCAATCAGTTGGCGACCATCCTCCAAAATGATGTGAGTGCCTTCACACCGCTCCACGCCATAACATGGCAGCGGGTTTATGGCCGACGTGTAGGGGTGCCACAAATGATTGCGGTCAAATTCGTAGTCAATCATGCCGTTAGTCTTTTTTCCATTCAGGTTTCGGGTCGCGGCCACAGCCGCGGAAGAGCCGCATGTCATCATCAATTCCACCAGTCCCAGTGGTTGTCAGCAAGTCACCCACGATAGACGCGTCCACACCGCACTCAATGGCCTCCGCCTGATGCCGCGAGAATTTGACGCGTCCACCCGCCATGCGGATTTCGGCGCTCGGGTTGCAAAGGCGGAAGATGGCAAAAGCCGTCAGTATGTCCTCTGGTGAGAGAGGCGCCTGGTTTTCAAGAGCTGTGCCCTTGATGGGGACGAGAACGTTGACAGGGATGGAGACCGCGTGGACGTCATCGCGCAAGAAGATGGCCATCTCAATTCGCTGGTCAAGCGTCTCACCCATTCCTATGATGCCGCCTGAACAGATGCCGAAACCGACCTCCTGCGCCCAGCGGATGGTCTGGAGCTTCTCCTCGGTGGTGTGGGTGGAGCAGAGTTGCGGGAAGAAACTGGGGGCCGTCTCGACATTGCAATGATAGTGGCGCAGCCCAGCGTCATAGAGCTTCTGCAGCTGCGGCTTAGTGAGCAGACCCATAGATGCGCATAGGTCAATATTGGTTTGCCCTGCCACCTGATGATAGATGTCAACGACATGGTCAATCTCCTTGTCCGTCAGTCTCCTGCCGCTCGTCACGAGAGAGAAACGGCCCACCCCCTTCTCGGCATTGTGCACGGCCATCTCTATGGCCTCCTTGGCGTCGATGAGGGGGTACTCGTTGATGCCCGTATGGTGCTTATGGCTCTGGGCGCACCATTTACAATCCTCGGAGCAGCGGCCGGAACGCGCGTTTATGATAGAGCAAGTCTGGAAATGGTCTCCGCGGAAATGGCGACGAAGGTCGTCCGCAACCTTATATAGGGTTTTCTTCTCGGGGCTGAGGGCGGCGCGTCGTGCCTCATAGAAAGTGACATTATGGCCAGCCTTGACGCTCTCACCGAGGGCTATAAGTTCTTCTGCAGTCATAGTCTTAATGAACAAAAAGGTTCTTTTGGTTCTTTGGTCTTGTGTGTTGGAATATAAAAAGAGAACCCGCCCGGGGCTGAGTCTCCCGACCAGAAAAGGTCGTTGACTCGGCTCCCCGTGCGGGTTCCTTTATGTCGTAATATTTTACACCGTATGCTCTTTGCCCGACAAAGGTAGAGGCAGAGACACAGTCACCCTGTCGGCCGTCTGCCGCGCAAGGTGCGCAAGGGATGGTCAACTCAGTGATGAGGGAAAGCGTCAAGATGGAGACATCGGACAATAGCGAAGTCCCACCCGGGCCGTCGTCATCATCGGCTGTGCCATTGCGACGGAAGATTTCGGGGCTATGGTCATCGTTCATCAGGATGCCCTGCTTGAGCATTGACGCATAGCATATGGAGGCTTTGAGGGGCGCGATGACCACCTCACGCTTCATGCTCACAAACTGGGCATAGCCACTGCGCGACCACCGACGGAAGACGACAGGCGGCTTGCGGAAAGTGAGAGTGCGTGAAGTAAGCATCTGAGCCTAAAACAGTCAGTGTTTCAGTCCTATGTGAGTTAGGCCATGCGAGCCTCAACCTCCTTGGCCATCTGCTGCTGGACGGTGCTTGCCGCCTTGGCCGCGGCCTCGGCGAAATCAGTTCCGTTTGAGGCGTAGATGATGGCGCGGCTGGAATTGACAATGAGGCCACAATCCTTAGTCATGCCATATTTGCAGACCTCCTCAAGGCTGCCGCCTTGAGCGCCGATGCCCGGGACGAGAAGGAAATTGTCAGGGACAATCTTGCGGATTCCCTCAAAAGCCTGACCTTGAGTAGCGCCGACGACATACATCATCTTGTCGGCACCAGCCCATTTCTGGCTTGTGCGGAGAACCTTCTCAAAAAGTTTTTCGCCCTGAGGATCCTCCGTGAGCTGGAAGTCGTGGCTGCCCTTGTTGCTGGTAAGGGCGAGAAGGATGACCCACTTGCCCTCATAGCCCAAGAAAGGCGAGACGCTGTCCTCACCCATGTATGGGGCGACAGTGAGCGAATCGATGTCCAGCTCCTCAAAGAACGAGCGTGCGTACATGGCGCTTGTGTTGCCGATATCGCCACGCTTGGCATCGGCAATAATGAAGTGCTGCGGATAGTTGGCCTTGAGATACTTGATGGTCTTCTCAAAAGCCACCCAGCCTTTCACGCCAAGGCTCTCGTAGAAAGCGAGATTGGGCTTATAGGCCATGCAGAATGGCGCGGTGGCGTCAATAATAGCCTTATTGAACTCAAAAATCGGGTCTTCAGACGAGAGAAGGTGCTGCGGGATTTTCTTTATGTCGGTGTCGAGACCAACACAGAGGAATGTCTTGCGCTGCTTGATGACGTCAATAAGTTGCTGCCTGTTCATGACTATGATGCTGTTTCTTTTTTATAATTCACTCTCCTTGAGACGCTCGGCGTTCTCGGCCACAATGAGGTGGTCGATGCAATCTTGGATATCGCCATCCATGAAAGCTCCAAGATTGTAGATAGTGTAGTTGATACGGTGGTCCGTGATGCGGCCCTGCGGATAGTTGTAGGTGCGAATCTTGGCGGAGCGGTCACCAGTTGAGACGAGGGTCTTGCGTCGCTTGGCTATGTCGTCCACATACTTCTGGTGCTCCTTGTCGTAGATGAAAGTGCGGAGTCGGCTGAGTGCGCGCTCCTTGTTCTTAGGCTGGTCACGCGTCTCAGTACACTCAATGAGAATCTCCTCGACCACACCTGTGTTGGGGTTCTTCCAATTGTAACGCAGACGCACGCCAGACTCGACCTTGTTGACGTTCTGTCCGCCAGCGCCAGAGCTTCGGAAAGTATCCCAGCGAATCTCACCCTCGTTAATCTCCACATCGAAAGGCTCAGCCTCGGGGAGGACAGCCACAGACGCGGCGGATGTGTGGACACGGCCCTGCGTCTCGGTTGCTGGGATGCGCTGGACGCGATGCACGCCAGACTCATATTTGAGTGTGCCATAGACCTTTTCGCCAGTCACGGTGCAGATAATCTCCTTGAAACCACCGACAGCGCCCTCGGAGCAGGACGAGACAGTCAGATTCCAACCCTTAGTCTCGCAGAACTTGCTGTACATGCGGAAAAGGTCACCGGCAAAGAGCGCAGCCTCGTCGCCACCCGTACCGCCACGGATTTCAAGAACCGCGTTTCTGTCGTCCTCCGGATCTGCGGGGACGAGCAGCAGCTTAATCTGCTCCTCAAGCTCCGGCACGCGTTTTTCGCAAGCGGAGAGTTCCTCGCGAGCCATCTCCTTCATTTCGGGGTCAGACTCGTTGGTTATGATCTCCTTGGCCTCGTCGATGCCATTGAGAGCCTCGACATACTCCTTGCGGACAGCAAGGATGTCGCCAAGATCCTTATACTCCTTGCTCAACTTGGCGTAGCGACGCTGGTCGGCAATGACAGAGGGGTCGGTTATGAGAGTCGAGACCTCCTCAAAGCGAGAAGCGAGGCCATCGAGACGGTCGAGTATTGAGTTTGATGCCATAATTACAGTTGACAGTTTTCGGCATTCCGCCCGAGGCCAAGCCCGTCATGCCGCATTGAATGCGCGGAGACAGACTTGTGGTGCAGGGTTAAGCCTATTCTGCCGTTTTTATATTGTTTTGAGGTGCAGAGGCTCGTTCACACGATACCCCCGCGTTTTAATATTATTTCTTTTTCGCCAAGTTGCGCGAGATGAGACGCCAGGACGCCCACACCCAGGCCAAGAGCAGGATGAGTTTCACAACTCTGCCCGTCCAACCATCCGCATGCCACGTGGTGAAAAGCTGATGCGCGATGCCGAAAAAGACACCGGCGCAGACGGCTATGAGGATGAAGAGGTAAATCATGGTCTGTGGTACTATAATTTTTTAATAGACGAACTCGCCGAACTCGCTCTTGATGGTGAGCTTATTGCCCTCCGGACGAGCCTCGACTCGGCCGATGACCTGAGCGTCGATGCCAAAACTCCTAGAAATCTCAATCACCTTCTGAGCATCAGCGGCATCGAGATAGACCTCAAGACGGTGACCCATGTTGAACACCTTGTACATCTCTTTCCAGTCGGTTCCGCTCTGCTCCTTTATGGTGCGGAAGAGGGGAGGCACAGGGAACAGGTTGTCCTTGATGACGTGAACGTTCTCAACGAAGTGCATGACCTTGGTCTGCGCACCGCCAGAGCAATGCACCATGCCGTGGATATTGGGGCGGAGTTCGTCGAGAAGACGCTTGACCACTGGGGCGTAGGTGCGAGTGGGGCTCAGCACGAGCTTGCCGGCATTGACTGGGCTTTCCTCAACTGGGTCGGTCAGTTTGAGACCGCCAGAGTAGACGAGATCGTCAGGCACGGCGGCATCATAAGTCTCGGGATATTTCTGAGCGAGGTATTTGGAGAATACGTCATGACGGGCGGAGGTCAGTCCGTTGCTGCCCATGCCGCCGTTATACTCCTTTTCGTATGTCGCCTGGCCAAATGAAGCAAGACCCACAATGACATCGCCAGCCTTGATATTGGCATTGTCGACCACATCTTTGCGGCGCATGCGGCAGGTGACAGTTGAATCAACAATGATGGTGCGCACGAGGTCGCCGACATCAGCAGTCTCACCGCCCGTGGCATAGACGCCCACGCCCATTTGGCGGAGTTCGGCAAGAAGCTCGTCAGTGCCGTTGATAATGGCGGAGATAACCTCACCAGGGACAAGCATCTTGTTACGCCCGATGGTGCTGGAAACGAGGATGTTGTCGACAGCTCCGACGCAGAGGAGGTCATCGATGTTCATGATGAGCGCGTCCTGCGCAATGCCTTTCCAGACAGAGAGGTCGCCCGTCTCCTTCCAATAGGCGTAGGCGAGGCTGCTCTTGGTCCCGGCCCCGTCGGCGTGCATAATGTTGCACCACTCGGGGTCTCCACCGAGGATGTCGGGGATAATCTTACAGAAAGCCTTAGGATAGAGTCCTTTATCGATGTTCTTGATGGCGTTGTGCACGTCCTCCTTGGCAGCGCTGACGCCGCGCAAGGTGTATCTCTCGTTTGAAGATGTGGCCATGAAAAGATATTTTGCGCGCAAAGATAACTATTTGCGGTGAAAAGACATAGGGGTGAGAGGAGGCAAAGTGAGGGCTAAAAGATGTCACTCAACTTGTGAGTGCGAAGTTCTTTTGGGTGCGCACCCTTAAGTTACAATTTCAAAAATAAGGTTATCAAGTAACTTAATGTCAAGGCCTTGCTTAGCAAACTTCTTATACGCATCGAGAAACTCATTAGAGTCCCACGCAATAAGTCATTTGTGCAAGATTTCAAAGAGCTCGTTCATATCTTTCACCGACGTGTACCGTCCCTTTTGAAGGTCCTCAAGCCCTCTTTCAATCCCGCTCTTCTTCTCCTCCTTGCCTTTTTTGAAGCAGAAGCCCATCTCCTTGAAAAAAGTCTTTACGAAAGCCACCTTGTCGGCAGGCACGTCAACAGTGAATGTTTGAGTTGCAGATGTAGCCATAATGCTTTACTATTAAATATTTTCCGTTTGCAAAGATAATTATTTGAGGTAGGCTTTGCACGGCAAGCGCATAAATGTTTTGCGCCCTCATGCGTTGATTGGCATGAGGGCGCAAAGATATATGTGATTAATGACAAGCTACTTCATGCCGTCACCACCAGAGTCACGTAGCCAGTCGGCAATGGCCTCGTCGATGGAGTAGCGGATAGCATAGCCCGAGGCGGCCATCTTCTTTCCGCAGATATTGGTGGAGACCATGAGCTTGCGGACACGCGCGGGGCATATGCCCATGGGGCTGCCAATCATGAGGCATAGATATGCGGCGGGCATGATAACCCATTTTGGGACGAGCGGAGTCCACGAGCGGAGCCCCGTCACGGACTTCATGTGGTCAACAATCTGTCCTATAGTATAAGCCGGCTCGTAGGTGCAGTTGTAGAGCTCTACAGATCCCGGCTTGCGATTGTGTATGTTATAGAGGATGAAGCCGACGAGATCCTTGACATAAAGGCAAGCCTTGATGGTGTCCTTGCGACCAGGGAAGGCAAATTTATGGCCACGGATGGACCAGTAGAGGCGTGTGAAATTGCCATTCTCGCCTTTGCCGAACACCACGCCGGGGCGTAGGATTGTCAGCTCGCGGTCCGGTGCGCCGGCCTGCCAAGTGCGGTGCTCATTCTCGGCCACGAGCTTCGATATGCCGTAGGGGGTGTTGGGTGTCGGAAGGGTATCCTCGAATTTCTCTTCCTCACTGGCGGCATAGGGTGCTATGCTGCTGGTGAATACGAGGCGGCGGACACCATATTTGGCAGCGAAGTCGGAGACGTTTTTTGCGCCAAGAATATTTGTCTCGTAGTATGCGTAATCGGGATGACCCGGGGTCCTGTGAATGGCGGCAAGATTGACAACGGCGTCGTCGGGGCACGGGGCTGCCACACTATCAGGCAGGATTACCTCATGACGGACATCACACTCCACATGGGTCGAGAGACCGCCATGGTTGTTGCAGACGAGGTCAAGGTTGATTATGTCGGAGCCAGGGTATTGCTCTTTGATGGCCTCCACAAGGTGGGAGCCGATAAAGCCGGAGGCTCCGAAAATGTAATATCGCATAGTGTTTCCTTAGTCGTTATGCCGCCAGATGGGTAGCGCGAAGTCGCCTAACGGCTCGCAAAGTTATATAAATTACCGATTGTCAGACAATAGAATGGTTCTAAAGCCAAAGCCTGTCCGACTCACTTCGTGAACTTAACCCCGCCGTGGATTTTGCGCATGATGAAGTTATAGACCTTGCGCGGCCAGCACATGTCGCCTATGAAAGCAACACTCTGCTCTACATATCTGACGCCGCGGGCCTCAAGCCAGACATCCATGAGCCGCTCACCGAGGAAGCCGAACACGCGGCGGTTATAGTCATCGTAATTCGAGATGTCAATCCGCCTCTCGACCTCAAACAGGATTGGGAAAACGAAGCCGCAGTAGTCATTGAATTTCTCACGGCTCATGACAAACATGTTGAAACGATGGCCAGAGGTCTGCCCCATGACTCGGCAAAAAGCGTCGAGAGCCTCAGGGTGCATCTCGGCCACAACCTGCTCCAGGACGGCTAAGTCATGCGGGTTGTGCGCATGCTCATACTGGCTGCGGGTGGTCTCAACAAAATAGTGTCGTTTGGTGGGCAAAATGACGTCAGCCTTTTGGAGCAACGACTCATAGTCCGCCGACGAGAGAGCGGCACGCAGACGAGCCTTGGCCCCAAAGCGGAAACCACGGACAAAGAGGCGGCGGTAGTGCGTCAGCCCATAATAATCCGCGTCGAGGTTCTTCCACGCCCAATAGATACCCGTCAACTCACAGAACGATGGGTTGCGGACAGAGATGTTGTCACCTGTGTCGTCAGTGTCATAACCAATAGGCTCCTTGCCAGCCTTGCCCACGTGGAGCGGGAGGTAGCAAGGGTCGGAGGGCATAGGCGCCGAGACGTGGGCGGCCACAAGAATCTTGATTAGCATCTCTGTTGCGTTCGTGTTACTTTTTCGTTGCGCAGACGGCGTTGCAAAGATAATGCCAAAATGCATATTCGATGCATAGGGGGGGGGGGGAAATCCCCTGTTTGCGGCTCTTGACTTAGCGAAGAGAGGTGTTGACTGAAAATATTTGCCGGATAACAAGATGGCCGCGAGAAGCACATCCTCTTGATAATCGTCGGAAGCCAATTTGCACCTGTGGCAAGACAACTTGGGCAGAAGAGCATGAATGACCGGCACAAACGGGATGAAAGACCTATTGAGAACTCAAGTTTGCGCAACGCTCGATATCAAACTGAGGCGCAACAGCATATGACGTTCCGAGGAAGACAAGTTACACCGTCCCCACCTTAGGATTAAAGAAAAAGCCAGATATGGCGGACGAGACAAGGACTCGGAGGCGCAAGAAAGTACGCGGTCTGTGGTAACGAATGATGCGGAAAATATTCAGTCCACATTTCGCAATGAAATAAGCGACACCACGCACACCCTCCTGACGGTAAAGATAGGCCTCATTGCGATAGGCGTAACGGTATCTTTGAATTCTATCCTGCCCATCGAGAGCTATGCTGCTGCCGTTGTTATCCTTCATCTCATGTGTGACAACACTGTTGCCGACGACGAAAGAGCGCAAGCCTCCCCTGACTGCAATTCGCCGAGTGTACTCGACATCGTCTCCCCAGATAAAGAAATCAGTTATTGGCAGACCGAATTGACGCACCACGGAAGAGCGGACCAAGAGAGAGACAAAAGTGGCTTGCGTAGCTGCAAGAAGGGAATATCCGAGCAGGTCAGCATTGTCATAAAAGTCTGCCACAGCCTTCTGCTTGTTCATCTTGCATGGCCTTCCGTCAGTCCACAGCGCCACGCTGGACAGCCACCCATAGTCACCACCCAGTATCCTGTCGGCCTCGGACAACCTCGAAAGGGAGTCCGGGTGAACCATGCAGTCGTCATCCATCAGCCAGATGAATTCATAACCCCTGCCGACAGCCTCACGCACACCGACATTAAATCCGCCCGCTCCACCGATATTTTTGCCTGTGTTGACGACGCTGACAGTGTCAGATTGGGCCGAGGCGAGCCAATCCGTCGTTCCATCAGTAGACGCGTTGTCCACCACCAGGACATCGCAAGGGCTGTCGGATGCGGCGAGCGCGGCAAGGCACCTCTTCAGTTTCTCGAGACGGTTGTATGTGACGACAACTGCGACCACACTATTTTTCATAATCCTTTCTCTTGTGTTTTTCAAGTCTACCATCGATATGGGCGGAAATCATTCCGGAGATAATCGAGGAGGCCGCGGATGGAAGAGACCGTCTTCCGCCACTTGTCCGGCTCCCACATAATCATCCCGAACAGGAGGCGACGAAGGTTGCCAATCACGCTGCGACTCTCTGCTGGCAAAGATTTGCGGTAAAGCCGTGCCACCTCAAGACAATTGCGGACAGAATAGTAGTAACGGACATAGCTCTCGTTCATCACCCAAAACTCCTTGCCGCAGAAATGGCGCACCGAGCCACCATTGCCAAGGTTATGCTCCATCACCACTTCGCCAAGAATGACGAGTCTAAAACCATGCACACGCATGTTATAGCTTATCTCCCAGTCGACAGCGTCAATGAACAAATAGTCCTTGAAGCCGCATACGGCTTGCCACGCAGAAAGGCGCATCACCGAGCCGCTCGTTATCAGGCAAGTCGCCTCAGCAACTTTAGGACGATTGGCATCAAGTTCAAAGTCAGGCCAGAACCTTACTGTCGGGCCAACCATAGCTATTTTGTCGTCCGTGTCGAATACACTCAGCGCCTTGCGAATGAGGTCCAATGGGAACACAGAATCCTGATCGAGCGTCAGGAGAAACTCGAAATCATCATCGAATGCCGCTCGTGATATCTGGTTGAGAGCCTTGGCTATACCGAGGTTTGCGTTATTGGCAATATATGTGACATTGTCGTAGGTCGACAGGACTTCATCCGAGAGTGAGGGAGACGATGAGTTGTCAACAATGTAAACATGGGCAACTTTACCAGCCACCGCTTCGAGGCTCACACGAAAGGTATCGACGTCCGGATTGTAGAGGACAAAACCGACGCAGACCAATGACGAATTTTGAGAACAGGATTCTGACCCCATGGATTATTTTTTATTGAGAAGACAGACAATTCGCATAGAAAGCCCGCCGCATGATGCGAAAATAACGACAAAGCGTCACATTTTGGCAGAAGCAGAGTAATTTTGCCAAACATAACACAGAAATACAGACTCAAAGAGAACACGATGAAGCATTGCGCTCTTATAACCGCATATAAGGATGCCACACAAATTAACAGGCTGATAGGCCGCATTCCGCAAGAGTGGGGCATCTTCATCCATATCGACAAGAAGAGTCCTATTAGAGACACGGAGATATCGGACAGAGCCATAAGAATTGAGAGAAGGCCCATCTACTGGGGCAGCTTTGTCCATGTGGAGGCCTTTCTCAGTATGATGGAGATGGCAATGGCGGACAATCGGCATTTCGACTACTTTCACCTCATCACGGGCCAAGACTATCCGGCGAGAGACCTCAAAGAGGCAGACTCCTTGATTGAGCCGGGCAAGATATACATACACAACGAGCCCATTCCGAGAAGCTGCTGGCCAAGTTGGGATGGAGGATTTCAGTTTTACCGCTACTCCACTTTCGCACGGTGGACCGACACGAGGTTTCCCATCTACAACAGGGCACTCAACAGACTGTGCAAAATCGCCCAGTTTTGGAAGACGAAGAGATTTTATCTGCCACCATATCCCGTTTATGGCGGATCGTCATATATGTCAATCCCGAGAAAAGCAGTAGAACACCTGCTGCACAGCGAGATATCTAAAGACCTGCAACACCGCTTGCATTACAGCCTCGACGGAGAGGAGACTTTTTATCAGACAGCTCTAATAAACTCAGAGCTGAAGGACGACATAGTGAACGACGACATGCGGCTCATCATTTGGCCAGGTCCCATGGTTCTTGATGAGAGCCTCTACCCGACCATCCGCAGCTGCGGCAAATTGTTCATCCGCAAAGTGGAGACAGGCAAGAGCGACAAGCTCATGGATATGCTGGATGCGGATGCGCGCGACTCTTCCGGGTCAACGAAATAGGTTACTTGCGAAAGGCTGTCCTCAGCCAGAAACGAAACCTGTTCGTGTAGCGGCGGCGCACGCCCTGCACCTTCTCATAGAGAGGCAACTCTGTGTTAACAACAGGAACCTCGACTATGCGCACGCCGTTATGAATGCACCACACGTTGAGCAGACGCTCTGAGACGAAACCATAGAGACGCTGCTGAAAAGGAGTGTAGCCGGTCATGTCTACATATTTCTCAAGCTCAAAGAAAATAGAGAATAGCCACTCGCAATAAGAGTCGAAGACCTCTCGGCGGGCGTACATCATGTTATAAAGTGACACTTTGTCGCCCTTAAAGAGTTCGTCGAATGCAGGTATGTAGTCAGGGTAGCGAGAGGAGATAACCTCCCTTAGCTTGTCAAAGACCTCGGGACGGCAGCAATCCTTACAGAGGTCAGCCTTTGCGTCATCAAGCAAATACTCGGGCTTCGGGAGGACGACATCAGCATTGGCGAGCATGGCACGAAGTTCTGATTCTGAGTAGACAGTTGAGAAGTCCGAACTCAACTCATTCCGTCCAAAGAAACGACGGTAGTGGACAAGGCCCTTATAATCGTCGGGTGAGTTCTTCCAAGCCCAATAGAGGACTGTCAACTCGCAGTAATACGGGTTCTTGGCGGATATATTGTCGCCTGAGGCATCGGAGAGATAGGGCAACGCATCGTGCTGCGCCGCACCAGCCTGAACAATCTCATACCCCGCCATCTCGGGCAGGTTGACCTTTTTATGAGCCGCTATATATATCATCTCTTGACTGAATTTCTTATCTGCTATACAAAGACCACAAATTTACGACCGTTTCCCTTATTGAGAAACCTGCCTCGGACATGACTGCGGTGTTGTCCCTACGCCCCTCCTTTTTCATCTCCTCAATTTTATCGACCCAGAGGCCAAGGGACTCATGAGTTATAGGTAGGAAATCGACACACGGGGCAATCCGAGTGTCACGTGATATGGTGTCAGCTAAGAGACAAGGCAAGCCGGCAGCCTGAGCCTCAACCCCCACTATTGGTAATCCCTCAAAATGACTGGGGAGAACAAAGACATCCATGGCCATGAAGAGTTCTGACACATTGTTGCTCGCACCATAGAAAATGACACTTTCAGCCAGTCCAAGCTCTTGGACCTTAGCCTCGGCGCTTTCCATCAAAGCCCCCTCACCAACAAGGAGCAGCGTTGCCGACTTATCCCTCTCATGCAGTTCACGGTAGAGATCAATGAGGTAATCATGGTTCTTCTGGTAGGCGAAGCGCCCGACGTGACCAATGACGAACCTATTCTCAATGCCGAGTCGACGTCGCACATCAGCGCGCACGCTTTCCGAAAACCTGAATTTTTCGAGATCCACACCATTCTTGACCATCTTGACATCATCCACTTTGACATTGGGGAACATCCAACGGGCAGCCAAGTCGGAGCAAGTAAGGAAGTCAGTGCCGACATATTTCAAAAAGGGGCGACATGCGTAGTGAAAAATGCGTTTGAGCAGGCGGCGATTTCCGTCGACACCTGTGGCGTGCGAATGGAGGAAAATCTTTCGGCAACCGGCAGCACGAGCTGCAAGGGCGGACACGAGCAGCTTGTTGGCGACATCAGAATGGACATGTACCACCGTGTAGCCGCCACTGCGCACAAGCCGCTTGACATTACTGTACGCATAAAACTGCTTTAGGGCCTTGCTACCCTTTCGGCCGACGTAGTGCACGGAGCAGCCAAGGCTTGCAAGCTCGTCAATATTTTCATGCCGTTCAAAAGGTTCTATGGCGGCAATGTCCACAACCGCCCCCGCGGGTTTGTTGCGAATCACATTCCGCACAAGCGAGAAGACCCCGCCATTGCCTATGTCATCAACGTTTACCTCAAGTATTTTCATTCGTCATTCAGATGTTCTGCGAGCTAAGGTGCCGAGACAGCCCCGCAGCAAAGCTGTCACCATCGGCTGGAAATTGGATGCCTTTATCTAACTTATGGATGTTGAGAATGGACTGGTTGAGAGAAGCCCACTGTCGCTCATTCCACCGAGCACCGCTCTCCAACAATCCCCTGAGTGAATAGAGTGAGCCAGGATTATTACAAGGCACAAGGTCAATCTCCTTTTTTATTTTAGGGAACTCGTCGTAACCCAGACGGATAATCATGTCAATAAGGAAATAATCAACAAGATAGTCCATCTTATCCCAATATTCGCAGAATGCGTCATAAAGAAAAGACGTCACAATGTCACCACGACGAGAATACATAAAGAAGCCCGTCCATAGACTCTCAAAGCCATCGGCTGCCTTGACAAAAGACGGGTTTGAGACGAAAGAGCCGTCTGACTTGTGGTGACACGTATAGAACGAGTGGGATGTCAAATCAACAGGCAGTTCACTTGCCAAAAGCGTCGCATCCATCCACAAGCCACCTCGATGAGAAAGAAGAAAAGCCCTTACAATGTTTGAGTAGTGTGCGAAAGAGAACTTGCGCTCCGCAAACTTACGCTTCAAGTTCTCGTCTATGGGCAGGTCCTGCACATCAGCTACGGAGATCTTTCTCAAATTATAGCCTTGCAACCGGGCGGCTTGGGCGGCACATAAATCGACAGTCGGCGGCACATTGTCAAATCCCTGAAACCACAACATGTAAATATCCTTAGTCGGTTCTGTCGCTGCTGGAGATGAGGCAACCTCGTACTTGGCTAAAGTATCCGAGAGAATATTCTTGAGAAACCGCTTGGCAGACGCATAGTGCCATTGGTAAAGGCGGAATGTCAAACCGCTCAGTCCCAACATGGCAGAGACGTTTGCCGACTTGACAAGCACCCAGTCAATTAAGCCGAAAGGCATGGTATGTTTTTTACTCATTATGGACGACAGATTACGTGTCAGATGCCAAGGAAGTCGGAGGTGTAGGGGTAAGTCTCGTTATGACCTTCAACAAAATTAAACCTCACACACATATAGGCGAAAAACAACAATATAGCGAACTGAGCTATACATCTTGTACCAGCACTTATTTTAGATTTTGCAAACAGAATGAAAAGCAATGGGATTTCATACGAAAAGAAATAATAACCGAACCGTGTCGCAAAACCAGTGTATATGCCAAGGAGCTGCACAGCCAAATCGACAAACATAAATGGAAGTGCAAAAAAAGCTAACCTCTTATCCACACCAAACCACTTATATGCGATAAATGTATAGCCGATGACAGACAGCCTATACAAAAAGTCGAGAGTTGAGACGTTTGCCTTAAACACGCCTTTGCCATAAGCCGCATAACTACGGAAGAGCGGTATGGCATCTGTCAAGAACTTAAGAACCACCAAATAGGCACAAAGCATGGCCACCAAACCGACAATCAAGAAAACGAGCCACCTTCCCTGCTTCTCAACATCCTTTGCCTTGATATAATACAAAAAGAGCACCGCCAAATAGGCGATAGCCGAGGATTTGTGGATAAAGAAACAAATCACTGCGCAAAGTAGCAGTTTCTTTAATTTGTTTTCTTCATAGAACCTCATTGACCAAAGGAAGAAAGCGCAAGCCATTCCTTGGCACAGCAGATTGAGATTTAAATTAAAGAAATACAGATTTAAAGCCGTCATCGAAAGCCAAAGAGGCACGACATCCATGTAGCGCTTAAAAGCATGTACTTGGAAGAAGAGCATGACAAGCTGTATCAAAAACAACGCGAATCCGAACCTGTCAGAGACAGATGCCGCAAAATAATTGAGCCCATAGTACAGAAACTCCCTGCGGACATGCGAGAATCCCGTCCAAAAGTCACCTAAGTAAGACCGCGCAGTCAGCCACTCACCACGACCATAATAGAGAACGTCAGTCCCTATGGTATTATCGCGCGCCCCCATCAGAAAGGAGACTCCCAAAATCGTCACATAAACAATTCCCCAAAAGACCCATGGCCATTTTGCATAGAACTTCTGCGCAAAAAACATCGCTATGGCGATTATGGCAAAGATGGTAAGATAAAACACAGGACTACTTTACTTGATTTGGAATCTCCTTTTTCCGACAAAGTTAACACTTCTGCAATTTAAATAAATTGCAATTTGTTCTTCCTATGGAAAATAAGCAGCGGAGAACACGCACCAACCACTTAATTCTTTAAATTCGCATATTACTATATCAGTTCTGATGGATTTAAAGGAAGAGACAAGATGCGGCTATAGGATTAGCCCTACAATGAAAAAAGTATGGTCCATTCAAATGGCGATGGCTAAAAAGCTAATAGATGTTTGCAACAAAAATGGACTAAGAGTATGGGCCGAGGGAGGAACATTACTCGGCACGATACGGCATCAAGGCTACATCCCATGGGATGACGACATCGACATGGTCATGTTGAGGGAAGATTACGACAAGTTGGTCGCAATCGGACAAAAAGAGTTCGAAGACCCATTTTTTTTTCAATGCGCCTATACAGACAAACTGTACCAACACGGACATGCTCAGCTAAGATACAGTGGCACGACATGTTTCTCCCCCACAGAGTTGAATTGCAAATACAACAGAGGCATATTCATTGATATATTTGTCTATGATTCAATACCCAAAGACAAAGGACTTTTTATCAATCGTATGTGGAAAGCCGAGCTAATCAGAACTATGATGCGAAATAGAGTATATGGGAGGGTTGCGAAAAACAACTTAATGGGCAGCATAAAGTATGTTTTGAGCTTAGCTTTTTTCGCAATTTACGGTTTTCGCAAAGCCTACAGAAAATTTGAAAGTTTATATGCCGGCCGAGAAGACACGGACAAGTCTAACGACCTGTCATGCCCGGCTTTTTCGCCAGGATTAACATACACTATCCTCAGACGCAGGGAGTGGTATGAAGAGACTATATACATGCCATTCGAAGATATGGAAATGCCAGTGCCAGCAGGATACGATAAAATCCTAACCGACCAGTATGGTGACTATATGACGCCGAAAAAGGCCCCCACATACCATGGTTCTATGATTATAGATACAGAACACTCATACAAAGATATTATAGCGAAAATAAAAAAGGGAAAGGTAAAAATGGCAGACCTGACGGTATGAGCATGTCTCTTAAAGATTCCGCCATCTCGGGCATTGCTTGGACCACAGTGGAGCGTTTTGCCCAGCAAGCGATACAGTTTGTCATTGGAATAGCCATAGCGCGCATCTTGTCTCCCGACGACTATGGGGTCGTGGGGATGACGTCTATTTTCTTTGCAATTGCGAATACTCTAATTGACAGCGGGTTCGGTAGCGCATTAGTACAAAAGAAAGACCGCAACGAAGAGGACTACACAACGTGCTTCTACTTTAATGCGGTTGTGGGCCTTACCTTATATGCGCTTCTTTGGTTAGCAGCCCCCTACATAGCAGAGTTTTACCACACAACCATCCTAAGAAGCGTCATTCGCATACTGGGACTATCAATGGTCATAAACTCTCTGAGCATATCTCAGACAGCCAGGCTTACCGCAGAAATGAAGTTTCGCGAGATGTCCTTGACAACGATTATTTCTCAGATTTTGACTGGCTGCGTTGGCCTTTGGATGGCTTACAACGGTTATGGAGTCTGGTCTCTTGTGTTTCAACAACTGTCAAGCTGCTTTTTCAGACTAATCATCATCACCTGCGTGATAAAATGGATTCCAAAACTTACTTTTTCTGCAAAATCATTCCGCCATATGTTTTCCTATGGTTCAAAGATTTTGTGCTCCGGGTTAATAAATACGCTCTATGACAATCTGTACACTTTGGTTATCGGAAGGATGTTCTCGGCCAAAGAAGTCGGCTTCTACAACAGAGGAGAGCAATTTGCGCACCTACCATCATCAACACTGCTTGGCATTTTCATGAAAGTCGCATTCCCGCTCATGTCACAAGTGCAAGACGACACTTCGAAATTGCGAACGGCATATAAAAAGTTTTTGCGTACACCAATATTTTTCCTGTATCCAATCCTCTTCACCCTCATTGTGTTGGCAAATCCAACTATATCAACCCTTCTCGGTGAAAAATGGCAGCAAACTGTTCCTTTACTTCAGATTCTATGCATAGGTTCATTTTTCGACCCTCTTACCCATATAAACTTAAACATACTATATGTTAAGGGGCGTACAGACCTCGTTCTAAAGTTAGAACTCATAAAAAAGCCTATCGCATTCCTCATATTGTTCGGCATGGTTCCTCTTGGCTTGTACTGGCTATGCCTCGGCAGATCCATATACGGCTTGATTGCGTACTCAATAAATTGCCACTACACTAAAAAATTCATCGATTTCGGTTTTTGGAGTCAGATGGCGTACAACATTCCAATTTTACTCAAGTCCGCTTTTGCCGCCATCGTCAGCTACTTGAGTACTATACCATTCTCAGAACCTTTAGAGCAACTTATTGTCGGCGTCATAACTGCAATTGTTTCATACTTGGCAATTAACATAGTCACTCACGACGAGACTCTGCTCGACATGGCTGATGTTATCATCAAAAGGCGCAAAAGGAACTGACTTCATCAAAATGACGTTAGAAGACGTACGCAATCGTCCAACAATGCGTTCCTTACATTCTCACACCCCGCAAACAGCCGACACCCAGTCGTCCGGAGTCACCACCCGACACTCTTTCACGTCGTAGTTGTCCGTGAAAACTTTAGGGATCTTGGCGTTGGCTTTCCTCGGGTTCCATTTCATCTCGAAGACGGAGAAACGCCCGTCGAGTTCCTCCACATAGTCAATCTCCTGCTGGGCTTGCGTCCGCCAAAAATAACCCTTGGATCGGAGGCCTGAGTTCATTATGGTCTTTCGTCTCTCACTGATGATGAAGTTTTCCCACAAAGCGCCACAATCATCTCGCAATGAGAGGGGAGCGAAGCGCCCCAGCACAGCATTCCGGATTCCATTATCATAGAAATATATCTTTTTAGAGCGTTTTAACTCGTTGCGAAGATTGCGACTGAATGCGTCAAGATGAAAAATGACAAAGCATTGCTCAAGAAGATAGATATACTTGTCAACTGTTTTTTTGTCAACCCCGACAATAGACGCTATCTCATTGAAACTAACCTCACTTGTCAGTTGCAGAGCTAAGGCTTGCAGCAACTTTGGGAGCAGAGATGGGCGGCGCAGCCCCTCAAAGGAAAGCAGATCGCGATAGAGGTAACTTTCCGCCAACTGACTGACAATGTCCGCAGCCTCATCTGTGTTGTTTATCACGTCAGGATAGGAACCATAGATCAAACGAGACTCAAGTGTCTTCGTGACGCCAAGCAAGCCTCTGTCACGCTTTAGCTCAGAAGTCGATATCGGTGGCAAATTATACTCAAACATTCTCCCTGTGAGAGGCTCCACAACAGAGCTGGCAAGGTCAAGAGATGATGATCCGGTCACGAGGAGTTGAACGTTCGGCATGCTGTCCGTGATCAACTTGAGCGTCAATCCAACATTCCTAACACGCTGAGCCTCATCGATAACAACAATCCTATTGTCACCTATGATGTCACGCAGACGCTGCATGTTAGCCCCCTCTAACAAAGCACGATCCTCTGGTTCATCACAGTTTAGCGAAATCCGCGGCTCTTTACGGTCATCAACAATCATGCGCAATAGTGTACTTTTGCCCACCTGCCGAGCCCCAAGAACCACTATCGCCTTGCCCCGAAACATACGTTTCGTAATACTCTCTTGTATATCCCTGATAATCATACAACAAATCTAACGTTATTTTCTCTAATCCCCAAATTTGGTATGAATTTGGGGAATATAATCCCCAAATTATATATGTTTTTTGGGATTACGTTCCCCCAAAAACCCCAATTGAAAAGATTGGTGGCAGACTATGAGAAACATCACACGATGTTTCTCTAAAATCACACCGCGACACATATCCGCGCATTCGCGATTGTGTTAACTTCGCACTATGTCCGTATTGTATCAATTAGACACCACAGCATGTTAAATTCTTCTCAAAACAGGGGGGGGCGTATAGAATTTATTGACCTTGCTAAGGGTTTTTGTATTATTCTGGTAGTAGCATTTCACGCAGCTGGCTTATGTAATGTAGTTTTTCCGCTTCACCCCATCGTTAAAACATTCCGCATGCCGCTTTATTTTTGTGTAAGCGGCCTCTTTTTCAAGAGATATGAGGGTTTTGGAGGTTTCCTAAAGCGAAAGACAAATAAACTTGCCATACCATTCTTCTTTTTCTACCTTCTCACGTCAGTTTTGCTCCCAAACGCCTTGCATTGGATTGGTTTAAACACCTGTGACTCGGAACATTTAGGTTGGCAATCTCTCTATGCGTTCATCACGCCCGAAGACTTTCCTAACATACCAATTTGGTTTTTACTGTGCCTGTTTTGGGTAAACACTATCTTCTTCGGCATAGTGGCCCTGTCAGAAAAGATATTCAAGGAAGGCGGGGCTCGGGTTTGCTCCGTCATTGCCCTGACCGCCTTGTGCCGCACTGCGGGTTACACGATGAGTACGTCGGGCATCAACCTCCCGGCATTTACAGACACAGCCTTGTCTTGCATGCCATTCTTCTGCTTCGGATATTTGCTCACGCGGTACACTGACGTGCTGACACCAAACATAACGGACAAGTATATTCCCCTTTGGCTGATAATCTTGGCAGGCGTGACCTTTTATTTTCGGGGAGGGGAGGAAGGCATGGGCTTTAGCCCTAATGAGACCGCGGTGAACATAATAATTGGCGGCTGCGCGGGTTCTTTGGCAGTCCTGCTTCTCTCGAAGCGAATTAAGCGCCTGCCCCTTGTGTCGTATTGGGGACGCTACTCAATAATAATCCTGTGCACACACATACTGGTAATTAAGCCGACTTGGCTCATATTGCGACATGTCGGGTTGGCGGAAATCGTCACAGCCGGATGGGGTTGCTTGGTAACATTGACTATTGTCATGTTCAGCTACCTTGCCATAATTCCGTTGTGCGTCAAATACATCCCTTGGTTCACCGCCCAGAAGGACCTTATAAAGGTCTGACCATCGTTATCGCCCAGCAATCATCGCCCTCGCCCTGTCAAACAGCCGCCTCGCTCCGCTGGAGGTGACGCAGAGAAAAGCCGCCAATGCGATGGCGAAAAGGGCGGTGAGGCATAGGCTCATGGACAGCTCCGCCACAGGCGACACAAAATGCGGCAGAGCCGAACGGAGAGCAAGGAAAATGAGCGAGAAAGCGACAGCCGCAGCCACGCACCATGCATAAGGCCGCCAATAGACCCCCACGCGGCAGCCAAGGTTGACACGGAAAAGGAAATAGGGCTTCCAGCCTAAGACTATGGCGACAAGGCTGACAAGGACACCCAGAAGAACGCCATGCAGCCCCCACAGACTGCCAAGGGCAATGGAGAGGCCGATATTGATAACCGCCTCGGCCACCGAAGCCCAGACATCCGAGAAAAAGCCATAGGCGTTAATGAAAGCGTCGACAGCCGAGCGGGAAATGTCAATGAACAGAATGACAGAGATGAGCAAGGTGGCGAGCGAGTCGAAACGCAAATCGGGTCCCACCCAAAGAGTCATAAAGGATGGGGCGCACACATAGAAGCCGAATGCGCACACAGCGGCGACAATGACACGCATGGCGAGAATCTCGCCAAAGACATCTAACGAATGGGCGCGCGACGAGGAGGTGACAAGGTTGCCCACACTGGCCTGCACACCCTTGAAAAGGCTCTCCACGAGCATTGAGACCCCTGTGAAAATGAGCATATAGTTGCCATAGACACCGACATCGGCAATAGAGGCGAAAGCTATGAGAATGAGGGGCGACGAGCGTTGGAAAGCCACTGCCGACAGACGGTGAACCATCAGCTGGCGCACCTTGGAGCCAACCATGGGATATTGGCGAAAGAGGGAGCGGCGGACCTCCACATGAGCTGCGAGGTAAGGGTGGTCTCGCTTGACAATCCGGGACAAGATGACCGACGAGACAATGGCGCACAAGACATTCAGGGCGAGCCAAATCTCATAGCCGTAAGAAGTGAACGCGAGGGCTAAAATCTGAAGAATAGTGCGCAGCGCATTGGGCAGGCGGGTGGCGATGTCAATCTTGTAGGACTCCTGCCTCACCTCGATGGCAACCATCTTATAGTTCACAAAGAAGCCGAGAAGCGAGCTGAAAAGGTAGGCGGCATAGGCGGCATAGGCGTAGCTGAGCGGAAAGTCGACATCGCTGAAAATGACTGGGAAGAAGGCCATGAAGACGACCGACGCAGCAATGATGAAACAAGCCACCCGGCGATATATCCAGCCCTGAAGCGCGATAATCTCGGCCACGGCCTTATGCTCACCACGGGCCATGGGTCCATAGAGAGAGGACGAGATGGCATAGGAGACACCCAGCTCAGCAATATTCAGCGCGCCGAGCATATTCTCCACCGAGGTGTTGAGGCCAAGCAAATCGACCCCAACATGGCGGATGAACACACTTCGCGCCACGAAGCCGAGGAAAATATTGACAAGCATGAGCGAGGTCGACCAGACCCCGTTGCGCAGGCTGCTGCTGGTGCGACTGCTCATCAGTTAATCATGCTGGGCGGATAGCCAAAGGCCTTGGTGAAGCAGCGACTGAAATATTTGGGGTCGTTGAAGCCTACCTCATAGGCCACTTGGCTCACATTGAGACGGTTCTGCTTGTTTGCCAAAATCTCTCGAGCCACATTGAGACGATAGGTGCGGATGAAGTTGCCCGGCGCCTGGCCCATGACGCTTTGCATCTTCTTGTGCAGCATGCTCTTGGAGCAGCCCACCTCGCTCACAATGTCATCAATGGAGAACTCAGGGTCCTTATAATTCTGCTTGACATAGTTGGTCACACGCTCCACGAACTTCTCATCCTCGCTCTCGCGGACAATGTTGAGGTCGGACGTGTCAAGCGTGTTGAGGAACCTCTTCTGGTTCTTCTGTCGGCTGGAGAGGATGCCAGATATTCGGGCCTTGAGCATACCCTCGTCAAAAGGCTTATAGAGATAGCTCTCCACGCCAATGCGGTAGCTCTCAGTCTGATATGAGCTATTCATCTGGGCAGTGAGAATCAGGATGGGCGTATGCGAGAAGGCGAAGTCGCCCTTAACCTTGCGAGCGAACTCCAATCCGTCCATGACAGGCATCATGAGGTCGGCAATAATGAAGTCGACATCGTTCTCGGCGAGAGCCGTCAGTCCGTCAACGCCATTCTCCGCCTCAATGACGTGATACTCAGACTCGAGAATAGTGCGTATGTAGAGGCGCATATCCTGGCTATCCTCAACCACGAGGATAGTCATGCGCTCATTATCGGACGACTGCCCGTTGGTCCGCTCCACAGTGGCGTCGGCCTCGGTCTTAGCGGCCGTCTCGCCAGTCTCCACGGGGCGACCGGCGGGCGTGGGCAGCAGGACGCGCATGGAAGTGCCGCCACCCGGGTTGTTGCGGGCTTTAATCTCGCCATCGCACTGCATGACAATGCGGTTGACCACATAGAGGCCTATGCCGGTGCTGCTGGAAGAGACTAAACGTCCGTTGGGGCTCGACGTCGCCTGATAGAAGCGGTCGAACACCTTGTTAATCTGGTCGGACGGGATGCCCACGCCGCGGTCGCGGACACAGATGTAGGTGAAGAGCTGTCCGTCTATGGTCATTTGGCAGACAAAGAGGTCGACAACCTTGCCACCTGCCGAGTATTTGATGGCGTTGGAGATGAGGTTGGCGATAATCTTAGTGAGCGAGTCGGTGTCAATCCTGACAAATGGAGAGTCAAGGTGGAAGAACGTGCGGAGCTTTATGTCCTGCTCGGCGGCGTAGGCCACATAGGGCTTGACCATGCTGGTTATGTAGTCCTCGATATTAGTTGAGACGGGGTGCAACTCGATGCTGCCAGTCTCGACCTTGCGGAAGTCCATCAGCTGGTTGACAGTGGAGAGAAGGGTGTGCGAGCTGCGCTCAATGAGGTCCAACTGGGTCTGCACCTCAGGCTGCTTACAGAGCGACTGGGCTCGCTTGACGGGGCCAGTGATGAGGGTCAGCGGAGAGCGGAGCTCATGGCTTATGTTGGTGAAGAATTGCAGCTTGTCAATCGAGAGGCGTTGAATCTTGCTGGTCATCTCGAGGATATTCTCCTTTTGGCGAGAGATGTAGTTGTTCTGCTCCAGCAGTTTAGCGTTGCTCTGCTCCAACTCAGCCTTTTTGTTCTCAAGGGCCTGTTTCTGCACTTCGAGCTCGTGCGTTCGCTGACGGACTTGCTCGTGGAGCATCTTGCGGCTCTCCTCAATGTAGCGCATGCGATATTTGAAGATGAACGAGATAAGCCCGATTACAAAGACTATGGAGAGGAGAATGAACCAGGAGGTCTTATAGAAGAAAGGAGTCACGATGAGTTTTATCTCTCGCTCGTTGCTCCACTTGCCATTGGCGGCGGCATAGCGCACCCGCAGCTTATACTCACCTGCCGAGAGATTAGTATAGAGAGCCACGCGCTGCCCCTTAGGCACATTGACCCAATCGGTGTCGAAGCCATCGAGCCGGTACTGATACCTTACGGCCGTCGGGGCCAAGAAATTAAGTGACGAAAACTCTATGCCGACGCTCTTGCAACTCTCATGGATGGTGAGGTCGTTGACATCCTCGATGGACATCGTTATGAGTCCGTCAGCCTCGGGCATCACCTCCGCGTTGTTAATCAACAACTTGGTCAAGACAGGCGCTCGGCGTGTCTGCATAGAGGCCGATTTGAGCGATGTCCCAATCTCGCTCACGCCATCCACGCTGCCAATGAAGACATGCCCCGTGATGGGCGAGCTCCACGCCGCATTCCAATAGTAGCAGTCGGACAAGAGGCCATCTGCCGTGGTGTAGGAGTTGACAATCGTCAGGCCAGGCGACATGAGGCTGAGCCCGTTGGCCGTGCCGACCCATATGTTGCCATCGCCATCCTCGGAGATGGACGAGACTGAGTTGTTGACCAAACCGTCGGAGGTTGATATGCTGGAGAACTTGAGCTCGGGCGCATCCTCGTCACACACGTAAAGGCCGAAACCGTTAGTACCCACATAGACGCGGTGCGTCGCGCGGCTGTAGTGCAGGAACGTGACACGCGGGTCGCCATCGAGGCTCGGGTCATCCAGTTTATGGCAAATATTGGTGAACTTGACAGTGCCGGCCGCATGGTCGAACGAGTTGAGGTCCACAATGAAAAGGCCGAGGGAAGTCCCCATCCAGAGTCGTCCGCGCCCGTCGATGCAAGAGCCGAGCGCGCCATTCATGTCAGTAAAGGTCTGGCGACCCATAGGCTCGGAAATCCTGCCATCCTTAATGAAATCTATCCCTCTGATTGTCCCTACCCAGACGCCGCCATTTATGGAGTCATACTCCATCGCGCCAACATAGTCGCTGCTCAGGCCGCCAACCATACGCTCACCCGCGAAGATATGCTTCACGACGGGCAGATTGGCCTTAGAGAGGTCAATGACATCAATGCCACCGCCCCAGGTTCCGGCCCACAGCTGCTTCGAGCCGTCAATCGCGAGGGAAGAGAAGTTATTGTCACTCAGCCCATGGTTGAGACTGTTCAGATTGTCAAATTTTTTAGCTCCCCTCACACGGCGGGAGAGTCCGCCCTCCACGACGCCGACCCACAAAGTCCCGTCGGCATCCTCAGCAATGGAGTTGACAGGGCGCAGCACCCGCGCCTGATTGGACCGTGTGGCATTGAAAGAGCAAATCTCGTCGGTGGAATAATTTGTCACATCGAGCGAGACAGGGCTGACGAGGTCGGCGCCTGCGATATCCGTTCCCACCCATACGCCTTGATTGGTGGAGAGAAGGCAGTTGACGAAATTAGAGCATAGCGACTTGCCCCCCACGGCGTCATCCTGAGAGACCCGCTCAAAATTGTCAGTCTCGTGGTTATATATATTTAGTCCTTTAAGCGTCGCCACAATGACACGGCCGTCATCGTCCGTGGTGATGTCGGTCACGCGGTTCTGGCTGAGTGAGTTAGGGTCACGATCCGAATGAGTGTAGACCTTCTCCTCGCCGGTGGTCATGTTGAAGCGGAAGAGTCCGTTATTAGAGCCGATCCATAAGAAGCCCGAACTCTCAGACAGAGTCTCGACCACGCTGTTGGACTCGACAATGGATGGGCGCCTGTCGGGTTTGACTATGATGCGATGTTGCTCAGAATCCACACTACATATGTAAATATCCGCAAAGGTGGCAACATAGACGCCACGGCTGCCACGCTCGATGGCTGTGACCGACTGGCCAAACTCATATCTGTCAACAAGTTCAGCCTTGCCATCGGAGTTCATGCGGACGCACACCACATTATGGCGCATAGAGAACCAGACATTGTCATTGTCATCAACAACGAGGCGGGTCACCTGCCCATCTGTGAAATTCTCGCCACGCTTGTCACGCACCGACACCGAGTCAAGTTTATCTGCCTTTGTGTCAAAACAGCAGACGCCCCTGTCAGTTCCAATCCACAGCCTCCCGTTTCGGTCCGAGGCCAGCACATGGATAAAGTTGCTGCGCAAGACAGGCGTGTTGGAGCAATCGAATGTGACAAAAGAATAACCGTCATAGCGGACAAGGCCGCTGCCGCCCGTGGCGAACCAGATGAAACCGTTGTCATCCTCGCATATGTCATCCACAAAATTGCCGGGCAGCCCCTCCTTCATGCCGACATGGCGAATGATGTGATGATCCCAAAACCTGTCTGACGCCGCCGCTGAGAGCGAAGCTATGAGTGACGCGCAAAAGGCGAGCGCAAAGGACACGAAGCAGGCTGTATGTTTTGTGTAGTCTGGTCTTTTCATAAAGTCAGTTTGGCTGTTGACAGAGAACAAAGATTAAAATTAGAAGAAAGAATTGACAATTTCAAACATTATGCCCGAGTAGTTGTAACTTTGCGCAGTGCGCCTATTTGGTACTGACGGAGCGTCCAACCCATTAATTGAGCCGGTCAAGCCATAGAGCCGACACGCGAACAAGCAAGACACACATGACGAGATTAGCAATAGCGGCATCGGCCGCCATCATCGCCCTCACCGCCTGCACGGGCGGTAGCAAACCGCTGCCACAAGGCAACGACACCACGCAAAGCACACTGCCGCAAGTCACTTTCTCGGCAGACTCGGCATACAGCTACGTGGCGGCGCAAACAGCATTCGGGCCACGTGTGCCAGGGACAACAGCCCACTCGGAGTGCGTTGATTACCTGACAGCCAAGATGCGGCAGTTCGGAGCCGAGGTGAGCCTGCAAGAGGCTACCGGCACAGCCTACGATGGCACACCGAGCCCCGTAAGAAACATAATCGCCACATACAGGCCGGATCGCGCCAAGAGAATACTTCTCTGCGCTCACTACGACAGTCGCCCATGGGCAGACCACGACAACAACAAGGCGTTGAGAGACAAGCCAATAAGCGGAGCAAACGATGGAGCGTCGGGTGTTGGCGTCTTGATGGAGATTGGCCGTCAGCTGCAAGCCAAAGCCCCCAATGTGGGAGTGGACATAATCTTTTTTGACGCCGAGGACGCCGGCACTCCGGACCATAAGGTCACCACCGACTATCGCGAGGACACGTGGTGCGTTGGCAGCCAGATCTGGGGCAAAGGCCCGGGACGCGACGCGCAGCACCTCTTCGGCATATTGCTCGACATGGTGGGCGATTCGTCTGCCGTATTCCCCATTGAGCTCTTCTCAAAGGCCAAGGCAGCAGACATCGTGGACAAGGTGTGGACCATCGCCGAGCGCACCGGTCACAGCGACAGGTTTGTCCGCACCGAGGGCAGCTACATAACCGACGACCATTACTACATAAACAAACTGACCAACATCCCCACCATAGACATCATCCACTATAACCACCTCAACGACAAGGGCTTCTGCGATACATGGCATACGCAAGACGATGTGATTGACCATATAAGCAAGCAGACGCTCAAGGATGTGGGCGAGGTTGTCCTGACCGTGGTCTACGCAGAGAAATAGGATGCTGTCGCAGAGTGAAGACGCCATGCCGCTCATGGCTCGCACCTGGTGGTGGGACGCGGTCTCGTCTCCAGCCGAGAAAGAGTGGATGCGGCTGACGGTCTGTGACACAAAGGGCGGCACGGTGGCATCGATGCCTTGTCAATTCACACGCCGCGGGCCTTTTTCGGCCATTCTGCTGCCTCAACTTACGCAGACGAGCCCCATCACTTTCTCGCAAACGGCAGACAGGGCTGAAGCTCTCAAACTCCTCATCGGAGAGTTGAGAAAAGAGATGAGCCGCCACAGGGCGATCATGGCACAAGTGGCGGACTACTTGACAGAGAGCGACGTGTCGGTCCTCGCGGCAATGGGGTTTGAGATTGAAAGGCGGGTAAGCTACCGCATAGAGCCAACCACGACAGAGACTGTCGTCAGCCTTTTCCATTCGGACAAGCGGAGGACTTTGCGCAAAGCCCAAGGCCTGTCACTCGACACGGGGATGGCACCCGACGAGATGTACAATGAACTTGTCGCAGCCTACGGCACAGTGTCTTACAGCCGGTCTCTGTTCACTTCGCTCGCCAAGGCCGCCATCGCGAACAACAGCGGCGTCATACTGCGAGCCAAAGACGAACGAGGGGAAACCGCCGCCGCCCTACTCCTGACATATGACGAGACGACAGCCTATTATCTGACTTACGCCATAAACCCGGCTCACCGAACAGACGGCTCAATGGAGTGGCTCACAGCGCAAGCTATTGAATATGCATTCCGACGCGGTCTGATTTTCGACTTCGAGGGGTCAATGATTCACAACATCGCACGCACATACAGGCACTACGGAGGCCAGCCCTCCTACTACACATTCGCCACGCTATATGCCAACCCGATAGCGAGATTGGCAATCAAGGGGTTAGAGAGATTGAGAAAAAACTGAGCCATCCAGTTACTCCACGAATATACACAAGCACAAGCTATGCACGTCCTCTTCCTCACACCATGGTACCCCAACAGGCACGACGCCATGGATGGGATTTTCGTTCGCAAACACGCACAGGCCGTAGCCCGCACGGGAGCCACTGTGACCGTCATCCGAGTGAGGTCAGACAAGGCGGTGACCGACTTTGAGATTGAGCGTCGCACAGTGGCGGACGTGGACGAGATATTGGTCTACTACCCCGTCTCTAAACTCCCAGTTCTAAGACAGCTATCCATAGCCATCAACTTCATACGGTCGTTCGCCGCAGCCTACCGATTGGCAACAGAGAGACACGGGAGACCGGACATATGCCAAGTGAACGTACTGACACGCATGGGCATCGTGGCGTGGTGGCAGAAGAAGAGGGAGGGCATCCCGTATGCCATCATTGAACACTGGGGTCGCTACATGCCCACCAGAAACGACTACCGAGGTTTCATGAGAAAGCGCGCGACTGAATTGGTCTGCAAAGACGCAAGCATAGTGATGCCAGTGTCAAATGAGTTGGCCAAGGCGATGCAGGGGTGCGGCATAAAGGCTAAGCGTTGGATGTCGATTCACAACGTTGTCAACGACAGCTTTTTCACGCAAAAGGACATTGCACCCCAAGACGGGCACATCCGCCTTCTGTGCGTCACCACAGTAGACGAAAAACTGAAGAACACGTCAGGCACAATCCGTGCGCTCAAAATATTGTCCCGCGAAAGGCAAGACTTTCACCTGACCATTGTCGGGCTGAGCAAAGAGATGTCGCCCGCTGTAGCTCAGACTGTGACAGACCTCGGGATGGAGAGCCACGTGACCTTCGCCGGTGAGGTGGCTCCAGCCTACGTCAGCCGCTTCATGCACTCGGCCGACGCCCTTGTCCTCTTCTCAAACAGCGAGACGTCATCAGTCGTCATATACGAGGCCATGGCCAGCGGACTGCCAACCATATCAACCCGCGTGGGCGCAATCCCAGAGATTGTCAACGACACGAACGGGATACTTGTCGAGCCGCGAGACGAGCAGGCTTTGGCCGACGCCATCTTGAGCATGATGAAAGGTGAAAAGCGGTTCGACAAGGACAAGATAAGAATGGCGAGCCTCGCGTTCAGCTACGACAGCATAGGGAGGCAGTTGATGAGTGTCTATGACGACATTTTGAGAGATGAGCGTCAAAAGGTCACAGGAGGCAGATAAAGAACTCTCAGACCTAATGTGTGAAACATGTGATGAGACAGCCCGAAAGCAAGACAAATCAAAACGATAGCTGCCAAAAAATCACTAACTTTGCGCACAGGGCGTGTTGCGCAGACACCCCACCCCACCGAATACAGCTCTAAATCCGAACAAAAACAGATGACGATGAAAAACACCATAGCCTTGATTATGCTCATTGCGCTGGCGGTATGCTCCCCCGCTCAGGCCAAAAAGAACAAAAAAGCCACATGGGCCAAGAGTTTCACACAGAACGACTGGAACTTAGGCTATGGCTACAAGTCGTGCCTGATGATTGTGGACGGGATGCAGGAGCTCGAGCTCTCGCACATGAGCAGCACCATCGAGGCCACCAACCGCACCAGCATAGGCACAATATCGTTTGGCTACACGCATCGCCCGACACGATTCTTCAGTTTCGGCATCCAGGCCGGCTTTGAGTTGACCAAGGAGGACTGCGTATACAACAACTCGACCTACAACGCCAGCCATCAACGCGTTGACAACTACTTCAAAGTGGGTGAGCTGACCAACCGGTATATCACGGTCACCCCGATGATTCGCCTCAACTGGGCCGAATACAGCAAAGACTTTTTCCGCATCTATAGCAAATTTGCCGTGGGCATGACCTTCATCGGCGACTCATTCACCAACCAGAGTGAGACGGAGACCTACGTAGTCCAGAGCAAAAAGCAGCATTACTTTGGCTATCAGGTGTCGCCCCTCGGTTTTGTGTGGGGACGCAAAGCCGGCGCCTATCTCGAGCTTGGCTTCGGCAGCTATGGCATCGTCCAAGCGGGATTGTTCTATAAGTTCTAACAGAGTCCATTAAAGAAAAAAAACAACACATAAGCTCCACGTCATGGATAACAACACATCTGCCATCATCGCAGGCCGCCTGATGGACATCAAGGCCATCAAGCTCCAACCCGGCGACCCTTTCACATGGGCGTCAGGATGGAAGTCGCCCATCTATTGCGACAACCGCAAGGCCCTCGCCTATCCCGACATCCGCACCATCATCAAGTGCGCATTCGCAGAGACAGCTCGCCAGAAGTATGCCGAATTTGACGTCGTGGCAGGTGTAGCCACCGGCGCTATCGCACAGGGCGCCCTCGTGGCCGACCTGCTTGGCAAACCTTTTGTCTATGTCCGCTCCGCACCCAAAGACCATGGCATGGGCAACCTCATCGAGGGTGAGCTTCACGAGGGTCAGAAAGTCCTCGTCATTGAGGACCTCATCTCAACCGGCGGCAGCTCGCTCAAGGCGGTCAACGCACTCCGTGACGCCAAGGCCGAGGTCGTTGGCATGCTTGCCATCTTCACCTATGGCTTCCCCGTCGCGGAAGAGGCCTTCAAGGCAGCCAATGTCGAGCTCACCACACTGAGCAACTACAACATTCTCATTGACGAGGCCGTCAAGCGCGGATATGTCACAGAGGCCGACATTGAGACCCTCAAGGAGTGGCGCAAGAGCCCATCAACCTGGAGACAGTAAGAAACAGCCCCAGAGATATGGAGAAATACGAGAGCAAGATCAAGGTGGTCAAAGGCTCGACCGACGCCATCTACTCGACTCTTTCGGACATGAGCCGCGTTGGCAGCGCCATCCCCCCACAGGCTGTGGCCAAGGATATCGAGTCTACGGCAGACGAGTGCAAATTCACCGTCGACAAGATAGGCCGAGTAGCCATAAGCATAGACGAGAGGCAGCCAAGCTCGCTCGTCAAATACGCCCTCAAGGCAGCCATGCCGCTCGGAATGAACCTTTTTGTGCAAATCAAAGAGGCCCCGCAGCCCACACCCGAGCCCGAGAGCCGCATCAAGATAACCTTGACAGCCGACATCCCATTCATGCTCAAGCCCCTCATTGGCAGTAAATTGCAGCAGGTGGTTGACCAGATTGCCGACACTATATCAAAGAGGCAATTTTGATGTAAAGCCCAGACTACTGAACATAGTGGCATAAAAAATAGTCACTCCCCCGCCTGTCCATCAACAGGCGGGGGAGTGCTGTTTTATCATATAGCGATTTGCCGCTATCCCTGAGACTCTTATTTTTTGGGGGAAATGACTTTGACCTCCCTTTTTCTCACTTGCGGAGTCTACTTGGCGGCTGAGCGATATTTACCATCCTCCTCGCTCATGATATTCACGTAGCTCTCGTAGCGCGTAGGGGCGATCTCGCCATCCTCGACGGCCTTAATCACCGCACAGCCGGGCTCGTGAGTATGGGTGCAATTGGGGAAGCGGCAACCTTGCGAGTGGGCGAAGATGTCACGGAAATAGTGCGCCACCTCAGCGTGCTCAATGTTAATGATGCCAAAGCCGCGGATGCCTGGGGTATCGATTATATCCGCGCCAAAAGACAAGTGGTGCATCTCGGCAAAAGTGGTCGTGTGTCGTCCGCTGTTATTGGCCTCACTTATGCTTGAGGTGCGGATGTCGAGGCCAGGCTCCAGTGTGTTGACTAAAGTCGATTTGCCAACACCCGAATGGCCGGCTATTGCCGTTAGTTTACCTTTCAGCAAATCTTTCAGTTCATCAATCCCACAGCCGTTGACAGTTGACAATCGCACCGTCTTATAACCCATACCGCCATAGACCGCCTCGCGGTAGTCCAACTCATCAGCAGCCTCACCATCGTAGAGGTCAACCTTGTTGAAGGCGATGATGACAGGGACGCCATAGGCTTCGGCCGATGCCAAGAAACGGTCAATGAAGACTGTGGACGTCTCGGGGAAGTTTATGGTTGTTACGAGGAGCGCCTGATCCACATTGGCCGCGATGACGTGACTCTGCTTACTGAGATTAGTTGACCGCCGGACGATATAATTCCTGCGTTCGCAAATCTCAGAGATTACATTATCACGCTCCTCAACGCTAAACAAAACCTCGTCACCCACAGCCACGGGATTAGTACTCTTGATCCCATTGAGGCGCATACGTCCCTTGAGACGGCACTCGTAAGTGTCGCCGGTATTCGTCCTGACCGTGTATGAGCTGCCAGTGGAGCGGATGACAACGCCTTGCATCTGCGGATTGGTGTGTGTGACGTTTTTTCGACTTAGCCCTTGATGAGGTTGATGGCCTCCTGGAGCGAGAGAGTCCACTGCTTGGTGGCCTCCTTGTCAGCAATGGAGAGGTCCTTCACCGTGACTGTTCCTGCCTTACGCTCATCCTCGCCGCATAGCGCGACAAAACGGATGCCACGCTTGTCGGCGTAGCCCATCTGCTTCTTCATCTTTGCGGCCTCGGGATAGAGTTCGCCAGAAATGCCTGCCTCGCGCAACTTAGCCAGTACGCCGAGGCTGTAAAGCTCATCCTCGCCGCCAAAGTTAACGAGCAGGACATCAGTTGTGGCGTTAGCCTCCTCCGGATAGAGACTGAGCTTGTCAAGGACATCGTAGATGCGGTCGGCGCCAAATGAGATGCCAACGCCAGAGAGACCGTCCATGCCAAAGATGCCTGTGAGGTTGTCATATCGACCGCCGCCTGAGATAGAGCCTATCTCGACATCGAGAGCCTTAACCTCAAAAATGGCGCCAGTGTAATAGTTAAGGCCGCGCGCAAGAGTCAGATCCAGCTCGGTCTTTATGTCTACACCAAGCTTATCGATGTAGCCGAAGAGAGTGCGGACCTCCTCAATGCCTTTTTTGCCTACCTCACTTGTCAGAATAGACTCCAGGCCAGACAGTTTCTCCTCCTTTGTGCCCTTGAGGCCAAGGATAGGCTGGAGAGCCTGCACCTGCTCATCGGAGAGACCATTCTCACGCAGCTCGGCGTTGACATTGTCAATTCCAATCTTATCGAGCTTGTCGATGGCAATGGTTATATCCATCATCTTGTCGGGAGCGCCAATGGCCTCAGCCATGCCGGCAAGAATCTTACGGTTGTTAATCTTGAGGCACACATTGATGCCGAGAGCCTTGAAAACATCGGCCGCAATTTGCACAAGCTCCACCTCACACAAAAGAGAATCTGTGCCTACAACATCGACGTCACACTGATAGAACTCGCGGTAACGCCCCTTTTGCGGACGGTCAGCGCGCCAAACCGGCTGAATCTGATAACGCTTGAACGGGAATGTGAGCTCGCTCTGGTGCTGAACGACGAAACGAGCGAACGGGACCGTGAGGTCATAACGCAGACCCTTCTCAGATATTTTCAGAGCCGCCTTGTCGGAGTTGACAGGGAGAGGTCCGCCGGCCGCCTGAAGGAAGTCGCCCGAATTGAGAATCTTGAAGAGGAGCTTGTCGCCCTCATCGCCATATTTGCCAAGGAGTGTCGTGAGGTTCTCCATCGCAGGAGTCTCAATGGGTTGATAACCATAGCGGCGGAATACTCGCCTAATGGTATCGAAGATATAATTTCTGCGCGTCATCTCCTTGGGGCCGAAGTCGCGCGTTCCTTTGGGTATGCTGGGTTTTACTACGTTCATATCTTGTGGGGAAAAGAGAAAGCCGGTGAAACATTAAACATTGAAACGGAAGTGCATGATGTCGCCATCCTGAACCTCATAATCCTTACCCTCGATTCCGAGCTTACCAGCCTCACGGCAAGCGGCCTCACTCTTGAGCGCCACATAGTCGTCATATTTGATGACCTCGGCGCGGATGAAACCCTTCTCGAAATCGGTGTGAATGACACCAGCGGCCTGAGGCGCCTTGTCGCCGGCATGGAAAGTCCAGGCGCGGACCTCCTTCGGGCCGACAGTGAAGAACGTGCGGAGGTTGAGGATGCCGTAGGCCGCGCGAATCAGCTGAGCCACACCGCTCTCCTTGAGCCCAAGATCATCAAGGAACATCTTGCGCTCCTCATAAGTCTCCAGCTCGGCAATCTCACTCTCTGTCTGAGCCGCAATCACGAGGACCTGGGCGCCCTCGTCCTTGACTGCGTCACGGACAGCGTCTACATAGGCGTTACCCTTGTTGATAGCAGCCTCATCAACATTGCATACATAGATGACGGGCTTGCGAGTGAGGAGGAACAGCTCCTTGTCGAGTTTAGTCTCAGCCTCGGTCAACTCGACAGTGCGGAGATTTTGGCCATTCATCAGAGCATCCTTATAGCGCAGAAGCAGGTCAAGGAGCTTCTTGGCATCGGCGTCCTTGCCACTTATGGCCTGTTTCTCACACTTGTTGATGCGCTGCTCGACAGTCTCGAGATCCTTGATTTGGAGCTCAGTGTCGATGACACCCTTGTCACGGACCGGGTCAACAGACCCGTCAACATGAGTGATGTTCTCATCGTCGAAACAACGGAGGACGTGGATGATGGCATCGGTCTCACGGATATTGGCAAGGAACTTATTGCCGAGACCCTCACCTTTGCTTGCGCCTTTGACAAGTCCGGCAATATCGACAATCTCGACTGTGGTTGGGATGACCTGCTGCGGGTGCTCAATCTCGTTGAGGACCTCGAGCCTGCTGTCAGGCACAGTTATGACGCCCACATTGGGCTCTATGGTGCAAAAGGGAAAATTGGCCGATTGGGCCTTGGCATTTGAGAGGCAGTTGAAGAGAGTAGACTTGCCAACGTTGGGCAGGCCGACTATTCCGCATTGAAGTCCCATTGTCTGATCTTATAGTTGTGATAATAACGCAAAAAGAAGCGCGACATCAATAAAGTGCCACGCTTCCGTCCGCGCCGGGAATATTATTATAGTCCTTAGCTGTCAGGATTGTATTTCCTTTGTTAGAACGTGTAGCTGAAGCAGATGGCCCAGACACGGTCATGAGAGTGCGAGTTGTAGCAATAGGGGTGGTCCTTGTCGAACACCGGGGTTATACCCATCTGGCAGCGGATGTCGACACCGATGCCTGAGGGTGAGTCGTAGCCAATGCCGTAAACAGCGTGCATGGTGAACTTGTTCTGGGCATGCGCGATATTGCGGAGGCTGTTGTTCACGTTGGGGTCGGTTGAACCTGAGCCGCCAAGTTTGGGGTCGAGCAGGTAACCCTGAGGGCTTGACGTTGAAATCTTATAGTCGAAACGGATGCTGGCGAGAGGGCCGGCATGGATGTTAAGGCCACGGCCTCCGAAAATGTTAACGGGCAGATACCACTTGAAAAGGACAGGTAGCTGGACGTTGTCCGTCAGCAGCTGGAGACGGAACTTCTTGTTGAGAAGGTCCTCATTCTGATAATATGAGTCATGCTCACCGAACCAATAGAGCGGCTTCTCAAGCGAGCGGACACCCATGCGGGCATAGAAGAGCTCAGTCTGGAGAGCGAAATTGTCATTGAACTTCCAACGACCCACGAGACCCCACTGACCCATGCGGGCCTGGACATCATCAACGTCGCTATCATAAGTAGTAAAGTTGATACCACCTTTGAAGCCCCAGTGGAACTCAGTCTGCGCCGCCGAGTTGACTGCAAACATGCAGACGAGGGCGAACGTTGCCAATAGTTTTTTCATTGATCTATTTTCTGATTTCCGTCCTTTGCAAAAACCGCATCTGGGACAAGTCCCGATGTCAAGGCGTAAGTCAAACGACGTTGCAATCGCAAGTTTTCGTTATTTCCTAATCTATGTCGTGCTTTTGATGTGAAGGCGCGACTCCCTAAACCCAAAGTCTAAAGAGAAGCGTCCCCGTTTCAAGGTGCAAATGTAAAGATAAATTTTCGGATAGAAACCTTTCGACCGCGTTGGCCTTGAAATCTTATGCAAAAAATGGTTTTACACCAACAAGCGGTTGCCAAAAATCAACAAAACAGCCCACATACACACTAATGTGTCAAGAAATCAGGTCGGGTCAAAAAGCTATCGAATTATGATAATATTTCACCACTCAAAAATAAGGCAAAGGGCCATTTTCTCTCATTTAAATTAAAATATTAATTTCCAATAAATTAAGAAAGCAAGTTAAATAATCACCCTCCTTTTTTTGAACAATAGACCCCCAATCGTGGCATTACAGCGATGCGAAAAAGTCAGACAGCCCTCCCAAATGGGTTAAATAACCACACCTAAAAAAAATGCAAACACCCTATATTTGTGTCGTGATAGATGAAGCGGGGGACACCCCTTAAAGACTTCATCTCGAACTTCTGAAAGAGATTATTAGTAGGTTGATTTTTTGTGGTATATTTTTGATGATGTGGGTCGGTGTCGTTGATGACATCGGCCTTTTTTTATGCTCTATACAAAAGGACAGGCTTTCCACTGGGCGGTAATTTTAGACAACCGGATGCACAGAACAACCACACGATACTTAGCATCTTAACATAACGGCAGCAAAAAGAAGACGGCTTCCCATGCCACAGGTTTGGCACAGGAAGCCGTTATGGTTTATCGACCTCGCTCCGCATGGAGAGCTAACGATGTGTTTTACTTGGCGGAAATCGTGGCAATCGGCAGTATCATCTCCTCAAGCGAGATGCCGCCATGCTGAAGGGATCCGCTGAATTTGCGGACAAAATCGTTGCGGTTGTTCGGATAGACAAAGAAATCCTTGTTTTGGGCAAAGACGAAAGAAGATGAGACGGAAGGGGAAGGCAGGCCAATCTTCTCCGGATGGGCGACCGTAAGGACATCTCGCTCGTCATATTGCATCGACCGTGCGACTTTAAACCTGAGGTTGGTGTTTATCTCCTTTGGACCTGTTATGTCAACAGGGTCTTTCACTCTTATTGTCCCATGGTCTGTGGTAAGGACCACCTTATAGCCGTTGGTTATGAAAAGGCGTATGATGTCTTTGAGCGTCCCGGTCTCAAACCATTGCTTTGTCAACTTCCTGTATCCGGCATCAGTCGATATGAGGTCACGCACGGGGCGCGTTGAAGTCCCAAGGTGACTGAGCTCGTCAACAAAATTATAGACTATCGCATTGAGGTCATTCTTCTGATATCCGCTGAATTTCCGGATATACTCCTCACCACTGGTGTTAGAGCCCACCTTGTAATACGAATTCTGCTTGAGCAGCCTCTGCCTCTTGAAATAATCGGCAAGCATCTCGCGCTCGTAGGCATTAAGAGTCTCCTCGTCTTCGCTATCGTCGACCCACATTTGAGGGTTTATTTTCTTAATATCGAGCGGAAGGAGGCCAGAGAAAATGGCGTTTCGCGAATACTGAGTGGCAGTCGGCAAGATTGAGCAATAAGTTCCCGCCGAGACTTTGAACTCACATTCCAGAAGCGGGCGGAGCGTCTCCCATTGGTCGAGACGGAAATTGTCAATCACAATGAGGCCAACCTTTTCACCCGTGCGCAAGACAGGCTTGACGTAATCACTCAATATCCTGTGAGACAGGAGCGGCACGCCTGGTTCACCCGGCTTGTCGGAGAGCCAAGCCCCATAATTCTTTGTTATGAACTTGCAGAAGGATATATTAGCCTCGCGCTTCAGGTCCAGAACAGCATCGGAGACCAGTGAACCCATGTCCTTAAGGTTCTCGAGCTGCAACTCCCAGTAGACAATCCGACCATAGAGCCGGCTCCAATCGTCATAAGACCTGCACGCCGCTATTTGCATACTGAGCTGCCCATTTTCAGCAAGAAAAGCCTCACATTTGACTTTCTCCTCTATGGCGTCGCGATCCACTATCCGTTTCACGGACGACCTCAGCTGGCCGAGATTGACAGGTTTGACCAAGTAGTCATTGGTCAGGTTGCCGTAGGCCTTATCCATGGTTGCGGGGTCGTCACTCTTAGTCATCATCATGACATTGACCCAGGGCTTAAGCTCCTTGAGCTGTTTGAGGACATCGAGGCCCGTCTTGCCAGGCATCTGCTCATCAAGAATAACGAGGTCGAAACTCTCCTCCTTAATCTTCTCAAGGCAATCCAAACCGTTGGTGACCGAGACCACCTCATAGCCATCGCTTTCAAGGAAAATGACAAGGGGCTTTAGCAGATTTATCTCATCGTCAGCCCAGAGTATTCGTTTTTTAGCCATGACTATTGGAATTTTAATGGTAAGAATTGAAGTCGTTCAGGCTGCGTTTACTATCTGACGTAGTTTTCCGTCATGAAACTAATGAAAGCCTCATCAGGGCCAGATAGTACGAAGAGGCGCAGATTGGACTTGCTCATCATGAAAATCTGTGGGGTTAGACTATCCGTCAAACCGCGCCAGAAAGACTTGTCCCTGATGGCGTAGAAATAGGTCTCAGCCTCCTTGCGGTTGGCGAAGGGACTGATGATGACAGCCTGCGACTGAAGAGGAAGATTACGCATGGCCACATCGTAGTCCTGAATGAGGAAATTGGAGAAGTTGTAGTCAGAGACGACGAACTGGGCCTCCTTTAGCTTTCCGTCACCCACAAGGCAAACAATAACATGGGCGGAATCCGGCTCATAGACATAGTCGGCCTTTTTGACCACCTCAGCCTCGGCAGACACCAAGTATCGCTGCTCAAGAGGAGAGCGATAGTCAGCCTGACTTACAGGCATGCGGCCCTCATCGAGCATCGCCAACAACTTGACAGCAAGCGAATCCTGGGGCGAGCCAGCATAGTCGGCATGGATTTGCTGGAGGTCAGCCCGGAATGGCTCCGCATTACCGCTCTTTGCCTGAGCCATGGCGCGCAGCAGCAGGTAGTGAGGCCTCAGCTCGGCATCTTTGGCCTGAGCGGACAGCACGGCAGAGGACCGGCTGACAACAGACGAGTAGTCTCGCGCTAAATAAGTCTCATACACAGCCTTATACTCATCATTCTCCGCCGAGCGTGAAGCGTGCAACTGATTGAGGAAAGACGGGTTGGCTATATTCTTAGCCATGAGGCTCTCAGGGAATTTATTAGTAATCTGCCTATCAGTCTCAGCTTGGCCCGCGCCATCACCGATCTTGCCTTGCGCAAAATGCAGAAGTGTAAGAGCGTCATAGAGCTTGTCCGAATTACCAAAACGTCTGCGATACTCGTCAAGGAGTCGCGCTGCCGACTGGTAGTCATGGATATCGTCATAGAGGATAGAAGCCCCGGCCAACATAGCCTCGGCTGTTTGCGACTCATTGGCACGCTGGGCGTCATCCGTGAGGGGAAGATTCTTGAGCAATTGCTCTCGCGTCCATAGTTTGTCGGCCTCAGACGAAGCAATCTCCTCACGCGCCTCATCAAGGCTCGCTTGCTCCGCACCGGCAGACTCTCCGTCGGCGAACTCAGCCATTGCCGAAGAGCTCTTGTCGGAGCGGCGCCAATTATCCTCGTTTTTGCGGTTGCCCCACTTGGTTCGGAAAGTGGCCTTGCCAGCCGCCACAAGCTGAGTGTTATAGAAATACCATGAGGACTGGCCGGAGGTTCTTGAACTCTCGGAAATCTGATAGAAATCACTTTGGCTCATGGCGTTGCCCTCATCAGCCTCCTTTGCCTTCCGAGCGGCCTCGACAGCGTCATTATGATCCTTTACAATCTTGTCGAGCAAAGCGTCACGCTCCTTGGATGGCAGTTTGGCAATGCGCAGCAGAGAGTCGTTGTCCCTGATCGTACGGAGCTGGAGCGCGAGAGGCTGCAGAGTCTTGGCTCGTTGCGAAGCCTCGGCCTTGCGGTCGTTAGCGTCATCGAGATAGACAGCCGCGCTGTCAAGAGACTGCGAGGCTTCAATGTATTGTGGCTCGGCCTGATAGATGTCAGCGAGCGAGAGGAATGACAGGCCTTTCTGATTATCATTAGAGACAGACAGGCTGACGGACTTGTTAAAATCGTCCAAGGCGCCAGACTTATCCCCTCGGCCAAGATCCAATTGCCCAAGAGCGTAATAGACTTGGTCCAGCTGGTCGGCGTTTTTGGGATCCTTCGCCATGCGGTTAAGCTTCTTCTCGGCCTGCATAACCTCCTCTGGGGTCGAGGCGACGGACGGAAGGTCAAGTTTGGCCGCGAAAGACATGTCATAATCGCCCATCAGGCGAGACAGCTTCAAGAAGATAGGGGCGGCTTTCTCCTTCTGTCCGGTCTCGCGGTAAAGTTGAGCGAGAATATAGGCGTAACGGTTACGGCAATGCGAATCTTTCACCTCGGCCACAGCCCTCTCAATATAGGGAATGGCCTTGGGATAATCTTTCTGAAGGATATATATATTCGCATAGGCCGCTTGATAATCAGCATAGAGTGCGGAAGGGGCTATGCCGTCGAGGTCATAGGTCTTAAGGGCTGCAAGAGCGCTGTTGTACTGGCCGAGCTGCGCATAAGCAATTGATTTCCATATCTTGGCCTCATAGGAGGCCCTCTCTCCCTCGTGCTTTCGGCTTAGGTAGTCGAACTGCTCGATGGCCTCCTGCTCAGAGTGTATGACTACGTTGGCCTTGCCCATCAGCAAGTAGCCCTCAGCCACATAGGGGTTGAACTCCTCCTTGGCACGGAAACGCCTCTGCTCGTCAGTAAGGGTTCCGTCATAGGTGGGCTTGACCGTGATGGAGTGAAGCTGCACGAGTTTATGGGCCTTCTTGAGGGCAGTCTCCATGTCGCCCTGCGCAGAGCGGGCTGCCTGCTCATTAGAGAACTCAAAGACGGGCAGGACATGGCTGTAGTCATTTCGGAAAGCCTTGCGGCAGTTGTCTATGCCTTGGTTAAAGGCCTCACAGCCATTATAGTAGACATTATAATGAGACGAGAGTCTTTGATAGCCGCGGCTCAAAGCCGTGTTATGCTTCGTTGAGCAGGCAGAGAGAACAGCGACGACAGGCACCACAAGAGTGATGACTGCCGCCACATGGACATATCTTGACTTGAGACCGTCGATAAGGTTCATCAGTGATTGTTCGTGTTATGTGTGTCTGAAATCCGGCTGCCACTTGACAAAGGTGCCAGTGAGCGTGGACAGGTCTCCGCCGACAAGCACGGCGACCACCCCATCACCCTCACGAAGTCCAAAGCCGCTAAGTTTCCGGGCGAAATCCTCACGACCCGAGGACGACATGCCGTAAAAATCATCGGGCAGTCCGCAGACCATCACGCCGCCCTTGAAAATCATGCCACCAATTTCCTCAGGGCCATCCGGGCAAAGCCCGAACTTTGTGATTTTGCCGTCATGCCCGATATGCGCCACGGGGAACCGTCCCCACGAGCCGTTAGTAAGCAAACAGAGATGGGAGCAGAGAATCATAGCTTGTGGTGTCTACAACATCATATGGTTTGTATGTCGCCTTTATTTCGCGGAGCGTCATCGTCATGTCACGCAGCTTATCCTCTTCGAAAAAGACAACACGGGCCTCAGTGGCAGGGACAGAATCCCTCAGGTTCGCCCTAAGAGAGACCTCTTTTTGCACAGCCCTGTTGAGGACAGGCATGAAAGTGGAGTCGCAAGTCTCAACACTATCGGCATACGATATGAAAATACGGGCATAAGCTCGACGGTTTGACGGCTGCGACAAAGCCGACGCTCCCTTGCGCAACTCGAAGTTCTGCTTCTTCTCCGATCTGCTTATGACATAGCGGTAGGAGATGTCGAAATGACCGCCCATGACAGAGTCGAGTTTAAAAGTCCGCTCCACCTTGGTATATTTTTTTGCCGTGGGCTTGAGGTAGGAGGACAGGGAGTCACTGCCGCTTGCGAGGGGGAGCGAAATAGTCAGCTTAGACCCGATGAAATCATGCGTCAGCGAGTCGTTAATCTCCTCCACCCTTTTAGATATCGAGTCATTACGCTCCGCGATGACGCGTATCATATCCTCGCGAGTCACAAGAATTGCCACAGCCCTCTCATAGACTGAGGAGAACTTTTTAGGGTGGCGCGAGTACCAAGCCACGGCTGAGTCGTATTGAACCTTGTTGATGCCGTAGTTGGAGAGGATGGTGTGATATGTGTTCTCCGCTTTCTTGTCGCGGCCGACGTTAGTCCCAGACTCTTGAAGTATGGCATCAGCGAGATAGATGTCGGCCACGATGCGCGCCATAGTCTTCTCGTTTGGCACATCGGGTTTAAGAATCTGGTATAGAGCAAAGGCGACGCACGCCACCACGAGGGAGGCGCACGACGCTATGACATATTTACGCTTGTTGTCTTTTTTACTTGCCATCGGCACGTACCACTGTAGCCATTGTCTTGAAAATCAGGACGAAGTCGAGAGTAAGAGACCAGTTGTCTATATACTCCATGTCCATCTTCATCCAATCCTCAAAAGTTATATCATTTCGGTTAGGGGCGACCTGCCAAATGCAAGTGATGCCGGGCTTCATGGCGAGGCGCCTCATCTGCCAACGCTCATACTCGGCGACCTCCTTTGGAAGGGGCGGACGCGGCCCCACGATACTCATGTCGCCAAGGAACACATTGAGGAACTGCGGGAACTCGTCGATGCCCGTCTTACGGAGAATACGCCCCATCCGGGTTATTCGCGGGTCGTTAGTCATCTTAAAGACCGGTCCGGTCATCTCATTCTTAGACATGAGATCCTTCTGCAGAGCCTCGGCATTAACCACCATCGTGCGGAACTTGAACACCTCGAAGACCTTGCCACGCAGGCCTGAACGCTTCTGCTTGAAGAATACAGGGCCCTTGCTGTCAATCTTGATGAGGATGGCAATGATGATGAAGAATGGAAGTCCAATAAGTATGACCAAAGAAGAGAAAATGATGTCGAAGACGCGCTTGACAAGCAGACTGACATAGTTGGTCGGCAAGTTGGAGATGGTCAGGACCGCATTGGTGTCAAAATACCTGACATAGGCCGAGCTGGACATTCGGTTGAGGAAGCTTGAGCTCAGTCGGAACGTGATGCCAAGGTCGGAGCAAAGGTCGAGCATACGGAGGATATCCCTTGAATCCATATCCTTCCGGACATAGATGACCTCCTCGACCTTTTGTGATATGATAGACTCGACATCCGCATTAGCGAGCGGATAGACAGGCACTTGACCGTCATACTTTTCACAGATGTAGTCATCGCCTATAATCGCGGAGATGTTATAACCCCATTCGTAATGACGCTTGATGAGAGCGAGCAGACGCTCTCCGCTCCTGTCGCAGACAAAAACGACATTACGCATATTGCGGCCGTTACGCCTGATGGTGCGCAAGACATGGTAGAACAGGACCTTGGCGCCAAAGGCGAAAAAGGTGGACAGGACACAGAAAAGCACAATGACGTCTCGGCCGTAATTTGGCATGCCGAAAATGGTCATGACAAGCAGCAACACGGCGACTCCCAGCACATTCTCCACCACATGGAGAACAAGGATGTAGGAATAAGGGCGGCTGCGGTAGACCTCATTGAGCTTCATGGCAGCCTCAATAGACGACCAGATTACAGCAATGAAAAGGAAAGTGAGCAAAATGCCGCGGCTGAAAAGCAGATTCCACACAGACCCGTAGCCAGCTCCGAAATATATGTATGCGGACGCGAAATAGGCCAAGCAAGCCAAAATCACCACTCCTGCCGTCAGCAGAGACTTGGCGAATCGGCCACGCATACTCAACTTACTGAAATTCTCCATTTTGATTCAATTCACGAGACGTAAACAGACGCTCAACCCCTAAGATTTGCCCAAAGAGTAAAAGGCCGAGCATGGCGATAAAAAACCTACGCCCGAAGCAAAGTTAATTATTTTTTAACGTCTCGCTAAATTGTTTAATCCTTTGCTCCTGGTTTTTTTTGCAGACAAGGAGGGTTCCGTTGTCCTCGGCCACTATGTAGCCCTCGAGGCCCTGAAGCACAATTCGCATGTCTCCGGATGTGCGGACCACGCAATCAGAGCTCTCGATGAAGCTCACCTGCCCAGAGCCCGCATACGCGTTGCCAGCCTCGTCCTTGTCCAATTGATTGTGGAGCGAGCCCCACGTGCCGAGATCGGACCAGCCGAAGTCGGCAGGCAAGACGCAGACACCGCTCTCACGTCCAAGCAATGACACATCTTTTCCGCCGAGGGGCTCCATGACCGCATAGTCAATGGAGATGCTTTTGCACTCCGGGAACAGACGGTTAACGACCTCGCGCTCAGAATCAGTATAAAAACTTTGAGCCATCTCATCCATCTTGGCCGCAATCTCGGGTTGGAACTGGCGTATAGCAGCCTCGGCGGTCGCAGCCTCCCAAAGGAAGAGACCCGAGTTCCAGAAATAGCCGCCCTCCGCCAAATAACTCATGGCAACATCAAGAGCCGGTTTCTCCTTGAAAGCCTTAACCTTGAGTACATCACGGTCGGACACATCTCCCGACTGGATATAGCCGTAGCCCGTCTCGGGGCGGGTGGGTGTCATGCCGAGCGTCAGGACCTTTGACGTGCCGGAGATGAACTCAACACCCCGGCGTATGATGCGGCGGAACTCATCGACATTGGCTACAAAATGATCCGACGGGGTGACAACAGCCACGGCGTCGGGGTAGCGCTGCCGCATTTTCCATATGACATAGCTGATGCAAGGGGCGGTATTGCGCATGCAAGGCTCCAAAAGGATATTCTCAACAGGGACCTCGGGCAACTGGGCGTGAACCTTGTCAAAATATCTTTGCGATGTGACCACCCATGTGTGATCGGGTGCGAAGTCATCTCCGAAACGGTCTGCGGTCAATTGAAGGAGCGTACGCCCGCAGCCTAAGACATCGATGAACTGCTTTGGGTTTTCGGGACGGCTCATGGGCCAGAAACGGCTTCCGACGCCGCCAGCCATTATGACAAGGTGCTTATCACTCATGTTTTAAAAGTTCGGTTGGTTTAGATGTAGTATTCCATGAGATCGACAAGTCCGGCATGAAGCGCGTATTTAGTCGCCTCGTAGACATTATTGACCTCTATTTTGCGAAAGATATTCTTCTTGTGCGTGATGATGGTGTGGACACTTGAGTTTCGCTCAGACGCTATCTCCTTGACACTCTTACCCTTGGCAATCAGCTTGAGGACCTCGACCTCGGTTGGAGTCAGCTTGCCCTGAGACGACCGTTGAGTTCGCTCCTCGATGAGGAGGTTGGTTATCTGGTGACACAGGAAACGCTCACCCCTTGTGGCACAACGAAGCGCACTGCGGATCTCGTCCTCTGAGTTCTCCTTGAGCACAATGCTCATGCAGTCCTCAGAGGCGAAAAGCCTGATAGCCTCCTGCGTAAGCTCGTCAGAGAACATAACCCATTGGCTGAGCGGGTAGCGCTGCCTGATGTTTATGACTCCATCGACACTGCGTATGTCAAACTGGGTATAGTCAAGCACGACGACAGAAGTCGGCCTCTTCTCCAATTCAGACCTCAGAGTCCGCTCGTCGCGGATGTCAACAGCCACCGCGTCGGGGTATGACCGCTCAATGTAATAGCGGAGTCCCGCACGGGTGACATCCTGATTGTCGGCCAGTAGGAAGTATACGTTGGGCATCTGAATAAGTTGTAACGGGAGAACAGACTCTATTTCTCCTGATTGATATTTTTGACGGCGTCGAGCCCCTTGTCAATATAGGGGAAAGCATAGCCGGCGAAAGACTCCACAAAGCGGTAGGTGACCATCTCGTCTTTTTGCTGCTCAGTGAGCAACCCCTCTTCGCCTGGCCACATTCGATTGGCGAAGCCTATCACACCACTGACGATGAGCAAGACCTTTGCCACGCCAAAAACGCCACCGGCAATGCGGTTCGGGACGGAGAGCGATGCCATCTTGACAAAACGTGTCACAAGGTTCGATATGACGTAGACGGCTAAGACTATGACCAAAAGAGTCAGGCCAAAAGCCAACAGGCGAGTGGGATAGCCAGCCAAGTAGGAGGCTATAAGCTCCTCCACCACAGGGGCGAAACGCCCGGCGCCATAGAGGCCGAGGGCGATGGCGGCAAGGCCTGCCAACTCGCCAATGAGCCCGCGGAATGCCCCGCGGACAAAGGCGATTACGCACACCACTACTATGAAAACATCGAACATAGATGCGAATTTAGCATTTTTATATCGTCAAAGCAACCACATAAAAAAACCTGACTACCCCAAGAGAGGAGCAGTCAGGCAAAAAATCAACATCCATGAACAGTGGCCTCACTCAGACTCGAACTGAAATTTAGAGTTTAGGAAACTCCCGTTCTATCCCTTGAACTATGAGGCCATTCCCATTTGCGAGGAAGCAACATTAAAGTCGCCAATTCGCAAACCGAGCGCAAAGTTAGTCAAATTATTCTTATTTCCTAACAAGTGGCATCAATTTTGTTTTTGTCATTATATGGCTAATTTTGCATTAAAAAGATAGACAATCAAAGTCTGACATCAGCAGACAACTACGAGCGACAAGACATGAGCGACTTCAAACGCAGCATAATCATAACAGGTGGAGCGGGCTTCATTGGCAGCCACGTCGTGCGCCTATTCGTCAACAAATACCCTGAATACCACATCATCAACCTTGACAAGTTGACCTACGCGGGCAACCTCGAGAACCTCAAAGATGTGGAAAAGGCAAGCAACTACACGTTTGTGCGGGCCGACATATGCGACTACGACACTGTTTCCGCGCTTCTGAGCAAGCATCATGTTGACGGCATAATCCACTTGGCTGCAGAGAGTCACGTGGACCGATCCATCCGCGACCCGTTCACCTTCGCACGCACCAACGTCATGGGCACGCTCAGCCTGCTGCAAGCCGCCAAGACTTATTGGGAGAGCCTGCCGGAGGGGTATGAGGGCAAAAGGTTCTACCACATATCAACCGACGAGGTGTATGGCGCACTCGATTTCGACAAGACACTCTTCACAGAGACGACGCGCTACAATCCGCACAGCCCATACAGCGCGTCAAAAGCGTCATCCGACCACTTCGTCCGCGCATTCCATGACACCTACGGGATGCCGACCATCGTGACCAACTGCTCAAACAACTATGGGCCATACCAGTTCCCGGAGAAGCTCATTCCCCTCTTCATTAACAACATACGCCACAGGCGCCCGTTGCCAGTCTACGGCAAGGGTGAGAACATACGCGACTGGCTCTTCGTCGAGGACCATGCGAGAGCCATTGACGTCATCTTCCATCGCGGCAACGTGGCGGACACCTATAATATAGGTGGATTCAACGAGTGGAAGAACATAGACATCGTCAAAGTCCTCATCAAGACGGTAGACAGGCTCATAGGCAACCCCGAGGGGGCAAGTTTGGACCTCATAACCTACGTGACGGACCGCAAGGGCCACGATTTGCGCTACGCCATCGACTCAACCAAACTGAGCCGAGAGCTCGGGTGGAAGCCCTCACTGCAATTTGAGGAGGGCATAGAGAAGACCGTGCGCTGGTACCTCGACAACCAGGAGTGGATGGACCGCATCACATCCGGGGCCTACGAGAAATATTACGAGGAGCAGTACTCAAACAGGTAATCCATCCACACAATGGGAAACCGCATCGCTGCCGTAGCTCTGACAACATTGACAGTAGTCATCGCCGGGTGTGCAAAGAACACCGGCGATGCAGGCAAGACGACTACGCTCGCCCCAAACTACTACGCTCAGGACGCAGCCTCTCAAGTCAGGGTAGTCACCTACGACGGCATGGGGGACAGCATAGGTTCTTGCATGGCCACGTATGTTGGCGGCGACATAGTGGCAGCCCCTCTCTCGCTGATACGCGGGGCATATGCGGCTAAAGCGAGCACACTGACCGAGCCTGACAAATATCCCGTCTATGGGTTCACTGCGTTGGACTTCCACTCGGACATCGTGCTGCTCCGCATCGGCAAGCGCCGCAGCGAGTTCGCCAAAGTGGAGGCTGCCGCGCCAGTGCCAAGCGACACCCTTTTCGGAGTAGACGCGAATTACGACGGGAAAATATTCAAGAAGACCGTAAGCTCAGCCTGCGTGGACGGACTGAAGCCAGGCGCGGGCGTTTTTGACAACCATGGCCGACTGAGAATGGTAGCCTCGGCCAATGGCAACTTTGCCACTGGGCGGGAACTCGACAGCCTGACGCAGAGACAGACCTCGAAACACGCCTCGGTCTACGACCTGAGACTACACACCGGCCGCACATACATGTCCTATACGGAAATTGCCGGGTTCAAGGTCCGCACGTCAATGGGCGACTTCACAATAAAGATTTACGACGACGTACCGCAATACCGCGACAACTTCATCAAACTGGTGTCCGACCATTATTATGACAGCCTGCTGATACACAGGGTACTCCCGTCATTCCTCATCCAGACTGGCGCAGCCGACAGCAAATACGCTAAACCGGGAGACGTGGTCGGATGGCAAGGGCCAGGCTACACGCTGCCGAACATAGAGCATCAACGACATTTCCACAAGCGCGGCGCCATAGCGGCATCTAAGCTGCCATGCGACCGCAACCCGGAGAATAAATGTGACGGCGGGCAGTTCTATGCCGTGAGCGGGCGCATATTCACAGACGCCGAGCTTGACAAGATAGCCCGAGAGGAGCACATAACATTCACGGCAGAGCAACGCAAAACGTACACCACCACAGGCGGCGCGCCCCACTTAGACGGAGAATTCGTGGTCTTCGGCGAAGTGACGCAAGGGATGGACGTCGTGGACAAGATATCACGCGTTGAACTCGGGGGAGAGAAAGAAGACAGGCCCGTCAAGGACATCCGCGTCTGGTCCATATCCATCATCAAGAAGTGACGACCGGCGACCTCAAGCGGCGGAAGACACGCCGCACAAAAAAGAAGAAGAGCGTCAGCGAGGTGATGGCCTCAATACACTCGACAGACACCCGCCCCGAGTTGGCAGCCCGCCATTGGCTGTGGGAACACGGGTACAGATATCGCAAGAACGTGAAAGACTTGCCCGGCAAACCAGACATAGTGCTGACCACCGCGCGCACGGCTATTTTCATCCACGGATGCTTCTGGCACCAGCACGAAGGCTGCCAAGCCTACACGACGCCACACACAAACACCCCCTTCTGGCAAGAGAAATTCGCCCGCAACAAAGCCCGTGACGAACGCGTCAGGATTGAGTTGCGCGCATTAGGATGGCGCACAATGGTCATATGGGAGTGCCAGCTCAAGCCCGACAAAATCGACGCCACAATGGAAGCCGCGGCAAAACTGATAGACGACGCCCGCTGCGAATGGAAGAAGCAAAAAAGACGACACCAAACAGCCATCGCCGACTCCTACGACACAGATTTAGATGACGCCGGCACAATGGCATATGCTGCCGAGGAGACAGAAATGGACTATTACACATCACCATACAAAACGACAGACAACAAATGATAGACACACACACACATATATATGAGGACAAATTCGCGGATGACATTGCTGATGTCATAGCGCGCTCGAAATCGGCCGGCGTCACGAGAATGCTGCTGCCCTCATGCACTCTGTCTGACTCGCACCAAGTGACTGAGCTGTGCGAGAAATTCCCCAATGAGTGTTTCGCCATGTACGGCCTCCACCCGACAGAGATGGGAGCCAACCCAATGGAGGAGGCCGAGGCAATTATGGACTACGCGGCGAAACATCCGCGCTTTGGCGTTGGCGAGATAGGTCTTGACCTGCATTGGGACAAGACACGGCGCGATGAGCAGGTGGAAGTCTTCAAATGGCAGATGCGCTATGCGTACGACAACAACCTCCCCGCGTCAATCCACTGCCGAGACGCCGTATGGCTGCTCATGGAAATATTGACAGAGATGGGCGGACACGTCCCCGCCGGGTCACTCCACTGCTTCACGGGCAGCGTGGACGAGGCCAAGGTAATCTGCCGCAAATGGCCGCAACTCATGTTCGGCTTCGGTGGCTCATGCACCTATAAAAACTCAAAAGTAGCAGAGGTTGCCCTCGTCATACCCTTCACCAGCATCCTGACCGAGACTGACGCACCATATCTCACGCCTGTGCCACACCGAGGAGAGCGCAACGAGCCTTCATACATTCCCCTCGTGGTAGAGAGACTCGCCGAGACACTCAACAAACCGGCTGAGGAAGTCGCCCGACAGACACACGACAACGCCATGAGCCTATTTTTCGGGGGCAAGTGAACGAAACAGAGCCTGAACGATAAAAAAAGGTTATAATTTTCTTCAGCAGTAAAATTTCGCCCACAAAGTTCTATCAATCAAAAGATAAAGGGCGAGACACCGCCAATGCTCACCCTCAAAAACGCCCCACCCTCCGCAACAAACGACATTAAAAACGTGTGTAAAAGTCGCATTTTGCAAAGGGAAAGGGTTCTATGTTTTAAAAAATTAGTAATTTAGTCACGCAAAGCGCACCTACCGACATAGGTGTGCAATAACGCAAAACCAACAAAAACAAAAATTAATAAAAAGTCAAATTTATCACAGATTATGAAAAAGCTTTTTGCCTATTTAGCAGTCTTCGGCATGATGAGTTTCGGCTCTGTTGCCATGGCACAGGATGAGAACGCAGAGGCCGCTGCAGCTACCGAGCAGACAGAGGCCGCTGTCGCAGAGACTGAGGAGGTTACCGACGAGGCAGCCGCAGCAGTCACTGTAAACGAGGAGAAGAGCCTCCATCAGGTTCTCAAGGAGAAGTTCGTCGAGGGTGGCGTCGAGTGGATGCTCCCCGTCCTCGCCTGCATCGTCCTCGGTCTCTCTATAGCCATTGAGCGCATCATCTACCTCACCGCTTGCGACACCAACACCAAGAAGCTCCTCAAGAAAGTAGAGGACGCGTTCGAGCAGGGTGGCGTTGACGCAGCAAAAGAGGTTTGCCGCAACACCCGTGGCCCTGTCGCATCTATCTTCGTACAGGGTCTCGAGCGTTACAACGAGGGTCCTGACATGATTGAGAAGGCAGTCGCATCTTACGGCTCAGTCCAGATGGGCCGCATGGAGTCTGGTCTTACTTGGATCTCGCTCTTCATCGCCATCGCACCGTCTCTCGGCTTCATGGGAACTGTCGTAGGTATGATTATGGCATTCGACTCAATCCAGCAGTTGGGTGACATGAGCCCTGTCGCACTCGCAGGCGGTATCAAGGTCGCACTTCTTACCACTATCTTCGGTCTTATCGCCGCTATCTGCCTCCAGCTCTTCTACAACTACATCGTCGCTAAGATTGACGGCATCGTCAACAAGATGGAGGACGCTTCCATCTCTTTGATGGACATCATCCTCAAGTATCAGGCTAAGCACTAAAAATCCGCTCTTCCGCCCCTGATGCACTTTTAAGAAGTGAGCAGACAAAAGAAGGAGCGGAACAGAATGGACGGACCGCTGGTGAAAAACAAGCACCGGCATAATGCTAAAAGTCTCAAAAACAAAGGAAGATGAAACAAGTACAGAAAATAACGACCATTGTGATGGGCGTCCTGATGGCAATCAGCGCATGCCTCGTCATTGGCGGCTTCATGGACAAGAACCCTCTTGAGGATGGTTCCATCTGCGACATGGCGATCCTTTGGTCAATTGCACTCGCAGCCCTCGGCATTGTCGCGGCTGCCGCCTCAGCAGCAATCTCTGCTGCATCTGACCCCAAGACACTCCTCAAGCTCTGCATCGCAGTTGTCGCTGCAGTTGTCATCTGTGGAATTCTTTGGGCACTCGGTGACGAGACCCCACTGCCACTTATCGGCTATGAGGGTGACGAGAACCAGGGCTGGTGGCTCAGAATATCCGATATGGGCCTCTACGCCATCTATTTGGCTCTCGCAGTCGGCATCATTTCGGTCATTGCCTCCGAGGTATACAACCTTTTCAAGTAGGATTGGGCAACGGGGTCTGACTTATAAAGAGGACGGCCCCACTCCCAAGGAAACCCAATCTATTAATCATTAGCAATTATGGGGAATAAGAAAGAAACGCCAGACGTAAATGCGAGCTCCACTGCGGATATCGCGTTCCTCCTCCTGGTCTTCTTCCTCGTCTCGACGACAATGACCTCTGACCTGGGTCTGAGCCGTATGCTTCCTCCCATGGCCCCGAAAGACCAGACCGACGCTCCTATCATCAAAGAGCGCAACGTGTTCATGGTACAGCTGAACTACAACAACCAGCTGCTCGTCAACGGAGAGTGGAAGGAGAACGCAAACGACCTCAAGAACAAGGCTAAGGAGTTCATCGCCAACCCAATGAACGACCCTACTCTCTCCGAGAAGTCTGAGACTGACGTCCCGGGCATCGGCAAGGTTATGGTCTCAAAGGGTGTCATATCTCTTCAGAACGACCGCGGCAGTACGTATCAGAAGTACCTGGAGATTCAGAACGAGCTTCAGGCGGCTTACACCGAGCTCCGCGACGAGTTTGCGAAGAAGCAGTTCAAGAAGTCATTCGAGGACTGCTCAGACGACGAGAAAGATGCCATAAAGAAAGTTTATCCTCAGAAGATTTCCGAGGCAGAACCTAAAAACTATAAGAAGTAATGGCAGTTATCAGAAAAAGCAAGAAACAAGGGCAGTTCAAGGTCAACACCTCTTCGCTTCCTGACATCGTGTTCATGCTTCTGTTCTTCTTCATGGTCGCATCGAACATGAAAGAGGTATCACTGATAGTCAAGGTAAAACTGCCGGAGGCCACTGAGATAACCAAGCTCGAGCAGAAGTCGCTCGTCAGCTACATCTACGTTGGCAAACCAATTCAGGCCAAGAAATATGGCACTGAGCCGCGCATCCAGCTGAATGACTCGTACGCCACTGTTGACGACATCGAGAACTACATTCTTCAGGAGCGCGAGAGCCTGAGCGAGGCCGATCGTCCTAAGATGACCGTCTCAATCAAGGCCGACGCTGACATCCAAATGGGTACAATCACCGACATCAAGCAAGCTCTCCGCAAGGCTCAGGCCTTGAAGATCAGCTACGCTGCCCGTAAGGCTGTCAAGAATTAAGACAATTTTCCAAGCAATGCGACAAGAGCCTCGTCTTTTAGACGGGGCTCTTTTTTTGTATTCATTTTTCATTACAAGTCCTCCGTCTGAAAGAGGGTATACGCTCAGTTTTATAGGCGTGATTGACATTTAGACTCCCATTGGCATTTAGGGGTTACAAAATGAGCTATATTTGCATATTGGAAAAACCGTAAACACCAATGAGCGAGATTAGTTCAGACAGCTATTGCCAATCACTCTTCAAATATGAGCGCCAGCGCACCCGCCAAGTGCGAGTCGGGTGTGTCACATTGGGAGGCGACGCCCCTATCAGGATACAATCAATGACCACCACAGACACCAACGACGTGGAGGATTCTGTGGAGCAGAGCCTCCGCATTGTAGGCGCGGGCGGAGAGATTGTGCGCCTGACGACCCAAGGGGAGCGAGAGGCTAAAAGCATCGGGCTAATCAGTGAAGAGCTCAAGCGACGCGGTTGCGAAACCCCGTTGGTGGCAGACATACACTTCAACCCCAAAGCCGCGGAGACAGCCGCCGCCCTCGTCGAGGCGGTCCGCATAAACCCGGGCAATTACACAGGCGAGGCTAAGCGCTTCAGCAAAGACGCTGACAAGATGAGCGACGAAGAGTGGCACGGCCTGATAGTCGAGAAACTGCGCCCACTCGTTGATATATGCAAAGCACACAAGACAGCCATCAGGATAGGTGTCAACCACGGCTCGCTCTCAGACCGCGTCATGGCCAAATATGGAGACACGCCGCAAGGAATGGTAGCGTCTTGCACCGAGTACCTTGACGCCTTTGAGGAACTTGGCTTTCGGGACATCGCCATAAGCATAAAGAGCAGCAATACCCGCGTCATGGCCAACACCGTGCGCCTGCTATCCGCCACATTGCGCCAAAGGGGGGAGGTATACCCCCTGCATCTTGGGGTTACGGAGGCCGGAAGTGACGCGGAGGGACGCATCAAATCGGCGGCAGGCATTGGCGCCCTTCTCAATGACGGGTTGGGAGACACCATCCGCGTGTCTCTGACCGAGGCCCCGGAAGCAGAGATTCCAGTAGCCCGCGCTCTCGTCAACCATTGCCAACGATTGGAAAGTGCACAGGCGGTAGAATCTGTAGATGCCACAAAATACTCCCCATATTCATATCTTAGGCGCGAGACAGACCATGTAGGTCTCGTAGGAGGCAAGACACCTCCCGCTGTCATCGTCGTCAGCAAGTCCGACCATGTCAAAAACGCAGACGCGACCTTGCTCAGCTTGGAATCATGCCACCCTTACGCCCTGATGACATTAGATGAGCTGAGGAATGGAGATTTCAAAGACATGGAATTAGAGAACCCGGAATCCGCGTTCATCGGCATCACAAAGACTGGCAACCCTATGGCCGAATTGCGTGCCATGGCATTGGAGCTGGAAAACAAAGGGAAAAGAAACCCGTTAATCGGTTACTACCACTCAATGGCAACCGACGCGGACCAGTTTGCTCTTGAGATGGCGGCCGACATGGGCGGACTATTCATTGACGGGCTGTTGGACGGCATTTGCATTGACGCTCCAAACATCGCCCCCGAGGTGGGGGCCGAATGCGGACAAATGCTGCTGCAGGCCTGCCGCGCCAGATTTGACAGGACTGAGTTCATATCATGTCCTGGCTGCGGCCGCACACTCTATGACATCCAAGAGACAGTCACACGGATAAAAGCCGAGTTTGGTCATTTGGCGGGTCTCAAGATAGGCGTCATGGGCTGCATCGTGAACGGCATTGGCGAGATGGCCGACGCCGACTATGGTTACGTTGGAGCCGGGCGCGGTAAGATATCGCTCTACAGAGGGAAAGAAGTTGTAAGAAGATCCATTGATCAAGCAGAAGCCTTAGATGCTCTAAAACAGATAATTAGAGAAGACGGGCGATGGACTGAAAAACAAATCATATAAAGCGATAGCAATTCATTTGCTTTTTAGGGCAAAAATCACTAATATTGTTAGTTGTAACCTCGAATTACTAAAATGAGAAAGACTATCCGCGCTCTTGCCGCAGCGGTAATCGGGCTTTGCTCCGCACAGAACATGGTGGCCGAGGAATTGGTCGTCAAAGGCACTTATCAAGGTGAGAACTTGTATGTCAAGAACCCGTTTGCACCATCGGGTGTAGGTTTTTGCGCCTATGAGGTGACTGTAAACGGAATGATAACCACCGACGAGATAAACTCAAGCGCGTTCGAGGTGGACCTCAGCGTCTATGGATTCAATGTCGGCGACGAGGTCAGCATAGTTATCAAATACAAGGAGGACTGCACACCGATGGTCCTCAACGCAAACGCCCTCCAGGTTCAGAAGCCTGCAAAATTTGAGAGCATAAAGGTCAATGGCGACGTCCTTACATTCACCACGACTGGCGAAACCGGCTCTCTGCCCATTGTCATTGAGCAATACAGGTGGAACAAGTGGGTGAAAGTCGGTGAGATCATGGGCAAAGGCCACAACAAGACCAACACCTATGAGAGCAAGGTACGCAACCACAGCGGCGTCAACAAATACCGCGTGCGCCAGGCTACGGCAAACCGCAAGGTCCAGTCTTACTCAAAAGAGGCCACAACGACCGCCCCGATGGCTAAAGTGACATTCAAGGCCACCAATGCCGAGCTCACATTCAGCGCAGAGACGCTGTATGAGATTTATGACCAATACGGCGGCATAGTCTTCAGAGGATTCGGGAAGAGCGTAAACATTGCCACCTTGGCAAAAGGCAAGTATTACGTTAACTACGACAATTCGCAGGACAACTTCACGAAGAAATAGGCGCGGTCAAGCCCCCGCCACAACAGATGCTGAGCTACCGACAATGGTTTGGCGAAGCGATAAATAACGACAAAGCCACGTGGCAAGATCACCATGCATAATAAGCAGGAAATCTGGCCTCGTGGCTTTTTAGACGTCTAAAAGGAAAGAACAGAGAGGCGACATGAAAGGCATAATTCTCGCAGGTGGTAGCGGCACGAGGCTCTACCCCATCACCAAAGGAGTGTCCAAACAACTCCTGCCAATATATGACAAGCCCATGGTCTACTACCCCATGTCGACACTCATGTTGGCCGGGATAAGAGACATACTCGTCATATCCACACCAGCCGACCTGCCAGGCTTCAAGCGTCTTTTGGGCGACGGGTCGGACTACGGCATCCACCTCGAATATGCTGAGCAACCAAGTCCGGACGGCTTGGCCCAGGCGTTTATCATAGGGCGGGACTTCATAGGCTCTGACTCAGTCTGCCTTGCCTTGGGCGACAACATATTCTTCGGCCAGAGCTTTGACCAGATGCTTCGCAAGTCAATTGAGGCGACAGAGGAGAGGGGCGAGGCATCGATATACGGATATTGGGTGTCCGACCCGGAGCGATATGGCGTGGCGGAGTTCAATTCAGACGGAAAGGTTATCTCAATTGAGGAGAAGCCAGCCAAGCCAAAATCAAACTACGCCGTCGTGGGACTATACTTCTACCCCAACAGCGTAGTGGACATAGCGGCCAACCTTAAGCCTTCGGCGCGTGGGGAGCTTGAGATAACGTCGGTCAACCAGATATATTTAGAGAAGGGGCAACTGAACCTGCAGAAATTGGGGCGCGGCTTCGCATGGTTAGACACTGGCACGCACGACTCACTGTCAGAGGCGTCGACATTCATCGAGGTCGTCGAGAAGAGGCAAGGACTCAAAGTAGCCTGCCTTGAGGAGATCGCCTACCGCAACAAATGGATTGACCGCGACACCCTGATCCGTCTCGCCCAACCGATGAGGAAGAACGAGTATGGCCAGTATCTGCTGAAGATAGCTGACATGTGAAAAGGCGGAGCCCATATTACTCAAGAACAAAAAAGGAGACAAGTGAACGTAATAAAGACAGCCATTGACGGCGTAGTCATAATAGAACCCAAAATCTTCGGCGACAGCCGCGGATACTTTTTTGAATCATACTCAAAGCGCGACTTTGACGCCTTGGTGCGACCAGTCGACTTTGTGCAAGACAATCAGAGTTTCTCGAGCTACGGAGTAGTGCGCGGCTTGCACTTCCAACGCGGGGACAAGGCGCAGAGCAAACTGGTCCGTGTAATTCAAGGCACAGTTCTTGACGTGGCTGTAGACATCCGCCGCGGCAGCCCAACATTCGGTCAGCATGTGGCCGTTGAGCTGTCTGGCGAGAACCATCGTCAGTTCTTCATTCCTCGCGGTTTCGCCCACGGGTTCGCGGTACTTAGCGACACCGCCCTCTTTCAATACAAGTGCGACAACCTGTACGCCCCGGAGAGTGAGGGCGCGATAGCCTTCAACGACCCTGCTCTCGGCATAGACTGGAAGATTCCAATGGACAAAGCCCTTTTGAGTGACAAAGATTTGAGGCATAAGACATTGGCAGAGGCAGAGGGGCTTTTTGACATAAACGACAAACTCTATTAAGGAAACACATGTCGGACAAGAAGACCATAATAGTGTTTGGCGCCAACGGAATGTTGGGACGGCGAGTCATAGAGAGCCTCGTCAAGAAAAAAATGGGCAAGGCCTATGGACTCACGTCAGCCGACTGTGACATCACAGACTCGGATGCTGTGGATAAGACAGTGGCGGAGTTCGCCCCCGACGTCATCATCAACTGCGCGGCATACACAGCCGTGGACAAAGCAGAGGATGACGTCGAAACAGCCAACAAAGTAAATAACATAGCCTCCGTCAACTTGGCCAACGCAGCCAAAGCCAACGGAGCCCTTTTGATTCACGTCTCGACGGACTACGTATTTGACGGAGCAGCCACATCTCCCTACACAGAGGAGATGGCAAAAGCCCCATTAGGAGTCTACGGCAAGACCAAAAGCGACGGCGAGGATGCCATAATCGCCTCCGGTTGCAAACACATCATTGTCAGAACCCAATGGCTGTATGACGCAGACGGCAAGAACTTCTTCCTGACGATGTTGAGACTCTTCGGGGAGAAAGACGAGCTGAACGTCGTGAACGACCAGACTGGTTCGCCTACCTACGCAGGCGACCTCGCCAAGGCCCTCGTCAAGATAGCATTGGAGTATGACGGGCAGGACGGAGTATACCACTTTGCCAACTACGGGACCTGCACATGGTATGACTTTGCCATGAGCATAGCGCAGGTAGCGGAGGCTGAGACCAAGATACACCCTGTCTCGACCGACAAGTACCCCACACGGGCTCGCCGCCCTCGCTACTCGGTATTGAGCACAGACAAGATTGCCAACACCTTTGGGGTCAAAGTCCCCCATTGGCGGCAGGCACTCAACAGGTGCTTCAACCGACTGAAGAGAAACAACGAATAATTTCCAATGACAAAGTATGCGCCGTGATAACTCCTGACGCATGCGCCGCTTGAGCTTAATCATATGCGCTGCCCCTACGACCCGAAAGAGAATGAGCAAGCCTGGACCGCCTGGCAATGCTTGACACGAACGAACGTCAACGTGTTCCTGACCGGCAAGGCGGGGACGGGCAAGACTACATTCCTGAAAAACCTGAAAGAGGCCAGCACCAAAAGCATGGTGATCATGGCCCCGACGGGTGTGGCGGCAATTAACGCTGGCGGCGTCACCATCCACTCCCTGCTTCAAATCCCACCAGGGACATACACATCGGCAAAGCCGCTGCCCAAAGAGCGGTCAATCCGAAAAGACAAGATCAAACTCATCCGCAGCCTCGACTTGATTGTCATTGACGAGATAAGCATGGTGCGGGCCGACCTTATGGACGTGGTGGACCAGAGGCTGAGAGAGATGCGTCACTCGAGCTTGCCCTTTGGCGGCGTGCAACTTCTTCTCATCGGCGACCTCATGCAGTTATCTCCCGTCGTGAAACGCGACGACGTGGACTTGCTGAGGGAGGAGTATCGTAACTTCTACTTTTTCTCAAGCCACGCCATCTCGCAGACTCGGATGGTGACAATAGAGTTAAAGAAGATATACAGGCAAAGCGATGCCACATTTATCGACCTGCTGAACAAGGTGCGCACTTGCCAGCTCGACACAAAAGCACTTACTATGCTCAACTCGCGTTATCGCAAGAACTTCGAGCCGGATGACAGCGAGGGCTTCATCCGCCTGACCACTCATGTGGAGAGCGCAGAGAGGATAAACGAGTCGAAGATTAAAGCCTTAAAGACACAAGAGCTTACATACAATTGCTCAGTAGAGGGGACATTCGATGAGAAAAACTACCCTGCGGAAGCCGAGTTGAGCCTGAAGGTTGGCGCACAGGTCATGTTCATCAAGAACGACTCCCAGACTCCCCGCAGGTACTACAACGGCAAGATAGCCACGGTAGTAGCCCTTGAGGATGACGCGGTAACTGTCAGACCGACAGATGACAGCGAGGGGGAGATTAAAGTGGGCTGGGAGAAATGGAACAACGTCAATTACGTAGTAGACCCAGAGACAGGTCTGGCAAAAGAGGAAATCAAGGGCGTGTTCACACAGATTCCGCTGACCTTGGCATGGGCCATAACCATACACAAAAGCCAGGGCCTGACATTTGACAAAGCAATAATCGACGCGGGCAGGTCATTCTCCCCGGGGCAGGTCTATGTAGCCCTCTCACGATGCCGGTCTTTCGATGGACTCGTACTCTCGTCAACCATAGACCGCGGCTGCGTCCGGACGGACCATGACGTTGACCAGTTTTACAATCAGCAGAGCCAGAACATCATAGACGGCGCCGCCATCGAGCAATATGCCGCAGAATACTCACTCGCTTCCATCACAGAGCTTTTCTCGTTCGGCAGTATAGTCATCCCTGTCGTCAACATGTTCAACCTATTGGAGCGTGAGGGAGAGAAATACGCCAAAAGCGTTGAGAACCTCAACTCACTGATTCACGAGGAGGCCGACGAGATGGGCCGGATAGGCAAAACATTCATAAAAAAATGCCAAGCTACGCACATGCAGACCGGGTGCATAGACAAATCGGAGGAGTTGATGGCTCAAGCGGCCCGCGGAGCCACATTCTTCGACAAGAAGATTGCCGACTTCAGCGAAAACGTCAAGATGAACGCCGACATAACACTTGACGACAAGACAGCCAACAACAGACTCGACAACTACATAAGCACCTTTGAGAACAGCGTCAAACTGAAACGAGCTATACTCCAAGCCGTCGCCACCAAGGGATTCAGCCCCGCAACCATGCTGGCAGCCAAAGCCTTGGCCCTGAGCAAGACAAGGATAGAAGGCGAGACGGAAGAGGTGATGCCAAAGAAAGAGAGGGCCTCGCAGGCAGACGCGAACGAGGTCGTCAACAAAGGGCTGTTCCTCGCATTACGCAAATGGAGGAATGAGAAGGCCGAGGAGGAGGACATTCCACCATACGTCATAGCGAGCAATGTGCTGCTGTACACCATAGCGGACACAGTCCCGACCGACACCAGGTCTTTGAAAAAAATCAAGGGCATGGGAAGCAAGAAAATGGAGAGCTATGGCGACGAAATCCTCGAAATAACCCGTAAGCACGCCAAGATGGGAGTAGAGCCTGCGCTGGTGAAAACCGCGGGGAATGGTCGAGGCTCCGTGGCAGACAAGATGGACAAGTCGCCCGTGAAAAAACTGAGCACCAAAGAGATTAGCCTTGAGGCATTCCGCCGACTCGGCTCCGTTGACGCGGTGATGGAAGAACGCCATCTGACCCGCGGCACCATTGTGGGCCACCTTATTGACTGCATTGGCGAAAAACTGACCATAGACGACGTGATGGGCCGAGACAGGCACGAGAGACTTAAAGACATAGTGGCGCATGCCGCCCCCGATTGGCGTCCCGACCAAGAGACATACAAAGAATTCACCTATGGCGAGATAAATTACGTTCGCCGCGAGGTGGCGGGCGAAATATAGTCAGAGAAGGTCAGTAGACATGTTGACAGCCTCTAAATGTGGCACACGTGTTGTCAATGAATGCTTTTGGCATTAATTTTGCAAAAATTGGAGCATCATGTCCGAAACAGAAAAACAGACCAAACTGGACCAGCGTTACATAGCAATGGCGCGCATCTGGTCTCTCAACTCCTACTGCGCACGTCGGCAAGTGGGTGCATTGATGGTGAAGGACAAAATGATAATAAGCGACGGGTACAACGGCACTCCGTCCGGTTTTGAGAACGTGTGCGAGGATGGTGACGTGACAAAGCCCTATGTTCTCCACGCTGAGGCGAACGCGATAACCAAAGTCGCCAAGAGCAACAACAGTTCAAGCGGCGCCACAATGTACATAACAGCCTCTCCGTGCATAGAGTGCGCCAAACTCATAATTCAGGCGGGCATAAGCCGCGTGGTGTACTCGGATGACTACCGGAACGCGGACGGGATAGAGCTTCTGCGCCGCGCTGGCATAGCGGTTGACAAAGTCGAGGAGACGATAATAATCAAATAACAATGCTTAGAGTGGCGGAGACGCACACGCCTTGCGAGCAATGCAGCAAAGGGAAGTGGACGTCGGCCGCACATCATAAAAAGACATAGATGAAGACTGCCATAAAAAACTGCTGGATACTCGTACTTGTAGTGCTTGCGGCACTGGGAGGCCTCTTCCTTGGCCATAACGCCGGACGGAACGCGGCAGAGAACGAGCTGTCGGAGGAAATTGGCCGCAGCTATGGTTTCGGCCCGGACTTCAAGACATCCTCCATCATCGGGATGATCAAGAGCATGTATGTGGACCCCGTGGATGCGGATTCGCTGGAGGATGCGGTAATTCCGTTGATATTGAAAGAGCTTGACCCTCACAGCGTCTACATCCCCCGCAAAGAGGTTGAGCATGTGGCGGGCGACCTGAAGAGCGACTTCGGCGGCATTGGCATCATGTTCAGCCTGCAAGACGACACGGTGAGCGTGATTAGCGTCGTGACCGGCGGTCCGTCATCGGCGCTTGGCGTGCTGCCTGGCGACAAGATAATAAAGGTGAACGGATATGACTTCACCGGCTCATGGATAAACAACCAGACCGTATTGGACTCGCTTCGCGGAGAGATTGGCTCAAAAGTGAAAATAACCATCCTACGAGACGAGGACACGAGGATAGACTACGACATTGTGCGCGGCGAGATACCCCTGACAAGCGTCGTCTCGGTCTATGAGATTGGCAAGGGAGTGGGCTACATGAAGATAGACCGCTTTGCCGAAAAGACCTACAATGAGATGCTTGACGGCATTGCCAAATTGAAAGCCCAGGGGTGCGAAAAGCTCATAGTCGACTTGCGCTCAAACTCAGGCGGCTTCCTGCATGTCGTTCAGGCCATGTGCAACGAGTTCCTCAAGCAAGGCCAGATGATAGTCTACACTGAGGGATGCCATCAGGCCAGAGCAGAGACCCGCGCCGACGGCACAGGTGTTTGTCAGGATATGGGTCTCGTGGTCCTCATTGACGAGTATTCAGCCAGCGCGAGCGAGATTTTCGCCGGCGCTATGCAAGATAACGACCGCGCGACCATAATAGGCCGTCGTTCATTCGGCAAGGGACTTGTGCAAAGCGAGATACCATTAGCTGACGGTTCGGTGGTCCGCCTTACCGTGTCGAGGTATCACACGCCATCAGGGCGTTGCATCCAGAAGCCGTACAAGCACAATGATGACGAATATTACCAGGACGTCTACAATCGATATGAGAGTGGCGAGCTGCTCTCTGCCGACAAGATAAAGGCCGACTCGGCACTCATATTCCACACCCTCAACGGCCGCACAGTCTTCGGAGGGGGCGGCATCATCCCCGACATTTTTGTGCCGGTGGACACAGCCAAAGCCTCAAAGTATCTCTATCAGCTCAGAGCCAAGCGACTGACCAACACATACGCCATGAAGCAGGCGGAGCAGGAGCGTCCGAAGCTCAAAGACTTGAAACTGCCGGAACTCGTGCACTATTTGCAGAGCCACAGTTACATTGATGGCCTGATGACCTATGCCGCCGGTCACGGATTGGCACGTCCGGAGACGCTCGACGCCAAAGAGCGTGAAATCATTGACAATGAGGTGCGCGCCCTGATGGCCCAGACCATCAATGATGAGGGCGGCATATACCCCATCCTCAACAGCGAGGACCCTGTGATAAGCGAGGCGCTAAAGAGCTTTGGGAGCAAGTCGCTCTATTAAGCTATCGTATTGAGCAATAGGTGTGTATGATAGACCAGCAATCCGTCATAGCCCGATGGGGGTTGGCCGGGATTTTCGCATTGTGCTTTCTCTCTGCCACCCTGCTGCCCGGCTTTTCGGAAGTGGGCTTGGCGGCATTAGCCGCGGCTGGCGCTTACAAAGCGTGGACGCTCGTGTGGACAGCGTCGGCAGGCAATTGGCTTGGGGGAGTGGCGACCTACGCCATGGGATGGTGGCTCGGATTGGATAAGCTCTCAGACTGGTTGGGCATCTCGGCCGAAAGCGTAAGCGCGGTGCGGGCATGGGTGGAGACATACGGGGCCTGGTGTGGGCTGATGGTGTGGACACCCGTCATTGGCGACCCATTGGCGGCGGCTCTTGGACTGGCCCACTCGCCCGTCTTCGGGACTCTGGCTCTCATGTTTGCGGGCAAGGCGGCCAGATACATCATCATCATCATGGCGATGGACAGAGTGTCCCAATGGATTAGGGAAAGGAAGAACAGAAAAACAAGACCATAAGAAAACCAAACACACATATGTACGACTACCTGATTGTCGGGGCCGGGTTATTTGGCTCCGTCTTCGCCCACGAAGCACGCAAACGAGGCAAGAGTTGCCTTGTGGTGGACAGGCGCGACCACACCGGCGGCAACATCCATTGCGACGAGGTGGAGGGCATCAACGTCCACACCTACGGAGCCCACATATTCCACACATCCAACCGCCAAGTGTGGGACTATGTGACCCGGCTGGTCGAGATGAACAGGTACACCAACTCGCCCATAGCCAACTATGAGGGGCACTTGTACAACCTGCCGTTCAACATGAACACATTCCACCAGATGTGGGGTGTGGTTACCCCCGCCGAGGCCGAGGCCAAGATTGCCGAACAAAGGCAAGAGGCTATCGACAGAATGAAAGCCGAAGGCGTGAGCGAGCCGCGCAACCTTGAGGAGCAGGCTCTCATGCTGGTGGGAAGAGACATTTACGAGAAATTAATCAAAGGCTACACCCAAAAGCAATGGGGACGCCAGTGCACCGAGCTGCCCGCATTTATCATACGCCGCCTGCCAGTGCGCCTGACCTTTGACAACAACTACTTCAACGACACGTATCAGGGAATACCCATAGGCGGCTACAACGCCCTGACAGACAAACTGCTTGAGGGAACTGAAGTCAAGCTGGGCGTGGATTACCTGAAAAACAGGGCCGAGCTGAACGTCATGGCCAAGAAAGTTATATTCACTGGAGCCATAGACGAGTATTTCAACTTCAAATTCGGACACCTGCAATATCGCACAGTCCGTTTTGAGACAGAGACTCTCGACATGGCAAACTATCAGGGCAACGCCGTTGTCAACTACACAAGCGCCGACGTGCCATACACACGCATCATTGAGCATAAGCACTTTGAGTTCGGCACTCAGCCCAAGACAGTCATCTCACGCGAATACTCAACCGAATGGCAGCCGGGGATGGAGCCATATTACCCTGTCAACGACAGCGTCAACAGCGTCATGGCGGCTCAATATGCCGAACTGGCTCAATCGCAAAGATCCACAATCTTCGGAGGCCGATTGGCAGAGTATAAGTACTACGACATGGATAAAGTAGTGGCGTCCGCCCTCAACGCGGTCCGTAAAGAATTCCAAGATTAAGAATAGGGGAAAACAAAAACAAAGCACCAACCAATAGTGATCTCAAAGGTGATAAAATCGAGATTAGCAGTGCTCATAGCACTCTCAGTCACGCTCTTCGCAGCCCCAGTCATGACCACGGCCCAGACATTATCGTCATCGGGGCTATCGTCGTCAATGAACTACAAGAACATCAACGTGGCCCAGATTCCAGAAGCCACCATCAAGTCATACGCCGAGAAAATAAAAGACGCGGGCTTGACACTTGACGAGGCTTTAGAGGAGGCTAAAAAGAAGGGCGCGACCTCTGCGCAGATTACCCAACTTCGCAGGCGTTTCTCCAAATACCTCTCATCGTCATCATCCTTGTCATCGTCCAGCAACACTGAGACGGTAGTCCAAACGGAGGAGCTGTCAGTCAAAGCAGAGCCACAAGCGGACAAGTCACAGGACGCGGGAGAAGACTCGCAAGTGTTCGGCTACAGCATATTCAACCAAGAGTCATTGACCTTCAGCCCCAACACCAGCCTCGCGGTCGGAGACAGCTACATAATCGGCATTGGTGACGAGTTGGCTGTGGACATCTACGGCGCATCGGATGAGACATACGACCTTGTGGTCTCAAACAACGGCACCGTGACCATTTCGATGGTGGGGCCGATCAAAGTGGGCGGTCTCACTGTTGAGCAGGCCCGCAGCGCGATCACAAGCAAACTCAGGAGCATATACTCTGACCTTGGCGGGCGGACAAAGGTAGCCCTCAGGATAACCAGTGCCACGCCAGTGTCAGTCAGCGTGATGGGTGAGGCTCACGCTCCAGGCACATTCACCATCTCGGCGGCGTCGTCGCTCTTCAACGTACTCTACCTGTGCGGAGGTCCGAGCATCAACGGCTCTTATCGCGACATCCAGCTCATACGCGGCGGGCGCGTCATTGCCCATTTGGACATATACGACTTCCTTCTCAACGGCAAGACCGACGTCAACCCGTCACTTGCGGATGGCGACATCATAATGATCCCCACCTACGCCAAGCGCGTCAAAGTGGAGGGTCAGTTCAAGCGCACAGGCCTTTTTGAGGCCAAAGAGGGCGAAACCATCGAGGATGTCATCCGCTACGCTGGGGGCTTCACACCCGAGGCTCAGAGCAACCACATAGGCCTCTACCGCATTGGCAAGTACACCACTGAGTATAAAGACGTGACAGACCCGGCGAGTGAGAGCGTGACAAACGGCGACCGCTTAACCTGCGCGGCAAAGAACACCAAGCGCGTGGACAACATGCTGACCATTGAGGGCGCAGTCTTCTCTCCTGGCGTGTTTGAGTACACAGACGGGGCGACCCTTAAAAGTCTCATTGACCGTGCCGGCGGACTCACCGAGAACGCCTTCCTGAGCCGCGGCGTGATTACCCGCCTTAAAGACGACTACACTTTCGAGTCGGTCAATTTCAACGTTTTGGACGCGGCCAACGGGGCGGAGGATATTAAGCTCAAGGCAGGTGACGTCATCACCATAGCGTCAATTGACGAGATGAGGCAGAAGCCCACCGTGCGCATTGTCGGCCAAGTGCTTAACCCTGGCACATTTGACTACCGCGAAAACCTGACCATTGGAGACCTCATCGTCTTGGCGGGAGGCCTGCAAGAGTTCGCATCAGTCAAGAACGTAGAGGTCTCACGCCGCCTGTCAAAAGACGACATGGAGGGTCAGAGCGAGCGATCATCGAACTACGAGACCGTCACCATAACCCAAGACCTGTCACTTGGCTCGGCAAGCAACAACTTCAAACTTGAGCCGTTTGACGTGGTTTACATCCGCGAGTTCGCCGCTGCCCGCATTGGAGGCTCGGTCGACATAACTGGCGCTGTTTTGGCCACCGGCTCATATGGACTGACAAGCAACGCCACACACATCTCAGAGATAATCAAACGCTGCGGAGGCTTCACCGAGATGGCAAATGTGGAGGGCGCCCACCTGTTCCGCAAAGTGAAGATATCAGACACGGAGCGCAGGATACGCCAATTGCAGAGCAACATGCGAGGCGACACGACGGTCTATTACCTCAACCGAGGCGAGGACACCTATGAGTTCGTATCACTCAATCTTCGCGAGGCCATGGAGAATCCGGGCGGCGAGGAAGACCTAATCTTGACGGACGGTGACAAGATTGAGGTTCCCGAGATGTCTCAGACGGTCCGCGTGATGGGACTCGTGCAAAACCCGTCAAACACCCGTTGGAACAAGCGTTGGCGCGCAGACGACTACGTGGCGGCAGTGGGAGGCTTCTCGCCCCGTGCTTTCAAGCGCAAGACATATGTTGTCCATGCCAATGGAGAGAGCGAGACGGTGCGCCACATCTTGTTCATCCGAGTATATCCGAAGGTCCGCCCCGGCTCGGAGGTCATAGTCCCCAAGAAACCCGACAGCGGATTTAACCTGCCCACGGCCATAACCATGAGCTCATCAATAGTATCGATGGTGGCAGTGGTATTCGCCCTTGTCAAATAACTTAGAGCGAGCAATGATATGACAGAAGAGAAAAAGACAGAGGAGAAGAGGACAGAGGAGTTTGACATAGTATGGCTGCTTCACTACGTCTCCGCCAAACGCATGTTCGTGGCTAAGATAACCGGCATAGCGCTGGTGGTGGCCATGATCATGTTCGCAGTCAAGCCCAAGGTTTTCGAGTCGGAGGCCTCTATACTCCCACTCTCCAAACAGTCAAACGGACTGAAGGGTTTGGGTGCGTTGGCTGCCTCGATCACGGGCATCGACATATCGAGCATGGGTGGTGGCACAGAGGTCAACATCGGGCCGACGCTTTTCTCCGAGATTATCAACAGCACCCCGGTGATGCTGAACATAATGAACACCCCGGTGACATGGACTGACCCCGACACCATAGAGAGTCTCTACTCTCACACCAAGCGCGACACCATCATGTCTGCCGGCGACTATTTGATGGCATACACCATCCGCCTGCCATGGACAATCAAAGACGCGATAATGGGCAAGCCGGAGCCAATAGTCGCTGAGTTCACACCGACAAAAGGCGCAGGGCAAGGTATGGACTTCACGCCCATGACACTTGACAAGACGCAAGACGACTGCATAAAAGACTTGCAAGACCGCATTGTCGTGGATATTGACGATGAGGTGGACTTGGTCAGAGTGACTTGCACAGCCAGCAACCCGATTCAATGCGCGGAGCTTACGCGGATTGTGCTGGAGCAGATACAGATAGCAGTCACTGAGTTCTCGACTAAAAACGCACGCCTGAACATCGAATACTTAGAAGACCAGATAGCCAAGACAAACAAAGAATATTCCGAGGCCCGCAAAAGGTATATGGAATATAAGGATCGCAACCGCGGGCGTATCGAGGAGCGCACAGGAATTGAGAGCCAGATGCTGGAGGACGAGTACCAGATGAGCTACAACCTGTTGCAAACCCTTCAGGCTCAGTTGGAGACGTCGAAGTTGGAGCTTGTCAGCCAGACGCCAGTGTTCTCAGTCGTTGAGCCGGTGGTGCTTCCGCAGAAGAAGTCAAGCCCCAAATTCCTGCACCATGCCATAGGCGGCGTCATAGTGGGCGCAGTCATCGCGATAGGGTGGCTGCTGCTGTCATTGGGCTACAAACAGGTGTTCGCGCCAGAGGCATACGCAGAGATTTACGATAAATATAAATAAAGAACTATCTTCGCGCTCAGATGAATGCTCTGGAGGGGGACGGCGCTAACCTGCGCCAAAGGTCTCCGCGCCAGGGCAAAACGAAATATAAAAACAACACACAACAAATCAGAAAATGGCAGAAGACGTTTTCAAGAAACTGGTCTCGCACTGCAAGGAGTACGGATTCGTGTTCCCGAGCAGCGAGATTTATGACGGACTTGGCGCTGTGTATGACTATGGTCAGAACGGCGTCGAGATGAAGAACAACATCAAGAAGTACTGGTGGGACGCAATGGTCAAGCTCAATGACAATGTCGTTGGCCTTGATTCGAGCATCTTCATGCACCCGACTATCTGGAAAGCGTCTGGCCACGTGGACGCATTCAACGACCCCTTGATTGACAACCGCGACAGCAAGAAGCGCTATCGCGCCGACGTCCTCATCGAGGAGCAGATTGCCAAATATGATGACAAGATTGAGAAAGAGGTAGCCAAGGCCCGCAAGAGGTTCGGCGAGAGTTTTGACGAGGCCAAGTTCCGCGAGACCTCAGCCAACGTCAAGGCTCACCAGGCAAAGCGTGACGCCCTGCACGAGCGTTATAAGAAGGCCATGAACGCCAACGACCTCGAGGAGCTTAAGCAGATCATCCTCGACGAGGAGATTGTCTGCCCCATCTCAGGCACCAAGAACTGGACAGACGTCCGTCAGTTCAACCTGATGTTCACCACAGAGATGGGCTCGACCGCTGACGGCTCAATGAAGATATACCTCCGTCCGGAGACTGCCCAAGGCATCTTCGTCAACTTCCTGAATGTGCAGAAGACCGGCCGCATGAAAATCCCGTTCGGCATCGCCCAGATTGGCAAGGCGTTCCGCAACGAGATTGTGGCACGTCAGTTCATCTTCCGCATGAGGGAGTTTGAGCAGATGGAGATGCAGTTCTTCGTCCGTCCGGGCGAGGAGATGAAGTGGTTCCAGTATTGGAAGAACTATCGTCTGAATTGGCACGAGGCTCTCGGCATGGGCGACCAGAACTACCAGTTCCATGACCACGAGAAGCTGGCCCACTACGCCAACGCGGCCACCGACATCGAGTTCCGCATGCCGTTCGGCTTCAAAGAGGTCGAGGGCATCCACAGCCGCACCAATTTTGACCTCAGCCAGCACCAGCAGTACTCGGGCAAGAAGATCCAGTACTTCGACCCCGAGACAAACGAGAGCTACGTGCCTTACGTCATCGAGACATCAATCGGCGTGGATCGTATGTTCCTCTCAATTATGGCAGGCGCATACACCGAGGAGCAGGTCGAGGGCGGAGACAGCCGCGTTGTTCTCAAGTTGCCGCCCGTACTCGCCCCCGTCAAGTTGGCGGTCCTCCCGCTCGTCAAGAAAGACGGCATGCCCGAGAAGGCTCACGAGATTGTCAACTCGCTCAAGTTGGCCATGAACGTCCAGTATGACGAGAAGGACTCCATCGGCAAGCGTTACCGCCGTCAGGACGCCATTGGCACCCCATATTGCGTCACTGTTGACGGTCAGACCCTCGAGGACGACACCGTCACCCTTCGCGACCGCGACACCATGGAGCAGAGGCGAGTTCCTATCTCCGAGCTGCATGACATCGTGTACAAGAAGGTCAGCGGCCATGAGCTCTTCGAGCGTCTGCTTAAGGTGCAAAACGAGCTTAAGAACATGTAGAAGGATGCCGAGTTAGGCTCCTGACACAGAATAGCAAACAGCTAATCCCCCGCCGGCGCATACCGCCAGCGGGGGATTAGTGTTTTTCAGGGCGGGATAGAGAAGAGATAGAAAAGCCGGTTCCGGCGGAAACAGAGTCTCTCGAAGAATGACGTGAAGGCGTCCTATGACATGGGGAATAGACAAAACGGTAGACATGCCTTCTATATGCATCAAATACTCAGGAGCGGGGAAAATAGAGGTTTGGCAATCATACACGGACCAATTACCAACCTCGTCAGACGCATCCGAGTTCAAAAATGCGATAGCCAACCCTTCAACAGGCTCGTCTTATGACAGCAATGGCAACAAAATCAGTAAGAACAGCGGAGGGACAACCGCGGCAAAAGAGATAAACCAGCAAAAGGCGATCTCCGGCTCGGAGATATTTGACCTCACAGGCAAACGCGTAACCGCACCTGTAACTAAGGGCACATATATCAGGCGCGACGTTCACTCTGATGGGACAGTGCGCTCAACCAAATTCATCGTCAAATAAGCCCCAATAATAAAACAACAAAAGCTAAGCGGCTGCCGGTTTAGAGACCAGCAGCCGCTTGCTTTATCCTTAGCTTTTAGCTATGTCAATTAATAGGTCACAAAATTGACATTCTCGAACTTGACCTCAGAGTTGGCGTCAATAGCCTTGTCGCTCTTGAGATAGAAGAACGTCGAGTTGCGGATGGTGATGTCATGAATAGAGCGGAAAGTGCCTCCATCCTCTGTAGAGTAGACTGCGCCCTCGGCTTTGACACCCGTCTCAGACTCGCGGCAAACAACATTCTCAATGAGGATATTGGCGAACTCAGGGGTGTGAGGCTTGAGAGCCTCAGTGGCCTTGTTGTCCCACGCCGCGTCGTCGTATTTCTTATCGACGTATGAGCAGCTGAAGATAACGGCGTCACCCTTGATGTCATTCATCGTTATGTCGGAGATGTGCATATCCTTGATTGAGCCGCCACGGCCCACAGCGCTCTTGAAACGGAGACCAGTGTCGGTGCCAGAGAATGAGCAGTTGCGGACGACGAGCCTCTCAATGCCGGCAGAGAACTCCGAGCCGACAACGAAACCGCCATGAGCATGGAACACACGGCAGTCTTGGATGAGGACATCGGCCACGGGACCATCCTTGACACCTTTGTCACCAGCGCCAGCCTTCATGCAGATGCCGTCATCACCGACATCGACAGTCGAGTTGGCAATGAGGACACGCTGACAGTTGGAGAGGTCGATGCCATCGCCATTCTGCGCGTTCCACGGGCAGCGGACAGTCACGCCATCAATGATGATGTTCTCGCTCTTGCATGGATGCAGGTGGAAACGGGGTGAGTTCTGAATGGTCACATCCTTGATCAGGATGTTCTTGCACTTCTGGAAATTAATCAAATCATACCTGAGCGACTCCTCGCTCTCGGGGCTTGATGTGACATTCTTGAAGTTCTTGAGGTTGTAGGGGAACCAGTATTTGCCATCGGCACTCTCCTGACCGCCCAGGGACTTGAACTCCTTCCACTCGACATCGCTCACCTTTGAGCGCTTAACGTGACGCCAATACTTGCCATTGCCATCCAAGATGCCATTGCCAGTGATGCCAATGTTCTCGGCGTCTGAGGCGCGAATGAGCGCACGGCTACGTGTTCCCTCCTCGTTGAGGAAGAGCGTCTTGTCGGGCGAGAAGACCACAATGGCGCCATCCTCCAAATGGAGGCAGATGTTGCTCTTGAGGACGATGGGACCGCAGAGCCATACACCGCGCGGGATGACGACAGTGCCGCCGCCGAGCTTCACAAGTTTGCTGATTGACTTCTTGACTGCGTCAGTGCAGAGCGTCACTCCATCTCCCTTTGCGCCAAGCTCGGTGATGACAATCTTGTTGTCGGGGAAAGATGGAGCCTCGACAGGTTTAACATTGACTCTGAGACCCTTATAGGCCTCGGCATAGTCAGTCTGCGCCACAGCATGGACCGGGGGGCAGAGTGCGGCCACGGCCATCGCGGTCAGGGCTGCGAAAGTTAACTTCTTCATTTTTTGTAGGGTATAATTGATGATGAATAGATGATGCGTGTTTTTAAAGGTGTACGAGAGTTCCCACGCTCTTGTCACCGCTGAGCACCTTTGCCAAATTGCCGACGACATCCATGTTGAAGACAATGATTGGCATCTTGTTCTCCTTGCACATGGCCGTGGCAGTGAGATCCATCACTTTGAGACCGCGGTTGTAGACCTCGTCATAAGAGATTTCCTCAAAACGGGTCGCAGTCTTATCCTTCTCGGGGTCTGCGGTGTAGACACCGTCAACACGAGTGCCCTTGAGCATGACATCCGCCTCCATCTCGATAGCGCGGAGGCTTGATCCGGTGTCTGTGGTGAAATAGGGGTTGCCTGTGCCGCAAGCGAAGATAACGACCTCGCCAGCCTCAAGAAGCTCCATTGCGCGGGGCTTGGAGTAGAGCTCGCCTATGGGCTCCATGCGGATGGCAGTCAGAACACGGGCGGGAACACCCTGCTGCGCGATGGCCTGAGAGAGGGCGAGAGAGTTAATAGTTGTGGCAAGCATGCCCATCTGGTCACCTTTATATCGGTCAAAGCCTTTTGACGCTCCCTGAAGGCCGCGGAAGATGTTGCCGCCGCCAATGACTATGCCTATCTTGATGCCCTTGCGAGCCGCCTCGGCAATCTGCTGAGCATATTCGGTGAGACGCTCCACGTCAATTCCGTAGCCCTGGTGACCCATGAGGGACTCACCGCTGAGTTTGAGAAGTATGCGATTATACATTTTTGCTGTTATAGTGAGAGTTAATGCTTATATATGATATTCTTACTCGCCATCGAGAAAGGTGACAACAGAGTCGTCTGGGCAATCAGCGAGAAGGTCTGATATTGTTCGACGCAGCGTGGGGTGGACAAAGTCCGGTGCCAAATCCGCCAAAGGCATCAGCGTGAAACGCCTGAGATGGAGACGCAGGTGCGGGATTTGCAGCACCTCGGTGTTAACAACCTCATTGCCACAGAAAAGAATGTCAATGTCAATGGGCCTGTTCTCGTAGACATCAGGGTTCGACTTGGGTTTTCGCCCCAGCTCCACCTCCAAGTGTTTGAGATATGACAGAAGGGCGAAAGGTCCGACCTCCGTCACGAAATGCACGACAAGGTTATGAAAGGGGGACTGAGACTCAAAGCCCCAAGGGGGACTAACCACAGTCCTTGACACGGACACTACGTGACCACCCTCACCTAAACGCCGGAGAGCCTCGCGCATGGTGGCGTCCACATCGCCAAGGTTGCCACCCAACAGAAGGTAATAATTCATTCGTCAGCCGAAGCGAGCCTACTCTGTCAGTTTTCCGGAGACTTGGGCGAAATTGATTATTATGTCGGCGGCCTGCTCAATGGTTATGTCCGTCGAATCAATGCAGATATGGTAGCTTGAGGCCATTCCCCAAGTTTTCTCCGTGTAGAAATTGTAGTAGTCAGATCGTGCGGTCTCCATGTCCGCTATTTTCTTGGCGGCCTCCTCTTCTGAGACGTTGTAGTAGTGCGAAGCTCTTTTGACCCTGTTCTCGAGTTTGGCAGAGACGAAGACATCCACCCTGTTTGGAAAGTCGCGGAGGATGTAGTCGGAGCATCGGCCTACGAAGACAGCGCCCTTGCCTTGCTTGGCGGCTTGACGGATGGCGTCGCTTTGGAATTTGAACAAGCTCTGAGGCGACAGGCAGTTCTCGGCTGGCAGGAGGTGGTCGCTCATGAAGAAGCTCGTGAAACGTCCCCAGAGTGAATTGCGCTCGTCGGACTTCTCGAAGAACTCATCTTTAATTCCACTCTCCTTGGCAGCCATCTGAAGAATTTCGGAGTCATAGAACTCGAGTCCGAGACGCTGGGCTATAATCTTACCGATCAGGCGACCGCCCGAGCCGACCTGACGTCCTATGGTGAAAATCATGACTTCCTTTGTTTTTATTGTTTAGGCAAATATAAGCATATTTTCAGCCGTTGCGGCTTGTCAGAAGGGACTATGTCCCCAAAAACTTAAGCGGTCATCCTCTTAAGGCGGCGCACCTGATAGAAGGCTACAAAGATTGCCACAATTGTGGAGAACGCGTCAGACACCGGCATGGCAATCCACACACCTGAGACTCCGCAAGACATTGGCAGCAAAACAATGAGAGGGGCGAGGCAAAGCAGCTGGCGCGACAGACTCATGAAAATGGCCTGCGGGGCCTTGCCGAGAGCCATCATGAAACCGGCAGTCACAATCTGGAAGCCGACAATGGGGAACGCGACCAGCACGATGCGCAGCGCCTTGCCGGCGACAGACATCAGCTCAGGGTCTGAAGTGAAAAGCCCAGTCACGAAAGAGGGGCAAATCTCGGCCAAGAGGAAGCCGCACGTCATCACCATCATGCCGCCAATACAGGCGTACTTATAGACGCGGAGCGAACGGTTGATGAGCCCTGCCCCATAATTAAAGCCGGCAATTGGCTGCATTCCCTGGCAGATGCCTTGCGTCACCATGACAAAGATGAATGATATGCGGTTGACAATGCCAAAAGCCCCGATATAGGTGTCGCCGCCATAGCTCAAAAGGCCGTTGTTGATGAGCAGGACGACAAGGCAGGCGCAGCAGTTGGTGCAGAAAGGAGCAAGTCCGATGCCGAGTATGGACTTGACAATCTTTGGCCTCCACTTGAAAATACCCTTCTTGAAACGAATGAACGACGACGGGCGCGTGAGGTGGTGAAACACCACGCAGAATGCCATGAACTGGGCCAAGAGTGTGGCGAAAGCCGCACCGCGGATTCCCCATCCGAGCAAGACAATGAACACATAGTCGAACAAGACGTTGATGAGGACGGCTGTGAGAGTGGCCATCATAGCCTTTCGGGGGTATCCCGACGAGCGCACCACGTCATTCAGGCCCAAGTAGAGATGCGTCAGGACATTGCCGTAGAGCAGGACACTCAGATAGTCGCGGGCGTAGGGCAGCGTGTTCTCGGAAGCTCCGAAAAAAAGAAGGATGGGGTCGAGAAACACAAGCGCCACGACAGCGAACAAGATGCCAATGACGACATTGAGGTTGACAACATTGCCCAGTGTGTACTCAGCAGTGTCAACCTCGCGCTGACCAATCTTGACTGCTATGAGAGAACCCGCTCCTATGCCAACCATCGCGCCAAAAGCGCCAGAGAGGTTCATGAGCGGGAATGTCACAGTGAGACCAGCAAGTCCCAAAGGCCCGATCATTTTGCCGATGAAGATGGAGTCCACCATGTTATAGAGCGAGGTGGCCGTCATGGCTATGATAGAGGGGAGAGCGAACTCAATGAGCAGTTTGCCGAGTGGAGCCTTGCCGAGCCTCTCTTGTTTTTCGCCAAGCATAATTTTTCAGAAATGGGATTTGGAAATAAAAGACCTTGCGCAAACGCGCCAAAGCGCCTACTCGTCACGCATGAGAGTTGCGACGCTCATCCCTGAACTCGGAGACGATCATCAAGGCCTCCTCGCGGATCTCCGTTGGCGGCTCAATCTTGCGTAGGGCCAGACTGCGGAGCCAGCCCGCCACCTCGTGTGTCTGCAAAGTCAGAAGCACGTCACGGAACTCATCGACAGCGTCGTCATCATAATCATCAGGGCCCGTGCCGGCGAAGCGGTCAAGGTCCTCATCATCATAATATATTATCTCGTCAGACATGGCGAGGAGGCTTTCCGCCTCACAAGTCTCATGAGCTCCGCAGCAAGTCACAGGCGGGACATGGCTCCGGGCCGCGGGCTTGTCTGCCTCGTCAGGCTCAAAAGTGCGCACACGGGCGATGTAGATGATGAGGCCGACTGTGATTACCCCTATGATAATCAGAATGATATTCATCTGTTGAAGTATAGTGTGATGTTGTCTTTCTTGTCTAAACCCACCCGGTTTTCACTCGGCAGAGGATGGGGCCGCCCTGCCGGCCCTGTCAAGGACTACCGACACGAGCGTGCAGAGACCCAAGAGAGCGGGATAGTAGAGCGACGGCAAAATGTCAAGAGGCGAGCAGCCCGCCAATTTGCTGGCGAGAAGCATCTGCACGCCATAGGGCAGCAACCCCTGGACGCAGCATGACATCGTGTCCAATATGCTGGCAGTCCGCCGAGGGTCAACACCAAAACGCGTGGACACGTCACGCGCAATGCGGCTGACCGTTATGATTGCCACAGTGTTGTTGGCGGTGCAGACGTTGGCGAGCGAGACAAGGGCAGCAATAGCCACCTGCGCACCCCGTCGGCCGCGGATGCCTTTCTGGAGAAGGCAAATGATGAGCCGAAGCCCGCCATTGGCACGAATAAGCTCAAGCATTCCGCCTGCCAACATGGCAACAATGATGAGATCGCCCATGCTCGTCACCCCGTCACCGAGATTAGAGAGGAACGCCCAGAAATCGAACTTGCCGGCCACGATGCCGATGAGCCCGGTTATGACTATGCCGACAGTGAGGACAAGCATGACATTGAGTCCCCATATGGCCAACCCGACGACTGCGGCATAGGGCAGGACATAAAGGAATTGCACGGGCCTGTCGACAGGGGCGACATCACAGCCGACACCTTTGACAATGCAATAAATGAGCATGAAGACAAGCGCGGGCCAGACGATGCGGATGTTCATCTTGAACTTGTCATTCATCTTGACGCCCTGTGTCTGCGTGGCAGCGATAGTAGTGTCAGATATGAAAGAGAGGTTGTCACCAAAATAGGCGCCGCTCACCACAAGAGCGGCAAGAGTAGCGGAATCCTGCCCCAACTGCCCTGCGACGCCAGCGGCTATGGGGACAAGGGCTACAATGGTCCCCACTGACGTGCCAATGGCGAGAGAGACGAAAGCGGACGCCGCGAACAGAGCCACATAAATCATCGAGGGCGGCAAGACTCGCAGAGTGAGACCTACCGTGGCATCGACGGCGCCCAGCGCCTGGGCCGAATTGGCAAACGCGCCGGCAAGGACATAGATCCAGACCATCAGGAGGATATTCTTGTCGCCAGCCCCTGCCGAGAAACGGGCAATCCGCTTATTGAGGCCGCCACGACTGACAGCCACGGCAAAAATGGACGACGCAAGAAAGGCGACCGTCATGGGGATTTTGTAGAAGTCGCCCAGCACGGCCGAGCCGCCCAAATAGGCGAGCAAGAAAAACATCAGAGGAGTGAGAGACCTCAGCCCCCTGCGGTTCGCCTCATTTTGAGTAGGTGTTGTGTCTTGTGCCATAAAAAGGGACAATAATCGGACAAAGGTACTAAATAAATAGGAAACAAAAGTCTATCTTTGCGATGCCCACGCTCAGCAAGGCACTCCACGCCAATGCGCCAGCCGCACCCGCGAAAAGGCTATTAGACAGAGGTTAAGGAGATGGCTCTGCCGCTCGGGGTCGGAGACCTGCTTCTGACAGGCGTGAGGCACAAAGAAAAAAGACACAGAGATGAACAAATGCCATAACTTGCCGCTTGCGTTTATCACACTGACGTTAATCGCCTCGTGCGCCCCACACACAGACTTGTCGCCTGACGCCATAACCTTAGACTCGCTCTTGACAGTGGCAGAGGTCTACGTGGGCGACACAATGACAGTGAAAGGCATTGTGAAGAGCGTATACACTGATGGGGACGGACGAATCCAGGCGATGGTGATGTCAGACAGTTGCGACGCAAACCGCCTGCGCATAGATGTGACCATCCCCGATGAGATTAGCAGCATGGGCCAAGGAGACGCGGTTGCGGTCCGTGGCGTGCTTGGCGAGACACGCACCACCATGAGTGACCTGCAAAAGAAAGACGCCGAGGCAGACTCAATATTCGCGACCGGACACATTGGCAAAGAGGCCTATGAGCGCATGAAAAACGACATAGCCGCGAAGAAGGCGTTCATCGAGTTCCAAAAGCGCGACTACTACTCAGAGTTCCACATAGACGCCACGGACATCGTCCCGCAATAAGCAAAGACAACCAAACACAACTATAACTATAACCGGAGCAGATGGGAAACGAGCAGGTCTTGACCGTCGTCGTGATTATCGCCGTCGTGGCGGTGATTGGGCGCATCATCATCAATCGGCAGCAAAACGGTGGAATCAACTGGCGGAAACTGACCGCCATCGCCGCAGCGGGAGTCGTCTTCGTCGGCACCATGCTGGCCGTTGACTCATACCGCATTATAATGTGGGCCAATGGCAGCATCGACACGGACGGGACGGCAGAGGGCGGAGCACCCAAAATCGGGCGACAGGCTGGCGAGTCGATACCAGCATTCAGCAGCGTGGAGCAGGGACTGCCAATGTACTTCACCCTGACAGCCGACAGCCTGAGCCCCACGGGCTACTGGCAGATAAAAGAGGGGTCGGCCGATGACGCCACGGTGCGCGAAGTCATGGTCAGCCAAAGCGACTCGACAAAGACAGCCATAAAACGGACGACAAGCTCATTCTCCATAACACGCCACCCGGCCGACGAGGCGGACTATGTCCGGATTTACAGGATGTCGCTTCCTTCGGGCGAGAAAGTATTGGCAGTCATGACGGACTATGACGCACGACCGGGACAAACCCCGGTGATGACGAGCCGCCCACTGACAGGCAAAATGGCGGACATAGCGGCGAAAGAGGGCGACGTCAGCCAACTGGTCTACGTGACAGCATACGACTCGGCATTCTACGCCTCATCGTCGGCACTCAGGCTGCTTTGCTCTGCCATAGTGGCACTTATTGTCACTCTTGCGGCCTTTGGCATAGTTTATGGCATGATGCGAATAGTCAAGAGATAAGATTTCAGACATGTTAACATAGAAAAAAGGACAGAAAGTGAAGAATATCGTCATAGCAGTAGACGGACACTCATCGTGCGGCAAGAGCACTGTGGCAAAGGCCGTGGCAAAGAAACTGGGCATAGCGTATATTGACACCGGGGCCATGTATCGCGCAGTGACGCTCTATGCCATCCGTAACGGGTACTTCGCAGGCATGGATCCCGATGCGGATGCCATAGCGTCGCACCTTGACGACATCAGGATAACATTTGATTTTGACAAGAGCGCGGGGCGCAACACCACATACCTCAACGGCGAGAACGTCGAGGACGAGATAAGAGGCATGGAGGTCAGCAGCCGCGTAAGCCCCGTCTCGGCCATCCCGGCCGTCCGCGCCAAGCTGACCGATTGGCAGCGCGAGATGGGTCGCAACCAGAGCGTCATCATGGACGGGCGTGACATCGGCACGACTGTATTCCCCAACGCTGACCTCAAGATATTCATGACCGCTCGCCCCGAGGTCCGTGCGCAACGCCGTTTCGACGAGCTCAAGGCCAAGGGACAGGATGCCGACTTCGCGGAAATCCTGCGCAACGTCGAGGAGCGCGACAGGCAGGACTCGACCCGCGCCGTGTCGCCACTGCGCAAAGCTGACGACGCCATCGTGTTGGACAACAGCGACATGACCCGCGAGGAGCAGTTCGACTTCGTCATCAACCACTTGCCACAAAAAGATTAGCGCGGTGCAAGTAGAGATTGACACACATTCGGGCTTCTGCTTTGGCGTCCGCCGCGCTATAGCCACTCTTGAGAGCAGGCTGAGCAGTGGGGCAGACATATATTGCGTGGGCGACATTGTTCATAACGAGCAAGAGATTGCCCGCCTGCAGGCCCAGGGACTCAAAGTGATAGAGAGTTCGGAACTTGGCAGCCTTCGTGGCGTCGAGGTCCTGTTCCGGGCTCATGGCGAGCCGCCAACGAGCTACGCCACAGTGCGCGCCAACCAGCTGAGGCTGACAGACGCCACCTGCCCTGTGGTGCTCAAACTGCAAGAGCGAATCCGCAAGGCCGACGCCAGAATGGAAGCAGCGGGTGGGCAAGTGGTCATCTTCGGGAAGAAAGGGCATGCCGAGGTCATCGGCCTCATGGGGCAGACAGGCGACCGCGGCATCTTGATTGAGAACGAGGAGGACGTGAGCAAAGTGGACCCCACACGTCCGGTAGAGCTTTTCGCGCAGACCACTAAAAACCCGTCAATCTATGCCAAAGTGGCCAATCTGATAAGAGAGCGCAGTCAATCGACCGTTGAGGTGCACGACTCCATATGCCAGCAAATGGCGGCACGCGCCGAGCAGATGGAGAGCTTCGCCCGCAGCCACACACCCATGATATTTGTGGGCGGGACAAAAAGTTCCAATTCAAAGGTCCTCTTCGACATCTGCCGAGGGATCAACCCTCAATGCCACTTCGTGACGAGCGAGGCGGACCTTCGCAGGGAGTGGTTTGACGGACAGGCGGGTCCTGTTGGCATCATGGGGGCGACATCGACACCCATGTGGCTCATGGAACGCGTGGCCGACGAAATTCGTAAAATTTAAGGAGGGAGCATATCGTGGAAAAATTTTTCGCAACAATACTCACCCTCATCCTCATCTTCTGGGTTCTGAAATGGGTCTTCGTACTCATCGGGCCGTGGCTTCTGAAGTTTTTCGCCAAACGGTTGATGAAGAAAGCGGGTTTTGACCAGTCAGCCTTCAGCGGAGCCTCGTCGGGTCAGGGCCAGCAGCAGGAGGCGGAAGGCGACTCACGCACCGAGACCATGAAGAGCGGCAAATGGTGGAAAGAGGACGAGGTGATTCTCAAGCCATCGCGCAGGAATGGCCAGCGGATATCGGACATACTCGGTGGGGAATACATCGAGTATGAGGAGGTATCAGCGTCATGACGACAGACATCTAACAACTCTCTATAAAAACAAACAAAAACCGCAAGCATGAAGCAATTCTTATTGACATTCGCCGCTGTTCTCTTGGCGGGGATCGTCCTGTTGATGCTGCCCTTTATCATCATCAGCTCGATAGCCGTCTCGTCAATGAAAAACACCGACACCGAGACAAAACCGGGTACCATCCTCAAGATAGACCTGACACAGAACATTGGCGACCGAGGCTACGACTCGCCAGCCTACCGTGTCCGCAACGTGTTGAACGGTGGCGAGACGCAGTGCGGCATCAACACGCTACGCGACAAGCTGGATGAGGCGGCCAATGACCCTAACATATCCGGCATACTCCTGACCGGCGGCTACGTGTCCGCCGACTTCGCTGTCCTCCGCGACCTGCGCCGCGCACTTGTCGAGTTCCGCGAGAACTCAGGCAAGCCAGTCTACTACTTCGGCAACTCACTGTCCAACGGCTCGGCCTACGTCGCCTCAGCCGCCGACTCCATCTTCGTGACTCCACAGGGTGCAGCCACCCTCACGGGCTGCATCATCAGCAAGTACTACGTCAAGAGCCTTGGCGACAAGTACGGCGTGGGCTTTGACGTCATCAAGCACGGTAAGTACAAGAGCGCCGTGGAGCCTTATTTCCGCGACAGCATGAGTGACGAGGACAAAGAGCAGAGCCTCCGCATCGTGAACGTGCTGTGGGCCGAGTTGCGCGACACCATCGCCGCCGCCCGCCACATCTCGCCCGAATCGATTGACAAATTCGTAGACGAGGTCAAGGGTCTCAAGGCGGACATGTCGGACGCAGTCGAGACCGGACTCATTGACAAGAGCGCATATTTCGACCAAGTGCTGACGAGCCTCCGCCACGTGGTCGGCATCACCGAGGATGACAAACTGTACGTCGAGAACATATTCGACTATGGCAAGTCGGATGCCGACAACACTTTAGCCACAAGCAACTCGACCGACAAGATCGCGGTGGTTTATGCCGAGGGCCAGATATTTGACGGCTCCAGCGACGGTGATGAAGCCAACATCTATGGCGACGACTTGGCAAAGACGCTCCGAATGCTGCGCAAAGACAAGAAAGTCAAGGCCGTGGTTATGCGAGTAAACTCACCTGGCGGCTCGGCGTTGGCCTCTGACATCATCTGGCGCGAGGTCTCACTTCTCAAGGCCGAGAAGCCCGTTGTCGTCTCAATGGGCGGATATGCAGCCTCGGGCGGATACTACATCTCTTGCGCAGCCAACTACATCTACGCAGAGCCCGTCACCCTGACCGGATCAATTGGCGTGTTTGGCATGATTCCCAACTTCAGCAAACTGGCCAACGACCATGGCGTGACCTTCGATTACGTCAGCTCAAACAAGAACCCTATAATCACGGGCATAGCCCCACTCTCCGCCCCCGTGCGCGACGCCCTCGCCTCATCTGTCGAGGGGACATACCGCACATTCGCCTCGCGTGTGAGCGAGGGCCGCGGCATGACGTTCGAGTCGGTTGACAGCATTGGCGGCGGCCACGTCTGGACAGGCTTGGACGCCAAGGGCATAGGCCTTGTTGACGAACTTGGCAACTTAGACGACGCGATTGACATGGCTGCCGAGTTGGCCGGCTTGAGCAACGACTACGTCACAGCTGATTATCCTGAGATTGACGACTCTATGGCAGCCGTCATGAAACAGTTGGGCCTCTCAGTCCATGCCGACCTTGGCCAATGGGTTTTCGGTGATGACTACGCGCCAATATCCAAGCTTCAGGAGAAGATGAAGCAGCCTGACGGCTTCGTCTGGGCTGTTTGCGACCTCGCTGTCAGATAGCGGCAGAGGGGCATCCATCTTATATTTCCCGAAAAAATAGGATAATACGTCATCGGCTCGCCGGTCGCGATATGCGCAGGCGAGCCGATGACGCTTTTTTATCAGGCCCTCCATGCGTGAGGAGACCCATTAGCCTAACGAGCGCGGATTTTTAGTAAATTTGCGGTGATTAACCAAGTCGGTGAGCGCGACTGCCGCAACCCAATGCGGGATCCGACTCCGTGCTGCCGCCTTACAAAAAAAACATACACACAAAATGGAAAAGGTTGTTAGCGGAATACGCCCAACAGGAAACCTCCACCTTGGCAATTACTTCGGAGCCGTCACCAGCTTCGTGAAGATGCAAGATCAGTTCGACTGCCTATTCTTCATTGCCGACTGGCATTCACTCACCACACACCCCAAGCCCCAGGACATCCAGCAGAGCGCGAACACCATCCTCTCTGAGTACTTGGCTTGCGGCATAGACCCCGAGAAAGCCCCAATCTACGTGCAAAGCGACGTGCCGGAGGTTCTCGAGCTCTACCTGTATCTTAACATGAACACATACCTCGGTGAGTTGGAGCGCGTGACGACATTCAAGGAGAAAGCCCGCCAGCAGCCGGACAACGTCAACGCCGGCCTGCTCACCTACCCCACCCTGATGGCTTCGGACATCCTCATCCACCGCGCCGTCAAAGTCCCGGTGGGCAAGGACCAGGAGCAGAACATGGAGATGGCCCGCAAGTGCGCCCGCCGCTTCAACAACATATACGGAGTCGAGTTCTTCCCCGAGCCACAGTCCTTCCACTTCACCGAGAACGCAGTCAAGATTCCCGGTCTCGACGGCAGCGGCAAGATGGGCAAGAGCCAGGACAACTGCATATATCTGAAGGACGACGCCAAGACCATCCGCAAGAAAGTGATGAAAGCCGTCACAGACTGCGGTCCACAGGCGCCAAACAGCCCCAAGCCCGAGGTTATAGAGAACCTATTCACCATCATGAACGTCGTCTCCAAGCCCGAGACCGTCAAGTACTTTGACGAGAAGTGGAACGACTGCTCAATTCGCTATGGCGACCTCAAGGGCCAGTTGGCAGAGGACGTCGAGGCCTTCTGCGCACCGATTCGCGAGAAGATTCAGGCCTACGCCGCCGACACCGACAACCTCCGCGCCATAGCCCGCCGCGGAGCCGAGAAGGCGCGCGAGAGCGCCAACGCCACGCTTCAGGAGGTCCGCCACATCATCGGCTTCCACAAGAGCATGTAAGGATTAGAAGAACACCACAGGAAACGTGAATCCCCCCGCCATTAGCATGGCGGGGGGATTTTTTATGATAAAGAGAATACTCACTCCATATTGCACACTCCAGTTATCGCAAAATCGTCTCCACACTCACATAATTTGATAAACTCATCAAATCCGTCGGTAAAGAAAAAAATATCATCATCCGAATAACCTAATTCCCCCAACTTCTTTAATCCGTTCTCATCATCACCAACCAAAGCAATAAGCCTGTTCATATCCTCCTCATCGTCACCAAACCTTAAAGCCACCTCTACAACTAAGGGTTCCTTATCTTTATTAAACCTGACAAAACTCGAGCGCATCCGCTTGGCATCAGCTACGACAACTGACGCAGCATTAAACTTTCCCATGATATATTCTTTTAAAATTAAGCTATTGTGTAAATTATAGAAGACGATATCACTTAATGTCAATCAATCGCGTCAAACAAACGTCCGTTTGGCTGCAACATGGATTATACCACTTAGGAAGAGCGAATTTACAAAAAATAGCCGTTTGCACCGCGGCACGTCCCTTTTATTGCGTTTGGGTCAACTTTTGAAAAAGAGTGCAGCCAAACGGACATTAAAACGACAAAAACTCCAGCCTATGGGGACGCAAGAAATAAACGGGAAAGCCTTCGAGTACGCATTAGCCCAAGTCTACAAAGAGTATCTCGAAGAGATGGGCATAATTGTAAACTTGCATGTTGACAATTCTCTGATAATTGCAGAGAATTGCTTCAAGATGCAAAAGATAAAAGAGCGCAAGAGATTTGAATATTGCGCAGCTCTTACAACAGACACCTTGACTAAACTCGAGCCCGGTCTCGCTTTTTCGGATGATGACAATGAATTAACAATAGCAATAAGTTCAGACAGAGCAGGCGAGGCAGGCGATGTCAGAGATATAATATTCTCCCGTCAGTCACCCTCATGGGCTGTCGGCATATCTGCCAAAAACAACAATGACGTTGTCAAAAATTCCCGACTCAGCAGAAAATTGGATTTTGGCGATGCCTGGTTCGGAGTAAAATGTTCGCAAAGGTATTGGAATGAAATAGGTCCAATCTTCGACTTGATTGATGAGTTCAAAGGTAGTCTTTGGAGCGACATGGGAGCCGAATTTAAATCAACAAGGGTATATGCGCCGCTGTTAAAAGCATTCAGAAAGGAGTTATTGAGAATAGACAATGAGTATGAAGACATTCCGCAAGAGTTAATCAGATATCTGATTGGGAGATTCGACTTCTACAAGATAATAAAACTTGACTCAAAGAAGATGGTGGTCATCAAAGCTTTCAACCTTAACAATGGGCTGAGCCAAACATATGACAACGTCAAAGCACAATTCAAAGCGCCTTTATTGAAGCCACCAAGTCGCATAATCGAATTTGAGATGAAAGAAGACTCAGACAACACACTGATAATGACTCTTGATGGCGGTTGGTCCATATCATTCCGAATTCACAATGCAAGTTCCAAAGTCGAATCGAGCCTGAAATTTGACATACAGCTAATCGGCAATCCACCTGTAATATTCACCCAATACCTTTTTCAGGACGATGAGATTGATTAGTCTTTTTTCTGGGGCAGGCGGCATGGACCTCGGTTTTCATCTTGCTGGTTTTGAGACAATAGTGGCCAATGAGTTTGACAAGCAAATTTGTCCGACGTTCAAAACAAACCATCCTGCCGTAAAACTGATAGAGGGTGACATAAGACAAATCAACTCCACTGACTTTCCCGACGATATCCATGGCATAATAGGTGGGCCACCTTGCCAATCATGGAGCGAAGGCGGTGCGAGAAGAGGCATTGACGACGCCAGAGGCAAGTTGTTCTTTGAATACATAAGAATACTGAAAGACAAACAGCCATTGTTCTTTGTAGCAGAGAACGTGTCCGGGATGCTCGCCGCACGCAACAAGGGCGCAGTCGAGTCCATCCTCTCTCTCTTTAATGATGTTGGTTATGACGTCAACTTAAGAATGCTGAACGCAAACGACTTTGATGTCCCTGAAGATAGAGACCGTATTTTTTATGTCGGTTTCAGAAAAGACTTGGGAATAAAAAGATTCGACTACCCTTTGCCAACAGGGAGAAAGCCAACCCTAAGAGATGCCATATGGGATTTGAAGGAAACTGCCATACCTGCTCTTGACAAGAATAGAACAAATGGAGAGAAATGCGAAACTCCAAATCACGAGTACTTCATAGGCTCATTCTCCCCCATTTTCATGTCTCGCAACCGTGTGCGCTCTTGGGATGAACCAGGATTCACAGTTCAAGCAAGTGGACGGCAGTGCCAACTTCATCCTCAAGCTCCCAAGATGGTAAAGATTGACAACGACCATTTCATGTTTGCGCATGGCTGTGAGCATCTTTACAGAAGAATGACAGTTCGCGAAGTCGCACGAGTACAAAGCTTTCCTGACAATTACAAATTTATATATAACGACCTTAACATAGGGTACAAGATGATTGGGAATGCCGTACCTCCAATGCTCGCATATCATGTAGCTACAGCAATCAAGACAACATTGCTCTCGACCTAAGCTTAACGAGCCATCTAAAAAGTTAAGTGTTCCCTCGTCAGTCCAACAGATTGGACTGACGAGGGTATACTTATGTTAGCCCTCCCCACACAGAAATTATCCCTATCTTCGCGCAGCGACAACCCACGAGACCAGATTTGGAAAAGAGCAACATAACACAGCGCATAGTCAAGGCATTGGCCTCTTGCGCATTCTTAGGAGCGTTGGCCATAGGCTGCGCCAACCCGGGCACACCCACAGGCGGTCCGCGAGACCGCAAGCCGCCCGTCATGGTCAGCTCGACCCCCGCGCCGGGAGCCACCAACTTCAACGGCAAGGCCGTGACCATATTCTTTGACGAGAACGTGCAGCTCAAAGACGCCGACAAGAAATTCGTCATGAGCCCACCCACGGCCAAGAAGCCGCGAGTGGAGGCTCACGGCAAGTACGTCAAGGTGACATTTGACGCCGACGAGCAGCTGCTGCCATCGACCACCTACACGCTCGACTTCGCCGACTGCCTGTCGGACCTCAACGAGGGCAACGTGTACCAGAACTTCACGTTCACATTCTCGACTGGTGAGAGCACCGACTCCATGATGATATCGGGCAACATATATGACGCCCAGACTGTCATGGCGGTGGACGGCATCTACGTCCTCCTGCACCAGAACCTCACGGACACCGCATTCACCAAGGCCATGCCCATCCGCGTGGCAAAGACTGACAGCCAAGGGCGTTTCGCCATAAAAAACGTCCCCGCCGGGCAAGAGTATGACATCTACGCACTCGATGACCAGAACCGGAACTTCCTCTTTGACCAGCCGGGAGAGAAGATAGCCTGGCTGGGGCGTCACGTCACGCCATCGTGGGAAATCAGACAAGTAGCGGACAGTGTCAAGACCGACTCGACATATGTGGTCAACGACACAATACACTACTACTACACCCCGATAATGCGCGACACGCTGACCTACACTCCGGACTCGCTCACACTCTTCGCCTTCAGCGAGGACAATTACGACCAGTATATCAGCGTAGATGAGCGCAAAGAGCGCAACAAGATAAAAATAGCCCTCAACAAGCCCATGGCTCGACGGCCCAAGATTAACTTCGTCGGACATGAGGGAGAGAAAGGACTGTCCGTCAACCAATACAGTCCGACAAACGACACGGTCACCATCTGGATGACCGACACCACGATTTGGAAAAAGGACTCGGTCGTCCTGTCCGTCAACTACCTGATAAAAGATTCCATAGGTAACCTTGTGGACCAAGTTGACACCCTGCGCGAATGGCACTTTGAGAAAAAAGCCAAGGAAGCCGACAGCAAACGGCGCAGAAAAAAGAAGGAGGAGGACGACAAGCCCAAAATCAATCTGCTCAGCCTCAAGGCCACCAACACCGTGGCCCCCTACGGCGAGCTGTCGGTCATGTCGCCCACCCCGTTTGACAAATTCACGTGGGACTCTGTCAGGCTCTACGTCAAAGTGGACACCCTGTTCAAGCCAGTCAAGTACACGGCCATAGACGACACCGTTGACATATGCCACAAAGCCTTGAAAATAAAATGGGACCCCGACAAAGAGTACAAGATAGAGATAGACTCTGCCGCGGTGACCGACATATACGGATTGTGGAACGGGCCGTTCAGCCAATCAGTCAAGGTAAAGGCGCTGGACAAATATGGCACGCTGTACATAGACGTGGACTCCGTGCCGCAGAACGCCCTGTTGCAACTCACCGACGCCAAAGGCAACGTGGTGCGCCAGAACTACCTGAAAGCCAACGGCAAGGCCGGGTTCAAATATCTCAAGCCCGGGTCTTACATGATACGAATCCTCGTCGATGACAACCGCGACGGCAAATGGACCACGGGCAATTTTGCCGAACGCCGCCAGCCTGAGCAGATTATCTACTACATGGAATCAGTGTCCGTCCGCGAGAACTGGGACATACACATCGACTTCAGCACCAAGGCGTTCACGCCGGATGCCTACGCCCGAAAATTTGGCAAGCAATCCAAAAACAAACGCAAATAGCGACAGGCCATGACAGCCGATGAACGATGGATGGGCGAGGCCCTGAAAGAGGCGCGAATAGCGGAGCGCGAGGGGGAAATCCCCATTGGCGCAGTCATAGTGTGCGGTGACAAGGTCATTGGCCGGGGACACAACGAGACGGAGCGGCTTGGCGACGTGACGGCTCACGCCGAGATACTCGCCATATCGGCAGCCGCCCAAAGCCTTGGAGCAAAATACCTTAACGACTGCACGCTCTACGTCACCGTGGAGCCTTGCACCATGTGCGCCGGGGCTCTCGCGTGGGCGCAGATAGGCCGGATAGTCTACGGGGCGGCGGATGAGCGCCGAGGCTACGCACGCCTCTCGCCCTCCCCACTCCACCCCAAGACATCCGTGACGCCCGGCATTCGCGAGGCCGAGGCAGCCGAGATAATGAAAATCTTTTTCAAGGGCAAAAGATAAGCGCAAGCGTCACGCCCACCCATTTTAGTGGGCATCATTGACTAAATGCCTTTTTTTTCCTAAATTCGCACGCCCTTAGAGAACGGCGGCTGCCGCCCGCACACAGCAAAAAGCGAGGCGTGGCGCGCCGGGGGCGTTCAACGCATAACTTACAATGAGCAAGAGATTTGCCGAATACAAAGGCCTGGACCTTACGCAGGCCAGCAAAGAGATCCTCGAGCAGTGGAAGCGAGAGGATGCGTTTCGCAACAGCCTGAAAGAGCGCGAAGGCCACCCGAACTACGTCTTTTACGACGGGCCGCCTTCGGCAAACGGCAAGCCGGGCATCCACCATGTCATGGCGCGCACCATCAAAGACTCATTCTGCCGATATAAGACGCAGCGCGGTTTCCGCGTAGAGCGCAAGGCTGGCTGGGACACCCACGGACTGCCAGTTGAGCTGGGCGTGGAGAAGATGCTCGGCATCACCAAGGAGGACATCGGCAGCAAAATCTCAGTTGACGAGTATAACGCCGCATGCCGCAGCGAGGTGATGAAATACATCGACCTGTGGGCCGACCTCACAGACAAGATGGGCTACTGGGTTGACATGGCCAACCCTTACATCACCTACGATAACCGATACATCGAGAGTTTGTGGTATCTCCTCAAACGACTCTATGACAAGGGTCTGCTCTACAAGGGCTACACCATTCAGCCATACTCGCCAGCCGCCGGCACTGGCCTCTCAAGCCACGAGCTTAACCAGCCCGGCTGCTACCGCGACGTGAAAGACACCACGGTGACAGCCCAGTTCTCGGTCATAAGCGACGCCAAGAGCGAAATCCTCTTCTCTGCCGCCGAGGGTCTGCCTGTCTACATACTGGCATGGACCACCACGCCATGGACTTTGCCATCGAACACCGCCCTGTGCGTAGGCGAAAAGATCGAGTACCAGTTCATCAAGACATTCAATCCTTACTCCGGCAAGCCAGAGTCCGTAGTCTTGGCCAAGGACCTCGTCCCCTCCTACTTCGACATGGAGATGCAGGACAAGGGCTTTGACGAGTATAAGCCTGGCGACAAGAAGATTCCTTTCAGCGTAATCAAGGAATTCAGCGGCAAGGATCTTATCGGCATCAAATACGAGCAGCTTTTGCCATTCGCCAAGCCAGACGGCAAGGCTTTCGAGGTCATCTCGGGCGACTACGTCTCGACCTCAGACGGTACGGGCATTGTGCACATCGCGCCCAACTTTGGCGCAGATGACGCCCGCGTGGCGCGCAACTACGGCATTGTGCCGCTCATGTTCATCGACAAGGACGGCAAGCAGATGCCGATGGTGGACAAGCGCGGACGTTTTGCTACCGCTGACGAGCTCGACCCCGAGTATGTGGCAAAGTTCATCAACGCTGAGCAGTATAACGAGTTCGCCGGCCGATTTGTCAAGAACGCCTACGACGACACATTGGCGGCAGACGCGCCAACCCTCGACCTCGACATATGCATGAAGCTCAAGGCCGAGGACAAGTGCTTCAAGATTGCCAAGCACGTCCACAGCTACCCGCACTGCTGGCGCACGGACAAGCCCGTCCTCTACTACCCCCTCGACTCGTGGTTCATCAAAACTACCGCTGTCAAGGATCGCCTCATCGAGCTTAACAACACCATCAACTGGAAGCCCTCATACACAGGCTCGGGCCGTTTCGGCAACTGGCTGGAGAACCTTCAGGACTGGAACCTTAGCCGCTCGCGTTTCTGGGGCACACCTCTGCCCATCTGGCGCACAGAGGATGGCAAGGAAGAGATATGCATCGGCTCAATGGAGCAACTCATGACGGAGATTGAGAAGGCCATCAAGGCCGGCGTCATGAAGGAGAACCCATATAAGAACTTCAAGGTGGGCGATAACTCGGCGGCCAACTACGACCCCAAGAACATCGACCTCCACCGCCCGTATATTGACGGCGTAGTCCTCGTGTCGGAAAGCGGCAAGCCAATGCACCGCGAGCCGGACCTGGTGGACGTTTGGTTCGACAGCGGCGCCATGCCTTACGCTCAGCAGCACTTCCCGTTTGAGCACAAGGACCTGTTCCCCGTGGATGGCAAGGCAAGGCCAACAGACCTGTTCCCCGCCGACTTCATCGCCGAGGGCGTAGACCAGACACGCGGATGGTTCTTCACGCTCCACGCCATCGCCACCATGTGCTTTGACAGCGTAGCGTTCAAGAACGTCATATCCAACGGCCTTGTGCTCGACAAGAACGGCAATAAGATGAGCAAGCGCCTCGGCAACGCGGTAGACCCGTTCGAGGTGATTGAGAAATATGGCCCGGACCCATTGCGCTGGTACATGCTCACGAATGCCCAGCCTTGGGACAACCTAAAGTTCGACGTGGCAGGCGTAGACGAGGTTCGCCGCAAATTCTTCGGCACTCTCTACAACACCTACTCGTTCTTCGCGCTCTACGCCAACATAGACGGGTTTAGCGGCACAGAGTCTGTCGTCCCAGTCAGCGAGCGCCCCGAGATTGACCGTTGGATCATCTCGCTGCTCAACAGCCTCGTGGCTGAGGTCACCGACGCCATGGAGAGCTACGAGCCGACACGCGCCAGCCGCGCCATCCAGGACTTCGTCATGGAGAACCTCTCCAACTGGTACGTACGCCTCAACCGCAAACGCTTCTGGGGCGGCACGATGGACCAGGACAAATTGGCAGCCTACCAGACTTTGTTCGAGTGCCTCAAGAAAGTAGTCGTAATGGCAGCGCCCATAGCGCCGTTCATCACCGACCGCATATACCGCGACCTTTGCGGAGACCAGACCAAGACTGTGCACCTCGCCGAGTGGCCAGAGTCTGACAAGGCTCTCGTCGACAAGGCTCTCGAGGAGCGAATGGGTTACGCCCAGAGCCTGTCATCAATGATATTGGCATTGCGCCGCAAGGTCAACATCAAGGTTCGCCAGCCTTTGGCCAAGATTATGATCCCCGCCTCGGATGAGACCTTCAAGAGCCAAATCAACTCAATACAGAACCTCATCCTGACCGAGGTCAACGTCAAGGAGCTCCAGTTCGTCACAGAGGACGACGGGGTCCTGAAGAAAAGGATTAAGCCCAACTTCAAGGCTCTCGGCCCCAAATATGGCAAGCTCATGAAAGGCATAGCCGCCGAGATGGCCAAGATGACAACTCACGACATTGCCACATTTGAGCGCGACGGCAAGTTCGCTCTGACCGTGGCCGGTGAGGCTGTCACCATTGAGACCGGCGACGCAGAGGTCATCTCAGAGGACATCCCGGGCTGGCTCGTAACCAACGAGGGCAGCTTGACTGTAGCCCTCGACATCGAGGTAAGCCCCGAGCTCCGCAAGGAGGGCATCGCACGCGAGTTCATCAACCGCATCCAGAACATCCGCAAGGATTCCGGTTTCGACGTGACGGACAAGATTGTGGTGCGCATCCAGCCTAACGAGCAGACAGACGAGGCTGTGAAGGAGTACGGACAGTACATCGCCTCACAGACTTTGGCGACCTCTGTCAGCATCGACCCGGCCATCACGGCAGACGGAGCGCAGAGCGTCGAGATGGATGACAATCTGTCACTCTTGGTTGCCGTTCAAAAAGTTTAGCAAAAAACAAGAAACGCCTCGCAAGCCCCCAAAAAGTTTGCGAGGCTTTACCTAACCTTCCTCTTTTATTTTCACTTCCATGGCAGAAAAAACTCGTTATTCAGACGAGGAACTCCAAGAGTTCAAAGAGATTATCCTCGAAAAGCTCGAGACGGCCAAGCGCGACTACGAAGTCTATCGCAACGAGATTACTCACAGCGATGTCAACGACACTCAGGACACTTCGCCAACGTTCCACGCTTTGGAAGAAGGCCAGAGCCTGCTCACCAAGGAGGAGGCGTGCCGCATGGCGGAGCGCTTGCAAAAATTCATCTCGAACCTTCAGGCGGCCCTTGTCCGCATCGAGAACAAGACCTACGGCATCTGCCGCGAGACCGGCAAACTCATTCCCAAGGAGAGGCTGAGGGCCGTGCCACACGCCACGCTCTCTATTGAGGCCAAGGAGAAAGGCCGCGGGAAATAAGAGGCAAAACAGTCAAGCGTAGACAGTGCCCCGCACCGGCCGTCTTGGGCGAGACAGCCCTAAACAGCCGAGCGAGGGGGTTGGCACGCTCTCATTTTCTCAAAAGGATAGTTTTGACAAAGAACACAAAGATAGCCCTCGGAGTCATTGCCGCTGTGCTCATAATCGATCAGGCGTTCAAGATATACATCAAGACGCACTTCGAGTTGGGCGAGGAGGTCAAGGTTCTGGGCGATTGGTTCCGCCTCCACTTCGTGGAGAACAACGGCATGGCCTTTGGCATGCAGCTCTCCGGCTCGAGCTGGGGCAAGATGGCTTTGTCCTTATTCCGCCTGTGCGCTATTGCCGTCATAGGGTGGTATCTCGTTAAGATTTGCCGTCGAGGCGAGTCCCACAATGGATATGTGGCGTGCGTGTCGCTTGTTTTCGCAGGAGCGGTTGGCAACATAATAGACTCCATGTTCTACGGCGTTGTTTTCAACTCCTCGTGGGGTCAGGTGGCCACACTCTTTCCCGAAGGCGGCGGATACGGCACATGGCTTCACGGCCGTGTGGTGGACATGCTCTTCTTCCCTCTGATTGAGGGGCGATATCCCGACTGGATGCCATTTGTTGGCGGAGACAGTTATCTTTTTTTCCGCCCCGTGTTCAATATAGCGGACTCGGCCATATGCGTTGGGATTTTCTGCCTTCTGATTTTCTTCAGAGGTGAGATTGCTAAGATAGCGAGCGACAAGGCGGAGAATGACCTCCCGGAAAATCAAGGACAGCCAATAGCCGACAAGAGCAACGATTAGCAAGCTAAGTTCTGTCCGCGCCGACCAAAGCAGCCAAACAATACAGAACCCGCCCCGGTGTCAGACTATGGGCGGGTTCTCTTTGTGTTCACAGGGGTGCGCATTTTAACATATGCACCTGAAAAAAAGGCTTGAGCCGTCAGAAGTCGACCCGGACTGCCACTCTTTCAAGCTCAAGACCAATAGGGGGTGCCATCTTTGCAATCCGTAGCATACCGCCCTTCAGTCCTTTGGACACGAAACGAGTCTTGAGCTCGGCAATAACATCATCTGCCAAAGACTCAAGCAGATGGTGTGGGGTGCGCAAGACGAGTGCGATGGCCTCGCACGCCTCAACATAATTAAGCGCGTCTTTAACATCGTCGGTCTGTGACGGGACGGAGGCGTCTACATTCAAATCGGCGTCAATCACAAACCGGGCGCCGACCTGCCTCTCCTCGGCATAGCATCCGTGGTGTGAATAGATGCTGAGCCCCCTTATTTCAATTATCATTATCGCCTGAGTAATTAAATTATTAACGGCAGGGGCCGCATGACGGGCTATTTAACGCGCTGCCACCCCTACGCTGTGCTAAGATACAAAATTTCTAAGTAACTTTGAAGTCATAACTAACCCGAAACAGCAGATGTGCACTAACAACTTGGAGCCAGAAGAAAAGGCCGAGAGCCTGGGCAACTTCATCATACGGAAAATAGAGGCCGACCTCAAGGAAGGCAAGAACGGCGGACGAGTACAGACCCGCTTCCCGCCCGAGCCCAACGGCTACCTCCACATTGGTCATGCGAAAGCCATAGCGTTGGACTTCGGCGTGGCGCAGCGCTACAACGGCGTGTGCAATTTGCGTCTTGATGACACCAACCCCACAAAGGAGGGCACAGAGTATGTCGAGTCTATCAAAGAGGACATCAAGTGGCTCGGTTTCGAGTGGGGCAACGTGTATTACGCCTCTGATTATTTCCAGCAGCTTTGGGACTTTGCCGTAGAGCTCATCAAACGCGGCAAGGCGTATGTTGACGAGCAGACGGCCGAGCAGATTGCCGAGCAGAAAGGCACGCCGACTCAAGCCGGCACCGAGAGCCCGTTCCGCAACCGTCCTGTCGAGGAGAGCCTCGCCCTCTTCGAGGAGATGAACAGCGGCAAGATGGAGCCGGGCAAGATGGTTCTCCGCGCAAAAATCGACATGGCGAACCCCAACATGCACTTCCGCGACCCGATTATCTACCGAGTTCTCAACGTCCCGCATATCCGCACCGGCAACAAGTGGAACGCTTACCCCATGTATGACTTCGCACATGGCCAGAGCGACTATTTTGAGGGTGTGACCCACTCACTCTGCACCCTTGAGTTCGTCGTCCACCGCCCGCTCTACGACCTCTTCGTCGATTGGCTGAAGGAGACAAGGGGCGAGGACCTGAGTGACAACCGTCCGCGCCAGACAGAGTTCAACAAGCTCAACCTGAGCTACGTGCTCTTGAGCAAGCGAAACCTCCTTGCGCTCGTCAAGAATGGCCTCGTGTCTGGCTGGGACGACCCCCGCATGCCGACCATCTGCGCCTTCCGCCGCCGCGGTTACAGCCCACAGTCCATCCTCAACCTTATAGACAAGATCGGATATACGACATTTGACGCGACCAACGACTTCGCCCTGCTCGAGAGCGCGGTGCGCGAAGACCTCAACAAGCGCGCCACCCGCGTGTCTGCCGTGCTCAACCCTGTCAAACTTGTGGTGACAAACTACCCCGAGGGACAGGTGGAGATGATGGATGCGCAGAACAACCCCGAGGCTCCAGAAGAGGGCAGCCACAAGATCGCCTTCAGCCGCAACTTGTGGATGGAGCGCGAGGACTTCATGGAGGTCGCACCGAAAAAATTCTTCCGCATGACACCAGGCGGCGAGGTGCGCCTCAAAAACGCCTACATCGTGAAGTGCACAGGCTGCAAAAAGAACGACAACGGCGAGATAGAGGAGGTTTATTGCGAATATGACCCCGAGAGCCGCAGTGGGCTTCCAGGAGCCGACCGCAAGGTTAAAGGCACTCTGCACTGGCTGAGCGCTGACCATTGCGTCAAAGCCGAGGTCCGTCTCTACGACAGGTTGTGGAAAGTCGCCAACCCCCGCGACGCCATGTCACAAATCACCTCAGAGCAGCAGTGTGAGCCAGTCGAGGCGATGAAGCAGATTATCAACCCGGACTCCCTCCACGTTCTCACCAATTGCTATGTCGAGGAGTTCGCAGCCGAGCAGAAACCTCTCGCCTATCTGCAATTCCAGCGTTTGGGCTACTTCAATGTCGACCCCGACACGCAGACTGCGGGACATCCCGTCTTCAACAAGACCGTCGGGCTAAAGGACACTTGGGCCAAAGCTTCTAAATAGGGCATGAACATTTAGTAGCGCAAACCAATTAACACGCCGGTCCGCCTAACTACCATTGGTTGTTAAGGCGGGCCGGCTCTTTTTACACTACCGACATTCATACATATGCCAATCATAGTCAATGTCAAAAAAAATCATGCGCACAAAATTCTAATCTACCACAAGTTAGCAGAGACATGCGGATTTAAAAGCAAACAAAACGCGTCAGTCCTTTGCAGATTAAGAAAAATGTCCTACTTTTGTACTCGCTAAGACGAAGCAACGTCAACAGATGGTCGGTTGGATGAGTGGCTTAGTCTACGGTCTGCAAAACCGTCCACGGCGGTTCGAATCCGCCACCGACCTCGGAGCTAAGGCGTCCTTGATGAGTTTCAAGGACGCCTTAATTGTTTTTATTTATGTGAACAACAGCCTAACGTCCGCACACTGCGAACTTTGACTGAAACGTTTTGCTGGAGAGTCACAACAACCAGCCATTGCCTTGACATAATCCCTTTCCGTCAGGTTGGGGTTATATGAGCAAAGCCGAGCCGCCTTCGCTTGGCCATGAAGAGAAAGAGCGGTCAAATATGACTATATTCCCATAGCCGCTTTAAAAGCCCCGCTTAATTTGCTTATTGACTGTTATTTCATATATTTGCCTAAAGCGTCACAAAACTCCAGCAAGATGTCAAGATTCATAAACCCGTTCACCGACTTCGGATTTAAAAAGATTTTCGGGCAGGAGGTCAACAGCGACCTGCTTATAGACTTCCTGAACAGCCTACTCAAAGGCGAGCGGCACATTCTCGACATCGAGTTCATGGACAAAGAACGGCATGGGCGGAGCGTGGTTGACAGGTCGCTTATCTACGATATCTACTGCAAGACAGACACAGGCGAGTACATAATCGTAGAGATGCAGAACAAGAAGCAGAATAAGTTTCTTGACAGAATGCTGTTCTACACGTCACGCTCCATCTCAGAGCAAGGCGAAAAAGGACGGCTTTGGGACTACAACATAAAGGCGGTTTACGGGATAGCGTTCATGAACTTCACCGACGACGCCTTCACAGAGTTCAGAACTGACGCCATCATTGCCGACAAGTCCACAGGCAAACAGGTGAGCGACAAACTCAGATTAATATTTCTCCAATTGCCACTTTTCAAGATCGATGAACCAGAAAAATGCTCAAGCGATTTTGAAAGATGGATATACGTTTTAAAGAATATGGAAACACTTGAACGAATGCCATACGCGGCGAAGAGTAAAGTCTTCAAGAAATTGGAGTCGATAAGCAATTTATCTGAATTGACACCTCGTGAAAGGCAAAAATATGACGAGGCCATAAGGATTATGCGCGATAATTACACCTTTGAGCTTGAGGCCAAACAACGTCTTGATGAGGCTATAAAAAAAGCCCAAGAGGAAGCAATGGCTAAAGGACTAAAAGAAGGCGTGGAGAAAGGCATGGAGAAGGGAATGGAGAAGGGCATGGAGAAAGGCATGGAGAAAGGACGCGAAGACGGCATCTTACAAACCGCCCGCAACATGTTCGACCGCGGACTCGATGTGGACATAATAGCCGCATGCACGGGCTTGAGCGAAGAAAGAATAAAAGACCTTTTCGGCAAAAAGCAGTAAAACGTTTCAGGAGAAACGGACATTCGCGACTAACAGGACATCCCGTAACATGCAGACCGACGATAAGCCCAAGGTGACGGCAACAGCCCAACCTTCAGAAATCACGGCTCCCATTGGCAATATAGACTTGCTCGTCAAGGATGGCAAGACCGCATTTCTATGCTCGCGAAAGATGCCAGACTATTGCCTCGCATCAATAAACTTATGGATTGACAGTCTGTCGTCCGAGAGTGACTGCGTCATGTGCGGGAACCTGCAAAAAACCGAGGGCAAGGTTCTTTCAGGCCTCATCAAACGTCACATACCAACCATCTTGGTGCTTGACAAGCCATTCCCCGAAATGTGGCCTACAGCCATGGTCGAGGCAATCGGAGACGGGCGACTGTTAGCCCTCACAACAACAGACTTTCTTTTGCCATGGATTGACAAATATGGGATGGCAGAGGCGAGGAACAGATATATGATCGCTAATGCGGCAAAAGTAGTCACCGGATTTTGCAGACCAGGAGGGCAGCTTCAAAAGCAGCTGGCAGGCGCAAGCGCAGAGGTCACTTACCTGAACCCGTACGACCCGGCTCTCGACATAAGGTCTGATTTGAACAATTAAGGGTGTTTAAGGCACAGACAAAAAGATGCGTCCGGCAATTGGCTTCCCGATTGCCGGACGCATCCGCTTATGACACAAAACCAGGATGAGAGAAACGTCTCCTCGTGGCCTGTTTTAACACTTTAAATTATCAGCATGGCATCACCATAGGGTCCTATGCGATATCCTTCCTTAATGGCCTCGTTGTAGGCATCCATGACACGCTGATAGCCGCCAAAGGCGCAAACCTGCATGAGCATGGTGGACATGGAGAGATGGAAGTTGGAGATGATAGAGGTTGGGACCTGAAACTCATATGGTGGGAAGATGAACTTGTTGGTCCAACCATCATAAGGGGTTATGTGGCCAAAAGTAGAGACCGCTGTCTCAAGCGCACGGATGACCGTCGTGCCGACAGCGCAAATCTGCTTACCCTCGTCCTTAGCGCGGTTCACACGCTCAACGGCCGCATCAAGGATGTGCATCTTCTCAGAATCCATCTTATGCTTCGTGAGATCCTCAACTTCGACATCGCGAAAACCGCCAAGACCGACGTGGAGAGTCACCTCCGAGAAATCGATACCCTTGATAAGGCAACGCTTATAGAGCTCGCGGCTGAAGTGTAGCGCAGCCGTTGGCGAAGCGACAGCACCCTCCTCTTTGGCGAAGATGGTCTGATAGTTGTCAGCATCCTCAGGCACAGGCTCACGCTTGATGCAGTCTGGCAGCGGTGTCTGTCCCAAGGCATATAGCTGCTGGCGGAACTCGTCGCTGGGGCCGTCAAACAAGAAGCGCAGTGTGCGGCCTCTGCTCGTGGTGTTGTCAATAACCTCAGCCACCATGTTGTCATTCTCTCCGAAATAGAGCTTGTTTCCTATACGGATTTTGCGTGCGGGGTCAACGAGGACGTCCCACAGATGCTGCTCATGGTTAAGTTCACGGAGCAAGAACACCTCAATGCGCGCGCCGGTCTTCTCCTTGTTGCCATAGAGACGGGCAGGAAATACCTTAGTGTTGTTGACGACCATCACGTCGCCATCATCAAAATAGCCGAGGATATCCTTGAAAATCTTATGCTCAATCTCACCGGTCTTCTTATGGAGGACCAGGAGGCGAGCCTCATCACGGTGGAGAGTGGGGAATTGGGCCACTTGTTCCTCTGGATATCGGTACTCGAACTCTGAAAGCTTCATATTATGATATGGATATTTTTTTCTGTTGTGCTATTGCGCCAAACCACTGCTACGCATTTGGCAACTCGTTTGTTTCTTTTGGTGATACCGGCGGCTGCTGGCGAATCAGATCCTCAACCTGCTCCATTGTCATGGCGTCAGAAACGGAGAAATCGCCAACCTTTGTCCGTCGGAGCGCGGTCAGATGCGCACCCGAGCCAAGAGCGACTCCTAAGTCTCGCGCCAAGGCTCGGATATATGTCCCCTTTGAGCATGAGACCCTAAGCACCAGTTCGGCAGTCGGTTTTTCTGGCGTGGCAGGAGAGAACTCTACAATCTCTTGTTCATAGAACGTAACTCTTCGTGCGGGCAGCTCGACTTCGTCATGCTTGCCTTTACGAGCGTACTCATAGGCCCTGTGGCCGTCAACACGGATGGCGGAGAATGTCGGTGGGACTTGATCCACCTCGCCAAGGAATTGTCCTCTGAGGGTTTCCTCGACAAGGTCACGGGTCACATGAGTGGCAGGATAGGTTGCGTCGACCTCCGTCTCCATGTCAAAGCTTGGCGTGGTTTGACCAATACAAATAGTCGCCACGTATTCTTTGTCATGGTCCATGAGAGCTTGAATTCCCTTAGTAGCCTTACCTGTGCAAACAATGATAAGGCCGGTCGCTAAAGGGTCCAGGGTGCCGGCGTGCCCTACTTTGATTTTCTTGATTCCCACATGGCGCTTGAGCAGAAAACGGATCTTGTTGACGGCGTCAAACGAAGTCCAAGTCAGCGGTTTATCTATAAGGAGACGCTCCCCGGTAATGAAATCCAAAATGAGATATTTTTTAGAGGATAAAGAGACGGAGAGTATTTACGCTATGCGAGGAAAATGAGCGAAAGAATGCCCACAATGGCGCAATAGATGGCGAAATAAATCAACTTTCCGCGACGCACGATGCCAATCATCCACTTGCATGCCACGCAGCCAGAGACAAATGCGGCAAGGAATCCCGCCAAAAGCGTCAAAGGCGAAAGCGGAGACGCCGTCATAGCCTCAGTGCTGTCACCGAGCAATTTGATGCCGTCGAGCAACGCCTCACCCAAGATGGGCGGGATGACCATGAGGAAAGAGAACTGAGCCAAAGACTCCTTCTTATTGCCGAGAAGCAGACCCGTCGCAATGGTCGTACCCGAGCGTGAGAGTCCGGGCAGCACGGCGCACGCTTGAGAGAGACCGATGATGAAAGCGTCCAGCATCCCGATCTTCTCCTTTTGGCGAGGCTTGGCAAAATAGGCGAATGTGAGCAGTACTGCGGTGACGAGCAGCATGATGGCGACGATGAGTACACCAGAGCCGAAAACCTCCTCCACCTTGTCCTTGAAGAAGACGCCCACGATGCCGATGGGAATCATTGATATGATGATGTTGATGACATACCGCGTGGCATCATTCATCTTGAACTCGAAGAGACCCTTAAGGAGGCTCCATATCTCACGCCAAAGAATCACAATGGTGGAGAGCACCGTGGCAACATGAACCACAATGGTGAAAGTGAGGTTCTCCTCCGCCTCGACACCGAAGAGGTGCGAAGCTAAGCACAAATGGCCACTGCTGGAGACTGGGAGGTATTCCGTCAGTCCCTGAATGAGTCCTAAGATGATGGCCTGAAACGTATCCATTGCTTAATCTGTTGTCCTATTGTTAGTCTTATTTCTTCATTATGGCGTATATCTCGAAAACAAAACCGGCAAGCACCACAATGGGCGCGAGGGTTATGTGTCGGAAACTATATACATCCTCATTGAACACGTTCGGGTCATCAGAACCACCGCCGGCCATGAGGACAAATCCGATAACAATAATGAGGAGACCTATGGCAAGTAGCTTATAGTTGCCCATTTTGAGAGACAGCCCTTTATCTTCCACGGGCTCGACATTTTGATTCGACACAGAGTCTACAGACTTTTTCATTATATCATCAAATAAGGCGCACGACGACGCCGATTAGACATGCATTAACTATTTGTATGAGGGTTTTCTCCGTCTGTGTATTTTTGGGGAACTCAGACCTAAACGTACAAGTCGTCCGTGCTAAGACTGAGATAGCGGTTGACAGAGCGTGTCGTTGACACCATGGTGATGAGGATGCCGACAACAAACACCACGGAGAAAAGTACGACGACAGAAGTCACATTTGTGAAACCGATGACTCCAGGAAGCTCACGCGCTGAGAAGAACACAACGACGGCGAGCATCGCATTCGCAATGAGGCCACCCGCAAGTCCCTGAGCAACAGCGGATGCGAGGAAAGGCTTGCGAATAAACCCGCGCGTTGCGCCAACGAGCTGCATAGTCCTGATAATAAAGCGCTTGCTATAGACCATCAGGCGGACCGTGTTGTTAATAAGCGTGATGGCGACGATTAGCATGAGAGCGGAGAAGCCAAGCAGAACGAGTGAGATTTTACGAATGTTGTCATGAATCAGGTTGACGACATCCTTCTCAAAGTTAACGTCCCTAACTGATTTGAAACCACGGATAAGCTCAGCCTGTGCGCTCATGCCCTGCTCGTTAGCATATTCGGCGAAGAGCTTGACCTCCATGGATGGCAGCAGCGGGTTCTCATCGAGCATGTCCATGAAACTCTCGCCGAGGTTTGCCTCCATCTCCTTGGCCGCCTCGTCCTTGTCAATGAAACGGACAGACTTGACCTGAGGCTGCGACAGCAGCTGCTTCTCAATCTGCCTTATCTCCGCATCGCGCGTGTCGGGAGCGAAAGTTACCGTGAGGCATAAATTCTCTTTGACATATGACGATACACGGTTAGCATTGAGGAGAAGGAGCCCGATCATCCCCAAAAGGAACAGGACGAGCGAGATTGATATGGTTGTCGTGAAATATGAGCTGCGCAACTTCCGCTGCGCTGCTGTGCTGCTTTGGTTTGGCATATAGTCCGTCTACAATACGGACAAAGTTAGCCATAAAAAGAAATAATTTGGCAAAAAAAAGATAGCTATTGGTTAAATAACTGTGTTACACATAGATAATCCAAGCAGTAACACCAATTAGCAGTGCAAGGAAGAGGTCTCTCATGACGTCAGAGCGCAGACGAAGAGCAAATGAGGGCAAAAACATTGACGCGCCCACGGCAAAAAGGATTTGCATCTCGTAAGAGAAGCCCGGCAGTGTGATGAAAAAGATGGACAAGAACACAATCCACTCCGCGACTCTCATTCGCCGACTCTCCTGAATGGTCATCTCGACCAAGTGGCGCTGAGTTGACAGCGTGGCCCACAACACCAGCAGAAGGACAATCGACATATAGGAGATTGAGAAAGCGCCAATCTTCCACAAAGCCTGAGTGTCAAAAGCCGAGCGCAAAAGCAGTCGGCCGTCAATAACCGGGTTGCAGACGAACAAATCGACAGAGGCAGCCACAAAGGCCACGCCGACAATCCCAACAAACGCGGCGGCGAGGCAGCGCACACTCGACTGGCGGATGACAAACAGCACAAGGAAAAGCAGCGGGAGAAGCCAAATGCCCTTGGCCCAAAAGAGAGAGCCGGTCGTAGCTATGGCAAAGCCCCAACCGACACTGGCGTAAGGCGACTCCTTTCGCATGGCGGAGAATAGTCGGTCGAGCGCCCAGACGAAAAACAGGGAATAGATAATGATGGGCTGAAAAGCGATGGAGTGGCGAAGCCCACCAGCCAGAACGACAAAAAACAAACCGGCGGCCACGCCCTGCTGAGGGACGAGGCCGAACCGGTTGACTATGTTGTTGACAAGTAGAGCGCAGAGCATCGTCGCCACAAGGGCGAGGACAACAGACAGAAAGCTTGCCGGCTCCACATGGCCGAAGACTGTGTTCCACAATGGGGCATAGAGCCCTGTCTGGTCGCCAATCACGTAGAACTCAGGGGTCATGATGAGCCGAAGCCTCAGAAGCACAAGGACAGCGGCCACGGCCAAATAGGCCAACGGATTGTTTCTCGAAAAGAGTCGGAACAACATCAGAGTCTCGTTAAGCTCTATGTGAAACAGGCTGTTTGCTTTTAACGGGCTTTGCGCTGATCGCGGATGCGAATCATGTCCTGACCAATGTCATGGCGGAAGAAACGGTCGCAATAGGCGATTTTCTCGGCATTACGGTAGGAAGCCTTGAGAGCTCCCTCAATGCTGTCGGCCAGTGAGGAGACCGCAATGACGCGCCCGCCATTGGTGACGATAGACCCGTCGGGGGCAATCTTTGTCCCGGCGTGGAACAGAATAGAATCCGAATCGACCTGGTCAAAGCCTACCATTGCCACCCCTTTGCGGTAAGAGCCGGGATAGCCGCCCGAGACGAGCATCACAGTGGTGCAGACCCGAGGGTCTATTGACACCTTCTCGCCTTTGAGCCTGCCTTCGGCAGTAGCTATGAAGAGGTCGACCAAATCATTCTGAAGTCGCGGCATGACAACCTCTGTCTCGGGGTCGCCCATTCGGACATTATACTCAATGACCTGAGGCTCGCCATCGCAATTCATGAGGCCGAGGAATATGAAGCCCTTGTAGGGTATCCCGTCCTTTTTGAGGCCCTCGACCGTCGGACGGACAACGCGTTCCTCGACCTTGCGCATGAACTCGTCATCGGCAAAAGGAACCGGCGAGACCGCACCCATGCCTCCTGTATTCGGGCCCTCATCATTGTCGCGGATGCGCTTATAATCTTTCGCCTCGGGGAGGATGACATAGCCATCGCCATCAGTGAGGACGAAGACAGACAACTCTACGCCAGAGAGGAACTCCTCAATGACAACCGTGGCGGAGGCGAGGCCGAACATTCCGCCAAGCATAGCTCGCAGCTCCCTCTTGGCCTCATCCTTGTCATTAATGATAAGGACGCCCTTGCCGGCGGCGAGGCCATCGGCCTTGAGCACGTATGGAGGGCGGAGCTCATCAATGAAGGCCTCACCCTCAGCGGCGTTAGCCTGAGTGAAGCTGCGGTAGCGTGCGGTCGGGATGCCGTGGCGAACCATGAAAGCCTTGGCGAAATCCTTGCTGCCCTCCAACTCCGCGCCCTTGGCCTGCGGGCCAATCACAGGGACTTTGGCAGTCCTCTCATCGGCCAAGATGGCGTCATGAAGGCCGCGCACCAGAGGCTCCTCAGGCCCCACGACAACCATGTCGATGCCGTTCTCGACCACAAAGTCGCAAACCGCCTTATGGTCATTGGGGTCGAGAGCCACGTTTTGCCCAAGCTGAGCTGTCCCGGCGTTACCCGGCGCAATGAACAGGCTGGAGAGCTTAGGACTCTGCTTCAGTTTCCACGCAATGGCGTTTTCGCGGCCGCCAGAGCCGATGAGGAGGATATTCAAGGCTTTATGGATTAAATTTTCTCTAAATGTGACTGTCGCCCCCATTCGGACACCGAGAGTCCGACGCAGGCATCGCAAAGATAGACAAAAAATAGCCTCCGAGTGATAAAAAAGCGGAGGCTGAAGGCATTTAGCGGCATAGCGTCGCACACAAGGGCGATGAATTAAGCCCCAGCATGGCTCTGCAGGACGGGAATGGGGCATGAGAGACTCTATTGCGAAGGAGAAAGGATGACGAACCGCATCAATGAGAAGGAAGAAGTCAGAAGCGACACATGCCCCGCTGATTTCGTTTCGTAACACATTAAATGTCTACGCCCAAAAGAATATTTGCGTCAAACGATATAAATTCGCGAGTGGTCGCCAGTCTGCGCGGCCTTTTTACGCCAAGTAACAAAAACAAATGGCTGGGAGACACAACCGGCCAGCAATAGTTAAATGAAGCAATACAAACTGATCAACAACGTGATGGGCTGGGTGGCGTTTCTCGTCTCGGCCATCACCTACATCCTGACGACAGAGGCGTCGGCGAGTTTTTGGGATTGCGGCGAGTTCATCTCAACGGCCGACAAACTACTGGTGGGCCACCCCCCCGGAGCTCCTTTGTTCATGATTATCGCCCGCATGTTCGCCATCGCGGCGCCTGACGTGACCCTCGTGGCCAAATTCATCAACGTCATGAGCGCATTGGCCTCGGCGTTCACCATACTCTTCCTTTTTTGGACAATCACGCATCTTGCCCGCAAGATAATGATTGACGGCGCAGAGAAAGGCGCCAACGGCGAGCCGGAGACGTGGCGCGTGTGGGCAGTCATGGGAGCCGGCATGGTAGGAGCTTTGGCCTACACATTCTCAGACACCTTCTGGTTCTCGGCTGTCGAGGGTGAGGTCTATGGCATGTCCTCGCTCTTCACCGCGGCCGTGTTCTGGTGCATCCTCAAGTGGGAGAACGTGGCAGACGAGCCGGGCAGCAACCGCTGGTTAGTGCTGATAGCCTACCTCATGGGCCTCTCCATCGGTGTCCACCTGCTCAACCTGCTTTGCATTCCCGCCATCGGACTCATTTACTACTTCCGCAAATACAAGGCCACAGCCAAGGGGGTTATCATAGCCCTCTGCGTGTCATGCGTCATCCTGGGCGTAATCCTCTATGGCATAATCCCCGGCCTCGTCAAGATTGCCGGCTACTTCGACCTCCTGTTCGTCAATGGTCTCGGGCTTGGTCTCAACTCTGGCGCCATATTCTGGATGATATTGGTCATCGCCGGACTTATTGTCGGAATGATAGTAACCTATAAGCGCAGAAAGGTTGTGGCCAACACCATATTGAACTGCGCCGCTGTCATCATCTTGGGCTACATGTCATTCGCCATGGTCGTCATCCGCTCGGCCGCAGACCCCACGATGGACCAGAACAGCCCGGACAACGTCTTCTCCCTCATCGACTACCTCAACCGCGAGCAGTATGGCGACACCCCGCTATTCAAGGGACAGACGTTCGTCTCCCCGCAGGCTGAGCCTGGCACCTACGACAACGAGGGCGCGCCCGTCTACAAGATAAAAGACGGCAAATACGTCGTGGCTGAGCACAAAACCAAGTATAAGTACCAGGCGGAGGTGCTCTTCCCCAGAATGTACAGTCCTCAGGCTCCACACGTGACCCAATATAAGGCGTGGAGCGGATTCAACGGCAGGAACGGAAACAATGTCCAGGTGGAGCGTAACGGGCAGAAGCAAGTCGTCAATATCCCGACCTTTGGCCAGAATTTGCGCTTCTTCCTGAGCTACCAGATCAACTTCATGTATCTGCGCTACTTCATGTGGAACTTCAGCGGCCGTCAGAATGACATACAAGGCAACGGCGAGTTGACGCATGGCAATTGGCTGACAGGTATTCCTGCCATAGACAACTATTTCTATGGCGATCAGGATTTGCTGCCCGACTCGATTAAGAGCAACAAGGGCCACAACGTCTACTACATGCTCCCCCTCATCCTTGGCTTGGCCGGCCTCTTCTTCCAGGCGGGCAAAGACAAGAAAAACTTCTGGGTTGTCATGCTCCTGTTCTTCATGACTGGCCTGGCCATCGTACTCTACCTCAACCAGACGCCACTCCAGCCGCGCGAGCGCGACTACGCCTATGCGGGCTCATTCTACGCCTTCGCCATCTGGATCGGATTGGGCGTCCTTCAGCTCATTGAGTGGCTTCACGCCCTCAAGGCACCCCGCATGGCGGCAACCATCGCGGCGTCAGTCATCAGCCTCATATTCGTGCCAGGCCTCATGGCTGAGCAGAATTGGGACGACCATGACCGCTCGGGGTGCACAATTGCCCGCGACATGGCCTATAACTACCTCAACTCTTGCGATGACAACGCTGTCATCTTCACCAACGGCGACAACGACACCTTCCCCCTGTGGTACGCGCAAGAAGTCGAGGGCTGCCGCACCGACGTCCGCGTCTGCAACCTATCCTATTTGCAGACAGAGTGGTACTGCGACCAGATGAAGCGCAAGGCCTACGAGAGCGACCCTCTGCCAATCTCGTTCACACACGATGAGTACACCCACGACCGCGACGTCATATACCTCATCGACCAGGACAAATGGAAAGACGGGCTCAACCTGCGCTCCGCACTTGACTTCATCCACAGCGAGGACCCGCGCACCAAGAGTCTGCCTCAGTACACGTCAGAGCGCATTTGCTTCGTGCCGGCCAAACGCTTCATACTTGACGTGGATTCGGCTGCCGTCTTGAAAGCCGGGGCAGTCGAGCCGTCAAAAGCGGGCGACATCGTCAAGCAGATGCGAATCAACCCGGGCGGCAACTACATCCTCAAGAACTGCCTCATGGTTCTCGACATGCTCGCGACCAGCAACTGGCAACGCCCACTCTACTACGCAGTCACCGTGGGACGCGAGAACTACTACGGACTTGACAACTACTTCCAGCTCGAAGGACTCGCGCAGCGCATTGTCCCCATCAAGGGCGGCACAGACCGCAACAGCGGGGCGAGCGGAACCGTTGACACCGACAAGATGTATGACAACGTCATGAACAAGTTCCGCTGGGGCTCATTCAACGCCCCGGGCCTCTATCTCGATGAGAACAAGAGCCGCATGGCCTCCAACATGCGCATGCACCTGACGCGTTTGGCCACGGCACTTCTTGACGAGCGGGACTCGACGGCAGACACCCTGACAGCCAACCAGAAGCAGGCCCGCGCCATTGAGGTTCTCGACAAGATTCAGACTGAGATACCGAGCTGGGCGGTGGCGCACAACTTCCTCTCCGTCCAGATGGCGACCGACTACTACCGCGCAGGAAAGCCGGCTGAGGGCGACACCATCATAAGCGAGTACGCACTCGACAACCGCCAGGAGCTTAACTACTACCTGAGCATGCGCGACGACCTGATGCTCCAATCCGTCTCAGGCATCGAGCGTTGCATGGCCATCTACTACGAGCTTCTCCGCGTCTGCGACCGCAACGAGCGCAAAGACTTGGCAGACAAGCTCGTTGAGGACTATGCCGCTCTCGCGGAATTCGCAACAAACCTGTTGGGCTACGAGGAGTAAAGTTTAATAAATCAATACAACAGCAATCGGCTCCGGCTCCGCAAGTAGCATTGCGGAACCGGGGCCGATTGCTGTAAGTTTTGACTATATTTGCAATGATAGGATGCCACATATCACACGCAAGACGGTAACATCCCACTGTCAATACATTATTGGCGACCATGAAAAAGGTGAAAAAAATACCATACGGAATATCGGACTTCCTCTTGATGAGGACAGGCAACTTTTATTACGTGGATAAGACCATGTACATCCCGCTACTCGAGGAGCAGGCAAACTACATATTCTTTATCCGCCCGCGCCGTTTTGGGAAAAGCCTGTGGCTCAACATGCTCACAGCATATTACGACTGCGCATGCAAAGGACGATTCGATGAACTTTTTGGAGACCTATGGATTGGCAAGAACCCGACAGAAGAACAGGGACAATACCAAATACTAACACTGGACTTTTCCCAAGTAGGAGGCAAGTCTGACACTCTCGAAGAGAACTTTAATAGTTATGCGTCCAAATGCCTGGATGCATTCATGGATAATTATTTCCAAGCATACTCTGATGACGTCAGAAAAAGATTACATGCGGCAAACAAGACAGCAGACAAGCTCACCATTCTAAATCTCGCCGCGAAATCAAATGGCATCAAACTATTCCTCATCATCGATGAGTACGACAACTTCACCAACACCGTGCTTAACGAGGAGGGTGAATCCGTATACCATGCCATGACCCATGCGAGCGGATTCTATCGAGACATTTTCAAGAAATTCAAGGGGATGTTCGATAAAATTGTCATGACTGGGGTGAGTCCTGTGACGCTTGATGACGTGACGAGCGGATTCAACATTGGTTGGAATATCTCAACAAAACAACAATTCAACCAAATGTTAGGATTCTCGGAAGAGGATGTCCGACAAATGATTAACTACTACAAGGAGAATGGGAGAATTCCGACCAACGTAAGTACAGAAGCGATAGTCGAAGACATGAAGCCATGGTACGACAATTATTGCTTCTCTGAAAGGTCTATTGAGAGTCATAGCCACGTCTTCAACAGCGACATGGTTCTTTACTACCTTAGCAATTACATCGTTGACAAATGTCCGCCTCGGAACATGGTAGATCCCAACACACGCACTGATTACGACAAACTCAGAAATCTTCTTTTACTCGACAAACTTGACGGAGACCGCAAAGGCGTGATAAGCGAAATAGCCACAAAAGGCGAGATATTGGCAAACGTGGAAGATTCATTCCCAGCAAAAATGCTGGTGAAGCCAAACATATTCACGAGCCTCCTATTTTATTACGGAATGCTCACATACAAGGCACTGCAACGCGGTGGGCAAACTATATTGGGCATACCTAACAACAATGTACGCAAGCAATATTACGACTACCTCATTGAACAATTTGAAGAGATAGCGACTATAGACACCAACAAACTTCGCCTCGTTTTCGCCAATATGGCGATGGACGGAGACTGGCGTGGATGCATGCAATACTTGTCAGATGCATACGCAAAGGTTTCATCAGCGCGTGACGGCATCCAAAGCGAGCGCAACATACAGGGCTTCTTCATGGCATACTTAGGCCAGTGCGACTACTACATCCTGACGCCAGAATTAGAGATGAGCCATGGTTATTGCGATTTTTTCCTCTTGCCCAATCTCACATACTACCATGCGGACCACAGCTACATCATTGAGCTCAAATTCCTCGCACCCAAAGATTGGCGGGGCAAGGCCGCAAGCCAATGGCAAGAAGCCGTGGAACAGATAAATCGTTACGCTGAGGCGCCAAGAGTCGAGGCTCTGCGCCAAGGGACAACCCTCCATAAAGTAATAATGCAGTTCAAGGGGGGGGGACTTATGCGGATGGAGGAGGTTTAACAATAAAACCCTCCGAGACCTATTGTGTCTCGGAGGGTTTTATTGTTTTATTCAAGAGACAACTTCAAAACGTCTACTTCGCTGGTTCTGCAGATACCGCTTTCTGACCTATCAGAAGCTTACGTGTCGCAGCCGAATAGCCGGGGCGTGAGACACGCTTGCCAAGGCCTTCGGGTGTGCGGACGAATGAGCCGTCCGGGTTTTGAGGTTTGAGGGCCATGTCGTTGTGCTTGACGATGAGAGTTATGGCGAGGTTGTTCCAGGCATCCATCATTTCGGCGGCACAGGCTATAGAGTAGTCGTTGAGGAACTTGGTGGCGGCCTCGGTGGTCATCTTGGCCGCGCGCGCCTCGACATCAGCCTGACGGGCGAAGAAACGGCTCTCAAGCGAATCGCGGACAGCCTGAAGGTCGGGGAAGAGGGCCGAATAGCGCGGATAGACCATGTTTGCCACCCAGTTGCACATCCAGAAAGCGTTTTGGAACGAGAAAGTCACGTCATCGGCGCCGGGAGTGTTGTAGCAGACGGGACGACGGGTCGAAGCGCAATATATAGGAGTGTATGCCACCATGTTGGCATCGTCATTTCCGAACCAGAGGATGCCACCAATGTTATTAGGCATATTATGGCGCATCTGGGCAACGAACGTGAAAGCGGTCTGCTGTGTGCTTGTGGGGCGTTCCCAGAAATAGTCCTTGCCATCCTCGCCATTGAAGACGAGGGGCGTGGGGCGGTAAGGCATCATCCAAGTGCCGCCGGCAAGGCTTGTCGTGTCGGCGAGGCTGAGGGGAGTACCCTCATAGTGGTCGCGCATGCCCATCATGACATCGTGGACCGAGACCTTGTGATTGGGCTTGACCCACAGAGGCATATCCTCGGCATCGGGGTCAGAGCCCTCAGCCCATGCGAAATAGCGGTCCATGCCGTCCGCATGGCGGCGGAAGAAACTCCAGGCTCGTGCGTCACACAGCCTGCGCGCCTCGAAATCGGGCTTGGCGAAAGCATCCTTCCACGAGAAATCGGCATCTTTACCGGTGAACCAGCCCATCTTCCGGGCGAAACTGATGACATCCTTAGAGGCTATAACGTCCTCCTTGGCGAGGCCAAGCTTCTGCCAGTTACCGATGCGGCTTTGGTTGGCGTGCGCGCAGATATAGCCATCGGGCACACGGAGAGCGACGTACACAACGCCTTTGGAGCCAGGGCCTTTGCCCATCATCTCCATAATCCAAGCCTCATGCGGGTCTGCTATTGAGAAAGTCTCGCCCTCTGACGAATAGCCGTACTTGTTGGCAAGGGAAGTCATAACCTCAATGGCCTCGCGGGCAGTCCGTGAGCGTTGCAAAGCGAGGTATATGAGCGAGCCGTAGTCAATCAGCCCGGTGGTGTCAACCATCTCCTCGCGGCCGCCGTAGGTAGTCTCGCCAATGGCCACCTGATATTCATTGATGTTGCCTATGACATTGTAAGTCACGGGAGCCTCGGGAATTTGCCCCGCCCAGACGTGAGAATCCCAGTTGACAATGTCACGGAGCGACCCTTTGGCATGCACGCCGGCCTCATAGTGGCAGAGAGAGCCGAACATGCCATAATCATCAGCATTATAAGAGATGATAGTGGAGCCGTCGGCCGAGGCTGAGGGCGTCACTATGAAATTCGTGCAGGCCATGGCCGCTGTGATAGGAAGCAAGGCCAAGGCTGTCAGAGTTGAGCGTAAGTGTGTCATTTTATATAAAAAACAGGGTTAGGTTCACTATGATTAAAAAGAAAAACCCGGACACGTATGCCAAGGTTTCACATATCACTTTCTTCCGCTTGCGGCCGCACTCGCTATACCGCCGCATCTGGAAACGCCTCCCTACTTTGGCATCAGGATAAGCATGATTATGTAGAGGATGATGCCAGCGCCGCCGCAAATGGTGAAGACCACCCACAGGATGCGCACGACAGTCGGGTCAATATCGAAATAGTTGGCCACGCCGGCACACACGCCGGCAATCATGGAATTGGAGGAACGTCTGAGAGTCTTGCTCATGATAATAGATTGACTTTTGCCTATAAGATAATGAGGACGCCGCCCGCACAGTGGACTCGGGGAAAGCGAGGACGAGCGAGGGGGCGCCCTTGGCAAAGATAGCACAAATATCAATACACGCACCCGCCGCTCTATGACGCGGAAAAACAGTATCTTTGCCGCCAAGACAACCATAGATAAACGACAAAGACAGTGGACATTTCAGAGAGCGCGATGAGGCGCACCGAGTTGCTGGTGGGCAAAGACGCCATGGGCAGGCTCGGCAGCCTGAAGGTTATCATCTTCGGCGTTGGCGGCGTAGGGTCGTGGTGCGCCGAGAGCCTTGTGCGCAGCGGGGTTAAAACGATGACCATAGTTGACTCGGACCGCGTGTGCGTCACCAACGTCAACCGCCAGTTGATGGCAACGCTCAAGACCGTCGGGCAAGTGAAAGTCGACGCCTTGCGCGACCGCCTGCTAAGCATCAACCCCCGAGCCGAGATAACAGCGCTCCAGAAGATATACACGGCCGAGACGGCAGACCAATTCGACTTGGACAGATTCGACTATGTGGTGGACGCCATAGACAGCCTCAAGGACAAAGCCCTGCTGATACTCAGGGCATGCGACAGCAAGGCTAAGTTCATCTCGTCAATGGGCGCGGCGCTCAAGATGGACGCCACACAGATACGCATGGTAGAGTTCTGGGATGCCAAGGGCTGCCCGTTGGCCCGCGCCCTGCGCAAGAAATTCAAACGCGACGGAGTCCGCCCCTCCCGCAAATTCAAATGCGTCTTCAGCCCCGAGCTGCTCACAAACAAAGGCAGCGAGACCACGTGCGGCACAGACAAGTGCGTATGCCCCAAGGGAGAGCATGGGCCTGGGGACCCGAGCCTCGTGAACCACGAGTGGTGCTCATCAAAGGCTCAGATAAACGGCACAATAGCTCACATAACAGCCATCTTCGGGCTCATGATAGCCGGAGAGATTGTGCGCGAAGTGACGGCAGAATGAAAACGTCCCTGACCTCAAAAAAAGGCGGGGCGGCACCAGACACACAAAGCAAAACGATAGAACATTATGGATAAATTCCGCAACTACCTGATAAAAGCCAACGAATGGATAAGCGCCCACTGGAAACTGGTGATATGGTGCCTCGTCGTAGTGGTTCTGATGCAGCAATGCACCATTAACAGACTGCAATGGGAAGTCAGCCAACTCACGCAAGGAGTGGCAGTCCAGCCGACACAGCAAGAGGAGCCCGCGACAGATGCCTCACCCGCAGACACCATCACGGCGGATGGTGACACGACAGGACTCACCAACCCGAACGCGCTTACCGGCCCAGCCACAGATCACGAGGCGCACAATGGTTGGATTATAGCTCTCGTGACAGTCCTCCTGACGTGCGGAGTAATAGCCTACCTCTACATGCGTCGCAACGGCATCTACCCGATTGGCACATCAATCCGCGGAAAGCTGAAAAGCAATGGCGCAGGAAGGCTCACCTATTGGATCCGCGTCAAAAACAACTCGCGCAAGCAGATTGAGGTGGCCGAGCCGCTCGTCTATTTCGTCATGGGCGGCAGCTCGCGCAAATTCAGGGCCAACGTGCCGCAGCTGCCCCTGACACTCGACGCTGGGACCTCTTTTGAGACGGAAATCAACCTCGCCGGACTTATCTCAGCCAACATGGAGCTTTGCAACGCCAAGGCCATAGGCATGAGCGTCAGCACCAACGGGAAACGACACAACACCATCCCGACCCCCGTCAAAATCAAGACGGCATAGGGGAAGAGCTAAACCTGCGCAATGGGAGTCTTATCACGGACGTGGACGCGTTATCGCGCGCGGAAGAGCCGCAAGGGCATAATTCTGGATTTCGCATTCTTGGCCGTGGTCATAATTCTGGCCATAGCCCCGCTGCGCCGCGCCGTCATGACAGGCATCCTCCGCATGGCTCTCGTCCAGCCCGAAGTCTTCGAGCCAATGGCATTCCTGACCGAGAGCGACAACGTCAATTTGCGCACGGCAGACGGCAGAGACACAACACTCTCCTTCCCACCCGCACGCCCCACCCTCATCAACACATGCAGCCCATGGAGCGCCCAAAGCCGCGCCGAGCTGCGGTCAATGGAGGCAGCCGCCGAGAAGTGGACGGGGGTGGACTTCCTCCTGATTGTCGAGCCTGACGAGGCCGAGGACATGTCCAGCTATCTCAGCAGGCGCGGATACACAAAACTGCGCCTGATGGTGTTCGCCCCCTCAGAGGACGGGGCGATGGACTATGGGGAGCCAGGGCTCAGAGACGAATTGCGCCACTCAGTCCCAGCCACTATAGTGGTGGACGCCGATGGGCAAGTGATAGCCAAGAAGACAGGAGCGGCGCGTTGGACTGGCGCAAATGCGGACAAAGTGCTGGAAATGGCCATGGAAGGCAAGGAGGCATTACCTAAAAGTGAGTAGTCGGACCGTCAAGGCGTTGATTTCGGGCCATTGACTTTGTTTTTATTCATTCAAAATAGTCACTAATAAGTATTGCCCCAAAGAGCCGGGGGACGTAACTTTGCAATGTTGTAAGTCGGTGCCACGACTGACAATAAATGTCTTGTGCGTCCAACGGGGCGCATTGGCAAAACCGCAGCGATTGCGAGATGCCATGTATCGTTCTTTGGTTTTTTGAGCGACGGGATGCCGCTGAGGCATCTCTCGCGGTTTGCCATCCGGGCGCAAGCACCCGGAGGCGGGCCAAAATGGTTTTTTGTTAATATGGGTGGCACACTTCCTCGCAAAATCATGTGTCGGAGGTGTCCAGCCAAAAGCGGAGACGGGGGCGACTGCTCTTGCCTCCGCTTTGTCTTTTTGCCCCGGGGGTAACAGGAAATGAGATTTGCCGACAAGTCGGACCATATGCGTTCTTCACACTGCTTGGAAAGCGCTATCAGTTAGTTAACAAAGCAATAATCGTAAGCCGTTTCTTTAGGAAAAATCAATATAATTTCGTAACTTCGCGTCACGAACTGGGTGCGTAAGGGGCGCTGTGCCACATCTGAAATTTGGAGGATTGTGGAGCGTCTCGTGCCACTTAAAAATTTCAAGATGGAGAACACGAAGATACTTTACGTCTCGCAGGAGATTGAGCCCTATTTGCCGGAATCCGAAATCTCCAAGTGGAGCCGCAAACTGGCGCAAGGCGTCGTCGAGTCGGGCCGTGAAATCCGCACATTCATGCCGCGTTTCGGCAGCGTCAACGAGCGCCGCAACCAGTTGCATGAGGTGATAAGGCTTTCGGGTCAGAACATCGTCATTGACGACACTGACCACCCGCTGCTCATCAAGGTGGCGAGCATACAGGCCGCCAAGATGCAGATATACTTCATCGACAACGACGACTTCTTCGCTCGCAAGAGCGTCCTCACAGACCCAGAGAGCGGCAATTTCTTCGAGGACAATGACGAACGCGCCATCTTCTTCGCACGCGGCGTATGGGAGACCACGAAGAAACTGCGCTGGGTCCCCGAGATTATCCACCTGCATGGCTGGTTCACCATGATGATGCCCATCTACCTCAAGCTGCTCCAAAAGCACGACCCGTATTTCGCGAAGGCCAAGACAATAGTCAGCCTCTATGACGAGAAATGGGATGGCGAGTGGGTCGACGAGAACAAGAAAATTTGGATGGAAGGCATTGACGAGAAGGGTCTCAAGAAAGTCAAGATTACTGACTACCTGAGCCTCATGAAGGCCGCCATCGACATGAGTGACGGCATAACGATATGCTCACCCAATGCGACTCCCGAGCTTGTGGAGTATGCCAAGGCGAGCGGGAAGCCCGTGTTAGACTACGCTGGCGAAGTCCCCGACATCGCGGCCTACAACAAGTTCTATGACGAGGTCAAAGGTTAGCGGATAGCACTTTAATCATAACAAATGCGGTGAGCGAAGTTTTTCGCTCACCGCATTTGTTTTTGCCGCGTCTCCAAAAAAGCACCCATCGCTTGCGGAGGTTACCGCAAACAATGGGTGTTATAATGAAAAGCTTATTATGGAGGAATCCCCTTTATTCTGAGACCTTCTTTATTCTGAGACTTTCTTAGTCATGACGCAAGTAGTCCCCTCTGAAATATAATAGCTCCCACTATACCATGCGGTGAAGTCAGAGAATGTGATTGTGCCATCATCACCGATTGTTGCTACAACAGCCGTGGATGAAGATGTCGTGGCCGCAAAAGTATAATAGCCCCACTCGCAAGCCTCAACAGTGATGGTCTTATTCTCAAGGTCAACAACCCCTGTGAAATCAGAGTCCCAATCGTAAAAGTTGTTGATGGTGATGGTCCCGTCTTCATTCGCCGAGATAGTGACCTCGTCAGTGCGGTCAATCGTCTGGGTAGACCAATCGCTCGAGAATTGGTCTGAGCCACTTACCTTTGCGTCATATGTCCCGACAATGTCATCAAGAGTAAGAGCCTTAGCCTGTTTGGTCAGGACGCAGGTGGCATTCTCACTAATATAGGCACCGCCGTTATACCATGCGCTGAAATTAGAGAATGTGATGGTGTTATCTTCATTAATAGTGGCAACGACATCCTTATCTACAGAAGAAGCATCGGCGAAAGTGTACCAGGTGCACCATACGGTTGACGAAGGCACAGTGATGGTACGGGCTGACAAATCGACCGTGGCCTTGAAAGTATCCTCCCAACCGAAGAAGTTATAGATGCTGACAGTACCGTCCTCATTGGCAGTGATGGTCACCTCGTCCTCCTGAGCCGACACGGCTTCCCAAGCACCGTCAGACCAGAAATAGCCATTGGACACACCTGTATATGTTCCGACGATATCATTAAGCGTCAATGACTCAGAAGATGAGCCCCAGGTGAAATCGTCACAGCCACCATCACCAACCTGAGTGTCAGAAACGGTATAGGTATAAGAGTAGAACCAGACATCGCCGGAAGACTTGTCGCCAGTGAACTCAGAATAGCCACCGGCAGTGTAGATGGCTATATAATACTCAGACGAGACGTAATAGTAAGAATAGTTGCCGCTGTCAGTTGAATAAGGGTCTACTGCAGTAATCTCCTTAGAGTCGCTAAGCGTTGCGAAGCTGATGGAATAGCCGTCGACGCCAATGGGCGACTCAATGGTGTAGGAGCCGTCATCATAAGAGACGATGACAGCCTCGAATGACTTGGCAAGGCCGACAGAGGTATACGTTCCCGTCTTACGCCAAAGCTCAGACTTGGCACGCTTGAACGTGAGAGAGTAGGCCTCTGAATTGGCAAAAGCCTCATCATCACTGACAGAGTAAATGCTGATGGTGTACTCACCGACGGCAAGGCCCCTGAGCGTCACGCTGTTAGTCTCCGTGTCGCCCTCAATTTCCTTGCCATCGACAGTATAGCTGTAGTGGTAGCTTGAGGCGTTCTCGACCTCGGGCCATGAGATAGTCACGCTACCATTTACGCAGGCAGCCTCGGGGACAGGCTGGTCAAGCGTGACAACTGCGGCAGTCGTCGCCGAGAGAGTCGCGATGGGCGATGTCGATTTGTCACCATCAATTGCCGCATAGGCCCAGACCTTGAGCGTGTAGGCGGTATTGGGCTTTAGGCCGGTGATTATGGCGGAAGTAGCAGTGGTGACACCTCCGGCCACAAGGTTGCCGTCAGCGTCATAAAGCTCATAGGCGTACTGCGTAGCGCCGGAGACCTGCTTCCAATTGAAAGAGAGGGAGCTTACTTTGGTGGCGTCATTCTCTACAGATGGCGTGTCGAGGGGAGACTTGACTACCTCATCACTATCGTCGCAAGCCACGAGGCCAAGAGACAGCATTGAGAGAAGGAGCAGGAGACTATATATCTTTTTCATATCAAATGCTTGTTTTGTTTAACTATTCCTCCACGATCGGGTCAAAAGTGAGCTCGACATAATTGTAGTAGTCATACGAGCCGTCAGTGTAGGTTGACCACCAAGTGGAGAACACAGCGTAGCCCTTTGTGAAGCCAATGTAAGTGTACTCGGAGGTGCCATAGTAATTGAGGAAGCAAATCTCCTCAATCTCCTTGTCACCTACAGTCCAGTGGGGCATGTCGTCGTTAGCCGTGTCGTAGAAATAGAAGCCGCCGGCGCTGCTTGACGCGTCAGTATAAGTATAATAGTTCGTGTAGGGGGTGATCTTGTAATAACCGCTGCCGACAGACGCGCCGACAGTGAAAGTCATGTCAAGATCCGAGCCCATGAACTTGCGGATGCTGTAACGGTCCGTCTCGCCAAGGCGCTCAATGTCCACAGTCCACGTGTTGACTTTAGAGCCTGTGGTGTAGGTCATAGTGGCACCCTTGACATACACATCCCATGATGCGGCGAGGACATAGCCTGTGAAGACCGACGTGCCGTCGAGTTTGGTGTAATGGTCGGCGTAGTCGTCATCAATAGCTACTGTGAAGTTATACTTCTTTGAGACCTCAAGCTCGCCGAAAGAGATAGTCAGGTTGGCCTGCTTGGCGCCAGCCTCAAACTTCACAGAAGAGGGGATAGACAGACCGTCATCAGCAGACTTGCAAATGATGGGCACCTCGGCCTCGGACGTCGCGTCAACTCGGGAGACGACCACATTGACGGAAGTGCGCGCTCCGGGCTCATCAATAAAATCAGCCTGGTTGCTGGAGTCGAAATAGACCTGCATGCAGCCTTCGGGAGTCGCAGCCCCGGGAGTGAAATCATCATTCTTCTCATCGCACGAGGCGAGGCAAAGAGCCATGGCGAGCGCCATGGATATATGCTTAACAGACATATTCATGATAGTGACTGATAATACTCGTTATTTGCAATATTGGCTGATATAGGTAGTCGGGTCGGGGTTCATCACGATGGCCTTGTTGAAACTCTTCTCGACATCCGAGATGTAGAAGTTGAGCCATGGCGCCGCATACCCGGCTTTTGACTTGAGCTGGTAGACATCGAGATAGTTGGTGTCAGTAAACTTGCGGTTGACCTGAATGCCGAGTCGCTTATAGTCAGCGAAAAGGACGTCCTCGGCCCAGAACTCGATATACTTCTGGTCAATCATCTCGCTGATAAAGTCATCGGCCGTCGTGGCGGAGCAGGTGTATGAGCCATCGGAATACCTGTATGTGTTGAGGAAAGACTCAAGTTGGCTCTTAGCCTCGCCAATGCCGCTTGTGCGGAGGGCGGCCTCCATCTTGATGAAATACATCTCCTCGACACGCATGAGCGGCATGGCAGTCAGCAAGCCCTTCTCCTCAGAATCCATGTCGGCACCCGCCGCACGATATTTGAGGCTTGAGTAGGCCGGCAGTCGGCTCCAGTTTGTATTTGCAGCCGTAGTGGTCGCATTCTCATCCTTGAGCGTGGTCTCATACTTGTCAGACGGGACGGTGGCCTTGCCGGCATCCTCGGGGTCGACCCATGTGGTCTTGCGCCAGTCGGCAGAGGGCATCTTGTCGAAGAGCCTCTTGCTGATGCAGCGGTACTCCTTAGTGTAAGCGGGGAACGCCCAAGTAGGCTCAATGGCGAAGAGACCCGTAAAAGTCATCCAGTAGCGAGGAGTCTGCTCAGTGGAGCTGTACTTGATGTCCCACACCCAAGCCTGATTGGCGGTGTTGAAACCGGTTGAGACGTCATGCCACTGATCCTTGGTGACAGGCGAGTAGCCGGCGTTGATAACCTTGTCAGCGTACTCTGCCGCCTTGACGAAACACTCGTTAGCCGTCGTGACGCCGAGAGCCTTATACCCGTCGGAATCACCCTCATGCTGAATCTGAGCGGTCAAATCATCAGGATTGCGATAGAAACGGGTGCCGAGGTTCATCCAGAAACGCGCCAGAAGACCATTGACGACATCGGCATTGATGTCATTCTTCTCAGACCTCGAATAAGAGGCGATATTCTCCTCGGCGATGGCGAGGTCATTGTAAATGAAACGGTACATGGTGTAGAACGGGGCGCGAGGGTTGTCCTTGCTCTCATCGGCCGACGTGTTCTCCGTTACAATGGGCACAGTGAGGCCGAGCACGCCATCAGCGGCAGCCTGCTGGTCGAGAGCGTCGATGCCGGTCTTGTAGAACTCATACATCATGGTCAGGTTCATGTAGCTGAGCGCCCTGTAGGTCCTCGTGATGGCGAGCGACTGCTTGACGGTTTCCGGGGCAGCCTCCTCAGACCGCGCCGAGATGATACGGTTGGCGTTGTTGATGAAGCTGTAGTAATAGTAATAAGGGTAGCCGGAGTAGCTGGTGAGGCGTGTCGCTGCCTCGAGCGAGTACTGGTAATTCCAAGACGAGCCGGTGGTCGGCATGCCGTCAAGCATCACGTCGCGCCACAGCATGTAGCACGGGTAGCCCCAGTCGGCCATAGCCTCAGCGAAGCTGCCAGACTCAGCGCCATAGGTGTCAGTCTGAATCATCTTGGCCTTCAGACCATTAACAAGCTTGGCAAAAGACTCGCTGTCCTTGCTAATCTGCGTTTTCGAGGCCACATTGGTGGGCTCAATCTCATCAATGCATCCACCCATCATGAGCGAGGCTGCCACGAGGGGGAGTATATATATCTTTTTGACCATTGTGTTCATTAGTTGTCGGTTACACTAAAATTGGATGGTTACGCCAGCCGTGACAGTCCGAGCGGGGGCGTAGGCCACATCGCTGCTGACCGAGCCCGCATAGCTGATGCGCGGGTCGAAGCCCTTACGCTTGCTCCAATAGGTGAGGTTCTCGCCCGAGACATAGAAGCGGACATTAGAGAGCTTGATGTTCTGAATCAAGTGCTTAGGGAAGGTGTAGCCGAGCGACACGTTCTGGAGGGAGAGCCAGCTGGCATCCGTCAAGAATCGGTCTGACGTGGTAGCGGAGTAGGTGTCGCCATACTGAAGACGCGGGATGTCAGACCCGGTGTTGGAAGCCGACCAGGCGTTGAGCAGATCCTTGTGGAGGGCTTGGCCTGTGAAACCGGACTCAGGCACAGCCATGAGGCTCTGATAGCTCCAGTCCATAGCCTTGCCGCCGACTGAATAGGCGAACGAGGCGTTGAAGTCGAAGCCGAAGAAAGTGACCGTCGTGTTGAAGCCGCCATAGAAATCAGGCAGGGCGGTGCCGCAGTCGAAGAAATCCTCGTCCTTGGTTATGTCAGACGGGTTGGTGGTCGTAGTGAGATTGCCGCTCGCGTCGTGGATGTACCACTGAGACTGGCCGTCAGCAGAGACGCCCGCATATTTGCGAAGCCTCCACGTGTACATTGGCAGCCCCTCGCCATAGTAGTAGCTGCCGCTGGTGTAGCCGGCATGGCCTTCGAGGTCATTGTACTTGTTGTCGTCATTGAGGCGGATAATCTTGTTCTTGTAAGTGGTGAGGTTGAGACCGATGGTCCACTTGACATTATCCGTAGAGATGGGGTCGCCCTCAATCTCAATCTCGACGCCCTTATTCTCCATATCGCCTATGTTAGACGAATAGCCGGCGTAGCCTGAAGAGAGGGGGACGCGGACGGTGCAGAGCATGTCAGTCGTCTTGCGGTAGAAATAGTCCACCCCACCGCGGATGCGGCTCTTGAGGAACTCAAACTCAACGCCAGCGTTGGTGTTGCTGACAGTCTCCCATGTTATATTCTCATTGCCAATGTTAGAGAGGACGAGTCCAATCTCATTGCCCTCGCCCTTCTCAATGGAATAGGTGTCAGTGTAGAGGAAATCGTCAATATTGTCATTGCCGTTTTGGCCGAAAGAGGCCTTGAGCTTAAGGACATTGACCCAATCGACATCCTTGAGCCAATTCTCGCGGCTCATGATCCAAGCACCGCCGACAGAGTAGAAATTGCCCCAGCGGTGATCGGGATGGAAGCGCGAAGAGGCGTCGCGGCGATAAGAGACCTGGCCGAAATACTTGCCATCATAGTCATAGAGGGCGCGGAAGAGCCAACCCTCGGTCTGATACTCACTGGCGTAGGACGAGTTGGAGATATAGGTCGTGGCCCCGTTAAGCTCCTGGTTTCCGAAGTAAGAGAACATGTTCTTGCGGTCGCCAGTTATGTAGTCATAATTGTGCTTGTAGTTCTCATGACCCGCCATGAGAGACACGTTATGAACCTCGCCGAAAGTCTTGTTGTACTTGAGGAACTCCTGGAAGTTGATAGAGTAATAGTTATAGTTGTACTTGTAGACATAGCCGCCAGGGTAGCTCATGTTGCCGTAGCCGTAGAACGGGTTGATGGTCTGCGTCATGCGGCTTGAGTTGTGGTAGACGCTGCCGTTGACAGTAGCCTTGAGGCCGTCCCAGATAGAGATGTCGGCAAAACCGTCAAACTGGAACGAGTTGGTGACCGTGTTATTCGTATTAAGATGAGCGTCCGTGATGCCGTTGCTCTGAGTGAGGTAGGGGCGCACATATGAAGAGCCGAGCGCAGTGCCGTCGCCGTAATCACCGACCTTGCCATAGTCGTCACGGATGATGTTACCCTCGCCATCGCGGAGATAGACAGGATAGATAGGGGCCATGAGCGCAGCCTGATAGAAAATATTGGTCGCGCCGGTTGAATCCTCGTCGGCCGAATTGGTGTCAGAGTGAGTGAAACTGCCGTTGCCGCCCACATTGAGCCACTTGTAAACCTGATAGCTTGCCTTGAGGCGGGCGGTGATACGCTCAAAGTCAGAGCCTATGACGATGCCCTCATTCTTCAGATAGCCGAGAGAGCCGTAGAACTGGCCCTTCTCATTGCCGGCATTGATGCTGAGGTTATACTCCTGACGCAAGGCGCGGCGGTAGGTCTCATCAATCCAATCATCCGGGAGGATAGTGTAGACCTCACCGTTGTTATAGACACGGGTGCCAAGCGTAGCGTTGGGGTTAAGCTTGCCATTGTCGCCAATCAGATACTCGCCCTCAGGGACGGTGTAGGGGATGTAACCGAGACCACCATCGGCAGAAGACTTATAGAGCGTGGCATTGGCGTTCTGGTGGGCCTCGTAGGCCGACTGGCCATTGGCGATATAATAGTTGTAGAGCGCGGCATAGTAAGTCTCAAGGTATTCGCCCGGAGAGTCAATGGTGTCATAGCGCTTAGAGGCTCGGCTGCTCCAGCCCACCTTAGCGTCGAGCGTGACGACCGCCTTGCCCTGGTCGCCCTTCTTTGTCGTGATGATGATGACGCCATTCGCGCCGCGCGCTCCATAAAGGGCGTTTGACGCAGCGTCCTTAAGGACTGTTATTGACGCCACGTCGGCGGGGTTGATGCTGCTCCAAAGGCCGTCGTAGGGAACGCCGTCAAGCACAATGAGAGGATCGTTGCCGGCGTTGAGCGAGCTGAAGCCGCGGATGCGGAACTCAGGTGTCGCATCAGGCGCGCCAGACGACTGGAAAGACTGCAGACCGGCCACATTGCCCTGCAAAGCCTCCATGACATTGTTAACCTGTCGTTTCTCGAGCGACTTGTTATCCACCACGCCGGCCGAGCCGGTGAAAGAGGACTTCTTCTGCTCGCCATAGGCCACGACAATCACCTCGTCGAGCTCCTTGTCATCGGCCTTCATGCTCACCATCATATTGGTCGCAGCCGGCTGAGTCTGCTGATTCATTCCGAGGAAATTGATGACAAGCATGTCACCGGGCTTTGCCCCCGGGAGTGAGAATTTGCCATCAATGTCAGTAATAGTACCCGTCGTAGTGCCCTCGATTTGGATCTGCGCACCGACAATCGGCTCGCCGTTCTCATCGATGACCTGTCCGCCCACTGGGGTCTGCGCCATCAAACGCCCTGACGTCATTAGCACCAGCGACGCAAATAAAAGCCTAAGTCTCATATCGTCCTTATTCTTTCTTGAGTTATCTAATGGAGGTTTCTGTAGTTGTAATCTTGAACATCCTCTTAATCGAATGCAAGTTTATAAAAGTTTCGGGGCGAAAACAAGAGATTTTGACGCCGCGACCCTATTTTTGCTATTAAAAATTCAGAAAACACCCTTTTAAAGTTACATTTTGCCGTCAACAATAGGGGTATCACGTAAAATTGAACATTTTTGACATCAAAAACCAACTTAATCCTTTTCAGAGACAGCCCCCGCAAACGGCAGACTTAAGTCACAAAATAGGCAGAAATATGGCAAACAACAGCCTTCTCCGATGGGGTGACGCCGAATAATGGCTAACATGAGCGAATGAATATTCACCCTGCGTATGCATAAATACACAACGAGCGGAGGCTGCCACATACATGACAGCCTCCGCTCGTCGGATTCCACGTTTCCACCTTATTGCGAGCAATCGCAGAGTGTGGAGAGCGGAAGAAAAGATATGCCTTAGTCCTTAATCAGGCTACGCCAATCATTAGCCCCGTCGGCCGAGAGGTCGACCGTGGCGTCGCGCTCCTGCTTGTCCATACGGAGGATGGATATAGCCTCGCCCATATATTTTTGGATAGCGTCAATCAGCGGCTGCTCAGCCGGGTCAGAGAGAGTGAGCGCATAGCCCTTAGCCATGCCGCGACCCGTACGGCCGACACGGTGGACATAGTTCTCCGGTTTCTCCGGCACGTCATAATTGACGACATAGTCGACAGCCGGGATGTCAATGCCACGCGCCGCGACATCGGTAGTGATAAGCATACGCACCTTAGCGTTGCGGAAATCATCAAGCGCCTGATTACGCTCGGGCTGCGTCATGCCGCCATGCAAATGGGCCGCGTTGATGTTGACCCTCGCCATGGCCGCCTGGACGCGCTCGGCCCTGACCTTTGTGCGGACAAAAACAATGATGTGGGCTTCGGGATTCTCGCGGACAATGCGCTCAAGGAAAAAACGCTTCTGATCCATGGTGACACCCAGCACCTGGTGAGTGACATTCTTGGCGACCTTATTCTGGCTCATCTCGATACGCACGGCGCGATAGACAAGCGAGTAGGCCAGCTCCTTGATCTTGGCGTCAATAGTCGCTGAGAAAAAGAGCGTCTGCCTGCGCTTGGGGATGCGGCGGACGATCTGCGAAATATCGTCATAGAAACCGAGGGCGAGCATATGGTCCGCCTCATCCACAACAAGCATCTCCGCCTGGTCCATAACCAAATGGCCTTGCGAAGCGAGGTCGAAGAGTCGGCCGGGCGTAGCCACGATAATGTCGGCGGCGCCTTTGAGGAGGGCGATCTGGTTATCCTGCCCCACCCCGCCATGGATGGCCACGACGCACACGTCAGTCCCCTTGGCGAGCTGCTTGATGACGGCGGCCACCTGGGCGGCGAGCTCGTGCGTAGGCTCCATGATGATGCAACGGACTCCGCGGTAACCGAAACGGCGGGACCGCCTCATGAGGTTAGAAACGGCAGGGATGGCGAAAGCCGCCGTCTTGCCGGTGCCAGTCTGCGCAATGGCCATGATATCCTCGCCCTCAAGGATGTGGGGGATGGCCTTGAACTGAATATCCGTAGGCCTGTTGAACCCGAGGCTCTTTATATTCTCCTGCAAGACCGGTTGCAAGAGACGCAAATCAGTAAACTTCAAAACTAATGGGTTTAAATGGGTGGGACGGGAAGTTGAGGAGAGGACTTAGATTTTCTTTAGCTCCTGACGGATGGACGTCCATCGGTTGGCGTCCATGTGCGAGCCGATGACCTCAATCACATTGCCAGAGGTGACAGCCCCCGCGACAGCGCACTGCTCGGGCGTCATGCCATTGACCGACGCCCAGATGAAACCGGCGGCGTAGAGGTCACCCGCTCCGGTCGTGTCAATGCAATTGGAGCTTCGGACTCCACACCTCGCGCGCTTGTCGCCAACCTTGACGAGGCTGCCGCGACGGCCTATCTTGAGAATTACGACATCGGCATACTCACCTATCTCGTTCAGAGCCTCCTCATCCTCCTTGCCGGTGAAGGCCGTAGCCTCCTCCTCGTTGGCGAAGACCACATCGACATACTTGCTGATAAGCCTCTGCATGAACTCGAGATTCTCCTCGACAATGTTGTATGATGCCAAGTCGAGAATAGTGGTCAGACCTTTCTCGTGAGCAGTCTTAAACGCGAACTCGATAAGCTCAGGGTTTTGGACAAGGTATCCCTCGACATAGAAATGCGTGTACTGGTCGAAAACGGCAGGGTCGACATCCTCCTTGCACAGCTCGACAGACGCGCCGAGGTTTGTGCACATGGTGCGCTCGGAGTCCGGGCTAATGAGCGAGACACATGAGCCCGAGTGCTTGTCAGTCTGCCGGAGGATAGGCTCCACGCCATTAGCCTTCAGGTCCGAGCTGTACCTTTCGCCCAACTCGTCAGGGCCTATCTTGCCAATAAAGCCGGTCTGAATGCCGAGATTAGCAAGGCCGTAGATAGTGTTGGCCGCGCAGCCTCCTGAAGAGATTCCGGGATTGAGGTTCTTCACAGCCTCGACAATCTCAGCGGAGCGCTCCTCATCCACAAGCTGCATGCTGCCCTTTGGGAGATTAAACTGACCGAGAATGTTATCGTTAGGCATGCGGACAAGGATATCCACAAGGGCATTGCCCATGCCGAGAATTTTAGCTTCCACTGTTTATTTATGATTAGCAAAGGATGAACGAGCCAAAGAGCACCCCACCGAGGTGCGGCGCATGCGGACATCCACAAATGAGACAAAAAAAATATTTTTCTTTAGAAACTGAAAATCAGCGCAAAGCGACAGAAGTCAAACATTCATCAGAAAAAACATTCGCGAAGATATTGCTAATTCGGGAAAAGTGCATAATTTTGCTCTCGCTTTTCGGGGGAAACAAAGCCCGACAGGCACTTCGGCAAAGCTGGCGCAAGCGGGGCAGCCGATTTCAGTTCATCCCAAGCAGGGATTCAAAATATACATTTTCACCAATAGCTCAGTTGGTTAGAGCATCTGACTGTTAATCAGAGGGTCGTAGGTTCAAGTCCTACTTGGTGAGCGAGTGAGGGCATCTGGTGCGAACCGGGTGTTCTTTTTTTTTGCGTATATGCGACACAGGCACGCCCGCTTGCAAAACAGGAGACTAAACCTTTTTTTTTGGGGGGGGGGAGGCGACGTTTTTCCGAGCACGGGAGGCTGGCCGCCCCTACCTTCGCGACAAACAACAAATAACCCCGGAGGCAAAGCCCCCGGGGTTTTATTTTATGCTTGCAAGCCGCAAGGAAATAATCTCTTTGAAAAGCCTAAAGCTTCATGACGCCGCAGAGATATGTAAGCTTATAAAGCATCAGGACCGCAAGGCAGGGATGCTTACCCTTGAGATTTCGCTCCATAGTGTTCCTGAACCTGCCAAACAGAGAGTTGACGAAGCCCGTAAGGTGGAGCGCGTCAACCTTGTCATAGAGAGAGAGGAGTCGCGAGTGCCCGCGCAGCTTGTCGGCATGCATGCTGAGGCTTTGAATGGCGATTCGCACCTTTGAGAGATACTGCTCGGAGGTGTCCGTGTCGTCATGATACACAGGTGCGTCGATATGCTTTATTGAGAAACCCGCCTCTTTCAGAGCCGCCCCGAAGAGAGTGTCCTCATGTCCATACCGGTCGAAAGTCTCATCAAACTTAATCGTGTCGGCCACCTTACGGTTAATCATGAAATTCGCAGATTTAAAAGCGTCATACGGCCTACGTGACCTTTCGGCAACCGACTGCTCCTCTCGGCTAACGCCATAGCGGAGGCGCAGAGGGTTGGCCACAGCCTCAGCCCCTTTGCGGTACTCAATGCCGCCCACTATCACATCGGCGTCATCAGCCACCGCAATCAGCCTTATAAGGAAATCACCATCCACGGGATATGTGTCAGAATCAAGGAAAAGGAGGTGGTCACCTTTTGCCTCATCCATAAGCCTGTTACGAGTGATGGCGATGCCGCAGTTGACCGGCGACACAATATAACGGCAGTGCTCAATCGATTCAATAGCCGCATTCTCAGCGAGAACCTTAAGGTCGCTTGAGCCATCATCCACAACGACCACCTCAGCGTCAATGGCGAACTCGTCAATCTGTTGAGCGAGCGCATCGACAAGGATCAGGCAGTCCCTGTTGTATGTAGGTATAAGAATCGATAGTTTTTCCATAGTTGTTCTTTCGCCCTCGCTTGGACAGGCCAGCCAAAAGCCCTTTCAGCAGGCCATCCCGGGCAGACAAGAGCCGGCGTTGCCAGCAAGCGTCAAACCCTCTCCAAAACAAGTGAATATATTATTACAAATATAGCAATGTGACGAATAACATAAACACAACCTTTGTTAACAAGATTGAAACATGCTGACGAAAACTTTCCCAGAGCCACATTTCCTCAAAAGAAAATTTTTTTAGAAGAAAATAGAGCCGCACTATTGCACATGAAACAAAAGTGCTATATCTTTGCACTCGCAATCGGGAAGACAACACGATAGCAAAACATTCACCAATAGCTCAGTTGGTTAGAGCATCTGACTGTTAATCAGAGGGTCGTAGGTTCAAGTCCTACTTGGTGAGCGGGGAGAAGAGGCGTTTGGCTCATGCCAAGCGTCTTTTTTTCGTTTATGGCATAATGTCATTTGGCGACAGGCAGCTATCCAAGCCTCGTACGTGAGAGGATGCGAAGTCGCACATTTGCAACAAGGGAAAAGGCAATCGGCTCGTAGTCAACATGACTGCGAGCCGATTGTCTTAAGTGTCAGTAACGAGATTTCCTATACAAGGCGCTTCACAAGCTCCCTCCTGTCGCCAGGCAACAGATCTATGGGCGGAATCTCGATCATGGTGTAGCAGCCGGGGCGCTGACGAAGCACAGCGCGCGCGCAGCTTACGAGCACCTGACCAGTAAGGGCCGGATTATTAATCTCCATTAGAAAACGGAAATTCTGGTTTGCTGTGGTACCAGAGACGCCATTTCGGATGAGGTTGACGCCATGGCCGACATTGTTGAGAGCCTCGACAGAGGGGACCTCGATGACATGAGTCTCGTCATGGGCGAAATAGTCGTCCGCCTTTATGGCCGCAGCCACGTCAGACAATTTGTAGCCATCCTTGAGCTCGACATAGACCATGCGGCGGTGAATCCCTGTGCCGAGGGGGATAGTCATCGAGAGGGCATCCTTAACGCCCTCTTTGCTCTTGACGCACACTGTGTGACCCATAGAGCGTCCCGGGCCAAAATTAGTATACGTGAGGCCCTTTGGGGCCATGGCCTCCATTATGGCTCGAATCATCGAGTCTGAGCCTGGATCCCAGCCCGCAGAGATTATTGAGGCAGTGTTGTATTGCTTGGACACGGCGTCAAGCTCGTCACGGAGCTCAGGAACCTGAGTGTGAATGTCAAAGGAATCGACAGTTGCGATGCCTTGCGACAGTATTGACTTTGCCATCTCAGGCACGGCACGCGTCGGCGTACACAGGATAGCCACATCAACCTTTCCCAGCTTCTTGATGTCATCAACAACATTGACGCCTGTGAGTTCAACAGGCTGCGGGGCATCAGGGTTGCGGCGCACTACGCCTGCGAGTTCAAGGTCGGGAGCGATAGATAGCGCCTCAACGGCGGCTTCTCCGATATTGCCATATCCTACTACGGCAACTTTTTTAATTTCAGACATATCAGTAACTGTTCTTTTGTATGTGCGCGAAATTAAACAAAGCGTTGAAAAGAACAGCAACTAAATGGTGATTTATCCAACTGTTAATGAGATGCTATTATACAAAATGAGAACTATAGCATGACTTACTCAGAAGTCGCACAATGTCATAACCAATCATTGTGACCCATAAGACTTACCCATAACTATGGCAAGAACAGAGAGGCCGCCCACTCGCTAAATTGCCCCCCCTGTTACAATTAGTCACAACACAAAAACAAAAAAGAGCCAAGGCTACAGCCATTGACTCCCTTGCCTCATCGCATCGAGAGGTGACGCGACCTTATATCAATAGAAGACTCAGTTACCCCCCGTTTATTCCCCCTCAAGACTCTTGGGCACAAAAGAGAGCGGGAGGAGGGAGGTGGCTACCCCAGGAAGGTGGTAGAGGTCATTAGCACCTGCGAGCGTCACTTGCATTGGCTGGCCTTGAATTGTCTCCTTTTCGAGAAGGACCTGACGGCATGCGCCGCAAGGGGATATTGGGGTGACAACGGGCCCCTTGTCGGTCTCAGCGTAGATAAGCAGACGGATTACTTTGGCCTCGGGATATTTGGCGTTGGCGTAGAAAATAGTGGTACGCTCAGCGCAAAGGCCTGACGGGTAGGCCGCATTTTCCTGATTAGAGCCAGTTACAATCTCACCATTGTCAAGCAAAGCGGCAGCTCCGACACGAAATTTGGAATAGGGGGCATATGCCTTATGCGCGGCCGCCTTCGCTCCATCCAGAAGAGTACGTGTTTCGGCAGAGATGGACTCATCCGATGGATTTATGGTTGTGTTGATATTGACGTTATGCTGTTTCATTTGAGCTTGATTTATGTCGAGGTCGATATCAAAGGTAATCAAAAGAAAGGATAAATAATATAGCTCATGCTGGCGAAATTTATCGGATGGGGTTTATTTGGAAAGCTGATTATGGTTAGCAAATTAGCTTGCCAGAGGGGGAAGCACGCACTAATTTCACAAGTAACAGGGGCGGATTGCGCAACCGAGAGATGGGTGTGGAATGATGTGTGGGAGGTGGTGATGGGATACACGAAAAAAATCCGCCCCCCGGAGATGACTCCGGGGGGCGGACTGTTTTAAGGGGCGGC
>CAVKRQ010000002.1:0-228455 GCA_963658925.1 bacterium
TCCGAGGCTCTCCTTTTGCGAGGCCGAGGCGGCAGTAGCTACAGCTATCAAGACGGCCCGCTCTACGACGCCGGCTGCTATGACTGGGAGGTCGTCTGCACTCCGGAAGGCAACAGTTGTCAGGAGTTCGATTTCTCCGACTACAGTTTCAATTTCGGCGAGGACTACGATGACGCTGCTGAACGCGGCGGCTTCTGCTTGCCCCAAAGTCGCTCAGACGCCTCGCAAGACTACCGCGCAGGTCAAGCGGTGCTTGATGACATCCGCAATGGCGACGTCCCGATTGTCGAATCAAACAAGGTCCGTGATTTCTTTGCGGCTTCGTCAACAGCAGCCAGTGTGCATGACACGTTCGTACACCAAGTAGTTGAGCATTACTTGGATGACCTTGGCGAGGATGTGGCAAAGGTGGCGAAAATTGGCAGAAAGATAGGGGTTGCAGGTGCGACCGTCGGAGTCTTTGTCGCGGTTCATGATGTAGCAGAAAATGGATTAACAGAGTCTACCATATGGGAGTCAATTGGTGCTAGTGTTGGTGTTGTGGGTTGCATTCTTGGAGGCCCGGTTGGCTGGACACTTGGTGGAGTTTCTTTGTGCATATCATTTTACACATACTATTTGGATTCACAACCTTCTCAAATTAACCCTTCGTATTGATGATTATTTCCATTTTTAAATTTTTCGTTGTGGCTATTTATCACACGACGGTGGCATATAATCGCGCATATAATAAATCCACTAAGGAGGAATTGTCTGATATAAAGCAGCGGCAATTTGTAATTGTGTGGGCTATAATTGCGTTTTTTTTAGGATTTACAGTTTTCTGTGTTTCCCGGTATTTGGTTGATACTAACATAAGGGATTATGATGGAGCTTTTGTAGTTGAGATTGCTATTGACGTACTACTTGCGATTTTAGTCGTCAGGAGATTGAACAATCTCGGCATGTACGAGGAGGCTATTGACCGTGTCGCAAACAAGGACAAGAGGCAGCTTGTAATCTACAGATGGCGTACTGGGTTAATTGGGAGTGTCAAAATATTGCTATATCTTGCTGTCATCTATGGCACCCGTTGGCTGCTTATAACATACTTCTAATAAGAGTTTCATCCTATATCAGTTTGCCTCAAACGGCTTACTACTCATCTAAAACTAACATATATCAAAGACATGAAGAAAATCCCGGCCTCCATGGCGCTGCTGAAATCCGAGGCTCTCCTTTTGCGAGGCCGAGGCGGCAGTAGCTACAGCTATCAAGACGGCCCGCTCTACGACGCCGGCTGCTATGACTGGGAGGTCGTCTGCACTCCGGAAGGCAACAGTTGTCAGGAGTTCGATTTCTCCGACTACAGTTTCAATTTCGGCGAGGACTACGATGACGCTGCTGAACGCGGCGGCTTCTGCTTGCCCCAAAGTCGCTCAGACGCCTCGCAAGACTACCGCGCAGGTCAAGCGGTGCTTGATGACATCCGCAATGGCGACGTCCCGATTGTCGAATCAAACAAGGTCCGTGATTTCTTTGCGGCTTCGTCAACAGCAGCCAGTGTGCATGACACGTTCGTACACCAAGTAGTTGAGCATTACTTGGATGACCTTGGCGAGGATGTGGCAAAGGTGGCGAAAATTGGAAGGAAGATTGGTGCCGCTGGTGCAACAATCGGTGTCTTTGTTGCTCTTCATGATGTAGGAGAAAAAGGATTAACAGAGTCTACAATATGGGAGTCTGTCGGCGCTGGTGTCGGTGTTTTCGGCTGCCTTTGTGGAGGTCCTGTAGGCTGGACGCTTGGTGGAATCTCTTTAGGTATCTCCTTGTACACGTATTATTTAGATTCTCAACTGTCTAACACAAATTCTTCGTATTGATGGTCATCGCGTTTTTTAGATACTTTGTGGAGAAAGCCTACCATACTACGGTCGCCTATAATCGAGCCTATAATAAATCAACTAAGGATGAGTTGTCTGATATAAAGCAACGTCAATTTATACTGGTGTGGGCTATAATTGGCTTTATTGTCGGTTTTTCTGTTTTTGGCGTTTCAAGATATTTAGTTGATATTAATCTTAGGGATTATAATGGTGCGTTTGCTGTGGAAATCTTAATTGATGTCCTGCTTGCTGTATTTGTCGTCAAAAGATTGAACACGCTCGGCATGTACGAGGAGGCCATAGCAAAAGTCGAAAACAAGAACAAAAGGCAGCTGATTAGATACAGATGGCGCACCGCCTTGGTCGGCTGTGTCCGATTAGCCGCATTTCTCGTGGTCATTTACGGCACCCGCTGGCTACTTATAACCTACTTCTAATAAGTGCTTCATCCTATATCCGTTTGCCTTAAAACGGACATACATCCATCTAAAACAAAACACATATTATCATGAAAAGAATCACCGCCCCCATGGCGCTGTTAAAGTCCGAGGCTCTCCTTATGCGAGGCCGAGGCTGCAGTAGCTACAGCTATCAAGACGGCCCGCTCTACGACGCCGGCTGCTATGACTGGGAGGTCGTCTGCACTCCGGAAGGCAACAGCTGTCAAGAGTTCGATTTCTCCGACTACAGTTTCAATTTCGGCGAGGACTACGATGGAGCCGCTGAGCGCGGCGGCTTCTGCTTGCCTCAAAGTCGCTCCGATGTCTCGCAAGACTACCGCACTGGTCAGGCGGTGCTCGATGACATCCGCAATGGCGACGTCCCGATTGTCGAATCAAACAAGGTCCGTGATTTCTTTGCGGCTTCGTCAACAGCAGCCAGTGTGCATGACACGTTCGTACACCAAGTAGTTGAGCATTACTTGGATGACCTTGGCGAGGATGTGGCAAAGGTGGCGAAGATTGGCAGAAAGATTGGTGCTGTGGGTGTAACGGTTGGCGTTGTGGTGGCAATATATGATGTCAACGAAAACGGATTAACAGAATCTACAATTTGGGAGTCTGTCGGTGCTGGAATCGGTGTGATTGGGTGCATTTGTGGTGGTCCGGTCGGCTGGACTCTTGGTGGCATCTCTTTAGGCATCTCCTTGTATACATATTATTTGGACTCCCAATATTCTAAACCAAATTCTTCTTACAGATGATCATCTCTTTTTTTAAAACCTTCGTGGAGGCTATTTATCATACAACGGTCGCATACAATCGTGCCTATAATAAGTCCACCAAAGATGAATTGTCGGATATAAAGAAACGCCAATTCTTCATTGTGTGGACCATCTTAGGATTTATGATTGCATTTTTGGGGTTTTGCATATCAAGATATGTTATATACCGCAGTGTGAAAAATCCTCCAGTATTTGCTCTTGAAATGGCTGTAGATGTGTGTCTTTCAATATTAATTGTCAAGAGATTGAACAAGCTCGGTATGTATGAGGAGGCTCTCGCCAAAGTCGAAAACATGGAAAAGAGGCAGCTTATAAGATATCGCTGGCGCACTGCTTTGATAGGCAGTGCCAAAATAGTTGCGTTTCTCGTAGTCATCTATGGCACCCGTTGGCTGCTTATAACCTACTTCTAATATACGCACCCCCAACTGGGGCAATTAGACAGTTATCCCATTGCAAGTCAATCACCATCAAAAGTGCGCACCCCTGCGGTCGGCTAATGTCCAACCGCAGGGGTACGTTTTTGTATACAGGATGAAAACGGACTGTTTTGCTCGCCTCCTATTTGATGATTCCTCGCTTAGAAGCCTTTACGAACTCCACGATCTCGTTCACGATATCGCTCTTCGCCATCTGAGCGTCAATAGCCTCAAGAGCCTGAGTCGTGTTCAGTTTGCTGAGGTAGAGATATTTATATACCTCCTGAGCCTCGGCGATCTGCTCGGCCGTATAGCCATGACGGCGCAAGCCCACGATGTTCAAACCCTCAAACGAGGCAGGCTCACGGCCGATGGTGGTGAAAGGAGGCACATCCTTGCCAAACCGCGTGCCGCCCTGAACCATCACGTAGCGGCCAATGCGTGTGAATTGGTGGCAGAGCGAGCCGCCGCCAACAACGGCGAAGTCAGAACACTCCACCTCACCAGCAAACTGGCATGCGTTTGATATGATGATGTTGTTGCCGAAGACGCAGTCATGACCAATGTGGCAGTAAGCCATAATGAGGTTGTTGCTGCCCACCACGGTCTTGCCGCGAGACGCCGTTCCGCGGTTAATCGTGGCGCACTCCCTGATCGAGTTGTTGTCGCCAATCTCGCAAGTGGTCTCCTCGCCGCGGAACTTAAGGTCCTGAGGAATGCCGCCTACAACGGCGTTCTGAGCCACGCGGTTGTTCTTGCCCATTCGCGTGCCCCAGCATATGGTGGCGCCATTGAGGATTTTGCAACCGTCGCCGATTACGACGTTGTCCTCGATTGTCGCAAAGGGGCCTATCTCTACATTGTGGCCAATCTGCGCGCCCGGATCGACGCTGGCCAACGGACTAATCTTGCAATCGCTTGGAATGCTCATATATCTGTTTGGGTCTGAATTGTTTCTAACTCTAATTTCTTATTTGACGGGGAACTCGGCCATAAGCTGGCGTGCGAATGCCGTGTTTGAGCCGTGGCCTGAGCGGGTGGCTATGATGCGGCCCTTGATAGGGTAGCCGACCAATGCCAAGTCTCCAACGAGGTCGAGCAGCTTGTGACGGGCTGCCTCATTGGAATATTTCAAGTCGCGGTCGTTCAACACTCCGCTCGGGTGGATGGTTATCTCTGCGCGTCCCAGCTTTTGCGCCAACTCGGCTTTCTGCTCGGCTGTCAGCTCGCCCTCCACAAACACGATGGCGTTATCCAAATCGCCACCCTTGATAAGACCCATGTTCAAAAGGGGGGCTATCTCGTGGAGGAATACGAACGTGCGGCAGTCATACACCTGGTCATACTCGTCCTTAAGGCTCTCTATCTGCGCCCACTGGTTGGCAAGGCACTTGGTCCCGTCAAAGGCTATGCACACCGTGGCAGCGAAGTGATCGTCCGGCATGGCTATGATGCGCAGCCCTTTCTCCTTCTCCTCGTAGACGGCCTTGTGGGTTATCTCCAAATATTTGCGGGGGGCGTCCTGCTCTGTCAGCCCCATGCTGCTTATGGCATCGGCGAACGGCTTGGCGCTGCCGTCAAGGATAGGGACCTCAGGCCCGTCCAACTCAATTCGGCAGTTGTCCACACCACGGGCGCGCAATGCGCTCATCAGGTGCTCAATGGTCGATATGGTCTCTTTCCCGTCGCCAGTCAACACTGTGCCGCGTTGCGTGAACGAGACACGGGTGGCTTCTGCTTTTATCTCTGGCTGACCGCTTATGTCGGTGCGGACAAAGCGGAAACCATAGTCGATAGGGGCCGGGTTGATGGACAGATGGACGTATGCGCCCGTGTGGAGGCCTTTGCCCTCAAACGATGCGCTTCCTGCAAGTGTATGCTGCTTCATTGCCAAAGCTTTGGTCTGTAAATCTTGACGATGCCGCCTCGCCCGCTCGTTCGGTGGGGGGGGAGGGGGCGGCCGTCGCCTTATTTCTTGTCTGCGCTCTCTTTCACCAAGGCGTCAATCTGGCGCTTGAGCTCGGGAAGGTGCTTGAATACAACGAATGAGCGGGTGAACTGCATGTAGTCGAAAGCCGGTGAGCCAAACAGTGTCTGGCCAGGCTTCTTCACTGAACCCTGGATGCCGCTCTGTGCGGCAATGGTGGTGCGGTCGGCGATCTCGATGTGACCTGCCACGCCCACTTGACCGGCCAATACGCAATGAGCGCCAACCTTTGTCGAGCCGGCCACTCCGCTCTGCGAGGCGATGACTGTGTCATGACCCACTACGACGTTGTGCGCCAACATGACTAAGTCGTCAATCTTCACGCCACGCTCCACTTTGGTGCAGCCCATCGTTGAGCGGTCTATGCATGCGTTGGCGCCAATCTCGACATCATCCTCAATGACTACCACGCCAACTTGCTCAATCTTATGGTAGACTCCATTAGCGTCGGGAGCGAAGCCGAACCCGTCCGCTCCGATGACGGCGCCAGAGTGGATGACGCAATGCTCGCCAATCTTGCACCCTTTGTAAATCTTCGCGCCGGCGTAGATGACTGTCCCTGCGCCTATGGTTACGCCGTCGCCGACGTACGCCTGCGGGTATATCTTGGCCCCGTCGCCAATCTTGGCCTTGTCGCCAATATATGCGAAGGCGCCTACGTAGATGTCCTTGCCCACTGTCGCGCTATCGCTTATGTAGCTCGGCTGCTCTATGCCAACCTTTTGCGGCTGCATCTGCTGGTAGAGGGCGAGGAGCTTGGCGAGGCTCTCGTAGGCGTTGGCCACCTTAATCATGGTAGCCTTGACCTCTTGCGCGGGGGTGAAGTCGGAGTTCACTATAATGACTGACGCCTCAGTGCTATACACGTAATGCTCATACTTGGCGTTGGCGAAAAACGTGAGTGTGTGCGGGCGCCCGTCCTCTATTTTGGAGACGTCGTTGACTGTCATGTTTGGATCTCCAACCACGACGCCGCCGAGCATGTCGGCTATTTGTTGCGCTGTGAACTCCATGTCTTTATGTCGGTTTTTATCCTATCTTTTGTAAGTTTCTAACCTCCAAAGTTAGTCAATAATTTCCTATTAAAAAAAACGGCATGCTGTTGTGGCATGCCTTCCCGTTGTCCTAAATGCCTTCATGTTGTCCTATATGTCCATGTCGTTCCATTTAGGATGGCTTATGTAGTGCCTGCGGTCTGCGTTGCCTAAGGTCTCAAGTCTCATCATGTCGCTCGCCTCCGAGATGTCTTTGACTGACATGTCGCGGAAGATGATGTTTATCCTGTCCACCCCTATGTTGTACGTCTTGCTGCTCACTTGGCCTGTGCGCACCACATAGTCGGCGTCCGCCATGTCAATGCCCAGCTTTTTGACGGCGAGTTCCCGCTCTTGGCTGATGCGGGCCTCGTCTATGGGCTCGCGGCTCATCTCGATGTGGAACAGTTTGCGGTTGACAAGGCTTGACGACAGGTAACTGAGCAGCCTGTCACCCGATTTGGCCCAAGCCTTGAGCGACACGTTGATGTCGTCGTCGTCCAGTTCGCAGAAGATGGGCAGGATGGACGGGTCGTCGCGTAGCTGGCTCTCGCAAACGTCATGGGTGAGGAAGTATTTCAGTGGCTCGGTGGCGAAAATGTCATCTCCTGCTCTCAGCAGGCTGCGCGCCCTGCTCACCGCCATGCGGAGCATCTCCTCGGCGGCGACAACGGTCTTGTGCAGATAGACCTGCCAATACATCAGTCTGCGTGCCACGAGGAAATCCTCTATGGTGTATATGCCCTTGGCCTCGATGCCTAAATGACCATCGGCTGTCACGTCGAGCATCTTGATTATCCTGTCCGCCCCTACTGCTCCCTCAACAACGCCGCTGAAGAAACTGTCGCGCTTGAGGTAGTCAAGCCTGTCGGTGTCCAACTGGCTCGATATGAGCTGATGAAGGAAAGGACGGCATTTGCCGGCGAAGACTCTTATGCACATGTCTAAGTCGTTCCCCATCTCCTCGTTCAGCCTCTCCATGATGAGGTCCGATATGACCTCATGGTCAACGTTGACAATGAGGTGCTCCAAGGCGTGCGAGAAAGGCCCGTGGCCCACGTCGTGCAGCAAGATGGCTGCCAAGGCTGCGCGCTGCTCTCCTTGTAATATGAGGACGCCTTTCGAGCTGAGTGTGTCCAATGCCAATTGCATCAGATGCATAGCCCCCGTCGCATGCTGAAATCGAGTATGCTGGGCGCCAGGATACACGAGGCTCGTCATGCCCAGCTGGCGTATGCGCCTCAGACGTTGAACCCACGGGTGGGCCATCAGGCGCAGCTGTAGGTCGTCGTCTATGCTGATGAATCCGTGGACGGGGTCGTTAATTATCTTCGCTTTCATCTGTCTCGGTGTTTGCTTGGACTCCGGCGATGTTGGCCAGCAGTTTGACGTCCGTCTCCGTCATTCCGAATTTCATCAGGATGCCCTTATGCTCCATGATTTTCCGCTCCACGGCGTCGGCGCAGTCTCCTGCGCCCGATTCTTCCCTCATGGCATTTCGCAGCGTGTTGATTCCCAATGAGATTTGCCCGTCAATGATGGCGAAAAGAGCCCTTATGGTCTTGGCCTCCTCTTCGCCGTCTTCCGCGCTCACGTGTTTCATCGCGTCGCCCGCCTCATGTCTCTTCCCCAGGGCGAGAAGGCACCGTGCGGCTCCCAGTTGGGCCTCCGTGTCATCCTCGTCGGCATATCTCATCTCGTCCCATACCCTTAGGGCGTCCTCGTGCCGGCCGAGCCTCTCTTCGCACTCAGCCTCCATTATTTTTGTGGCTCGGCTTGGCCTCTTCAGCTCTTTGACGGACTGTATGTAGAACAGCGCCGAATTGTACTCGCCTTTGCTGAACATCAGCCGCGCCAATGTCTGTTTTGTCCACGGGTCGCTCTCGTCGAGCAGGTCCGCCTGCTTGAGAGCCTTCACCGCCTCGTCATCCTTGCCGTTCCTTATCAGGCACATGGCGTATTTTCTCATGATGACGGCCGACCCGTTTCCCTCTGGTGTATCTGCGAGACGGCTGAACACTATCAGTGCCTCGGGCCAGCATCTGTATCTGACGAGCCTGTCTCCAAATGTCTCCCCGTGTGGCATGATTATGCTCAGGCTCTCTGTGCCTATGGCGCGCGTCATGTCGTCGAATATGTTTGTGTCTCCAAAGCCTGAGCGGCGCAGCTTATAGCCGCGGTACAAGTCTTTTATGAGCCTGATGGCTGTCTGGTTGTAGCTTATGTATGTCCTCGTGTCAGCGTCAGTTGACGACAAACTCTCTTCGCGCATGTCGTTTGTGGCATCCGTGCTATCGCAGAAACTGCTTATCATCCTGTCGTCTGTGTTTTGGAAGCCGATGAGCAGTGTGTATTTGTCAGAGTCTGCCATCTCTTTGTTGGCGACGAGTGCGTCTATGAGTTTCTGATGAAGCTTTGGGTCTCGGTTTTGGGGCTTTGGTGGAATGTTGGCATCGTCGGCCGAGAATGGTCTGTACCAGTTGACTGTCTCCCGGAAAAACTCGCCGTTCTTCATGCGGCGGACGCTTGAGAACTCGATGTCTAATCCTTCGTACTTCCACTCCTGCATCTTCTCCATGCCGCTGCGGAAGTGCTTACCCTCGTTGGCTAAGAAATCGTCCGCCTCGTCGCCGTGCAATACGATCTCTTTCGTCCCGTCCACCTGGTTTTTGTCTATATGCCTCTTAAGGAAGCCCAGGATCCGCTCGGTCATGCCATGCTCAATGAAATCCTCTATCGGCGCGACCATGCGAGTCTTTACAATCGCGATGAGTGTCCGACGCATCGCTGGTCCCGTCAGGTTGTCGCTTTCCACGAGGTCCCGTAGGTTCTCGGGCAGCTGCCTGTCGCACTCCCACCTCTCTGACCATGCCAGTATGTCCGACAATATGATGACGTGCAGGCGCCCGACTATGTCGCAACTGAGCGATTTGTCGCAGCTCAGCAACCTGATGGCTTGAAGCACTATGCTGCGGTTGTGGCGGGTCAGGTTGTTGTGGCACAAGGCACTGACCATGAAGGCCCTGTCCGAGCTCGCTATCTCGGGGTCGGATATGACTTGTGTGAATATGGTCTCGACGTCGTGAGGCTCAAGCCATTGCAGGTCAAGCCTGTGGCACAGGTTTGTCAATGCTGTCCCTGCGTCGCCCACAAGAGCGAATTGTTTATATGAGGCAATGCTCTCCTCTATGTTGTGGCGATCTTCATCAGCCATGGCCATGAGGCTCTCGCGCTGAGGAGCCTTGCTGCTTTGCCCGGCGGCGGCAATCCTTATGACGTCCGCCACCGCGTAGGCCCTCTCTCTGATGTGACCCACCAAGTTAGGCCTCTCGGGGTCTTTCACTCCTTTGATGAGGTACTCTGTCGTCATCACGAGGTCGTCAAAGATGGCTTGTGCCGTCTCTGCTATGTCTTTTCGGGAGAGCTCGTTGGCCTTCTCGACCGCGCTTTTCAGCGCGCCGAGGTTGTCCCACCTGTCGAGGCGGGCGCGGATGTCGGCATCGGGGGCCCAGTTCGCTGCGTTTTGTTCCATATGCTGGTGAATTGTGCTTCCTTTATTTGCGCCCGAAGTCAGCGGGAATCTCTCCCCACTGCTCTGTGGGCCACTTGATTATAGGCGTTGAGAATGGGTTTGCCTTGAGCCACGCCTCGGCTCTCCTCACCACGTCAAGCAGCTGGGCGGTGCGTGGCGTGACGGACAGCTTTGTCTTGCATTTGCCTTGCTGCACCCAGCCTATGGCTATCATTGAGTCTGAGTATATTGTCACATCCTCAGTCCCGGCTTGCTTCAGTCGGGCCAAACCCTCCACAATGGCAAGGAACTCACCAATGTTGTTGGTCCCAAGCTCATATTTGTGGTGGAAAATCTCTTTGTTGTCCCATAGCGACACCCCCCTGTACTCCATCACGCCGGGGTTGCCGGAGCATGCCGCGTCGACGGCTATGGCGCGTGTCAATGGCGAGGCCGTGTTGGGCTTGGGGACTTCGCGGCGGGTCGTCATGTAGGCCGGAAGAGGTTTAGGGCCTGCGGCGAATGCCGCCTCGGCCTCTTCGCGGGTGCTGAAGCCCTTGAACCGCGCGCCGTCAAACTGGTCAATCTGAGCCTTGGCCGTGGCCCAGTCGGAATAAATTCCCGGCACTCGGCCTTTCCATACAACGTAATGCTTGCCTGCCATCTCTGTCTCTGTGGGGATGCGAAAGGAGTGAGTTTTATTTGTTGTCCTTAGATTACAAAGTTAACCCGAAAAGGCGGACATTGCCACCTTTCCGGGTTAATATTTATGCTTGTCTTGTGTTACCCCTTTCCGCTGGGGCTTTTTACTGGATGTTGCCCAGTATGATGGCCAAGTTGCTGGTGAACATCTTGATCGCCATGGCGAGCAGGATGACAGAGAAGAATTTCTTCATGATGTAGATGCCATTGCTGCCTATCAGCTTGTTCATATGGGCCGCCGACTTGAGAACCACGAAGATGAATATGACGTTGAGCACGAGGGCTATCAGCACGTTGATGACTGAGTACTCCGCCTGAAGTGACAAAATGGTCGAGAAAGAGCCCGGGCCGGCGAGAAGAGGGAAGGCCAACGGCACAATCGACGTGGCGCGTGGTCCATCCTGCTTGAAGAACGTGGCCCCAAGAAGCATCTCCAATCCAATGATAAACAAGACAATGGCGCCTGCCAACGCAAATGAGTTGATGTCAACGCCATAGAGCGACAGGACTGCCTGTCCGCCGTACATGAAGACGAGCATGAATGCGAGTACCACGGCAGAAATCTGCCATGCGCTTATCTTGATCCCCCTCTCTTGCATGGACAGCACAATGGGCAGTGAGCCAAGTATATCCATGACGGCCATCAGCACGAATGTGGCCGAGAGTGTCTCGCGAATGTTGAATTCCATCTTATTGTCTTTTTCTATATGTTGTTATTTTCGGATACAAAAGTATATGAATTTGTTGGATAAAATAACAGCGTCGGTTTTTTTGACACCAAAAATCGGCGCACCTTGTCTCTATTGGTCAAGGTGCGCCGATTGATTTGATTGTATTTCAGTGCGTTATATTACTCCGAGTTTGACTGCGCCAAAGAGCATCAGGTAACCCACGATCATGCCAAACACGCCAATCAGGATGCCGCTGCTGGCCATCTGGCTCTGTTTCATCACGCCCGTGGCGTAAGCGAGGGCGTTAGGTGGCGTTGAGATGGGGAGAGCCATGGCGAGCGATGCGCAGAGGGCCACGCCGATGAGCATTGTCTCAGCCCCGCCATAGGCGCCCAGCACGTCACCCATGCCTGTGGCTATGGCGGCCAAAATCGGGATGAGCAGTGCGGCGGATGCCGTGTTGCTCATGAAGGTGGACATCAGGTAGCAGATGAAGCCTGAGCCGAGCAGTACGACGAATGGAGGCCATGTGTCAAATGGTATGGAATCCACCATATGACGAGCCAAACCGCTGCCCGAGAGTCCCACGCCCAGGGCGAAGCCGCCAGCCACAAGCCACAGGACGTCCCAGTTAATCTCTTGCAGCTCTTTCTTGCCCATCACGCCGGTGACAGCGAACACGGCAAGCGGAATCATGGCCACGCAATTGCTGTTGATGCCGGTCAGGCTGTCGGTGAGCCAAAGGACTACGGTGACGGCGAATGTGACGTAGACTATGATGGCCTGCGTGTCAGTGCGGAACTTGCCCTGGATGTCAAAGGTTATCTGTTTCTTGGTGAATGGGAACAGTTTCAGAAGGATGAACCATGAAAAGGCGAGGATAATGAGCGTGATAGGCACCATGGCGGCCATCCAGTCACCAAAACCAATGTGGACTCCCAGCTCGGAGTGCTCTGTCAGGTAGCGAAGGGCGATGGCGTTGGGCGGTGTGCCGATAGGAGTGCCTATGCCGCCAACGTTGGCCGCGATGGGGATGCCGAGTGCCATGGCTATGCGGCCTTTGCCCTCAACCGGCAACTGGGCGAGGACGGGGGCTATTATGGCCAGCATCATGGCCGCGGTGGCTGTGTTGCTCATGAACATGGAGAATATGGCCGTCACTATCATGAAGCCCATCAAGACAATCTCGCTCCTCGTGCCGAACGGTTTGAGCAAGACGCGGGCCAGGTTGACGTCCAGTCCCACCTTGGTGGCGCCTATGGCCAACGCGAAACCGCCCATGAAGAGCATTATTATCGGGTCGGCGAACGACGCCATGATGGACTTATGGCTGATCAATGTGCCGAAAAGAGGGTCGGCAGTGTCTTTCAGCGGGGCGAACATGCTGTCTGACACCGTCAATATCATGAGTACTATGATGCCAATTGAGGTCGTCCAAATCGGAATCGGCTCCATTATCCACATGAGGGCGCCAAACACGAAGACGGCTATGACCCTGTGCTCTATCACTGTCAGGTCGGCCATGCCGAAACACTCCGACGGCAAAAACCATAGGACGATGAAGGCCACTATGGCAACAAGCAGTTTGATTAGTTTGTTTTTATCCATATTCCGTTTGTATGTCAGTGGAAGGCTCTTTTATCGCTTTGAGCGATGGCTGCTTCCTTGAAATTATGTATACAAAATTAACAAATTTTATTTACCATCAAAGGCCTTCTATGTTAATTTTTCGTCATCTTGCCCTTTTTGCGGCAGCGCAGCCCCATCTGCTGAATGCAAATAAAGCATAAGGCCCGACGGCTTGTTTGCCATCGGGCCTTATGCTGTGTCCGGTCTTATGTCCGCTTTTAGTTAATGCGTTGGCTTCGCCTCGTGAGCCTATTTCACTGTGTCGCTCATTATGGCCTTTGTCGCTCCGAGCATGCTTTGGCAGTAGTCACCTGCCGCTTTGCCTGCCTTGCTCAGTTTCTCGCCGTCGCAGAACAACTCGCCAATGAGGGTGTTGAAATCGTCAGCTGACGATATTGAGAAGCCGCCTCCGCAATCGATGAGGTCGATTGCCTCCTTGAATTTCTTGTGGTTCGGCCCAAAGATTACTGGCAAACCATAAATCGCCGGCTCCAGTGTGTTGTGTATGCCGACTCCAAAGCCTCCGCCGACATATGTTACTGTGCCATACCTGTATATGGCGGAGAGGATGCCAATGGTGTCCACCACGAACACTTTTGCCGCATTGAGGTCCGCCTTGTCAAGTTCTGTGAAGCGGGCGTATGGCACACTGAGCTTGGCGCACAGCGAGTCGACGCGCGCTTTGTCAATCTCGTGGGGGGCTATGACGAGCTTGACGTCGCTGCCGGCAATCCCGTTGATGTAAGGCACGAGGATGTCCTCATCAGGCGGCCATGTGCTGCCCGCCACAATGACTTGGTGCGCGCCCTGCACAAACTGGCTGACGCTGGGAATGTCCGCCGCCGAGTCGGCAATCTGCCGCACGCGGTCGAACCGCGTGTCGCCCACGACGCTGTAGCCGCCTATCTTGATGGAGTCTAACAGCTCGCCCGAGACTTTGTCTTGCACGTATATGTGGGTGAAGTATGTCAGCATCTGGCGGAACCAGTCGCCCCATGGTGAGAAGAAAGGCTGCTGCTCGCGGAAAATCATGGATATGCCATACAAAGGCAATTTCCTGCGCCACACCTCTTTGAGGAAGAAGTGCCAGAACTCGTATTTGACAAAGTAAACGGCCGTCGGGTTGATGGCGTCTATGAACCGCTTGGCGTTTGACGGACCATCGGCCGGCAGGTAGCAGACCAAGTCCGCCATCTTATAATTTTTGCGCACCTCATAGCCCGATGGCGAGTAGAATGTGAGGACTATCTTCTGCTCGGGGTGCTTGGCCTTGATGGCCTCAATCAGCGGACGACCCTGCTCAAATTCGCCAAGTGAGGCCGCATGAACCCAGATGGTGCCGCCAGTGCTGTCGAAACTCTTCAGTTTGGACCATGTCTCACGCCTGCCGGCGCAGAGCAGTTTGGCCTTTTCGTTGAATAGCGAGGCTATGCGAACGCACAAGCCATAGACCCACATTCCTATCAAGTATGCGGCCGATACCAATTTCATCTGTTTGAAATAGAGTGTTAAATATGTCTTTGAGATAGTTGTTTCCGCATCCGGGTGGCTCTGTCCTCCATGCGCTTGTGCGGCCCGGGCTAAGCCCACGGCTCAAAGCCGATGATGGATATGTCGTCGGTCTGCTCCTCGTTGCCCATCCACTCTATTAGTTTCTGGTTGAGCAGCAGGCGCTGGTCGTTGGCCGGCAGTTTGTGGACGTTGAGCAGCATGTTCTTGAAGCGCCTGACCTTGAACTTGCGATGCTCTGGGCCGCCAAACTGGTCGCAGTACCCGTCGGAGAACATATACATCATGTCGCCAGGCTGGCACGCTATGTCCGTGCTGGTGAACGACATGGTGGCCCTGTCTCCGCGCAGGATGTCATGCCCTATCGATTTGCGGTCGCCATGATAGACCAGAACCTCGTTGTTCCTGATGATGTAGAGGTCGTTCATTGCGCCGGCGAAGTTAATAACTTTCTCCTCATGCTTGACAACGCAGACTGACATATCCATGCCGTCGTTCACCTCCTCTGACCCTATTTTTGACACCGCCATGCGAAGATTGTCCTGCAAAAGGTTCAATATCTCGCCCGCGTCGTCTACTTTCTGCTGCATGATGATGTTGCTGACGTGGTCTATGCCCAGGATGGAGAGGAATGCTCCCGGCACGCCATGCCCTGTGCAGTCGGCCGACACGATGAATGTCTTGCCGTCGCGGTGGTAGAAGGTGTAGAAGTCGCCACTCACTATCTCTTTCGGGCGGTAGAGGACGAATAGTTTTGCGAAATGGCGGTCCACACTCTGCACTTTCGGCATCAGGGCGTCTTGGATTCGCTTGGCGTAGTTGAAGCTGGCGTGCTGCTCGTTGATGACGCGTGCCAATCTGTTGCGCTGGTCCTCCACAACGCTCTTCGACCTTGCTTCCGCCTCCGCCAACCTGATGCGCTTGTTTATGTTGCGGAACCTGAGGTTCAGAATGAGCCATATGATGGCCATGAGCCATATGGCGTAGAACAACATGGCGGGACGCGATAGCCAGAGGGGGGATTGCAGTTTAATGTAGACCGTCTTGACGTCATAGCTCCAGGTTTTGTCGGAGTTCGACGAGCGCAGCATCAACTTATACGTGCCCGGCATGAGGCCCGAGATGAGTATCTCGTTTGACATGTTGAGGGTCACCCACTCCCCGTCGTTTATCTTATACATGAACAGGTTGCGGCTCGGCTCGGTGTAGTCCGATGACGCGAGGTGCACTTTCATTGACGAGCTCGGAAGATACAGGTGGGCGAATGTCGAGTCGTTTTCCATCCGCATAACCTCCTCGGCGCCGCTCTGGCCATATATGATTTCAGACACGAAGGTCTGGGGCATCCTCGTGTTGAATGATATGTTGCGGGTGTCAATGCAGTTGACCGCGTCCACCTGGCCGAAGTATATGCCGTCATCGTGCATGCTGAACTTGCGGCACTCGTTGCCCTTGTAGTTCAGTCCGTCGCGGTGGCCGAACATGTAGACATTGCCGTAGTTGTAGTCCACATAGCCTATGCCCGCGCTTGTCGACAGCCATATGATGCCATTGCGGTCGGAGACTATGCTGTAGACTGTCAGGTCGTCGAATGTGCGGAACGCCGAGCTGTTGTCCTCCTCGCCAGTGCGCCTGTCATACATGGTGACGCCGCTTGTCGAGCCTACAATCATCTTCTGCCTATATTCGCACAGGCACAACGCCCCGTCCTCATCACGCGTGTTCCATCGCTTGCCCATGCGCTTGAAGGTCTTCTCGCCTGCGCTGCGCATGAGTGTCCCCGCGTTGGTCGCAGCCCATATGCTCCCGTCCGAATCCTCCATGACGTCATTGTACGAGTATTCGCGGGCGTCGTCTGTCATCATCCGCTCAAAGGTAACGCCATTGTAGCGGTACAGGCCGTCCACTGTCGATATCCATAGGTTGCCAAGGCTGTCCTCACTCAGGTTGTTGACCGAGTGCCGCACAATGGCGCCTGTCTTAGACTCGCGCATGGGCAGGGCGGTGAGTGTCATGCTCTGGGGCGAGAGCCTGAGTATGCCGCTTGTCGTGCCGACAATCACACTCCCGTTCCGCCGTGCCAAAACGGCCGTAGCGACACAGCCCGGCATGCTGACCCATTGCACCCGTCCGGCCCGCATGTCGATTCGCGCCACGCCGTTCTCTCCGCATGCGGCCCATATGACGCCGTCGTCGACCATCGACATGTCGAGCGTCTCATATCCGAGTGGCATCTCTCCGCTGATGTTGCGGGTCGTTATCTTACTCTGCTTGGTGTCAAACTTGATGACGCCCATATTACTCGTGGCCACCCACAGCAGGCCGTTCTCGTCCTCGTACATGTCATTGACGCGGGTCTGGCTGTCCAAATAGTCCCTGTCGCACACCAGCTCGGTGACTTTATTCTGCGCCGGTGCCCATTTGGTTATTTCGCTGCCTGAGTGGGCCATCCAATACTCGCCATCCTGATTGCGTGAAAGTGATTGCACCTCCTCGCCCTGCAAAATGTCAATGACGCTGTAGCTCTTGGAACGGAAGTCATACGAGTATACGCCGTTGTCAGTGCCAAGCAGCAAGTGCTCTGCGTCCAATGGGTATATGTCGAAAATCTTTGCGCTTGGCCCCCTGACCTCGACTATGTTCTCGTACTTTGTGTCTAATATGCAAAACGTGTTGGTCCCCACCAGAATGGAGACGAGGCCCACGACACCTGGCATGATGCGCATCTTGACCCTCTGGGCGGTCACCCCCTCTTCCTGGGTCTCTTTGCCGAGGTCTATCTTATGGATTACGTCCTGGCTTTTAAATATGCCCCCCTTGGCAACATAGTGGGGAAACACGGAGTATGCGAAGTCGCCCAAATGGCACAGGGCGAAGGCGCTCTTCTGGCCTCTGCTGCTCTCCCGGCGCGAGAATGTGTTCCTGCGCTTGTCGTATACGCTTATCCCGCCGTCGGTCGTGGCCACCACTACTTTGTTCGGGACGAACTCGCATATGCTCGACACGTTCTTGCCGGCTATTGCCGATGTGTCTCGCCCGCTTGGCGTGAACCTGTTAACTGTATATCCGTCAAATGTGTTCAGGCCGCCGTCTGTGCCGAACCACATCAGGCCCGACTCGTCGCGGTAGATCACGGTCACGTTGTTGCTCGTCAACCCGTGGTCAGTGCCAATCTGGTAGCTGTTGGCCACATTTATAACAGCTCTGGTGGGAGCGGTCGCCTGGCTTGCAGAAGCCGCAGCGGCCGCTGTCGCTCCGGCAAAGCTCAACATGATGCCGCACAACAACCCCTTCACCCACGATGCTGAGAGTGAAAATACGCGCCCATTGGCGCTAACAGTCTGTTCTGCGGATGTCGTCATCATGCGTTGCGCGCCTGGCACGTTGTCTGTGCAGGGCAAGGTGATTTTTTTTGTGCGCAACTTTGTGGCTTTCCGTGTGGTCCTCGGACACACTCGTCAGCCAGTCAGTTACTCATTTGACTCAAAGATAGCTATTTTTTAAACTTTGGATATGTTTTTGCACATTTATTCTATTGTCTTGCATATAGCCTCGGCCACGCGTCTCGCCTCTGCGTCGCGCTCGTAGAGCATCTCCATGGTGGGCGACGAGTTGAAGCCGCAGCGCTCCATGGTTTCTTCCACAACGTCGGTCATTGTCGTGAAGCCTATGCGGCCAGACAAGAAGGCGGCCACCGCAATCTCATTGGCGCCGTTCATGACGCATGGCGCGTCGCCACCCAGAGCCATCGCGTCGAGGGCGACGCGCAGGTTGCGGAACACATCGAGGTCGGGCTTCTCAAACGTCAGCGTGCCCCACTTGCCAAAGTCGAGGGTCTCCACGGGCGATGGCAGCCTGTGAGGGTAGGTGAGGGCGTATTGGATGGGCAGACGCATATCCGCCACGCCAAGCTGGGCTTTCACCGCGCCGTCCTCAAACTCTACCATCGAGTGCACTATGCTTTGGGGGTGGACCACGATGTCTATTTTCTCTTTCGGAGCGTCAAACAGCCAATGGGCCTCGATTGACTCCAAACCCTTGTTCATCATGGAAGCCGAGTCTATTGTCACCTTCGCGCCCATGCTCCAGTTGGGATGCTTGAGCGCCATGGCCGGGGTCACGCTCTTGAGGAAGTCGAGGCTCTTGCCGCGGAACGGGCCGCCGCTCGCCGTCAGGATGATTTTCCGTGGTGTCAGGTGGCGCTCGCCGTTCAGGCACTGGAATATGGCCGAATGCTCGGAGTCGACAGGCAGTATCCGCACGCCTTTCTCGCGCGCAGACGACATGACAATCTCGCCAGCCACCACCAAAGTCTCTTTGTTTGCGAGGGCTATCTCTTTGCCGGCGCCTATGGCGGCCATTGTCGGGCCGAAGCCGCTGAAGCCGACCATTGCCGCCACAACAACGTCCACGTAGTCGCGCGTCACGACCTCCTCTATGGCTCCGGCTCCGCACATCACCTCGATGCCTGTGCCTTCCAACCTCTCTTTCAGCTCGGCGTGCTTGCTCTCGTCGGCTATGACAACGCACTCCGGCCGCAACTCTAAGGCCTGCTCCGCTATCAAGTCGACGCTGCGCCCGGCCACGAGGACCGATGCGCGCATTATGTCTCTGTGCATCCTGATGACGTCAACGGTCTGACGCCCAATGGAGCCCGTGCTGCCCAAAATGGCTATGCGGCGCACCGGCTGCTCTTTGTCAGTCATCTCTTAACTTCTAAATGTTCCTTTGTCTGGTTGTGTGAATCGGGGTGGGGAAGGCTATAATGTTTTCTGCGGGTCGAAGTTGATGTAGTTCTCCGGGTTCAGCGGCGCGCCCATGTACCACAGCTCGAAGTGGAGGTGAGGCCCTGATGTCAGCTCGCCCGAGTTGCCCACCATGGCAATTGCCTCGCCCGCCTTGACGCGCGCGCCCTCTTTCTTGAGCAGCCTCGCGTTGTGCTTGTATACCGAGACCAGCTGGTTGTCATGCTGCACCATGATGACGTAGCCCGTCTGCACTGTCCACTCCGCAAAGATTATTGTACCGGCCAATGTGCTCATGACGGGAGTGCCGTCTTGCGCGGCCACGTCAACGCCCAAATGTCCGTTGCGAACCCCGAACCCGTCGGTCACTATGCCCTTGAGCGGAGAGAAGAAGAATGTCGACTCAAGCTCTTGGTTGACGCCCGCCTCGCTCTGACCCGCGTCCACGTCATATTTCTCGGCCGACTCGACCTCGGAGATGAACGAGTTCTCCTCGCTGCTCTTGCCCTTGTTGAGGCCCGCCAAGCTCTCTTTGGTCACGTTGCCCGGTGTTAGCGCCGTGTCAGACTGCGCCGACCCCTGCCTCAGCACCCTGTCGTCTCCACTCAGGACCGCCCTGAGGTTCCTCAGCATGTCGTCGCGCATCTCGACCTCTGTGGCAAGCGAGTCCACACGCTGCAGGTTCTGCATGATCATGATGCGCTCCTCGCCAGTCGGGTAGCCCGGGATGTATTCGCGCAGCCCTGTGAATGCTATCAGCAATGTCACGCTGATTATCAGCAGGATGGCTAAAGCACCCACCCCTACTGCCAGCATGACGGGGGTGAACCGCAGTGTGAAGAGCGGCTCCAAAGATTTATCTATGAAGACGGTCATCCGCAGTAGGCGGTTGGCCTTGGATTCTTTCTTTATCTTGTCAGACATAATGCCCAAAAATACTCAATCTTTGTCAAAAAGCAATCCGACCGCCGCCCTTTTGGCCAATATGGCGGCTGCTCACCTCCCAAATGTCGCACAACATGTCCAATTGAGCCTTTGTTCACGTCAGTTGCGGAAAATTTTGTTATTTTTGCTAATGGTATTTCAAACGGACTATGAACCGCATTTTCGCATTGACTGTCATCCTGCTCACCTTCGTCTCCGGGGCTTGCCTCGCGCAGGTGAGTGGCGTGGAGCCTGAAACCACAAACCAGATGGTGGCTGGCGTCAGGCAAGGGCGGTGGATTGTGAAGTCGTTAGGAGGAAAGAAGCAAGAGGGAATGTATGTCAACGGCAAGAAGGAGGGCGTCTGGGTAACCACAATGTCAGGAGGCGTCGTAAGGGCCAAAGTCACATACTCCAAAGGTTTGCCCGTGGGGCCTGCCGAGTATTTCTATCCCGACGGGTCCGTGATGGAAAAGGGTGTCTGGAACATAGACCATTGGGAGGGAGTCTATGAACGCTACTATGGTAATGGAACAATCGCGTGCAAATTCTCGTACAACGACGACGGCCAACGTGACGGCAGGCAAGTCTATTACCATGAGAATGGTCAAGTCATGTATGACGGCACGTGGAGTGGTGGAAAAATTGACAGTGTCCTCTACGTCTATGACGGTCAAGGCTGCAAGGTCGCTGAGCGCTACTACGATGACAGCGGTGTCTACAGCTCAACGCAGAAGCAAGACGTCCCGGGGGACGATGCGACGCCTTTCCCTGTGGGTAACGGCTTCACGTCAACGGGCAACTTGACCCTCTTCAATAGCAACGGTCAGAAAGAGCAGTCCGGCAAGTTCGTCAACGGCAAGTTGATAAACGGCGAGAAGTATTTCTACGATTCGGCCGGCAAACTGATCCGGACGGAGACTTACCGAAACGGGAAGCCTGTCAGTCAAAAACAATAAAGAAGGGTGTCCAACTCTTCACCCATTCACCACTCACGCAAAGGTCACACGACGAAAAACCTCAAAACTAAAATAACGAGAAATCAAGTCATGCAATACGATAACGGAAGCACAGCGTCTGAAGCGCGCGCCGTAATGCGAACGGTGTTCGCCATTCTTGGTATATGCTCAGTTGTTGCATTCATAGGGGAGTTCAGCCTGATGTATGAGATGAGGTGGTTTCTGGCATCTCTCTTCGCATTGGCCATGATTGTCGCCCTCTTCGGTGGAATGTGCGAGGTGTCACTCGTGGCCGATGACAAGTTCATAGAGCTTTCCTGCAATCAGGTGCTGTGGTCGAAGGGCGGCAACGCGGTCTACTCTATTGAGGCCAACAGGCTAATCGGCCACAAGCGGGTCGATATTCTATTTATGCATTTCCTCTCGATTGATTATGTCAGCCACCGAGGCGGCAGACGCGTCGCGCATGTGGGGTTGACTCTCGTGGGCAAACGACGCCGCGAAAAACTGATGAAGATTATCAATAACATCGAGGAGGCCAATGAGACTGCCTCTCGCGAGAAAGGTTGCAATGTCATTGAGACCCGCCCTTACGCAGTGAACCCTGTGGAGAATATCAGCGCCTCGGTCTGCATGCCGCAACGTGACACGCGTAATCGCCTTAAACAAACAACATTTTAGATGAAAATCATATCTGAAGACTGCCACGTCTATGGCTCCAGCTGTGTGGCCGATGACCTTGCGGAAATTTTGTCGGGCCGCGAGCCTAAGCAGTTGTTCCTTCTAACAGACGAGGGCTCCCAAAACCACTGCGTTGGAACTCTTGGCCATGCCGCGGAACTCATTCCCATTGAGAACCGCATCACCATCGCCGCTGGTGATGATGCAAAGGACTACACGTCGGCTCTGAAGATATGGGAGTTCCTCAGCAGCCACGGGGCTACCCGAAAGGCGACGCTCGTCAATCTCGGAGGCGGAATGCCCTGTGACCTCGGCGGATTTTGCGCCGCCACTTTCAAGCGTGGCATTAACTTCATCAACATACCCACCACTCTCCTCTCGCAAGTCGACGCGTCGCTCGGCGGCAAGACGGGCATGAACCTCGGCTCGCTCAAAAATGAGATAGGCGTCTTCGCCAAAGCCTCGCACGTCCTCATCTGCTCTGATTTCCTCAGGTCTCTCGACAAGCAAAATCTGCTCTCGGGTTTCGCGGAGATGATTAAGCACGCTCTCATTCATGATGCCGGAGAACTCGACGAGCTGCTCGGGTTCGATTTTGACCATGTTGACTACGACCTCCTGCACGACATGGTGGGCCGTTCCATCCTTATTAAGGATTTCTTTGTCAAGGCGGACCCGTTTGAGAAAGGTCTCCGCAGGGCTCTCAATTTTGGTCACACTTTCGGTCACGCTTTCGAGACTTTCAGCATGCGCCACGGGCACCCCATTCTCCATGGTCACGCTGTGGCCTACGGTATGGCTTGCGAGCTTATGCTAAGCCGCGACCGTGCTGGACTTGACGCCGCCGTCACACAGTCAATAGTGAACCGCATAGGCGGACTCTATGGCAGCCCGTCTGCAAATGTCGCGGACATTGACGAGCTTGTAGAGCTTATGCGCCACGACAAGAAGAACGACTCACGCGGCATAAATTTCACTCTGCTGCCTAAAGTCGGTGAGGTCTTGGTGAACCAGATTGCCGAACCGGATGAGATTAGGTCAATCCTGACATCCTACCTCCAATAGGGTTTGCAAAGCGAGGCCCTCGTCCCTATCACCAATCACACGCACATAATGACAACTTATACTATCACGCCCCCCAAGTCGCTCGGCGGTGTCATCAACCTGCCGACGTCAAAAAGCATCAGTAACCGTCTCCTTCTGCTGACGGCGCTGAGCCATAGCAAGATGACGCCTGACGGGCTCTCCGATTCCGACGACACGCGCGTTGTACTTGAAGCTCTCGCGTCTGACCTCAGTCTCGTCGATGTCGGAGCCGCTGGCACGTCAATGCGTTTCCTGACTGCCTACCTCGCCACCTTACCGGGCACTCATGTCATAACAGGCTCCGAGCGTATGAAGAAAAGGCCCATCGGCCTGCTCGTCGACGCCCTCCGCAGCCTTGGCGCTAAGGTTGAGTACGTCGGCGAGACTGGCTTTCCTCCTCTCCGCATAACGGGGGGCGCCATGTCCGGTGGACATATATGTCTCCCCGGAGGTGTGAGCAGTCAATACATATCCGCCCTCATGATGATAGGCCCCACGCTTAAAGGCGGTTTACGCCTGACTCTCGAGGGGCAGATTGTATCAATGCCCTATATCATCATGACTCAGCGGCTCATGGAGATGTTTGGGGCGCAAGTGGCGCGGACGGGTGGCATAATCGCTGTCAAGGAACAGCCATACGCCTATAAGCAGATGAGTGTCGAGGCTGACTGGAGCGCCTCGTCCTACTGGTATTCAATGGTCGCGCTCTGCCCCGGCTCGTCCGTCGTCCTCAAGGGCCTTGACAAGGTAAGCACGCAGGGCGACTCTCAAGTGGCGCAGATAGCTAAGCCCCTTGGCGTCACTACAGAGTATGTCGACGGCGGGGTTCGCATCTCGTCATCTTCAAATCATGTTGAGCAATACAACTGCTCTTTTGCGGAACAGCCGGACCTGGCTCAGACTTTCGTCGTGCTATGCTGCCTCATGGGCGTGCCTTTCTGTTTCACTGGCCTCCAGACTCTGCGCATCAAGGAGACTGACCGCATTGCGGCTCTTGTCAATGAGACTCGCAAACTCGGTTTCGTGATTGAGGCGAAGGGCGATGACACGCTCTCTTGGGATGGCTCTCGATGCGCCGCCTCGACTGAGCCTATCGCGACTTATAAGGATCACAGAATGGCAATGGCTTTCGCCCCCGCCGCAATTAAATTGGGCAACGTCAGGATTGCTGAACCTGCTGTAGTATCCAAGTCTTATCCCCATTTCTGGGATGATTTGAGGCAGGTGGGATTTAATGTCGTTGAGGAATAAACTAATTACACGCAGAAATACATGACAATCAAATGGTTCGCTAAAGCCTTAGCATTGTCGGCGCTCGTTTTGCCGCAGGCCGCCTTTGCCGATGACGCGCTAATTACAAAAAGTCCAGATGGGCGGCTTGTCCTGACCACTGGCATCGCTGATGGCCGTGCTACCTACTCCATATCTTATGACGGGGTTGAGGTTCTTCTTCCGTCCCGACTCGGGTTTGTGGCAAACTTTGGCGATTTGTCTCAAAATCTTACACTTGACAGCCTGTCGGTTCAACAACCTTGGTCCGCAGGGTATGATAATGACAAGATTAAGCGCAGATCTGTCGATGTCAAAGGCAACACTTCCGTTTTTTGGTTCAGCAACAAGAGCGGACAGCGCTTTGCCGCCGAGTTCGTTGTTGAGGATAACTCCGTCGGATTCAGATACGTCATCCCTAAACAGGGCGAGACGGGCAGCGTCCGTGTGATGGATGAGGCCACGGAGTTCCGTTTCCCCTCTGCTACTACGACTTTCATGTGTCCGCAGAGCGACGCTATGATAGGTTGGAAGCGGACCAAACCCTCATATGAGGAGGAGTATGACCTTGACGCTCCTATGAGTCGCCAGTCCAAGTTCGGTCACGGCTTCACATTCCCCTGCCTTTTCAATGTCGGTGGCGGCAAGGCTTGGGCTCTTGTCTCTGAGACCGGCGTCACGAGCAAATATTGCGCATCGCACCTCTCCGACTATTCCAATGGCGCATACAAGATTGCGTATCCCATGCCCGAGGAGAACAACGGCAACGGCACAGCCGAGCCCGCCATGGCGCTCCCCGGCGAAACGCCATGGCGCACCATCTCCGTCGGCCAAACACCCTCTGTGGCTGCCGAGCAGACGATAACATGGGATCTTGTCAAGCCTCAGTATGCCATGAACTGGAAGCCCGCCTATGGTAAGGGCACATGGAGCTGGATTCTTTGGCAGGACGGTAGCATCAATGTCGATGACCAGAAGAAGTTTATCGACCTTGCGCACGACATGGGCTACAGCTATGTGCTGGTAGACAACTGGTGGGATACTAATTTCGGCTACGATGGAATCAAGGAACTTATAACTTACGGCCAAAGCCGCAACGTCAATCTCGTCATCTGGTATTCGTCGTCAGGATATTGGAATGATATTGTTCAGGGCCCTATCAACAAAATGGACCGAGCCATTGTCCGCAAAGCCGAGATGCGCAAGATTAGTCGCATGGGTGTCAAGGGCATCAAGGTCGATTTCTTTGGCGGTGACAAGCAGGAGACCATGAGACTCTATGAGGACATCCTCTCTGACGCGGCAGACGCCGGTCTCTTCGTCATTTTCCATGGCACGACCATGCCGCGTGGTTGGGAGCGCATGTATCCCAACTATGTCGGCTCTGAGGCGGTTCTTGCTTCCGAAAACCTCATCTTTGATCAGCACCATTGCGATATAGAGGCCATGAGCGCCACGCTCCATCCCTTCATCCGCAATGCTGCCGGCTGCATGGAGTATGGCGGCTCGTTCCTCAACCGTCACATGAGCCGAGATAACAAGAGCGGTAACCTCCGCCTCACAAGCAATGTGTATTCGCTGGCTACGGCTGTGGCGTTCCAAAACCCTATGCAGTTCTTTGCCTTGGCGCCCAATAACTTGACTGACGCCCCCAAGGAGTGTATCGACTTCCTTCGTGATGTCCCTACTACTTGGGATGACACCAAAATAATTGCCGGCTACCCTGGCAAATATGTGGTTTTGGCACGTCAGCATGGTGACGAGTGGTATGTCGCCGTCATCAATGGCTCTGGCAAGGAGATGAAGATTGAGCTGTCTAATCTTCCCTTCAGCGCGACTGGCTCCGTTAAACTTTATCAGGATGGTAAGACGAATGATGACGTCATTGTCAAGGAGTTGCCAGTCAGCAAAATCCCGGCAAAGATAACCATAGCTGCCAATGGCGGCGCAGTGTTAGTCGGAGAGTAGGAGTTCCAATAGGTTTATAAGTCCCTACCTCCGGGTAATATAGTTTCATCAAAAGGTCGCATGGTGAAAGAGTGCAAATCTCTTATCCATGCGGCTTTTCTTGTTTTGGGCTACGCTGCCTATTCCTGCCCCCCATTCTTTGTTTGTGAGCTCGTAAATTATTTCGTGCGCCTGCCTCACATGGAAATCTTACGTGGTTTTGTTTTGCCCACGTGATTGGCTTTCCACCGATTAATGTTTGCCTGAATAAATAAAAGGAGTCATCATAGACGTAGCCGTCCATGATGACTCCTTTTGTCTGTCTCGGGTTTATCTCGTCCCTATTTCTTGACAGAGGTTATGCAGAATACTATGTTGGCTTTGCCGCTCACTCCCAGTGAATTGAGTTCCTCTACAGTGATGTCTAAGAATGAGGCCAAGCCCTCTATGTCTTCGTCGTTGATATAGTTAGACAGGGCTGTCTTCATATAAACGCTGAGGGTCTTTGTCGCGGTGAGGTAAACAGCGTCATATTTCTCTGTGGTCGAGCCGGTCGCATTTATCTGAGCTCCCTTGTATCCTTCCACTTTGACTCCGTCGAAATCATAAGTCCCCTCAATGTCGCCGCAAAATCCATTGCTTGCGCCCTGAATTTTCGAGATGGTTATCTTGTCTCCATCGATATTCAAGTCGATGCCGTTATTGCCACTCAGTGTAACAGTGCTCGTGCCCAAATTGTTGTCTTCGTCAATTTGCGAGGTTATGTCCACCAGTTTGTCGTCTTGCTCCAAATAGAGGGTGATGCTGGATGTGTAGCTGCCTACGGCCTGCTCGCGGACATCGGTGACGACGTCGTCCTCTTCGTCTTCTCCGCAAGATGTCATGCAGCACACGCTTACTGCCATGGCGACTGCCATGCCCAAGAATCTCTTGATTTTCATTGTTTTTCTTTCTTGTTTTTAGATTGTATCGGGATATTTATGTTTCGCTACTTTTCGGCGCAATATTCATTGTAGGCAGGGAGTGCCTTCTCTGCCTGAACTGAGCCTGCGATGAGGAAGCCCCAGTTAATGGTCAATGTCCAGCATGTGGCAAGTGCGACGGCGCTGTATATCTTGCATTTGCGCATGTGTTTGTAGGCTTGGGGGCAGTTCGCTTTGCAGTAGGCGGTGAACTCTTTGCTCGTCATCACCACGTCACCGCAAACATATCGCTTGCGGAGCTTGCCGTTGACGTCGACATGTTTGTACTCGACAACGCCGAGTCTCTGAGTGGGGACTTCGGTTGTCATCTCGGTGAGCATCTCTTGGTTTGCGGCGTTCGTCTCGTCGGTTATTGTCTCTGCCTGGGCGAAAAAGGTCGCACAGATTGTTACGGCTAATGTCAGAAAAAGTTTTCTCATGGTTCAAAAATTGTTAGTTCGATAAACTTGGTCATTTTTGTCGAGTCGCGATGTTGACATTGCAAATATCGGAATTAATTCCGAATAACAAACAAATTTTACGTCTATTTTGAGGGTATTGCGCATTTCTTTTCGAGCTGAGGCTGGGCTGGCTTTGTCCATTTGCGAATGGCACGATTCGTGTCTTGATTAAATGCCTAAATGTTGACTTATTTCTTTTTGCTGGAAATCAGTCCTTTTTGTCGGTGATTAGGACTGCTTTGTCTACAAATGTCCGCATTCTTTTCGGTGTGCTGTTTTTTTTTCTTAAATTAGCGAAAGTCAATGCGTTATAATGAACTTCTTTCGCAAATATTTTGCAAAATGGAGGGATTCGCGGGCTTGATGTGAAATATGGAGGAAAAAATTTCCGAACGAATATCTCAACTTGTCGCCACTTTTGGTAGGGGGCGAAACACGTTGTTCGCAGAGCTGATTGGTGATAGTGAGGCTAACATCCGTAACTATCGCACGGGGAAGTCTACGCCCAAGTTCGCCGTCTTGCTCAATATCATAAAAAAATGCGGTGTGAGGCCCGAATGGCTGATGAGCGGTGATGGACCAATGACTTCAGACGGCTCTCCAATGCCGGTTTCAACTCCCAAAACTAAGCGTAGGGTGGCTGTTCCGCCATCATTTGGCGCTAACGGGGCCGATGCCATGTTCTCTATGCGCCTCCCTGATTTTGAGGAATCGGAAGAGGATGTGCCCTTAGATGAAGATCGTCTTGCGAAACGACGCCCTGAAAATGATGTCTTTGCCTCGTCAAAGTCCGTTGACTCAATTCAACAAGAGTCGCAGGACGGGCGAGATAAGGGCGATGAGGCTCGTGTCTCAAAAGAGGAAGTGGCTAAGCTGAGGGCCGATGTCGCTACCTGCTTCAAGTACATCTCAAACCTCTCATCGTTGGTTGCGGAGTTGAACAAGGAGGTCCGCTCGCTCAATCGTCAAGTTGATTTAATCGAATTTGCAAGAGCTCAGGATAAGGCAAAGGAGGTTCAGAAATGGCTCGATGAGCAGGAGGAACTTGAAAGGCCGAAAGACGAGAAATAAGAATTTAAACGGAGCGTGCGCCTCAGGCTGTGATTTTTGTCACACCCGGGGCGCACGCCTTATCTATTATATTAGCTTCCGCTTTAGTTGGTCTTGAATTTCCAATCCTTGCGCTGGGCAAGGTCCGCGTTCGCCTTCTCGATCTTCTTCTCGAGGCCGGCTTTGTAGGCCGCGACTTTTTTCGCCATCTCGGCATCGCCTGTGGCAATAATCTGAAGTGCCAATATGGCCGCATTCTGTGATGCGTTCAGTCCAACCGTGGCAACGGGTATTCCCGGAGGCATCTGTATCATGGACAGCATTGAGTCCCATCCGTCCATAGAAATGGAGGCCTTGACCGGAACGCCGACAACGGGCAGAGTGGTGGCCGCGGCTATGACGCCGGGCAGATGGGCTGCGCCGCCAGCCGCTGCTATGATGACTTTTATTCCGCGCTCGGCTGCCTTCTCCGCAAACGAGAGAACCTGGTGCGGCGTGCGGTGAGCCGAGAGGGCGTTGACCTCAAAGGGAATCTCCTGCTGCTCCAGGAAGTTGAGGGCCGGCTCCATGACTGGAAGGTCCGAGGTCGAGCCCATGATGATGCTGATTAATGGTTTCATCGCTGTAGTGCCAATATTGTATAATAAGGTGTAGCTTTAGTCCGATGTCTCGGGGCGCGTCTCAGCCCAAGGCGCCCCTCTTTAATAAGTGCAAAGATAACTTCATTTGGCTCTGCGCAATTGCATTTTGAGCAAAAAGTTTTATTTTTGCGGCTTGTAAGTCACGCACCTGGTGCCGCCGCACATCCCGTATTAATTTCAATCGCGGGAATGCCCATGCGGTCATGTGCGGACGGTATGCTAACCTCCAATTTAAAAGGATTCCCAGCTCAACGAACTGATATGGCACGCATAAAAGTCCTCGACAAGACCTTCGAGACAAGCTACCCCGAGAGCCAGATTCTCGAGGCCGTAGGAAAGGTGGCCGAAGCCATCAACCGAGACATGGAAGGCAAAGACCCACTCTTCCTCTGCGTCCTCAACGGCGCTTTCATGTTCGCCGCCGACCTCATGAAGAGGGTCACCATCCCATCCCGCATCTCTTTCGTCAAGCTCGCCTCCTACAGCGGAACGCAGTCCACAGGAGTCATTAAGGAGCTCATCGGCCTCAACGAGGACCTCACAGGCCGCAATGTAATCCTCATCGAGGATATTGTCGACACCGGCATCACCATCAAGAGCCTCGTAGAGCAGTGCAAAGCCAAGGGGGCCGCCGATGTACGCATCGCGACCATGCTCTTCAAGCCCGCAAGCTGCAAGCTCCCCAAGCGCCCCGAGTACATCGGTTTGGAAATACCCAACGACTTTATTGTAGGCTACGGCCTCGACTACGACGGCTACGGCCGCAACCTCCACGAGATTTATACCCTCGTGCCAGAAGCTTAACACAATACCCATCACATATTCTCATTAAAAAGAAAATGCTCAACATCGTCATCTTTGGCCCCCCAGGCTCTGGCAAGGGCACTCAGAGCGAGAACCTCATCAAGGAGTACAACCTCGCCCACATATCCACCGGTGACCTCCTCCGCAAGGAGATCTCTACCAACACCCAGCTCGGCGCTCTCGCTAAGAGCCACATGGACAAGGGCGAGCTCGTCCCCGACGAGGTCATCATTGGCATGATCGACTCTTACCTCGACAAGAACATGGCCAACGTCAAGGGAGTCATCTTCGACGGCTTCCCACGCACCGTGGCTCAGGCTGGCGCTCTCAAGGAGCTCCTCGCAACCTATAAGACCGACGTGACCGTCTGCCTCAACCTTGAGGTCCCCAATGACGAGCTCATGGTCCGCCTCATCGAGCGTGGCAAGACCTCTGGCCGCTCTGACGACAACGAGGAGACTATCAAGAATCGCCTCGAGACCTACGAGAAGCAGACCAAGCCAGTCCTCGACTTCTACAAGAAGGAGGGTACTGCCGTCAACATCAAGGGTGTAGGCTCTATCGACGCCATCTTCGGCGACATCAAGGCCGCCGTCAACGCGAAGAACAAGTAAGCTTTCCGCTTGCACACAACCCCTGCCGCCTCTATGCGCCATCCGGTGCTTTGGGCGACAGGGGTCTTGTCTGTTTTCCTACATCCATCACCTTATTAAGCAAAAATGGCATCTAATTTCGTCGACTACGTCAAGATATATTGCCGCTCTGGCCATGGTGGGCCAGGCTCTGCCCATCTCCGTCACGTCAAGTATATCGAGAAGGGCGGACCCGACGGAGGTGACGGCGGACGCGGCGGTCACGTGATTGTCCGCGGCAGCCGCCAGTTCTGGACTCTCATTCACCTCAAGTTCGCACGCCACGTCTTCGCCGAGGACGGTGAGGGCGGCGGCCGCGAGCGCGCTTTCGGCCGCGACGGCAAGGACCAGATTATCGAGGTCCCGCTCGGAACCGTGGTCAAGGACGCCGATACCGGCAAGGTCATCTTCGAGATAACGGAAGATGGCGAGCAGAAGATATTGGCCAAGGGCGGACGCGGCGGCCAAGGCAACTGGCATTTCCGCTCTTCGACTTTCCAAACTCCCCGCTTCGCCCAGCCTGGTGAGGATGGTATCGAGCTTACCGCCATCTTCGAGCTGAAGGTTCTGGCAGATGTAGGCCTTGTCGGCTTCCCTAACGCTGGCAAGAGCACCCTGCTCTCTGTCGTCTCCGCAGCCAAGCCTGAGATAGCTGACTATCCTTTCACCACGCTCGTCCCTAACCTCGGCATTGTCTCTTATCGCGACGGACGCTCGTTCTGCATGGCGGACATCCCGGGCATCATCGAGGGCGCGGCCGAGGGCAAGGGCTTGGGCCTCCGATTCCTTCGTCACATCGAGCGCAACTCTATCCTCCTGTTCCTTGTCCCTGCCGACTCTGAGGATGTCATCCAGGCCTACGAGGTGCTGCTCGATGAACTTAGGCGCTACAACCCGCAACTCCTTGACAAGCAGCGTGTCCTGGCCATATCAAAAGCAGACCTCGTCACCGAGGAGGATCGCCAGAAGATACAGGCCCAACTCCCCAAGGACATTCCTTCTGTTGTCTTCTCGGCTCACGCCAACATAAACGTAGACAAGCTCAAGGATCTCCTCTGGCAACAGATGAACAAGGAGCAGTAAGCCCGCTCGGAGTCTAAACGGATCCTTGCGCAATGTGTTGAGACCACGCCATAATTAGCGTAATCGTCAATAATTGTGAATTGACGATAAACTTTTAAGAATGGTTTTACTATCTTTGCGCGAATATAGTGCCGTGTGCGCTCCCGCCGTCATCGGGCGGTTGCAGGCTTGCGGCGCATTCATTCAGCTCGAAAAAACAAAAAGTAGCACAATAAACTAATCTAAAGATGCAAAACAAAGGAGCCGTACGGATATTCGCCATTCTTCTGGCGATTGTATGTCTGTACCAATTGTCCTTCACCTTCGTCACCAGAAGCGTGGAGAGCGCTGCCAAAGAGGCATCTGCCGGCGACGCCACTGTCGAGGCTGCCTATTTGGACTCTGTAGCAAATGAGCCCGTCTATTTCGGCCTCACATATATGGAGTGTAAGAGCAAGGAAATCAACTTCGGTCTCGACCTCAAGGGCGGTATGAACCTTATCCTCGAGGTTAAGATATCCGACGTCGTCAAGGCTCTCTCCAACCACAACACCGACCCCGTTTTCAATCAGGCTGTAGAGAACGCCGCTGAGCGCGAGAAGACCTCTACCTCCGACTTCCTCACCCTCTTCCGCGAGGAGTTCGAGAAGCTCAGCCCCAACGGCCAGCTCTCCACAATCTTCGCGACTGTGGACATGAAGGACCGCATCAACCTCGGCATGTCTAACTCTGAGGTCATCTCTGTCCTCCGCGAGGAGACCGAGGCTGCCATCCAAAACGCATTCAATGTCCTCCGCACCCGTATCGACCGCTTCGGCGTAGCTCAGCCTAACATCCAGCGCCTCGAGAAGGCCGGACGAATCATGATTGAGCTTCCTGGCGTCACCGACCCCCAGCGTGTCCGTAAGCTCCTTCAGGGTACCGCGAGCCTTGAGTTCTGGGAGACCTACACCAACAGCGAGATTCTTCCTAAGCTCGCAGAGGCCGACCGCGTGTCACGCGTTTTGACCTCAGCCCCAGCCGCTAACGACTCTGACGCTGTAGCCGCCACCACCGACACCACCGCGTCAAGCAATGTAGCCGATCTTCTCGACGACGCTCCTGCCGCAACTGCAGATTCTGTCGCAGCTGGCACCTATACCTCGCTTTTCTCCTATCTCACCCCTATCCAGATGGGCTCAAGCCCTCTCATGGGTTTTGTAACGGCCAAGGACCGCAACAAGGTTGACGAGATTCTCGCATCTGACAAGGTTCGCCGCGTAATGCCTCACGACCTTCGCCTCCTTTGGGGTGTCAAGCCTCTCAAGGGTGAGGAGGTCGCGCGCTATGGCATCCAGGCTAACTCAAAGGAGCTTTTCTACGAGCTCATAGCCATCAAGCAGAACAGCAGCAATGGTCGCGCCCCGCTCGAGGGTGACGTGATCACCAATGCGCGCTCGCAGGTCTCTCAGCAAGGCCGCGCCGAGTATGAGGTATCCATGAGCATGAACAGCGACGGCGCTCGCAAGTGGGCTCAGCTCACCAAGCAGAACCTCGGCCGCTCAATCGCCATCGTCCTCGACGGCTTTGTCTATAGCTACCCCACTGTCCAGTCTGAAATCACTGGCGGCAACAGCCAAATCACTGGCAACTTCACCACCGAGGAGGCGCAGGACCTTGCAAACGTCCTCAAGAGCGGTAAGCTTCCCGCCCCCGCTACCATTGTCGAGGATACCGTCGTCGGTCCTTCTCTCGGCCAGGAGGCAATTGAGGCAGGTCTCGTCTCCTTCCTCATCGCATTCATCGCGGTCCTCGTCTACATGGTTGTCTTCTATGGCGTGCGTGCCGGTCTCACCGCCGACTTCGCCTTGCTTTGCAACCTCTTCTTCATCGTTGGTGTGCTCGCATCTTTCGGCGCTGTGCTGACTCTCCCTGGTATCGCAGGTATCGTCCTCACCATCGGTATGGCGGTGGACGCCAACGTTATCACCTACGAGCGTATCAAGGAGGAACTCCGTGCCGGACATTCAATCCAGAACGCTGTCCAGACTGGCTACTCTAACGCAATGAGCGCTATCGTCGACGCCAACCTCACCACCTTCCTCACGGCTGTCATCCTCTTCATCTTTGGTACTGGCCCAATCCGCGGCTTCGCTACCACCCTTATGATTGGTATCGTCTGCTCGTTCTTCACGGCAGTCTTCCTCAGCCATATCATCATTGATCGCCTCGCAGCTAAGCATGAGGATATGAAGTTCAGCACCAAACTCTCCGAGAACTTCCTCCAGAACATTAACATCGACTTCCTTGGCAAGCGTAAGCTGTACTATATTGTCTATGGCGTCGCAATGATCATCTGCATCGGCTCGCTCTGCTTCCGCGGTCTTTCTAAGGGTATTGACTTCAAGGGTGGTCACGTGTTCGTTGTCCGCTTCGAGCAGCCTGTCTCTTCTGTTGACGTGCAGAGCTCGCTCTTCAACGCTTTTGATGAGACAACTGTCGAGGTCAAGACTTATGGTAATGACAATCAGCTCCGTATCGCTACCAGCTATGGCATGGACAACACAGCGAGCGACGCGCAGGCTGACATCGAGAACCGTCTCTATGAGGGTGTCAAGAGTTTCTTGCCTGAGAATGTGGACAAGGAGACCTTCCTCTCTTCTTATCGTATGAGCTCTCAGAAAGTCGGTCCTACCATGGCGTCAGATATGACTGAGAAGGCTATCTACTGTATCGCCCTCTCTCTCATTGTCATGTTCCTCTACATCTTCGCTCGTTTCCGTAAGGTCGCTTATGGTGTAGCCGCTGTTGTAGGCTTGACGCATGATGTCCTCTTCACGCTCGGCATCTTCTCGCTCTGCTACTCCATCATGCCATTCTCAATGGAGGTCGACCAGTCTTTCGTGGCTGCAATCCTTACCATTGTCGGTTACTCTATCAATAACACTGTGGTCATTTTCGACCGCGTCCGTGAGTCGTTCTCTGTCATGCCTAAAGCCAATCCGCTTGATGTCATGAACAACGCTCTCAACTCTACTCTCGCTCGTACCGTCAACACCTCGGCAACCACTCTTGTCACTCTTCTCGTCATCTTCTTGCTTGGCGGTGAGGTCATCCGCGGCTTTGTCTTCGCGATGTTCATCGGTATGTTCGTCGGCACCTTCAGCTCAATGCTCCTCGCAACGCCTATCGCTTACGAGATTATGGCGCGCAAGGCTGCTAAGAATGCCTAACTCCTGAATTTCATGACTAATCGGCATGCGCAAGCGTATAGCTGATTGTTGAATGATAACTTTGGCGTCCTCTGCTCACTATGGGCAGAGGACGCTTTTTTGTGTTATGCCCTTCTCTATTTACAATTGTTCTAATCCTATCTAACCCCTTTTTGTGTAATTTTGTACTGAATTAAAATAATGCGCATTTTGCAACCTGATTGCGGAAAGTGCAAGCTTATTTCGCTCTCAAAGGCCATATGCGCAGGCTTCTATCTTCAAAGGGCCTGATGCGCAATGGCGTAAGATTATATTATGAGACTTTCTGAACTAAAGACTGGCGACAAGGCTGTCGTGGTCAAGGTGACCGGACATGGCGGTTTTCGTAAGCGCATCGTCGAGATGGGCTTCATCCGCGGTAATATGGTTGAGGTTCTTCTATCGGCCCCTCTGCGCGACCCTATCAAATACAGGTTGATGGGATATGAGATCTCTCTTCGCCGTGACGAGGCGCGCATGATTGAAGTTATGACACAACAGGAGGCGGCAGAGGTGTCCGCCTCGGGGCAAAAGGATGCTTCATCCCCACAACCACCAATAACAGCTGGGCAAGATGACTGCGAGCGTATAGAGACCGACGAGGAGAGGCTCCGTGAGGCGGCAATGAAAAAGCGCCGCACCATCAATGTCGCTCTTGTCGGAAACCCGAACTGTGGCAAGACTTCACTTTTCAACTTCGCCTCGGGAGCCCACGAGCGTGTCGGCAACTATTCCGGCGTCACGGTTGACGCAAAGGAGGGAACTGCTTATTTCGAGGGCTATGAGTTCAATCTGGTGGACCTCCCCGGCACTTATTCTTTGACTGCCTACAGCCCGGAGGAGATGTATGTCCGCAAGCAGATTGTTGACAAGACTCCGGATGTCGTCCTGAATGTGATTGACGCAAGCAACATTGAGCGTAATCTCTACCTCACAACGCAGCTCATTGATATGAACCTGCGTGTGGTATGCGCCCTCAATATGTATGACGAGCTGGAGAGCCGTGGCGATAAATTGGACAGGGAGAAGCTCGGCCAGCTGCTTGGCGTCCCTATGATTCCGACGGTCTTCAAGACAGGCGAGGGTGTCAAGACTCTTTTCCATGTCATAATCAACATGTATGAGGGGCTTGACTTCATTGATGAGCATGGCAACATTAACCCTGATGTGGCTAAGGATATCCGCAAATGGCATGACTCGCTTGGTGACCAGAATGAGGTTGGCGACCATGATGAGGATTTCGCTTCGGGTGACCATGCCCGAAAGAATGTGGCAAGGCATATCCACGTCAATCATGGCCAGTATGTTGAGTCTGCTATTCAGAATGTGCAATCCACCCTCAAGAGCGATGAGCAAATTAGAACCAAATACTCAACCCGCTATCTCGCCATCAAGCTCCTTGAGAACGATTCGGAGGTTGAGCGTATTGTTAGCGGACTGCCAAATAATAAGCAGATTATTGATGCCCGAGACAAGGCCGAGCTCCAGATAAAAGAGGATCTGCAGACCGACAGCGAGACTGCCATCATGGATGCCAAGTATGGTTTTATTCGTGGAGCCTTGGCTGAGGCTGGATATAAAATGGGTGACAAGCTCGGCGCTTATAGGATGACGCATATCATTGACGCCATTGTGACTCATAGGATTTGGGGCTTCCCCTTCTTCTTCCTTTTGCTTTTCCTGATGTTCGAGGTCACATTCACGCTTGGCCAATTCCCCATGGACTGGATTGAGTCTGGTGTGGATTGGCTTGGTGAATGGCTCGGGGGTCTGCTGCCTGAAGGACCAGTGCGCGATATGATTATTGACGGCGCCCTTGCGGGTGTCGGGTCCGTGATTGTTTTCCTCCCGCAGATTCTTATTCTTTACTTCTTCATCTCGCTGATGGAGGACTCCGGCTACATGGCGCGAGCCGCTTTCATCATGGATAAGTTTATGCACAAGATGGGGCTTCACGGCAAGTCGTTCATTCCTCTAATCATGGGGTTCGGGTGCAATGTGCCAGCCGTAATGGCGACTCGCACCATTGAAAGCCGTCGCAGCCGACTCGTGACAATGCTCGTCCTGCCCTTTATGAGCTGCTCTGCCCGTCTGCCCATCTACATAATGATAGTAGGCACGTTCTTTGCCACGCGTTGGCAAGCGCCTGTAATCGTGTCCATTTATGTTGTCGGCATTCTTGTGGCCATCCTGCTGAGCCGCGTGTTCTGCCGCTTCTTTATGCGCGATGAGGACACGCCTTTCGTCATGGAGTTGCCTCCTTACAGGTTCCCGACAGCCAAGGCCATAGCGCGCCACACTTGGGAGCGCGGCCGACAGTATCTCAAGAAGATGGGTGGCATCATCCTTGTGGCAAGCGTGGTAGTATGGGCGCTCGGCTACTTTCCTCACAATGAGGAGCTTGACCGCCAAGCGCAGCAGGAGCAGAGTTTCATTGGCCGCATCGGTCAATCTGTCGAGCCCGTGTTCCGTCCACAAGGTTTCTCTTGGAAACAGGATGTCAGCATTATTGCCGGTGTCGGCGCAAAGGAGATTGTGGCCTCCACGCTTGGTGTCCTTTATGCCGATGATGACAGTTTTGCCGACGATGATAACCTTGATGCCGCTCAGTCTGGTGGTGAGGAGCATGACAAGTATACCATTCTCCGTCAGAAGATGGAGGCTGACGGTATGACGCCGCTCAACGCCTACGCCTATCTGCTCTTCATTCTTCTCTATTTCCCCTGCCTCGCGACGGTTGCCGCTGTCAAAGGTGAGACCGGGTCTTGGAAATGGGCGCTCTTCTTGGCTGGCGAGACTACTCTCGTGGCCTGGGTTGTCTCGGCTCTCTTCTATCGCATAGGTCTTCTGTTTGTTTAAAAACATCGCCTTGTTTTTCTGAAGTTTCCGCTCTTGGCGGGCTTCCTTAAATCAGCGTCATAGTCGCGCCCCCGAGCCTCTTTTCCGCATGGCTCGGGGGCGCGGTTTTTTAAGTTGTTTCTCCTGTGTAAGTTTGGTCGCGACAAGTCACAATTACAGTTGCGGGGCTTGTGGACGGATGCGTGTGGACAAAAAAAGTGCCCCGCGTCGCCACCAAGGCGTGCGCGGGGTTCACTTTCTCACTAATCAAAAACCAAACTATTATTTTTCTCTTGAAGTTGTGTGTCCTGTTGGTGCAGGGAACTGAAGTAGCGGTGAGGAAGAATCTGTTTTTATGTTGCCTATTAAATCTTAGTATTGCTGCTCGATGTTCCACACGAAGGCGCGGATGCCATTTTCGAGGTTGACATGGTCCAACTTCTCTATGTATTTGAGCAGGAGTGGCACTATGTCGTCATCGACAATGGTCAGGATTGAGCTGTTCATCTCGGGCCAAGCGTGACTCGCCATGCGCGGCTCGCCTCCGTTGGTGCCTCGGCCAAACACAAGCGGAAACTTGGTGAAGCCCGTTATCTTGAGCTGGTCGAATATATACTCCAGTCGCTCTGTGAGAGCCTGGTTGTATGATATGAATACTGCTTTCATCTCTTCGTCAGGTTAAAAGAAAGGCTTACGGAGGTGGAAGACGGGGGGCTTGCAAACCTCCGCAAGCCTGTTGTCATTGCTTATTTAGCCTCGCCAATCTGTTGGCGGCGGCTGGCGGGCAGGTCGCGCTCAGGGTCGAAGTCGGCCATGAACTTGTACTCCTTGCGCTCGCTCTTCTTCTTGTCGCGGCTTCCGCTCTTGTCCACTGCCGCGTATACAGCCGGAACGATGAGCATGGTTATTATTGTCGAGAAGACCATGCCACCGATGACTGCCACGCCCATGGGCTGCCATGTCTCTGAACCCTCGCTTGTAGACAAGGCCATCGGGAGCATGCCGAGCATGGTGGTGAGTGATGTCATCAGCACAGGGCGGAGACGGCTGCGGCAAGAGAGCGAGATGGCGTCATAGAGCTTCACGCCGCGCTCTCGCATGAGGTTGATGTAGTCGATGAGCACGATGCCGTTCTTGGTGACGATGCCGATGAGCATCATGGCGCCCAACGCGGCGACGACTGACAGGTTGACGTTGAAGATGAGGAGAGCCAGAACGACACCTGTGAATGCGAATGGGATGGCGAGCATGATGATGCCTGGCATCACGAAGCTCTCAAACTCGGCCGCCATGACGAGGTAGACAAGCAGAAGCGACAGGATGATGAGCAGGCCCAGGGCTCCGAACGACTCCTGCTGGTCCTCATATGAGCCGCCAATGTAGGTGGAGTACTCTGACGGGACGTCCATTGAGTCGATAACTTTCTGACACTCGGTGGCTATGTCACCCATGGCGTAGCCTGATGCCGGGGTCACAGAGACCTTAAGCATTCGCTGCTTGCTCTTGCGCTCGATGGACGGCGGGTTGTAGCCCTCCACAATGTCGCCAAGCTCCTTCAGGCGGACTTTCTGGCCATAGCCGTCGGTGATGAGCATGTTCTCTATGTCTGCAATCTTGGAGCGGTATTTCTCCTCAAGGCGCACGATTATGTCATACTCCTCACCCTCCTCTTTGAACTTGGAGTTTCGGTTGCCATAGACGTAGGTTCGGATGAGGGCGCCGACGCCCGATGTCGTGAGCCCGTGGCGGGCCAACTTCTCGCGGTCCAGGTAAACCTGAAGCTCAGTCTTGTCATCGCCTCGGCTGATGAGGATGTCCTCCGCACCAGGGATGCTCTTGAGCCTGTCTTTCAACTCGGCGGCAAAGCGGCTCGTGCCCGGGAAGTCGTGGCCGAAAATCTCTATATCCACGGTGTTGCCCGTCGTTCCGTTCTGGCCCGTCGTGACCTCGTAGTCCAAAATCTCAGGGAACGTGTTGATGATAGAGCGGATGGAGTCTGCCATGACGAAGACAGAGCGGTCGCGGTCTTTCATGTCTACTGTGCGCAGGCGCATGTTGAAGACGTTGTTGCCCGTGGTGCTCATCATTGATGAGAATGAGGCCTCCTCTTCCGAGCCGTATGATGCCGAGATGATGGTAACCTCAGGAATCTTGACGCGGATGGCCGAGTCCAGTTTCATGGCCATGGCCTTGGTGACCTCCACACGCTGGCCTTGCTGCATCTTGGCGTAGACGTTGATGTTATTCTGGTCGTTCTGCGGGAAGAACTCGGTGTGCAGATAGGGCGTGAGGAAGATGGAGCCAATGAAGAGCGCGCACATGGAGCATATTGTCACCGTCTTGTGGTTGAGCACCCACCGGATGATGCGCTCGTAGCCGTTGTCCATCTTGTTAAGCCACCTCTGGCTCCAGCGGTAGAAGCTGAAGCGGGTGTCCTTCGCATCCTCCTCCTTGTCGCGAAGTTTGAGGAACTTGGAGCAGAGCATCGGGGTTAGCGAGATGGCAGTCAGTGTAGATGTGCTGACGCAGATGCAGATAATCCAGCCGAGCGGCTTGAAGAATATACCCATGATGCCGGGAATCATGGTCAGCGGGAAGAACACGGCTATCGTCACGAGGGTCGTGACGATGACGGAAGTCCACACCTCGTTGGTGCCGTATTTAGCTGCCTCTTTGGGGCGTGATCCGCGGTCCACGTGCTTGGTGACGTTCTCCAAAACCACGATGGCGTCATCCACCACCATGCCTATGGCTATGGAGAGCGACATGAGGGTGATGGTGTTCAGCGAGCCGTCCGCCACTGCGAGGTAGATGAAGGCCACGATGAGCGAGATTGGGATGGTGAGCGCGATGACGAAGGTTGAACGCCAGCGGCCCAAGAAGACGAACACGACGATGACGACGAACAGGAGGGCGTAGAACAGCGTCTCCTTGAGGTTGTCAATGGCCTTGATGATGAAGTCCGAGTTGTCTGTGATCATCGTAAACTTGATGTCGCTCGGCAACTCTTTCACCGCTTTCTCAATCTCGGCCCTCGCCTCGCTGGCCACGGCCACGGCGTTGGCGTCAGACTGCTTGGTGACGAGCAGCACCGCGCCATTCTGGCGGTTGACCTGGGTCTCAAGTGTTATGTCCTTGAGCGTGTCGCGGACAGTGGCTATGTCTGACAGCTTGATGGTCCTGTCGCCAACGGCGAGGGGGATGTCCTTAATCTCGTCGCTCTGGTCAAACTCGCCCTCTATGCGGAGTGAGTAGTCCTCAATGCCCACTTTGACGTTGCCCGCCGACACGTCTTTGTTCTCGGCGTATATGGCGTTGCCAATCTGGTTGAGGGTCAGGTTGTAGGCGTCAAGTTTATTGGGGTCGAGGTCAACGTAGACCACGCGCTCGGCGATGCCCGACACATAGGCCGAGGCCACGCCGTCAACGCGGTTGAGGTTCATGATGACCTTGTCGTCCAAAATCTTGTAGAGTCCGGAATAAGACTGCTCTGCTGTGACGGCGTAGACGAGGGTCGGCATCATGGAGGTCGATATGCGCATGATGGTCGGGCGGTCGATGTCGTCCGGCAGGTTGTTCATGGCTTTGTCCACTGCGTCGCGCACGTCGTTGCTGGCGTTGTCGAGGTTGATGCCCCACTCAAACTCGAGGGTGACCACGCCCAGGTTCTCATAGGATGTCGAGGTCATCTCCTTGAGGTCGTCCACCGAGTTCAACTGGTCCTCCAGCTGCTTGGTGACGTTCTGCTCAATGTCTGTGGCGTTGGCTCCCGGATAGGTGGCCATGACCGTGATGTACGGCGGGTCCATCTTCGGATACTGGTCGATTGGGAGCTTTATGTAGCTGTAGATGCCTATGACTATGACGGCCACGAAAACCATCAATGTCGAGATAGGCTTCTCTACCGCGGTTGAGAATATGCTCATCTTGACTAACCGTTAGTGTGTTATGACTCTATTGATTAGTTCCTGACGATGTTCAGCTTGCGGCCGTCCACCAGTTTGGCCTGGCCCGTGCTTACGATGAGGTCCCCGTCATGAATCTCTCCGTCAAGGGGCTGAATCTCCACCTTGTCGTCATATCGGTTGATGATTTTGACGGACAAGCGCTTGGCGTGACCATCCTTGGCGAGGAAGACGTAGCGGTCATTTGAGCCCTGCACCTTGAGCACGGCGAGGCTCTGCACGAGCATGGTCTCTGCTTTGCCGGTCGAGAATGTCACGGTGCCGTACATGCCGGGGCGGAGCTCCTCCTTGGCATTGTCAAACAAAAGCTCAACGGAGAATGTGCGCGTCTTGGCGTCAATGCTCGGGTAGACTATGCTTACGTGGCCTGGGAACTCGCGATCGCCATAGACGTCGCTCTTCAGGCTTACACTCATGCCCTTCTTGACCTCAAGATAATATTTCTCGGAGATGTTGACTATGGCCTTCATCGGGTTGATCTCCTCAATCGAGATAATGGAGGGCTTGCTGGCGCCGCCATAGGCGCCGCCCATGTAGAGCTCGCCCTCTTCCATATATTTGCCGGTCACGACGCCGTTGAACGGGGCCACGAGGCGCGTGTTCTCTTTGAGTGTCTCAATGGCTTTCTTGGCCACCTCATAGCTTGTCACAGCCTGGTCATAGTTCTGCTGGCTGATTGAGCCGGTCTCCATGAGCTTGAGGGCGCGGTTGTACTCGGTCTCTATGTTCTTGAGCTGAAGCTCCTGCTGAGTGAGGGTGTTTGAGTCCATCTCGACGAGTACCTGCCCCTTGTGAATGCGGTCTCCCACCTCGACGTTAATTTTCTTGATGCGAGTGCCCGAAAGGGTGGGGGCGTAGAACACCTGCTCGTTGGCCTCGAGGTTGGCGGTGTACTCAATCTTGCGGTCTACAGTGACAGTCTTGATCGTGTCCACGCGCACGAGTGTGCTCTCTTCTTCTGTGGCCTTAGCCTCTTGAGGCCCGCTGCACGACGTCATGAGGGGCATGGCTGCGGCAGCCATGGCCAGACATGCTAAACTCTTTTTCATCGGTACTATGTCTTAATTATCTTGTGTTGTTTTCTTAGAGTAGGTTGTAAAGCTTGAGCAGCTTGGTCTGCGCCATGAGGAGGTCGAGCGCCGCGCTGGCGTATGTGCTCTCCGCGCTGAGGTAGTTCGTGTTGGCCTGCGTGAGGTCGAGGCTTGACAAGGCTCCCTGATTGTATTTGTTCCGGTAGTTCTCAAGCACGCGTCGGGCCACTTCGAGGTTCTCCTTTTGCAGGTCGTAGGCGTCTTGCGCTGTCTGGAGGTCAAAAGCGTATTGCTCGGCGTTTTGCGCCAGGTTGTCCTCCATCAGCGCGATGTTGGTCTCATTCTTGCGAACGTCAATCTCGGCCTGCTTGAGCTGTGAGTGGCGCTGGAATCCGCTGAAGATGGGGATGGTGAGTGTCAGATTGCCAATGTGGTCGAAGTTCATGAAGCCTCCCTTGAGCGCATTGGAGTACTGGTAGCTCGCTGTCAGGGTGGGAATGTAGGCGAATTTGCGGATCTTGACGGTCTGCTCAGTGACCTCGCGGTTGATGAGAAGCTGCTGGTACTCGACATTGCTGTTGATGTCTAACTTCGTGGTGTCAATCTGCGCCGAGGTGGCGGCGAGGAACTGGTCCAGCGTCTGCGCTGTCTTGATTGCCGTGCTGATGTCCACGCCCATCTGCAGAACGAGCAGCCTCTTGGTGCTCTCAAGGCTGCGCTGAAGTGAGAGGAGCGAGTTCTTGAGTGTGGCGAGGTTGATGTTTATCTGGTCGACATCGGTCTTCTCCACGGTTCCCGCCTCATAGCAGTGCTGTGTGTGGGCCGCAATGTCCTCCATGTCCTTCAGGTTGTCCTTGACAATGTCTATGTTGCGCTCGTAGGTGAGGACGGCGTAATATGTGTCAGCCACGTTGGCCTTGACGTCGAGCTCCGTCTGGCGGACAGTCTGCTCCGTGAGCCTCTGGGCAATCTTTGCCACTTTGACCGAGGCGACCTGTTGCATCGAGAATGTCCATGAGGCGGTAGCGGCGAGCGTGAGCGAGTTCTCCATTTTGATGCCCATTCCGCTGAACTCCATCTCTTTGTCGAAATAGGTGGTCCCTGTCAGGCTTGCGTTGACCTGTGGAAGCCCTTGAGAGCGAGCCTCGCGCACTTTCTGATAGTACGTCTCGCGATCGAGCGTGCTGTTCCTCAGCTGCTTGTTATATTGCAGCGCCTTGCTGATGGCTGTTTGCAGGTCCACGGTCATGGTGGCGTCTTGAGCGGGTTGTTGCGCTATCCCCGCGTCCTGCTGATCTTGCGCTTGGCCGGCCATGCAAACGGATGCCGCTATGGCCAAAGTTGCAATTCTCAGGTTCATTTTGTCTAAAATCTATCTTGTGTTTTTTGTGTCTTCTTATTGCTCGGGGTCTAATGCGTCCAGCTTGTGCATGCACTCGTCAAGCAGTTTTGCTCCTTTCTCCGTCGCCATGCCGCGCAGGAATATGGAGCATAGCTGTTTGAAGACGTATGTCCGGCCCCACTCGCTCTCATTGACGCACTCGTTGAAGCTTTTCTTGTCGCTGCCCACCATGATGTGGGCTATGAGCTTGGCGTTGACGTCTTTGCGCAAGAGCCCGTCTCGCTTGCCCTGCTCGATGAGGCTCTCTGTGCGTTTGCGCAGATTCTCGAAACTCTGCTCCACTGACGACTTGACGGCCGAGTAGTTGAATTTGTCCAAGTCGGCGAAAAACTGCGGATTGATGTTCTGAGCGAAACTCATGGCCTCGAATATGGAGCGGGTTATGACCTCGATAAATGACATCGAGCCGTCCATCATGTTGTACATCTTGCTGTTGCGTTGCTTCAGGATGTCTTCGATGCAGGCCACGAGCAAGGAGTCTTTGCTCTCATAGTGCTCATAGAGTGTGCGCTTGGATATGCCGACACTCCGTGCCACGTCGTCCATCGACACGGCTTTTATCCCTTTGCTGAAGAACAAGTCCATCGACGCGGGCAATATCTTCTCGTTCAGTTCCATCAATCGGTTGCAGGTTTTTAGTTTTTCTACCCGCTAAGTTATGTAGAAAACTCGAAAACCCAAAACCGTTTTTTAGTTTTTAGTTTTATTAGCATTTCATATGTAAAAACACGGCTGCCAACCCCATTTTCTCGGGGCTGGCAGCCGTGCCTGTCTGGTTTTACTTTTCCTTGCCTTAATGTTTGGGGGTAACCTTGCCTTTGGAAATTGCTCTTCTACAGCCTTAAACCTATCTGATATTTGACTCCGGCTCTGACAGAGAAGCTGTGATACAGGTCTCCAAAGTCGTACGCGAGGTTCGTGTTGACGCTCAGTCCGTGTCGCAACGCCAAGTTAAGGTTGAGCTTGGTGTACGCCTCGTTCTTCGGGTTGGCAAAGAAGTAGTTTGGCGTCAGTGTCCAACTGTAGCTCCTGTTGCCGTACTTCTCGCTGATGTTGCCGTAGTTGCGAGAGAATGTGAGCCGTAGGCAATAGGTCAGTTTGTTCGCCAATATGTCACCCATGACTCCTACATTTATCGCTCGCACTTGAGTGTTAGGGAATGTCTCTGTCATTGGCGTAGACCCCTCTGGTGCATATGTGGCGACTGTTTTCTTGGTGTGCATGAGAGTGTTGCCCATTGACAACCCATGGCGTGTCCATCCTTGCTCGGCAAGCCAATTGCCCAGATATGTCGTCCGTCCGCCATATGACTCTCCGTGGTCGTATGTGTCGATGCAGAAATCAATGAAGTTGTGGCAGTCGAGTGTATTGCCTGTTCTCTCCTCCCATGCTGCCACGTCGCATTCAATCAATAGATTGTCCTTGATGTAGCTGAAGTTGGCCTCTGTGTAGTCGCCTGGCCAGAAAAGCTGGCTGCTGCCATCGCGCAAAGGCACGTAGGGGTCAGGCAGCCCTTCGCCTCCCTGCCATGCCGTTTTGGCCATCTCGACGGATACCTCGCGAATGAACGTGCACTTCTTTATGGCTATCGTGGTGCCAATGGTGTAATCCTTTGCCCCATGGCCGCCGGCTGTGTTCGGGATTAATTTCCTCGCTTTTGAGTCGGCGAATGGCCTTTGATAATATACCTTGCCACTGAATGACGAGAAATCGAGGTCTATGCCGCAGTCCCACATTCCCTGGTGCCCTCCGGCGGCATTGGTGCACTCTGCCCTAAATCTGTCACCGAAAATTTCAGGGTTTCCGTTTTTTGCAAAGACTGAGTTCCAAAAGTCGATTGGCACTTTCGTCCCGTCTGGCAGACGCCCGCCCATTAAGACGCTGTGGTTCAGCCCAACATATGGTTTGACGCACCATTGCCCGATGCGGCCGTATGCGAACTTCTCGTGCAGCAGCAAGTTGTCCGTATACTCCGCCACGCCCTCGTCATCCATCATGCCGAGTGAAAATCCGGCGCGTATTTGGATGAGGGCTCCCAAATGTTTGGCAAATGAGAATGGTAGCCTATCCAAAGGCAATGACCAGTAGTCCAGTATACCCACCCAGCCGCGTGGCACTGGGCGAGCATTGTTGCTCATTATGTATGAGCCGACTGACGTCGCCGTGTTGCTCTCCACAGGGGTATAGTTCTCCAATCCCATGCGGATGTCGAACATCCAGAGGTTGAAGTCGGCAAACAACTCACTGAGCTGAGTCCTGTCTCCATCTGTCGAGGTCTGCGCTGTCACACCCGCACGGAACGCTATCCTCGGGTTTATGAAAGTGTGGGCGTAATCCACATGAGCCTCAATGCCACCCTCGCCTTGCTCATATTGGGTGTATCGGCCCCATTCGTTGCTATAGCTCAGCAGAGGGCGCAATCGGCTGTTGGTCGCTACAGAGGTCCATGCTTGCGCTGACGCGTTAATTGAGTCGCGGCTTGCCTGAGCGGTTGCAGCTGTGGCTGCGGAGAGGATTGCGACGGCTGCCGCAAGAGCTTTTTTCATCTTATGGGTTTGTTTACTCTTAGTTGATTTCCTGCCACCCCGTCATACCTTTCCCGAGGTCGTCAAGTTCAACGGCGACACCGATAACTTTGCGCTCCGTGCCCCTGAATGGCTCAAGATAATGATTCTCTTTCATCTGCTCGACAGCGGACTTCAGTCCTCCATTCTTTTGCAACTTGAGCTCCATGACGTAGGTGAACTTGGCGGAGCTTGCAACCACGTCTATACGTCCAGTTGACAGCATGCGCTCGACCTCTACATTAAGTCCTATGGAGTTGAATATCGTGCTGATGATGAGGCGGTAACGCTCCTCCATGTCCATGCTCTCCAATTTTTTGTTGCTGTACGGCACGTCGGCAATCAGGGCCTTGAGAAGTTGCATGGATTTGGCGAGGTCGCCTTCTTTCATCGCTAATAGGAGGCAAGCTTGCGCTGTTTGCACTTCGTCGTTTTTTCGTAATGCCAAAACTGGCAGTACGCTGTCATATAGCGCTTGACGGACCTCTTTGTTTGGAAATCCAAGAACATACATGTCATCTGCATATTCCTTAATCGTCAAATAGCCCGATTGGTAGAGGAATAGTCCCGCATTCCCGCATGAGATGTCTGATGATTCGAGAATATGGCTCAAAATCGGGTAGTTGTCAAAATCCTTTAGTCGGATTTCCATGTCGCTTACAAACTTTTGGAGTAATGTGGTAGATCCAGAAGATACCCAGTAGTTCTGTAAATCTTTATTGTCAAGGGCGTTAATAAGGCTGAACGGGTTGTATATGTCTTTCTTGCATAATTTTGAGAAGTGATAACCATCATAATTCTCTTTGAGCTTCTTTGTCGCTTCTTTCTCCGTCCATCCATTTTCTTCTGCCATTGCCTTGATTTCTGGGCAAAAGTCAGTTTCGAGTTCTTGTTGAGATATGCCGCATATGCTTTCGTATATGGGTTTGAAACTGATATTCGTCAGGTTGTTGAACGCTGAGAAAAGCGAAATTTGTGTGAACTTGGTGACGCCTGTGATGAAAACGAATCTTATTAGCTCATCGTCTGCCTTGAGTATGGTAAAAACCTCGCGGTATGTTGCTGCGCACTTCTCATGCTCTGGTGTACCCCACGAGTGTTGGAGGGGAAAGTCGTATTCGTCAATCAGTACGACGGCTTTTTGTCCAGTTGCGTCATTAGCTGCGATTATGATATTATCAAGTCTGGTTTGAAAAGTGGTTTCTGATGCAACGTTTACACCATACATTTTTTCGTATATGCCAAAAGCCTGATTTAGATATGAGTTCAGCTTCTCCATAGATTCCCCGGCGCGGCTCATGTCCAATCGAATGACAGGCCTCACTTTCCACTCCTTCTCCAACTCCATTATTTTCAGCCCCTCAAAGAGTTCCTTGCGTCCCTCAAAATAGGCTTGGAGTGTGGTTACCAGCAATGTCTTGCCAAATCTGCGCGGGCGGCTGAGGTAGTTGTATTTATTCCCACGATTTACGAGATTCCATACCAAATCAGTCTTGTCTACGTACACGTATCCCTCTGCCCTGATTTCAGAGAAAGTCTGAATGCCCACCGGCAGTCTTCTGAGATTTGTCGTCTGCATAGTTGCTTCGCTTTTGCCCCATTAGTCAATTCTCACAAAGATAATGCTTTTTCGTCTTCATGTCCCAAATGCTATGTTGGCTTGTGATGGCTTTGCCTTGATTGCCACTCCTTTATGTGTTTGATTAGCTTCTGGGGAATTGCGATATCGTCGCTAATGTGCGCAGATAAATCCAAGTCGCTCCATTATATTCATTATCTTTGCCGTTATGCATCGAGGACAATGGCAGGCGTTCTCCTAATCTGTGGCTGCTCTGCCATGAACACTGGAAGTTTAAGTGCCAGGGGGCTTTTGATGAGAAATACTGGCAAACTTGATGTGAATAACGAAAAAAACTTGGCCAATAATGCCAATATCTGTAGTAATTAACACCTATAACGCCGAGTTGCGTCTACGTAAAGTGCTCGAATCTGTCCGCAAGTTCGACGAGGTCGTCGTCTGCGACATGGAGAGTACCGACTCGACGCTTGATATAGCGCGAGAGTTCGGCTGCAAGATTGTCACGTTCCCCAAAAACGGCATCACAATATGTGAACCGGCCAGGAACACTGCAATCCAGGCGGCAAGCTGCGAATGGGTGCTCGTGGTGGATGCGGATGAGGTGGTGACTGATAAACTAAGAGTATACCTCTATGCGGCAATTGAGAAAGAAGATTGCCCTGATGGATTGTTTGTCGCTCGCAAGAACCACATGTTTGGCCTTTTCGTGCGTTCCTCATACCCCGATTATCAATTGCGTTTCTTCCGCAAATCGCTTGTTGACTGGCCCGCCTCGATCCACGCCGTGCCAAAGGTGGATGGACGTGTGGGGCGCATACCCAAACGGTTGCATGATCTCGCTTTCATCCATCTTGCCGATGACCCCGAAAACAAATACGTCTCCAAACTTAATAATTACTCGGACAATGAGGCTGTGAGGCGGCAAGGAAAGAGGGTCGGACTGCTCAAACTCATGTTCTCGCCTTTTTTCAGGTTCTTCAAGTCTTATGTGATCAAGGGCGGATTCCGACTCGGCAAGTTCGGCTTCATCATGTCATGCAACGACGCGTTCTATAAATTCCTTGTCCTCGCCAAAATGGTTGAGCGGGACGAGAAAAAGATTATGTATGACGATCGCGGTGACAGCGTGTGAACAAATCAGGACCTGTCGGAAGCAAGTCCGCACCTCCCCCTCAATAATCTAAAAATCTGGCTCTTGACCACCATCCTTTTAGTTACAATAAGTGAGACAGGTGGTCAGCAATTCATTCAGATAAATAAATATGATTCCCAAGGTAATTCATTATTGCTGGTTCAGTGGCGACCCGTACCCTCGCAAGATAAAAAAGTGCATCGCGTCGTGGAAACGTCATCTGCCGGATTATAAGTTCCGTCTGTGGACTGCCAAGGATCTTGAGAGCATCGATTTGCCAGCTTATGCCAAAGAGGCCCTTGCGCATAAGAAGTGGGCATTCGTGGCCGACTATGTGCGCATGTACGCACTCCTGACTGAGGGCGGCGTCTATCTCGATTCTGACGTGCTGGTCCTTAAGCCTCTCGATTCTTTCTTGAACCATAACTTCTTCTCGGCCATCGAGTTTCACCAGATTCAGGCGGACCGGGATGGAGCGTGGGACATGATTGATGCTGACGGACGACGCATCAAGCCGGGATTTGTCTCTGGCATTATGATCCAGGCTGCCGTGATGGGTGCTGAGAGGGGGTGCCCCTTCGCGCGTGAGGTGCTCGACTGGTATACCGACCAGTCTTTTGTCGGCCCTGATGGCAATCTGAATATGAATGTCGTCTCGCCGGAGATTTACGCCTATGTGGCGGAGAAACGCGGCTTCCTCTATAAGGACGAGGACCAGGAGCTTGACGGGGGTGTGCACATATACCCGTCTTCCCACATCGCGGGCAACCGTCATGAGGTTACACCAATGACCCATGCGATACATTATTGCGCGCATAGTTGGCATATGTCGCCTTCCGAGAAGATTAAAAATTTCTTCAAGAAGATTGTCAACTCCCTTAAGGCCAAATAGTAGGCTGTCCAACAGGGTCGAGACTCTTTTCTTGACATATTCTGAACGCAAACTTTATCTCTAACGTGGCAAGCAGTGACTTAAATAAAGGGCAGCAGGCCGAACTCCCTGCCGGTGTCAGCCGTGACGGCCGCAATCTCGGCCATCTCAACCTTTTGGGGCGCTTTGGCCGAAAGTGCGTGAGGGCGGTCTCGCACCTGCCCCTTGGCGTGCTTTATGTATTTGCTGATGTGGTCTATTTCATCCTCTATTGGGTGCTGAGCTACCGCATCAAGGTGGTGCGGGAGAACATCTCGACCATCTTCCCCCACAAGACGGACAAGGAGAAGAAGAAAATTGAGCGGCAGTTTTATCACCACCTGAGCGACTATTTCTTTGAGACTATCAAGGCTCTCACCATATCAGATGATGAGCTGCGCCGCCGAATGGTCATTCGTAACCCCGAGGTCGCCGAGCAAGTCATGAGGCAGGGCAAGAGTGTCTTTCTCTATGCCGCTCACCTCGGCAATTGGGAGTGGTTCACTGTTTTCCCGCTCGTGTTCCCCAAGGAGTTTGAAATCCGTACTTTTTATCAGCCTCAGGCAAACAATTTTGCCAACTATATAAGCACGGAGGTCCGCACCCGCCGCGGCATCACGGCCATTGAGAGTCAGCGCGGCTTCAGGTATACCGCCCAGTGTGTGCGCAGCGGGAATGTCGGTTTCACGCTCATCATCGGTGACCAATGCCCACATCATGGCGCTCAAAAGATGTGGCTGCCATTCTGCGGCAAGGACACGCCTTTCCTTGTCGGCCCTGAGCATATAGCCCGCAAATTGGACATTGCGCTTTTCTACCCGTCTTTTGTCTCCTATCGCCGCGGATATTATGAGGTGGAGCTTAAGCTCATATCCGATGCGCCTGCCTCGCTGCCCGAGAAGGAGAGCACTGCCCGTTTCGCGTCGTTTATTGAGGATGATCTGCAGCGGTTCCCGCAGCTTTGGCTCCTGAGCCATCGCCGATGGAAACTGAAGCATGAGGATTTCCCAAACGAGAAGTAATAATCCCCCCCCCAAAAAAAAATAATCACAAGGTGTCACTCATCGGCAAGATAATAGGTTTTGACGGCAAGCGTGCGGCTCAGAACAGGACAGGCCTTGGCAACTATAGCCGATTTGTCATCAGTGGGTTGGCTCGCTATGCCGACGCCGAGTCGCTCCGTGTCTATGTCCCGTCACCCAAGAGGATTAATTGTCTCGATGGCGTTGACAGGGAGAAAGGCGTGGTGATGACATACCCGGATGGCCTCCTTTCTCGCGCCGCCAAGTCTCTTTGGCGTGTGATGGGCGTCACGGGTCGGCTTCAGTCTGATGGTGTATCCCTTTTTCACGGCCTCAGTAACGAGTTGCCTCTCAACATCCGCAATGCAAGCGGTGTGCGTAGCATTGTGACCATTCACGACCTCATTTTTCTTCGTCATCCTGAGTGCTACGGGCGCATAGACCGCGCAATATATGATTTCAAGTTCCGCCGCGCGTGCCGAAATGCCGACCGCGTCATAGCCGTCAGCGAATGCACCAAGCGCGATGTGGTCAACTTTTATGGAGTCTCACCTGGCAAGGTCGATGTGGTCTATCAAGGCTGCGATGAGCAGTTCTGGCACGAGGCGACTGATGCTGACATGTATTCCGCCCGCAATAAATACAACCTCCCGGAGCATTACATACTTTATGTCGGAAGCATCGAGCGGCGCAAAAACCTCATGCTCCTTGCCAAGGCCTTGCTGCACCTGCCGTCTGACACCCAGGTGGTGGCGCTCGGCAAGCGGACGCCTTACGCTGACGAGGTGGCCCGTTTCTGCGCCGACAATGGGATTGAGGGGCGTTTCCGAATGATTAGCGGTGTGCCATTCAACCTCTTCCCGGCCATATATCAAATGGCGGATATGATGGTCTACCCCTCACGCTTTGAGGGTTTTGGCATCCCACTGCTTGAGGCTCTTGTGAGTGGCATTCCCGCCATTGGCTGCACTGGCTCTTGTCTTGAGGAGGCTGGCGGCCCGTCTTCGCTTTATGTCCACCCTGATGACGACGTGGCACTTGCGGATGCCATAAGGCGTGTGTCCTCTGAGCCTGGTTTGCGCTCGCATATGATTGAGGATGGGCGCGCCTATGCGCAAAATTTCCGCCAGGATAAGCTGACCGCTGAGCTTGTCAAAGTCTACGAGGATGTGCTGCGGAAGTCTTGATTGAGTCTATGCCCCTTGCTACAGCAAGTTGTATAGACTTTCCAAGCTTTGGTCAGTTGAGAATACCTTTTTGTGTATAGCGGCGTTTGATAGCAACCTTGCGCGCAGCGATGTGTCCCGCACTGAGCTTACTAAGGCTTTTGCCATTGCGTCTACGTCGCCAACAGGCGTGAGGATTCCGCAACGACCGCCGTCGAGGATTTCGCTATTGCCCGTGGGGCAGTCTGACGCCACAATCAGCCTGTCGTTCTCGAGGGCCTCAATGAGGACTGTGGCCAAGCCCTCGAATTTAGTGGAGAGGATGAATGTGTTGCAGTGGGCGATCAGCGGCATCGGGTTCGCCATGAAACCCATAAAGTCAACCGAGTCCTCAATTCCCAGGCGTTGCGCCAATTCCTTTATCTCATGCTCGTGTGGTCCCTTGCCTACAATCTTCAGCCTTGGCAGGTTGTACCCGTTGTCTTGCGCCTTAGCGTAGGCTCTCAGCAGGGTCGTGAAATCTTTTTGAGACTCGTTAATTCTGGCTACCATAAGGAAATACTCCTCATCGGGTGGCGGTGTAGCTGAGCTCAACTCTTCTATCTCTGCTATGCTGATAGGATTGTATATTGTTTGCAGTTTGTCCCGAAGGCACGGGTAGAGCTCAGAGGCCTCCTTCTCCATCGCCTTGCAGATGGTCACCACGTAGTCGTAATGGTTCAATTTCCTTCCTAAGCGACGGATTCGCGATTCTTTGCCAGAGCAATATTCGTTAATCGAGAAGTGGAAAAAGGCAATCTTCTTACATTCCGCATCTCCTATGATGCTGGTCTGGGTGCTGTCAAAGTCAATCACTGCGTTCATATCGGAAAGTAACTTGGACATGCGTTGCTTCTGAAGGCATCGCCTTATGGGGCGTAAGGCGACTTCCTCTGCGATTTTTTCCAGCGGGTTGAGCCTCCTTCCCAGTTTCCTTTTCGCAATTGATGTCAGAATTCCGTCTTTAACCAAATGATGGACGTGAATGTCTTGCGACAACCTATCTGCAAAGACCTCCATGTCTTTGTATTCATCACCGATTATGAGAGAGACGTCATATTCATTCTTGTCGATGCTGTTCAGGTAGCGCACAGCCACAGTGTCTATGCCTCCATCTAAAAATCTGCAAAGGCAAAACGCAATCTTCTTTCTTGCCATAGGTTGACTTCCGTATTATATCCCCTGTCCGTTGTCAAGACCAAAACTCCATGACGCTATGGTGATGCGTATGGCCCCCTCGTGTCCCCAAAAAACAGGGAAATAGCAATAGTTTGGTTTTGTGCCGCTTGCATGCGGCATGCTTTTTTGATTAGTGTGTCGGCAAATTTATTCTATTTGTCGCAAAGATTGTTCTTCCTGCCCTTAAGTAATAGAAATTTACGCACAAAAGCTTCGGAACAAGATGCCCGTAAGAGGTTCTTCTTCAGGACGATTTGAACATCTTGTGAGTTGGTTTCCCTTCCCACAAAGATAATTATTTTATGTTCTTGGCCATGTGCAACACCCAATCACTGCCGCAGCCTAATATTTCCTTGTGGGCGGGAAAACGCAGACCGGCAGAATATAGTTCATGAATTTGCAGAACTGCGAGTAGTGATATGGTAACTTATTGGTGGTGTGCGTGATGTCTTTAAGTCGCTCCGTGAACTCCTGCTCACCGCCGTTTCCTTTCATATGCTTGATATGACGTTGCAAGATACCCTCCATGATTAGTTCGGAATGGCCGTACTTCCACTTGAACAGGCCAATGTCATGCATGAACTTGAACACCATGATGTTCTCTCTGAGGGGAGTGGACCACGATGCGCTCTTGCCGTGTTTCCTGAAGTTGTTCAAACGTTCTTTCACAATGGCGACAGAGCCTTTCTGTGTGAGCAGCAGCCAAAATATCCAGTCACCGGCCGCCCTGTAGTGTTTCACCTCGTGAGGGAAATCCCCTATCGCCGATTTGCGGAAGACGATGCCTGAAGCATTGTACAATAGGTTGTTAAATCTCAAAAACTTTCGGATGAACTCTTTTCCATCGAATGTCAGCACTTTGCCGTCGCTATAGCCAAACCTGTCCCAGTCTCGATTTATTGGGCCGCCTTCGCTATCCACAAGGGTTGAGCCGGTTTGGCACAACACTGTCTTCTGGCTCCCATCGAGTACGTTGACGCACTTCTCCAGAAATGTGGGCTCCGCCCAATCATCTGCCTCTGCAATCCATATATAGTCACCCTTGGCCAAGTTGATACCCTTTTCCCATTGGTAAAACACGCCTCCGCTGTTCTTTTCATTGACAATTATGTGCGACACGTGGGGATTCTCCGAGTACGTGTTCAGCACACTTACACTGTCGTCTGTGCTTTTGTCGTCGAGGAGGATGAGCTCAAAGTCTTGGTATGTCTGGCAAAGAATAGAGTCAATGCGTTGCCTGAGGTACCGAGAGTAGTTATAGTTTGGTACGATTACGCTTACGTGCGGCATATATTTTTGATTAGTGTGTTGGCAAATTTATCCCATTTGTCGCAAAGATTGTTCCATGCTGCCTTTTCGAGACTTATATATTAGTAATTTAGACACAAAATTATTAATGCGGGTGGCCTGTGGATTCTGATAATCCATACCTCGCCCCCCCGTCTCGGAGTCAACTCAGCAGGCGCGTTGCTTTGATTTTTGACACTACTACGCCTGTCTTCCTCTCCGCATTCCTTGAAGCCGCAAAATGAATCACATGGTCTTGCTGCGCCACTCCCCTTTTTGAGAAGGTCTGAATGCCCACTGGCAGTTTTCGCGATTTTGTTGTTTGCATAGTCCAATCTTTTTCCGACTTGTCCGCTCCCCACAAAGATAATGCTTATGCTTAATCGAAACAGCGGCAACGCTCAGACGCTTTCTGTATCTTGGCTCTGCTTGTTGGCGTTAGATTTCTGACTTGTGACAGTTCCGTCTTCTACTCCTTATTATTAATCGGTGTGTCGGCAGATTTGCCCCATTTGTCGCAAAGATTGTTCCATGCTGCCATTTTGTGACCGATATATTAGTAATTTAGGCCCCGAATTATTAGGATAGGCGGCAAGCGGGGCGGAGTCCTCCACCCCGTGCGGACCTTATCACTACCAGACAATAACGACAGACCAATTGACGACAGCAGTAATAATTTCAACCTACAACAACCCGTTGTGGCTTGAGAAGACACTTTGGGGCTACACACGGCAGACCGTCCCTGCCGATGAGATTATCATAGCCGACGACGGCTCCGATTCCGAGACAAGGCGGGTTGTCGAATCATTCCGCTCCCTCTTGCCCATCAGGCATCTGTGGCATCCTGACCACGGGTTCCGCAAACCCGTCATTCTGAACATGGCGTTGAGTGCCGCGACTGCGGATTATCTCATTTTCACAGATCAGGATTGCATCCCGCGCCGCGATTTCGTGGCGGCTCACAAGGCTGCCGCCCTCCCTGGCCACTTTGTCTCTGCCGGCTATTTTCGGCTCTCGCCTTTGGTGAGCAAGGCTATAGGGCAGACGGATGTGGAAAACGGCGACGCCTTCAATCCACAATGGTTGCGCAAGGCGGGGCAGCCGCTGTCGCTCAAGATGACGAAACTCTCAGGCAGCCCCATCTTCGCTCTCGTCTTGGATCACCTGACCACGGCCAAGGCGTCGTTTAATGGCTGCAACTCATCTTGCTGGCGCTCTGACGCGTTGGCCGTCAACGGCTTTGATGAGCGCATGACGTATGGAGGCATGGACCGCGAGTTCGGTGAGCGCCTTGTCAATCTCGGCATCCGCCCCATCCAGATGCGTCACGCCATCGCGGCCCTCCACCTTGACCACTCGCGGCCCTATCGTACTGCTGAGGGGATCATGGCTAACAACGCCATCCGTGCAGCCGTGCGCAAGGGGCGGCTACACTGGACCGATTACGGAATTGAAAAAAAAGACTGACAATCTTTAGTCCTGACACCAAGCACTCGCCATCATGCACATCCTCATCATAGCACATAAGGCCGTCCTCCCTGCCCAAGGTTATGGCGGACTCCATCGCATGGTCTGGGGGCTTGGGCGGGCGCTTGCCTCCCTTGGCCACCGAGTCTCTTACCTGTGCGCGGCTGGGTCAGTGTGCCCTTTCGCCACGGTTTTGCAATATGACCCCCGCAAAAGTGTCGAGGAGCAAATTCCGGCGGATGTTGACGTGGTGCATTTCAATTCGGCCCCGCCCGCCAATTTCTCGCGGCCCTATGTTGAGACAATACACGGCAATTTCAATAAGACTTTCAGTCACAACGCCATTTTCGTGTCGCGGGACCATGCGGCGCGCCATGGAAGTACGCACTATGTCTACAATGGAATAGACTGGGGCGATGCGGAGTACGCCTCGCCAAACCTGTCGCCCCGAAACCACTTGCGCTATCATTTCCTCGCCAAGGCGGACTGGAAGGTGAAGAACCTCGATGGCGCAATCAGGGTTGCCAAGGCTCTGCCCGATGGTTGCAAGATGGACGTCCTGGGCGGGCGGCGTCTCAGCTGGCATATGGGGCTGCGTTTCACCCTGTCGCCAAAGGTCTCATTCCATGGCATGGTGGCTGGCGAGCGCAAGGCTGAGTTGCTTCGTAAGTCATCTGGCCTTGTGTTCCCGGTGGTTTGGCACGAGCCTTTCGGGCTGGCAGTCGTCGAGAGTCTCTACATGGGTTGCCCTGTGTTCTGCACCCCCTATGGCGCAATGCCAGAGATTGTGACGCCCGAGGTTGGCGCCATGTCGCAGTCCGTGTCTCAAATGGTCTATGACATGGTTCACGCCGATTTCAACCCGCGCATTTGCCACGAATATGCCAAGGAGCGTTTTTCAGCACTCCAAATGGCAAAGGGCTATGTGACGAAATATGAGATGGTGCTGAATGGACATATTCTCAACCCTGTCCTGCCCTCGGTGGACCAATCCCAGGGGTGTGCCATATCATGGTCCAATGACTAAGCAAGTCAACATTCTCATAGTCACGGGGCAAACTCCACTCACGCATCGCCAACTGCCAAATGGTCGGCCATTTCTCCAGTCTGGCGAACGCACCTACCACTTCTTTTTCAATCTGATGCCGGACGGCGTGCGCCCTGACATAGTGGTCGTCCGCAACCGCTACGTCAAGCAGCCGACTCATTTCGATGTCGCTCAATGCAATACGCTGCTCATGCTCAGCGAGCCAGCATCGATTTGCCACTTTCCCGACGACTATGTGAGGCAGTTTGGACGGGTACATTCCTGCCAAACGGAAGTCAGTGGGGCTAATGTGTCCTACGGGCCGGCGGCTTTGCCCTGGTTTGTAGGCTTCGACAGCCCCAAAGGCCAGCAGACCGAGTTCAACCTCTCGTATGACTCTCTGTCCTCGTCTGCGCTTCCCCCTAAAACGAAGACCCTCTCCCTCATCACGTCTGACAAGTCATTCACTCGCGGCCATGTGGACAGGCTGCGTTTTGTCAACAAGTTAAAAGAGGCCTATGGAGATATGGTGGATGTGTTCGGACATGGTTTTAAGAGTGTCCCCGACAAATGGGATGCCCTTGCCCCCTATAAGTACACCATCGCTATTGAGAATCGCCCCTCGCCCCATTATTGGACAGAGAAACTGACAGACGCCATGCTCGCAGGTTGCCATGTCATCTACCACGGGGCGCCTAATGTGTCAGACTATTTCCCCTCGTCTCCCATAACGCCTGTTGACATACGCGATTTCGATGCCTCCCGCCGTGTGATTGACCATCTGCTGGCCCAGGACCCTTACGATGGCGAAGTCCTTGCCCTGGCCGAGGCGCGCAGGCTTGTGCTTGACAGATATAATCTTTTCCGACTCATCGCCGATTATGCCGACCTGATGGACGCCGAGGCCCCTCGTCGCCGCGGTGTGACACTGCGTCCCGCAGGCTCGGATTTCCGCAACTTGTATAATCATCTGATCGGGTGGCCTCTCTGCCGCTTAGCCTATAGGCTGCGGGGGTGAGAACGTCAAAATTGCGCCCCTGCGCATTTAGTGCGCCTCTCCGAGACGGCCTTTGTGGCTAAATCATTATATTTGCCATCATTTGGCGCAATAGCCTTGGCGCTGGCCTTGGGCTTCGCGCATTCCCTAACCTGACACACTAAGTATCTTTTAATGAAGAAAGCACTACTTTCAGTGGCTGCGCTGCTCAGCGTCGCCACTTCCGCACTTGCCGATGAGGGTATGTGGATCCTCAGCCTGCTGAGCAAACACAACATCGACGTGATGAAACAAGAGGGCTGCCGTTTGTCGCCCGAGCAGATTTATAGTGTCAACCATGGCTCCATCAAGGATGCCGTCATCATCTTCGGTGGAGGTTGCACTGGCGAGATTGTCTCTGACAATGGCCTTGTCTTCACCAATCACCACTGCGGCTACTCATCCATCCAGCAACTATCTTCTGTTGAGCACAATTATCTCCGAGACGGCTTCTGGTCCGGCGCTTTCAATGAGGACCTTCCCGTCCCCGGCCTTGAGGTGCGTTTCCTCTCCTCTTTTGAGGATGTGACCTCGCGCGTCATGGACGGTGTCACTTCAAATCTCACACCCGAGGCACGGGTCAATCTCATCAAAGCGCACTGCAAGGAGATTGAGAACGGCGAAAAGGGCGATGAGTTCTGCGATGTCTCCGTCGAGAGCTTTTTTGACGGCAACCAATATTTCCTTGTCAAGTATAAGGTCTACAAAGATGTCCGCCTCGTAGGCACTCCGCCCGAGAGCATCGGCAAGTTCGGCCATGACACTGACAACTGGCAGTGGCCGCGCCACACGGGCGACTTCTCCATCTTCCGCGTCTATGCCGGCGCCGACAACGCCCCTGCCAATTATTCCGCCGACAACAAGCCTTACAAGCCCACCCACTTCCTCCCCGTTTCGGTCAAGGGGATGAAGACTGGCGACTATGCCATGACCATCGGCTACCCTGGCTCCACCAACCGCTATGCGACTTCGTGGGATGTCAAGACCCGCCGCGACATTGAGAATGCCGCGCGCATCGAGCCCCGTGACATCAAGCAGAAGATTTGGCTTGAGGATATGCTTGCAGATCAGGCCATCTACATCAAATACGCCAGCAAATACTCCCGCTCTACCAACTATTACAAGAATAGCATTGGCATGAACAGGGGCATCGACAACCTCAATGTCATCCAACGCAAGGAAGCCGAGGAGAAGGCATATCAGGCTTGGGCTAAGAAGAACGGATCGGATGAGCAGAAGTCCGTCCTCAAGAAACTCAAGAAACTCGACAAGGCTCTTCAGCCTTACGTCAAGGCTACCTATTATTGGAGTGAGTGCCTCTACCGCGGCCCCGAGATTTTCAGCTTCGCGGGACACGCCTCCAAATTGGCTGGCGACAAAAAGTCTGACGAGCTCATCTCTTACGTCCGCAATTTCTATAAGGACTATAGCGTCAAGACAGACCGCCGCGCAACCGCAGCCCTTTTAGCCTACTACGCGAGCCACATTGACTCGAAATTCCACCCGGCCTTCTTCAAGGAGGTCGCTAACGAGGCTGCATTTACTCCATTCATCGACAAACTTTTCGATGAGAGCATAATGGCTGATTCTGCACGGCTCATCAAGGCGGCTGCCGACAAGGATTTCGACGCAATTACTTCCGACAAGGCTGTAGCCTATGCCAAGCAGATTGTTGACGTCTACTTCAATAAGGTCAACAATGAGGCATCTGCCCTCCGTGACCAAAAGGCTGATGCCGAGCGCGTCTACATGGCAGCCCGTATGAAGATGGACACGGAGAGCTCGTTCTACTCCGACGCTAATTTCACAATGCGACTCAGCTACGGGCAAGTAGGCGGCTACTCCACGGCCGACACCACATACGGCTACTTCACCGACCTCGATGGCGTAATGGCCAAAGAGGACCCCAATAACTGGGAGTTCGTTGTAGACCCCAAACTCAAGTCCCTCTACAACGCCAAGGACTTCGGCAACTATGCCGATAAGGATGGCAAGATGCACGTCTGCTTCATTACGAACAATGACATTACTGGCGGCAACTCAGGCAGCCCTGTAATCAATGGCGATGGCGAACTCATCGGGCTTGCCTTCGATGGCAACTGGGAGGCCATGAGCGGCGACATCATCTTCGAGCCGGCTGTCCAAAGGTGCATATGTGTCGACATCCGCTACGTGCTCTTCATCATCGACAAGGTGGGCGGAGCGCACAACCTCATTAATGAGCTGGTCATAAAAGATTAACTCTCATTCCACTCTTAACTCTTAATTCATCTCAAGATGCCCTCTTTCACAGCGCATTCCGCACAAGACATGGAGGTCATTGCCCCCGAAATCCTCAAGGCGATAGGCAATAGCCGCGTGGTGGCCATGGACGCCCCTATGGGTGCGGGGAAGACAACCCTCGTCAAGGCCATTTGCAAAACGCTTGGCACTCCCAGCGTGGTCAACAGCCCCACGTTCGCCATCATCAATGACTATGAGCTGCCTGATGGCAAGGCGGTTTACCATTTCGACCTTTACAGGCTCAAAAACATTGAGGAGGCTTTCAACATGGGATTCGATGAATATTTCTACTCGGGCAACTACTGTTTCGTCGAATGGCCTGCCATAGCCGAGGATATCCTGCCCGATGACACCAAAATCCTTAAGATTGAGGTCAACCCCGACGGCTCGCGAACAGTGACCGTCAGCTAAAACCGGCATCCTTATGGAGCAGCAACTCACCCCCTGCGCTGAGAGGCTCGTGGTTCCCACGGTGCGTCGCGTCCTTACCATCGGCATCCCTGCCGAGGACGCGGCCGAGGAGACCCGCGTGCCGCTCACCCCGCAGGGGGTTGAGATTCTTGTGGCCCAGGGCCATAAGGTTCTCTTTATGCGGGGCGCGGGAGCCTCTGCCCGTTTTGCGGATGAGCGCTATGCCAAGGCTGGAGCCGAAATAGTCTCTGACGAGGCTCAGGTTTTCACGGCCGACGTGATTCTAAAGGTCGCACCCCCAACGGCCTGGCAAGTGTCGCTCATGCGCAAGGCGCAGACTGTAGTATGCTTCGCAAGCCGCCACAAGCGCGACCGCGGCGTCTATTTGGCTCTGTCTGAGAAGAAGGCGACAATGGTGGCTGTCGATGTCATGAATGACCCTGACGCTCTTGGCCCTGTTCTCACGCGCAGCCTCGGCGAGATGGAGGGCATGATGGCTGTGACGACCGCCGCCAACCTGTTGGAAAGCTCAGATGGCGGCAAAGGCGTCATTATTGGTGGCGTAACAGGTGTCCCTCCTACCGACATTGTTATCATAGGGTCTGACACTGCTGCCATGTCGGCGGCACGCACGGCTTTGGCCCTTGGGTCCAACGTCAAGGTGTTCGACACCAGTCTCGCGCACCTCCACGAGCTGGCTTGGCAAATGCCGCGTCAGGTATTCACCTCTGTCCTGCACCCTCAGGCTCTCACTAAGGCGCTTGGCTCGGCCGATGTCGTAATCTGCACGCGGCGTCGCCCCTCGGAGCAGTGCTTTTGCGTCCCGACCGAATACCTGTCATACCTCAAGCGGAACGCTGTCGTCGTTGACCTCGACACTATTGAGGGTGGGCGAACTGACATATCAAGGCCTACCTCCATTGCGCATCCGACTTATTGCCAGAATGAGCTTATCATGCACTGCCTGCCGGATATAACAGTTCTCGCTCCTCACACAGCCTCAATAGCCATAAGTGACATGGTTACGCCTGTCATCTCGACCATTGCTCATGAGGGAGGCGTCGATCAGGCTGCCCGCTTCCACCGCGATTTGGCATCGGCTGTCGCCATGTACCAGGGTACGGTGACTAACAAGGTGTTGGCAAAGTGTTCAGGCCTGGAGTATTTCGATATTAAGTTGTTACTGATTTAACGCTAATTGGCGTTTTATAATTGTTTAACTCTTTGGCGTCTTGTCACCTCCGCCTTGCCTTTTGTCACTCACAAGGTGTTGATTTTTGGCAGTGTATGGCTTTTTGAATTGATATTTAGTGTTGACACCCCCTCTTGGTGCCGCTGCTGCCGAATTCTGAATTGTAACTTTTGAGCGGGTGTGCCGTAAATCGGCAATGTGAGCAAGATTTAGTCTCTTGCGGCTTAATATTAAGACAAACGTTTACCCGAAACGACATAACACACTTCACACCATGAAGACACTCGCAGTTACATTCTTAGCGGCCCTGTCAATTATCTGCGCAGCCATCATTTGCGATTCTCTTACTAATGAGTCTTGTGACGAGAACGCCTGCCTTGTCGGCAAAACTATTGTAACCCGCGACATCTACGGACGGGTCACCAATGAGCTGACTTTGGCAATCTCCGGCAAAGAGTGGAGAGAGACGTCTATGAAGCAGACGTCATACTCTGACAATAAGATTGAGACGACAACCTATGACAAGGTTAACGGCACTTGGGTGCCAGTCTCTCGTCTCGTCTCAGTCTCTGTCAATGGCATCGATGCCACCAAGACATATTACGAGGCCGACGCCGCTGGCCATTGGTCTGTTGCGGCAAACATCGACGAGGCGGATCTCAGCAATGGTGACGTTGTCGATGACCTTGTTTTTGATGCTAACGGTAATATCGTGATGCAGGCGACTTATGTCTATAATGGTGACAAGAAGGTAGGCCTCCAGAAAGAGGAGTATGAGTATGAGGGCAACAGCCAAGTTCGTCGCACTTCGTATTCATGGGGTGCAGACCAGTGGCGCAAGGATTTATCCTCAAAGTTGATTTATCAGTAATTCGCTTTTGGCAAAAAGCCAATTTCATAAGTCATAGTTTGTGAGCCGTGTCCATTTAAAGTGGATGCGGTTTTTTTTGCCCTTAGCTCTCTTCGAGGGTATAATGAACATTGCGTTTGCCCCATCTGTGGTTTGATTGCTTTCCTCTCTTTCGAAACATCTTCTCCTTCGGGACTGCAAATAAGTATTTCTCCTCAATGCGATATTAATCCGTCTCTGTAAATTATGCTCCGAATATCATACGTTTGTCATTCAGTCGCCTACTCGTTTGATTTTACGATGGTTGCACTGTTCTTTAAAAAGTGAGAGTCTGCCGGACGCAATCATTGGTAGATTGTGTCGCGGCTAATCGTAATAAAATAAAGGCGCCCGCAAGGTATTTAATCTTGCGGGCGCCTCTTATTGCTTGTCGCTTGCTACGCGGTTAAAGGTTTCATTCATTGGCGGAAATACTGTCCGTCACGGCCTCAACCGGCTTTGTCAGGTTGATGTCGCCAATTATGTCAGAGAATCCTGCGCCCTCATACGGAAGCCCAAAGATTGAAAGCAGGTTGTTGAAGTAGAGCAATGCGAAGATTATGCCGAGCAGGATGATTATGCTCAGAGCTATCTTCCATTTGGGGATGCCCTTGTCTGCAAACGGGTCAGTCATTGTCAGGACGGGGAATGCCGCAATCTTTGTCAGAGTGGCGCCAAAGACAATGTTGACGTAGGCTTGAGCATTGACAGCCCAACCATTGGCGTTAAGCAGAGGGGACAGGTTGCGCTTGCGGAGGCTCATCCACGCAAGGAGCATTGAAGGCCCGGAGATGATAAGCACCAAACCTATTAGGGCCAAAATCATGCCCACGGTGGTGAGCGAGATGAATCCCTCCCAGATGCTCACTAAGAAGCCGCCTATGTAGCCTACGGCCAAGCCGATGGCTGCGAAGATGCCGCAATACTTGGCTATGTCGAACTTTTCCGGCTTCTCTGTAGCTCCAGCTGCGTCTGGCGCCGTGGTCATCTTGCTGCCGCCCTCGCTTATCTTGGCGGTGGCCTCCTCGGTCATCTTGCTGTCCTTCTCTTGAGCGAATTTGCTTATCTGCTCGTTGATGAACTTGCCGAATTTCTTGTAGGGCGACCAGAAGGCTTGGCGAATTGATATCGGGTTGTCAACAATCTTTGTCACGACCGCATCCCAGTCAGACCCCTCGCGGTCATAGAATATGGCGTTTTTGCCCACTGAGAGGTTGTCTACGTCGCCGTCGGTCATGACTGCCACAATCTTCATGCTGGCGTTCTTTCTTTTCGACGTGCAGTCGCAATATATGAGATACATGCCACTGGCAGCCGCCATGGCGTCATGCTTGCCCATGTCGGCTACGCGCATGCACAGGTCGCAACTGCGCTGGTCGATGAACAGTGTGCCCGCTTGGAATATGGCTCGGACGCTTCTGTCGCTCGAATAAAAATCTGAGAATGTGACGAAGTTGCGGAGGAATACGAACATGTCGCGGTACAGGTGAAGCAGCTTGTCGACCTGGCAAATGGCATCCGCCTCGTCCTTTAGAGCCAAATCCTGCTCCACAAGTCCAAGAAGTTCCGCCTTGCGGTTTTTTGCAACGATGTCTTTGATGGTGTCAGCGCCTGCGCTCTCGACGCGTCCGCCGGCTTTCTCCGCCATCCATGTCTCGTAGGCCTTGAAGCTTGCCCCTATTTCTATCCAGTCATTTTCCTCCATCTTGTCTTTCCCGGGACGCTTGATGTCGAAGACGAGGGTCTTGAATGACTCCAGTTTGGCGCGCCATGCGGGGTTCACAGACGGACCGAACGTGACTGCGCAATCCTCTGTCAGGTGGGCGAGCGGATATTTGGCCAACTCGTCTATGCATGTGGCCAAGTTCATCCCGCTGATCGATGCGGTCTGCTCCGCCGTCATCTCTAAGGCCGAGCTCTGCTCTTTGTTATATGCGGCCAGTTTGCAGCGCACGTAATAGTCGTCCACTTTGTCGCGGATGGAAGTGTAGGCCGCATAAGCCTCGGCGGTCTTGTCGCCATAGGGTAGGGTGGCTTCGTCTGCCTTGGCTTGCCATGCGGCATAGTCTCCGGCCTCTTTGTAGAAGGCTTCAATCTGCTCAGCCGTCACGCCGCTCTCGCCACTGCGGTCTGGTTGCTTGCCTATTTTGTCGGCTATGAGGGCGATGACCGATTTCAGGTCGGCGTCGTCGGTGCTGTCCGCAGTGATTACGCCATCTCCATTAAACTTGGTCTTTGCGAAAATCTTGGTGCTGTCGGACGTGTCGTCAAGTGATATCGTCTCTTTCTCCAATCCGAGGTTTGACAATATCTGACGTGCGCTAACGTACAGTTTCCTGCCGTCCTCGTCGTCCTGGTTCAGTTCGCTCAGTGGAAGCTCGGCCTGCGGCTTGATGAGTATTTCCGGGTCTCGCAGCACTTTGGTTACCCAGCGGGTCGCGTCTATGACCTCGTTGACGCGGATTTTGCCGTCGCCATCCTCGTCCATCATTTGCAACGTGCGCTCGTCAAACTCCAGTCCGGAAGTCGGGCAGCTCAATACGGTCCACATCTTCTGGTCCAATTCGCCAAGGTGGGCTATGTCTGCGCCTGTCTCAATGCTTATGCGCGTAACCCCGCCCAACTTGGTGAATTTCCAACTGTACGGTGTGTTCTTTTCCATGTGTTGTGTGAGTGTGTTAATTCTGAGCCTTCTTACGGATTTTCGCACCTTTTGTTCCTCGTGTTGAGTTGTTGTGGCGATGGCCGCTAAAGCCTATAGTGTCACTCCTCTTTGTCGTATAGCTTGGCCGCGTTTGCGTGGATCTCCCTTACCTGGTCGGCCAACCAGAGCGGCTCTATCACCTTGACGGCCATGCCGCGGCTGACTATGTGGCCGGAGAAGTCGCCTGTGGGACGCAAATAGAGCTCAAAGTCTGTCCAGTTGCCTCCGTCCGACCCGATTTCTCTCTGGCTTTGGTGGATGGGCAGGTCGCGCATTCTGAGAACCTCGCTGCCGTACGCCCTCAGCACTATCCTCTCGCTGACCGTGTCGTCATGCACGATGCCGAAACTCTCGCGGTAGAACTCCTCGGCCGAAAAGGCGGCAGACAGCTCGAACTTCTCATCTGTTTTCTCCGCGGTCATGATGCGGTCAAGTGAGAAGGTGCGAAAACTACCGTCGGGGCGCTTTACGCAAAGCATGTACCATCTACGTTTGAACAATTTCAGGCAATATGGCTCAACTTTGTAGCTCTTAGACTCAGAGGCTGTGTATTTCTTATAGCTTATCTCCAACACGCTGCCGCGCCTCATGGCGTCGATGATGAGCCGCAGCCACGAAGATGACGGAGTGCTCTCAATCAATATTCTGTCGTTCAGCGCCATCCCGTCATGCAGCAGGTTGTTGACTGACAGGGTCGATATCATCCAGTTCTGCACGGTGTCTTTCTTCAAGACCTCCCTGTCGTCAAGAAAGTATTTGTACCCGCCTTCTCTCGCGCATACTATGTTGATTCCGAATATGTCCGCGATCTCCTCTTTGTGGCGAATGAAAGATGAGCGCGACATCGGGGCTCCGTCACCCAAGTCGGTGCGCACCCAAAGTTTGTTTATCTCTTCGAGGGTGATGCCGTTCGACTGGCGAATGGTGTCAATCAGCCATGTGTACAGCCTGAATAGGTCCGGGAAAGTCATAGTTTCTGTGGGGCTTTTGGTGAGTAGTGTTTTATCTCTTACTGATGGTATGCGGATTGCCGCTTCTGTGAGGTGAATGCGGACGGCATCCTCGCTGCCAATCTTGCGATGCTAAGTTAAAGGCGGTGTGTACCATGATTTGGAACAAGTTCTCCAAATCGCGAAGAAAATAATCGGGACGAGTAAAAACAAATATGCCGGACCCTCTTTTCAGAAAGCCCGGCATCTTCTCTTAGTAGCGGGAAGCCGACTCGAACGACTGACCTTTGGGTTATGAGCCCAACGAGCTACCACTGCTCCATCCCGCAATATGTCTTGCCAACAAACGCTTGCATTTGTGGAGTAATCTCCTTTACTTAGTAGCGGGAAGCCGACTCGAACGACTGACCTTTGGGTTATGAGCCCAACGAGCTACCACTGCTCCATCCCGCAATATGTCTTGCCAACAAACGCTTGCATTTGTGGAGTAATCTCCTTTACTTAGTAGCGGGAAGCCGACTCGAACGACTGACCTTTGGGTTATGAGCCCAACGAGCTACCACTGCTCCATCCCGCAATATGTCTTTAAGCGTCTGTGGCTATCTCTCAAATGCGATGCAAAATTAAGGAGAATTATCGTCTTGTCAAGTATAAAAAGTTTAAAATATGTTATTTGGGTGCTCTTTTGCCGCTTTGGTGTACATAAATCGCTTAAAATCGAATAGTTGGAACACTTAAGATATGTTGCTTCTGTTCGTGAAAAGCCCATTTGTTAACGCTATTTTCATAATGACGTCTTGAAATTTTAAGAAAAAATCACTATGTTTGTACCGTTACACGAATGAGAGGCTCGAAATACCCCTCTTCGCGTGACGAGTAAACGTAAAAACACAGGCCCGCCTGTCGCCAATAGCCGCTCCCGCCTCTCCCTGCGGGTCCGCCGGCACTCAGGGGCTCAAACCTATAGACACGTACGATATTCACCTATGAACTACATTCAGTTTGACGGCACTCTCCTCCCGAACCTTGAGTACTCGCTCTTCAAGGAGATTTTGCAGACGAACAGGGCTGGCGCTTACCTGAGCTCGTCCCTCGTAGGCTGCAATACCCGAAAATATCACGGGCTGCTTGTGTGCCCGCTCAAGGAGTTCGGCGGCAAGGCCTATGTAATGCTGTCCTCCCTGCAGTGCAGCATAGCCGTCGGCGAGAAGCCTTTCAACCTCGGCGTGCAGGAGTATAAGGGGGACTATTTCGAGCCAAAAGGCCACAAGTACATGGTCGGCTATGAGGCGGCCCCGACGTCCACTTTCACCTACCGTGTGGGCGCTGTCGTCATCAAGAAGCAATTCGTCCTCTCCGAGAACGAGAGCCAGACCCTTATCCGCTACACGGTGGTCGAGGCCCCCGAGAAGTTCAAGATGAGGCTGAAGCCCTTCCTCGCTTTCCGCAACGTGCACGAACTGACGCACGAGAACATGAACGTCGATACGCACTACACGAGTGTCGACGGCGGCGTGGCTTTCTGCCTCTACAAGGGCTTCCCGAATCTTTACATCCAGTCAAGCAAGGACATGGACTACGTCGCCATGCCGGACTGGTATCGCGACGTGGAGTACATGCAGGAGCGTTACCGCGGCTACGGATTCCGCGAGGACCTCTATGTGCCGGGCTATTTCGAGACAGAGGTCAAGAAGGGCGATTCTTTCGTGGTCTCGGCATCACTCACTCCCGCCGCGCCCAAGAGCCTCAAAGCTAAGTTCACCCGCGAGGAGAAGAACCGGCTGCCCAAGGACAGCCTCAAAAACGTCCTCATCAACGCCGCGCAGCAGTTCACAGAGAGAGAGGCGGACGGAAGCCTGATGCTCAAAGCCGGCTTCCATTGGAAAGGCCCTCAGCTGCGTGACACGTTCATGTCGCTCCCCGGCCTCGCTATTTTTCAAAAGGACAAGAAGTCTATTGACGAGATTCTCCGCACCTGCATACCTAATCTTCTCCGCCTCTATGTCGAGCAGGCGTCCATCAACAACACGTCATGCGACATCCCGCTCTGGTTCTTCCACTGCGTCAATGAGATGGAGCGCTTCCGTAAGGACTTTAAGGCTGCCGAGTACTACGACGCCATGAAAATCATCCTTGAGCATTATTGGGTCGGAGTGGCCGGCAAGATGCACAGGCTCGACAACGGACTAATATATGCCCGAAATGAGGGACACCCGCAGCAGTGGATGAACGCGCAGACCTCATATGGCCACATGGTCACCCCGCGCTACGGCTGCTGCGTCGAGGTTAACGCCCTCTGGTATGATGCCATAGCAACTACGCTCGATGTGGCCAAGGGCCTTAAAGATCAGGCTTTCATCGATGTCTGGCAACCTCGGCTCGAACAAGTCGGTCAGGCTTTCCTCAGCACTTTCCTCCGCCCGGACGGAACTCTCTACGACCGCGTCGACGGCGACTATCGCTCGCCCAAGACCCGCCCTAATCAGGTCGTGGCCGCCGGACTCAAATACTCCCCCCTCTCGCGCGAGAACAAGAAGGCCATCGTCGATGTGGCGACGGCCAAGCTTCTCATCCCTTACGGACTCCGCACCATCGCCCCGGATAGCGAGGACTATCATGGCGCGGTTGTCGGAAATGAGGACGAGCGCGCCATCTGCTCTCATCAGGGCACGGCCTATCCGTGGCTCCTCGGCTTCTACGCCGACGCCCTCATAGATGTCCATCGCAACTCGTGCATGGCTCAGCTGCGCCGCATTGTAGACGGCTTCGACGAGGTGGTGAAAGACCACGGCGTCGGCTCAATCAGTGAGAGCTACAATGGCAACCCGCCTTATAAGGCCGAGGGCGCAATCTCTATGGCCTGCAGCGTGGCTGCCGTCCTTAAACTTATCAAACTCACCGAAAAATAATCTGTTTCCACATGAAAGTATTAATGTTTGGATGGGAGTTCCCACCTCACATTAGCGGAGGACTCGGGACGGCCTGCTACGGCATCACGCGAGGCCTGGCGACAATCCCCGACCTCAAGACCCTCTTCGTCGTCCCGAAGGCTTTCGGCGACGAGGACAAGAGCAAGGTCGAGGATATTATCGGAGCCAACAACATCTCCATAATAAACAAGCAAATCCGCTACAGCCAGCAGAGCAAGCAGCTCGACTACATCGAGGTGAACTCCAAGCTCGTGCCTTACACCGACCCCGAGGAGTATTACAAGCTCAGGACTCTCAATGTGGGTGACGGATACAAGTATTTCCAGACCGATGAGAGCGGCAAGTTCCATTTCGCCGGAGGCTATGGCGCCGACTTGATGAACGAGATTCGCAACTATGCTATCATCGGCAATATCATTGCGCAGGAGAATGAGTTCGATGTCATCCACGCGCACGACTGGCTCACCTACCCGGCCGGCATCGCCGCCAAGGAGGCCACCGGCAAACCCCTTGTCGTCCATGTCCACGCCACGGATTTCGACCGCTCCGGAGGCCGAGTCAACCCCGTGGTCTATGACATCGAGAAGAGGGGTATGGAGGCTGCCGACAAGGTCATCACGGTGTCCAACCTCACGCGCAACACTGTCATTGACAAGTATGGCATACCTGCCGACAAGGTTGTGACTGTCTACAACGCCGTCGACCCCATCAGGTCAGACTATAACAATTACGCTCGCAAGGGCGTCAACGAGAAGATTGTCACTTTCCTCGGCCGCATAACCATGCAAAAGGGCCCCGAGTATTTCATCGAGGCCGCCCACAAGGTGCTCCAGAAGATGGATAACGTGAGGTTCGTCATGGCGGGCAATGGCGACATGATGGAGAAGATGGTGCGCCGCGCGGCAAGCCTCAAGATTATGGACCACTTCAGTTTCACGGGCTTCCTCCGCGGACAGGATGTCTACTCGATGCTCCGCATGAGCGACCTCTATGTCATGCCCTCTGTCTCCGAGCCCTTCGGCATATCGCCGCTTGAGGCCATGCAGAGCAACGTGCCGGTCCTCATATCCTACCAGAGCGGCGTGGCCGAGATTCTCACCTACGCCATCAAAACGGACTTCTGGGATGTCGATGCAATGGCCGACGCCATGTACGGCGTGCTCAACTACCCGTCGCTCGGCAAAATGTTCGCCAAATATGGAATGGAGGAGGTCAACTCTCTCAAGTGGGAGAACTCCGCAAAGCAAATTAAGAGAGTCTACGACTCGGTCGTTAAATGAAAGAACAAGTCATGAAAAATATCTGCCTTTACTTCCAGCTCCACCAGCCTGTCAAGCTCCGTCGTTACAGGTTCTTCGACATCGGTAATGACCACTATTACTATGATGACTACGCCAACGAGAGCAACATCAATAAGCTGGCCCACACGTGCTATCTGCCCGCCAATAAGATTATTACAGAACTGCTGAAGAAATACAAGGGCAAGTTCAGCGTGGCGTTCTCCATTAGCGGGACTATGATTGACCAGCTCCGCGTCTACGCGCCTGAGGTCATCGAGAGTTTCAAGGCCATGGCCAAGACCGGCTCGGTCGAGTTCCTCGCCGAGACTTCGTCCCACTCTCTCGCCTCTACTCGCAACTTCGACGAGTTCAAGCGTCAGGTGGCCGAGCAGGTCAAGCTGATTGAGGACACGTTTGGTCAAACGCCCGTGTCGTTCCGTAACACTGACCTCATCTACTCCGATGAGATTGGAGAGGCCGTGTCTCAGATGAATTTCAAGGTCATGCTGGCCGAGGGCGCAAAGCAGACGCTCGGCTGGAAGAGCCCCAACTATATGTATTGCAACGCCATCGAGCCGCGTCTCAAGGTCTTGGCGCGCAACTACCACATGAGTGACGACATCGCGCTCCGCTTCTCTAATCAGAGCTGGAGCGAGTGGCCTCTCACGGCGCAGAAGTTTAAGAGCTGGTGTGACGGTCTCGACCAGAGTGAGGAGATTATCAATCTCTTCATGAGCTACGACACCTTTGGCGCTGTTCACCCCGCAGAGAGCGGCATCCTCGACTTCCTCCGCGCTTTGCCTACCGTCATGCTCGAAGACCCCGGCTACGTTTTCATCACTCCCGCCAAGGCTGCGCAGAAGCTTCAGTCCGTCTCCGCCATCCACGTCCCCTCCGCCACCAGCTGGCGTGACGAGGAGCGCGACCTCACACCGTGGCTCGGCAATGAGATGCAGACGGAGGCTGTCGACAAGCTCTACGCCCTCGCTCCCAAAGTGGCTAAGTGCACAGACTCAGCCATCCTCAAGGATTGGCAATACCTCCAGTCTTCGGAGAACATCTACTACATGGGCACCAAGTTCTTCGCCAATGGCGCTAACCGCACCTACAACTCACCCTATCAGACACCATATGAGGCGTTCATTAATTTCATGAACATCTTGACGGACTTCTCCGCTCGCCTCTCCGCAGCTGTGCCTGACGATGAGAATCAGGAGGTTGAGACCCTCAAGGCCGAGAACGCTAAACTCTCAAAAGAGGTGTCTACACTTGAGAAACAGCTTGTTAAGGTCGGCGTGGAGCCTGAGACTAAGGCCAAGCGGAAGACCGTGACAAAGACGGCCGCCAAGACGACCAAGACGGCCAAGACCACCAAGGCAAAGGTTGAAGACTCTGAAAAAATCGTAAAGAAAACTACGACAAGGAAAAAGAGCGAACCGAAAGAGAAGTAGAAACGTAAAAGGATACGTAACCTTATCAACATGCCAAAGTGTATGTGACGACTGCCCTCCTGACGCTTGCCTAAGGCCAAGCAATCCACAAGAAACGGCCAGCGCCCCCCGCGCCCTGACGGCTCAGGCACAGACATCGCAGCGTACAACTTAACTTAGAACCGAACAATGGACATTAAGACCAATTTCGCGCCTTCCGCCGAGCCTATGTGGAAGTCGATTATTGTCAAATCGAAGCTTCCCGCAGAGCTCTCTTGCCTCCACGAGATTTCGCGTAACATCTGGTGGGTGTGGAACTACGAGGCGACCGAGCTTTTCAACGAGATTGACACCGAGCTCTGGCATCAGGTGGAGAAGAACCCTATCCTCCTTCTTGAGAGGGTCTCTTACACCCGCCTCAACGAGCTCGCCAAGGACGTTGAGTTCGTAACCCGCCTCAATGGCATTTATGCCAAGTTCAAGTCTTATCTCGAAGAGCCTTTCGCCTACGAGCCCTCCATAGCCTATTTCAGCATGGAATATGGCCTCGCCAATATCCTCAAGATCTACTCTGGCGGCCTCGGCATCCTCGCTGGCGACTACCTCAAGGAGGCTTCCGACAGCCGTGTCAACCTCACGGCTGTAGGCCTTCTCTACCGCTACGGATATTTCAAGCAGAGCCTCTCCATCAATGGTGAGCAGCAGGCCATCTATGAGGCCTCTGAGTTCCAGAGCCTCCCTATCGATGAGGTCCGCACACCGGATGGCAAGCAGGTCTACGTCCCCATCAACTTCCCCGGCCGTCAGGTCCAGCTGAAGGTTTGGCGAATCAATGTGGGCCGCGTCTCCCTCTACCTTCTTGACGCTGACCACCCTCTCAACAGCCCGGAGGATCGCACTCTCACCCACTCGCTCTATGGTGGCGACTGGGAGAACCGCCTCAAGCAGGAGATTATTCTCGGCATGGGTGGCGTCCGACTGCTCAACCAGCTCGGCATTCAGGCTGATGTCTACCATTGCAACGAGGGTCATGCGGCTCTCCTCAACATCCAGCGCCTCATCGACCTCACCGACAAGGGTCTGAACTACCGCGAGGCTCTCGAGGTTGTCCGCGCCTCTTCTCTCTTCACCACGCATACTCCCGTCCCCGCAGGCCACGACAAGTTTGACGAGGGCCTCGTCGGCAAGTATCTCGGCCATGTGCCTGAGCTTCTCGGCGTCTCTTGGGAGGAGTTCATGAAGCTCGGCCGTGAGAACGACGGCAAGTTCTCAATGAGCGTCCTCGCCGCTTTCACCTCTCAGGAGATGAACGGCGTAAGCTGGCTCCATGGTGAGGTCACTAAGAAGATGTTCATGCACCTCTGGCCAGGCTTCACTGCCGATGAGTTGCACATCAACTATGTGACCAATGGCGTGCATTTCGGCACGTGGACGTCAAGCGAGATGCAGCGGTTCTTCAAGAAGGTGCTTGATCCCGATTTGCTCAGCGACGTGTCCAACCACTCTTACTGGGAGAAGATTCAGTCTGTTGACGACGCTGAGATTTGGGGCGTCCGCCGCACTCTCAAGAAGAAGCTCTTCGACTATGTCCACGACCGCAAGGTCAGCACCCTCTACGCTACCAATGACCCGAGCCGCACTCTCGATGTCCTTGAGGGCATCAAGCCCAACGCCTTGACCATTGGCTTCGCTCGCCGTTTTGCAACCTACAAGCGTGCGCACCTCCTCTTCTCTGATTTGGACCGCCTCGCCAAGATTGTCAATAACCCTGAGCGCCCTGTGCAGTTCATCTTCGCAGGCAAGGCGCACCCCGCCGATCAAGGTGGCCAGAACCTCATCAAGAACATTGTTGAGATTTCGCACCGCCCCGAGTTCATCGGTAAGATTATATTCCTCGAGAACTACGACATGGAGTTGGCTCACCGACTCGTGTCAGGTGTCGATGTCTGGATGAACATGCCAACACGTCCTCTCGAGGCTTCTGGCACTTCAGGTCAGAAGGCCGAGCTCAACGGTGTCCTCAACTTCTCCGTCCTCGACGGCTGGTGGTACGAGGGCTACAAGGAGGGCGCAGGCTGGTGCCTCACCGACAAGATTACCTATCAGGAGACCGCATACCAGGATGAGCTCGATGCCAGCACCATCTATTATATGCTCGAGCAGGAGATTATCCCTCTCTACTACGATCAGCAGGATGAAATCCCTCATCGCTGGGTTCAGTACATCAAGAACTCGCTCTGCCAAATCGCTCCTGAGTTCACCACGAAGCGCATGATAACCGACTATCTCAACCGCTTCTACATCCCGCAGGCTAAGCGCGGCTCTGTCCTCAAGGCAGACGACTTCAAGGCTGCCAAGGATCTCACGGTTTGGAAGTCTAAGGTCTGCAATATCTGGGACAAGATCCAGGTAATCAATGTTGACATGCCTGACATCGCCAAGGAGCAGCTCGGCATTGGCCAGGTCTATCCGATCTCTGTCACCATCGACAAGGTCGATACCGACATTGAGCTCGGTCTTGAGCTTGTCTTCGCCAGTGGTGCCGACGAGAGCAACATGAAGATTGTTCACGCTGAGCCTTTCCAAATCGCAGAGCGCAACGGTTCGCAGGTGACCTACAAGGTCTCCTTGTCTCTCAACTACCCTGGCGTGTTCCGCTTCGGACTCCGCATCTTCCCATCCAATCCTCTCCTTCCCCACAAGCAGGATTTCCCTCTCCTCAAGTGGATTTAATCAAGACTACTGCGGCTTAGTGGCATAAGTGCCTGAAGCCAATGCATAACTATCGCCCTGAGGCCTGCATGGTCCCGGGGCTTTTTCTTTTTACTCTCTTTATGTATTGCGAGAAGTCCCGATTTAGCAATATTGCCTATATTTGTCATAGTGAACAAAGACATGTCGAGCGTGCGCCCCGTGGCATTAGAGGGGGCCGGCGAATGGCTGCGGGGCAAGCGTTGCGCCGTGGTCGAGATTGGCGCATCGTCTCTCGCGGATGAGCGTCATGTCCATAGCCGCTTGGCTACTAAACTCATAAAGTCAGTTAAGAGTTTAGGCTCTGAGGTCGTTGCTATATTAGACCCCGTCTCTCCTTTTAATTCTGAGGGGGAGTTGGATGTCGCTTTCGCCGGCGTCGATGTTCTTTTCCTTGTTGGCCAGTTTGTCTCATTTCGTCGTGACGACAGGCGAAATGTGTGGCGGATGAATGTTGACGCAGCCCGCGCCGTTTACCTTGCCGCCGAGATGGCGGGTGTTAAGCGTATTGTGGCTCATGGCTCCATCTTGGCTCTCGGACATAATCAAGACGGCTCGCCAGTTGATGTGTCGTCCCCCTACTTGTCTGACAATAGGCGTACTGAATGTGAGAAGTCGCTATATCGCGCCGAGATGGAGGCTTGGAAAATGTCAGAGCGCGGATTCTCCGTATCCGTTGTCTGCTCCGGACTCTTGGCCAATGTCTCTTCAGAGCATCTCGGGCTTACTGCCGATGACATCAATCAGAGACCTCACCTTTTCTCTTCTTCTGATGACTTGGCTTTGGCTCTCGTTGCCGCCTCGTCTGATGATTGCATAGGCCGCAGGCTCATTTGCTCCGGTTTGTCACAGGGGATGTATTTCCCCAAAGAGCAGAAGCACCCGCCATGTGATAATGCGGTTATGAGACTTTTGGGGCGTGACCGTCGTTCCCGAGCCTTGCAAGCTCTTAGCCGTCTCGGAACTTACGTCTCCGATTTCACCACGTCGGCCAATTAAAATTCCATAGCATACAAAAAAACAATAGCCGGTCTTACTTGTGGTATAAGTAAGACCGGCTAACTTGTTCATGCAAGTACCTGTTTTTTTACTTTGGCTTATTCCGGCTTTTGAATGCCATAAGTAACTCTTGACGGGTCCCACTTATCCTTCGGGGAGACCTCGTCGGCTGGATAACCAACAATGATGCAGTTGAGCGGGATGAGGTTCCCTGGCAAATTGAGAGTGCGTGATATTCCATTGACTTTCTTCTCTATGGGATAGACTGTCGTCCAACAAGCTCCAAGCCCCATTGCATGCGCCGCAAGCAGTATATTCTCAGAAGCTGCCGACAGGTCTTGCACCCATAGTTCTCGCCCCATCCCCTGTGTCATGCGTGTGGTGTCTGCGCAAACGAAGATGAAGAGCGGGGTTTGGCGAATGTCATCAGCGTGATGCTTGTTCGAGGCTGCGTAAGCCTCAATATCCGCCTTATCTTTGAGTACTACCATGTGCCAAGGCCGCTTGTCTCCTGAGGTCGGAGCCGCCATGCCAGCGCGCAACAGAATCTCAATCTTGGCATCCTCAACGGCTTGAGCCTTGAATTTTCTGACGCTCGCCCGTGTCAGGATGTTCTCTATCACGGATTGGCGGTGGCTGTCGCCCTCTGTCGCAATGTTTAGCGCCTCATTGACTGCGCTGTCTGTCTGCGCCGCTGCTGACGTAACTGACATTGCGGCAAAAGTTGTCACAATGATGGTCCTGAGTATGTTCATCTTGTCGTGATGCTAATGTCTCTTATTTCAAGAATGTGATGGCTTTGAGCAGGTTGCCGCTTGAGAAAGTCATGAAGGCGGTTGCGTTGCCCGTGCTGGCGTCTATCTTGTAAACAGTGGGGATTACGCTTGATGACTCAGAGTTTGAGCCGCCGCTCATGCTCGTCGGCGCTGAAACTGGCAAATAGTAGCTGCCATTGAGACCATCACCCCATCCAAATGATACGGTCGACGCGTCAGGCAGTCCGCTCACCCATGTGAGTGTCTTGGCCGTCACATCGACAACTGCCATTTTTCCCGATGCGTCCATGTTTCCATAGCTATCCTTTGATGTGTAGAATTCCAAAAGGAACTTGTCTCCGCTGATATGGAATGCCTTGCGGAAACGATATCCGTCAGATGCGCTGAGAATGTCAAACTGGTAATCCTGGTCGAACTCAGTCTCGCCTTTCTTTATTCTGAGAGCGCCGACCTTGCTGTCTGTCTCGCTCGATCCGCAGAAGACGTAGATGTTGCCATTGTCGTCAGCTCCGCTCTGTGTGTAGCGTACTGAGCGTTGCGCTCCGACAGATGATCCTATGCGGGTGTCCTTGATGAATTTCTGAATCTTAAGGTCGTAGTCGCATATGGCCACGACGGCGGCATCATAGTTGCTGTAGTTCAGGACCATGGCCGCCTGGTTGTCGCCCATGTCGACAATGTTTGAGATGTTGGGGTTGACCTCGTCGATGGCGTAGTCCGTAAGCCCTACGGCAATGTTGTTGCCGATGCCGTTCGCGTCAACCACCATGGCGTATGGTTGGCTTATCTGGGCGGCGTAGGAGTAGGTGCCGAAACAACCGGTGTTGCCGAATGCCGATACGAGAACAGGGTCTGCGGCCTCGGTGAGGACTCCACACGTGGTGGAATAAGAGCGCAATCCGGCTTTCTTGGCTCCGATTCCCTCTGCTGAGGCTCCACGGGCGTAGATGTAGCCGGTGAAGATTTTTGAGCTCTTGTTGTATGTCACCTGGGTGAACGAGTCTGCGCTCTTCAAAGCGTCAGCGTCGCCATAGACGTTCTCCTCTGCCTCGAAGTTGTCCTTGTCGCTGTAGACCTTGAGGTAGACTCCGCCTGTGAGGTCGCTCTCCGGGTCGCCTGCGGTGATGACAAAGTTGGTGGCTGTGCTCTCTGGCGTTGTCTCGTCGTCAGAGCATGCGGTGAGGGCTGCGCAAGCCGTCATGGCGATTGTCAGGGCGGTGGTCAGATGTCTCTTCATTTCCTTTTTTTGTTTATAGTTGTTATGTATTTGATTGAAAGTTCTTTGTTTTGTCGCCTATATCAGAGGTTCTCTTAACTGAGTTTGCCTATTGTGCGTATTTCTGTCGCGCCTTTGATTGTTATGCCTTTTGTGGCGACTCCCGTCTCGGGATTGACAATGTATATCGCCGCGTCTTGCCCAAACTGTGTTATTGGCAGGTAGATGACGCCGTCGGCATAAAGTGGCACACCTCCTGTCTCGGCTCCCGATGTTATCTGGTTCTTGGCAGGTATGCCGCTCAGCCATGTGAATGTCTTGCTTGCCATGTCGACAATGGCGAACTGATGACCCGGTGAGATTGTTGTAATGCTCTTCTCATTGTATATCTCGAGCAGGAACTTGTTTCCGGTGATGTGCCAGACGCGGCGGAATTTATATCCGTCGGCCGGCGTCTGAAGGTCATAGTAGTAGTCTTTGTCAAAACCGTTCTCGCCTTTGTTGATGCGCAGAGCGCCGGCCTGGCGTGTCGTTGCCGAATTGAAGGCGTTTGAGAAAACGTATACAGTCCCGTCGTCTGCCTTGTACATTTCGCGGAGTACCTGCGAACGGTAATGACCCGCCGAGTAACTGATGCGGTCATCCCTGTATATATTCTTGATGTTCAGGTTCCTGTCCATCTTCGCAACCCATACGCTGTCAGGATATGCGACCTCGCCGACGCTCGACCCGTTGCCCGTGCCAGTCTGGTTGAACGCCGATTGGACCATGGATGTGAGGAAAGTCCCGTCTCCATTGTCTATGATGCTCGAGAATGTCACTTGCTGACCATTGCCGGTGATGTCCTCGGTCCATATGGTCTTTGTGTTGTCGAGTTCGACGCCATTGGCTGATATGTTCCAAAAACAAAATGTGGCACCGTCGTTCCGTGATCCGTCTGATGAGACTTGACCACAAACGCTTGTTACCAGCTGCCCCTCGAAGAATCCATAGTTCGAGTAGCGGGTCTCTATCCTGAACTCGCCCAATTCGCTTAGTTGCTCATCGTCTGACGTCCATCTCATAGCATACCCGAGGCCCGCGAACTGCTGCTGATACACAAGTCCTATGGCATCATGATTTTGGAATATCCATGTATACTCTGTTTGTGGCAGCTCTAATATGTTGTCGCTGATGTTGAGGTCTTTTTCCGTCAGGCTCTCTGCCTGCATGACGTATTCTGTGCCATTGTCTGTCTTGACCGCAATGAAGTATGAGCCCTTGGCGGTCTGGTTTGCGGCATTGCCGCCATTTGCGTCGTCGTCAGTGCAAGCTGTCAATATGTTGGCTGATAGTGCTATAGCCGTCAATGCGAGATGCGTGGTTGTGCGTGTCTTACTCATCTGTTTATTTATGTTGTTTTGTTTTTTTTCTTGAAGAACATATATCGCAGTTTGACCGCGAAGCTCCTACCCGGTTTCTGTAGGCTGTAGTTGTCATATAGCAATGCGTCAGTCAAGTTGTTGGCCTCGAATGCTACGTTATATCGTCCGTCTCTCATTGAGTACACCACGTTGATGTCTTGGCTAAGTTGCTCTGGCACATAAAGTTTTGCTCCCTCGCTCGCCCACGACCTGTAAAATTTGTGGACATAGTGCATGCTCCATCCAATGGTGAGTTTGTTGCCCTCTTTGGCCACTTTCTTAAATGTGTAGCTTGCATCAGCCTCGGCAAATTCAAATGGGAGGTTTGGCGCCTGGTCGTTATATGTGGCGGAGGGCGCGCCTATCGAGTTCAGCCTCTCTTTGTCGCGCATGCTCTGTCTCGTGAAACTACCGCCTACGCTGACTGCTTCTCTGTACATATAGCGTAGGCTGATGTCTGCTCCAAGCCCCAGCATCTTGCCGTGGTTGGTGCTAACCGCAACACCGCTTTGACCGATTGTCCTGATTATGTAGTCGTTGACAAGGCGGTAGTTGAAGCCGCTTTCCGCATCAATCTCATGTCCGGCTCCAAATGGGAACCGCAGGCTGATGTTAAGGTTGATATTGTCGCTCTTCTCGGGGCTGAGTGTTGTATTGCTCTCTTCATAGTCACCGTCTCCGAACAGCTCGCGGGCTGAGGGCATCCTGTATGTCCGCTCGTATGACAATTTGAGTTGCAAGAGCTCGGTTAGTAAGTGATGTGTGCCGACTCCGCCCCATCCAACGGCACTGATGTCGCGGCTCTGCTCCTCATATTCTGTGCGCCCCGTGCTCGATATGTTGACAGGTCCTGTTACTTTACTGTTGTAAGTCTTGACGAAGACTTGCGCATCCCAGTCCGCGTCGCCTATATATCTGTATGAGACGCCCAATACATTTTTGACGCTTATCCTGCGCATGAATGTGGCCGCGCTGCTTTGGACGCTGTTGGCCGCACTGTTTGTGGTTCGCCGCCTGTAGTGGCTATATGTGTTGTTAGCTGTGAGGAAATGTTTTGCACCTATGTTGTATGTCAAGTTGCCGACACAAGCTAATGTGTAACCCTTATACTCCGCTAATGTGGCGACTCCTTCTCCCTGGTATGACTTCTCCTTATATTCCCCGGTCCAACTGTATGTCCTGTTCAGAGTGTCAACGTTATTAGTCCTTACTATGTCATATCTGGCCGAGAGACGCAGGTTGAGGCCTTGCGCCACCATGTTGCGCTTCTCATAGAGCAATGAAGGAGCCACGCCGTGCGCAGTCCGGTGTTTGCCGCCAAAGACTATTTTCATGAGGTTGGCGTTCTGAATCTGGGCATACTCCTGACTGTAATTCGCCCCGACTATTAATCTGTCTGCCCAGGGCTTATTCTCGACCCCGATGCGCAATATGACGGCCTCGTTGTGATATTTGTCATGGAAGCGGCGGAACCATCGCTCCTCCTTGCTAACAGCGTTGGTCTTGAGGTCCGTCCATTGCGTCTTGACCTTATAGTCGTTGTCCGAGTAGTTCTGGTAAGCGTTAAGCCTGAGGCTAAGCCCCTTGCTGCCGAAGAGTCCCACCGAAATGTTTGTGCGGTGTGTGTTGAATGAGCCATAGCTGTAGCTGACGTCTACATATGTGCGCGGCGTCCTGTCTGACACTATGTTAATCACGCCGCCCAAGGCGTCACCGCCAAAGTTGACCGGCACGACGCCCTTATAAACCTCTATGCGGCTCGCAAAACCCGAGGGGATGTTATTGATGCCAAAACTTGATGACGCCCCATCCATCGGCACGCCATCCAAGAAAATCTTTACGTGTTTGCCTGTGAAACCATTCAGGTTGATGCTCGCGCTTGAGCCTACGCCTCCATCTTCGCGGACTTTGAGGCCGGACACTTTGTCCAAAATCTTCCCCAAGTCCTGATTGGTGTTTCTTAACTGCCTTGTGTCAACAGCGGTGACGCTAAACGCCGATGTGTTTACCCTGCTTACGGCATTTCCGCGGACTACGACTTCGTCAATCCGCTGGTTATCGTTAATAAGTATGGTGTCTCGCTTTTGCTGGCCCCATGCCGATGCGCTCATCAGCATGCAACAAAACAATAATACTTCTCGGTTACAATTACTTCGTGTCATATCATTATTGTTCCCCTCCCAATGACGGAAGGGGGATAATAGTGGTACAGATCGGGAGTAATTGTACGTCGGGCCTAGCACTTCCGGGGCGGCCTCTTCTTCTGCTTTCGCTTAGTGCCGCGTCACGGACGATATGGGCAATGACTGTTTCTCGCCTGTCAGTTGCTTTTATGTTTTTCGTCTGCAAAGTAAGTGCTGATGCGCCGTGTGCGCAATACCTATTTGCAGTGATTTTTTTATGAGGATTAGTCGTTTTACCGTAGCCAGACGGCGTAGACCATAGTCTCCAATACCCACAAATAATTATTTCGCGACTTCGGACGCATTGGGGCGTGGCACGAAAACGCAAACGGCGGGTAGTCTCTCGAAAAGACTACCCGCCGCTTGGCTTTTATCGCGATGCGCTGAACTTTTTAAGCGTTCAGCAGAATCGACACTTTGTTATTTGAGCACTCGACATAGCCGGCTTGGCAGTCGAATGCCTCCTCGGGCTTGCCAACTGGCTTCACCCTTATCTGCCCGGTTGAGAGCGAGGCGATGATGGGCGCATGGTTTCGCAAGATAGCGAAACGACCGCGCTTGCCCGGCATCTCTACGAGCTCCACGTCGCCACTGAAGACTACCTTCTCTGGCGAGACGATTTCGAGATTGAGTGGCGTTTCCATGTTACTGTCTTTTTATGTCGGTTTATGCCTGCTCCTTGAGGAGTTTCTCTCCCTTCTCAATGGCCTGCTCGATGGTGCCAACAAGGTGGAAGGCGGCCTCGGGATATTTGTCGAGCTCGCCGTCCATAATCATGTTGAAGCCCTTGATGGTGTCCTCGATTGACACGTATGCGCCAGCAAGGCCAGTGAACTGCTCTGCCACGAAGAACGGCTGTGAGAGGAAACGCTGGACACGGCGTGCGCGTGCGACGACGAGCTTGTCCTCCTCTGAAAGCTCCTCCATACCGAGAATCGAGATGATATCCTGAAGCTCGTTGTAGTGCTGAAGCAACTGCTTGACGCGCTCTGCGCACTCGTAGTGAGCCTTGCCGACAACCTCAGGCGAGAGGATTCGCGAGGTGGAGTCGAGAGGATCCACAGCGGGGTAGATACCGAGCTCGGCAATCTTACGGCTAAGGACTGTCTTTGCGTCGAGGTGGGTGAAGGTGGTTGCTGGTGCGGGGTCGGTAAGGTCATCCGCAGGGACGTAGACCGCCTGTACAGAGGTGATTGAGCCGTGCTTGGTCGAGGTGATGCGCTCCTGGAGGGCGCCCATCTCAGACGCAAGGGTAGGCTGGTAACCTACGGCTGAAGGCATACGGCCAAGAAGAGCCGATACCTCAGAGCCTGCCTGAGTGAAACGGAAAATGTTGTCAATGAAGAGGAGGATGTCACGACCTGCGCCCTTGCCATCACCATCGCGGAGGCTCTCCGCAACAGTAAGACCAGAGAGGGCGACACGTGCGCGTGCTCCAGGCGGCTCGTTCATCTGGCCGAACACCATGGTGCACTGGCTCTTGGCCAAAGCCTCTTGGTCAACCTTAGAGAGGTCCCACTCGCCCTTCTCCATGCTCTCCTTGAAGGCCTCGCCATAGTTCACGATGCCGCTCTCGATCATCTCACGGAGAAGGTCGTTACCCTCGCGGGTGCGCTCGCCTACGCCGGCGAATACGGAAAGACCGTTGTGTCCCTTCGCGATGTTGTTGATAAGCTCCTGGATAAGGACTGTCTTGCCTACGCCCGCGCCACCGAAAAGGCCAATCTTACCACCCTTGGCGTAAGGCTCGATAAGGTCGATGACCTTGATGCCGGTGAAGAGGACCTCAGCCTCGGTTGTCAACTCCTCATATGAGGGCGCCGGCTTATGAATGGGGCTGCCGCCCTCTTTGCTCGGGGTGGGCATGCCGTCAATTGACTCGCCAATGACGTTCAGCAGTCGGCCGCGGGAGTTGTCTCCCTTTGGCATCATGATAGGGGAGCCAGTGTTGACCACGTCCATGCCCCTCTTGAGGCCGTCGGTGGACTCCATGGCTATACACCTTACGGTGTTCTCGCCAATGTGCTGCTCACACTCGATGATGAGCTTGGCTCCATTGTCGCGCGTTATCTCCAGAGCGTCATAGATCTCTGGCAGCTCGCCCTCGGCCGTGTCGAAAGTGACATCTACCACAGGACCAACTATCTGGATAATCTTGCCTGTCTTTGCCATATTATCGATATGTTCTTTATTGTTTTATGTTGTTGTCTTACTTGTTCCTTTTGAATAGCTTGTCGGCGTAGTCGATGAAGTAGCGTTTGCCCTCGGCTGGAATCTCCATCTCGCGTAACTTGGACATCGCTTTTTCATACAGCTCCTCCACCTTCTTCTCTGTTGCGGCGCGTGCGCCAGTCGCCTCGAAAAGGTCGCGCATGGCCTCTATCTTCTCCTCTCGGACGGGGTCCGGGTTAGACAGCCAGGCCTGCATCTCGCGCTTCTGTCCGCTGTCCGCAAGCCCGAGGGCGGAAATAAGCATGTACGTCTTCTTGTTCTCCATGATGTCACCACCTATGGCTTTGCCAAAAGTGGCTGGGTCGCCAAAACTGTCCAAGAGGTCATCCTGCAGCTGGAATGCGAGCCCTATCAGGATTCCGTAGTCATAAAGAGCCTGGGTGTCCTGGGCCGTCGCCCCTCCTGCCAACGCTCCAATCTTGATGGCCCCGGCAAGAAGAACCGCGGTCTTGAGCCTGATCATCTCTATGTACTCTTCCGTGGTGACGTCATCACGGGTCTCAAAGTCCATGTCAAGCTGCTGCCCTTCGCACACCTCTCGCGCTGTCTGGTTGAACGTGTCGACGATGAGTGAGAATGAGGGCGAGTCTGTTTTCTGTAGCAGACGATAGGCCTCAATCAGCATTGCGTCTCCGCTCAAGATGGCTGTGTTGAGTCCATACTTCGCCACGACGGTCGGCTTCCCGCGCCTGATGCCGGCGTTGTCCATCACGTCGTCATGCAGGAGCGTGAAGTTGTGGAACACCTCAATGGCCATGGCCGGCCACTTGGCCTGCTCGTAGCCGTCTTTGAAAAGTGCGCAGGTCGAAAGGCACAAGACCGGGCGCAACCTCTTGCCGCCAAGCGACATGGAGTATCGTATGGGGTCGTAGAGGTTCTTCGGAGCTTGGCCATAGTCAATCTCCGACAGCCACTTGTCTACGTCTGTTAATATGTTGTCTACCGAAAGCATTAGTTCTCCTTGTCTTATCAAAGATACGAAAAGAGTTGAAATCTACATCACGACAAATCAACTCTTTTGCGTTTTGTAGTCTTTTTTAAAATTCGCGGCCCTCTATCTCCTGTATCTTCAGTCGCCATCGCTCCAGGATGGGGATGCTCGCCTGGGTCCTTTTGCTGAAACCGGACATGATGGAGTCAGATACCGCCTTGACCGCGCCGCTGTCCTTGTCCACTATGGCCATGATCATGTTGATGCTTTTGTAGCCTATCCTATGGACGGCCACGCGCACCTCGATATTGTCCTCTAAGTGGACCTGCTGGAGGAAGTCTGTGGTGTACGACACCACGAGCATCGTCGAGTCGCCCTTGTAAAAGTCCTCGCCGCAGCACAGCCGCAGATATTCGGCGCGCCCGATGTCGAAATACGCCTGCATGGCGCCATTGTTGGCATGGCCGTAGCCGTCAAGGTCGTTGAAGCGGGTCTGTATGTCCGCGCGAACCTTGAAGTCGTAATGCTCTATGTCTATCGGGTATTCTTTTTTCATCCTGTCGTTGTCTGTCGTCTTGCGCGCTGGCGGGTGGCGCGTCTCGCTCCCTATGGCCTGATAACCGTCACCTCGCCATTAGCTTTGAGCTTGACTATGCTGCTCGGCTTCGACTTGGTGTTGTCGTCACGCCTGTAGCTCACCGCGTAGTCCACGCCGTCTTTTATCTCTTGCTCAATCTCCGCCCATGTGGCGGCAGAGGGGTGGCCGCTAATGTTGGCCGATGTGCTGACCACGGGTTTGCTGAACCGGTAGCACAGGTCGTGGCTGAACTTCTCGTTGGTCACGCGTATGCCCACCGAGCCGTCTTCCGCAATCAAGTTGTGCGCCAAGTTCTTTGCTCCATCCAATATGAGTGTGAGTGGCTTGTCGCTCAGCTCCATCATGTCGTATGCGACATCGGGAATCTCGCTGACATAGGCTTGGGCTCGCATTGGGCTGTCCACCAGCACCAGCATGCTCTTGGCCTCCGCTCTCTGTTTAAGGGCGAAAACTTTGGCGACGGCTTCCGGGTTTGTAGCGTCGCAGCCTATGCCCCATACCGTGTCGGTGGGGTAGAGGACGATGCCACCCTCGCGCAAGGTCTTGACGGCCGAGCGGAGGTCCTCGTCATACCTCTCTTTCTCTTGCTGATTCATCTGTCTCTTTTTATTGTCTCAAAAAGTTGCCCCGGCCGTTTGCCGTCTATCCCCCCCCCACTCTGGCGTTTTGGGATTGAGCCGCCTTCGTGGTCGGTTTTCCGCAGTGTTAAAAGCCGCAAAGGCGCACCACGCTGAGTCTCAGTGGCGTTCCTTGCCACTTCTATTTCGTTCGTCTGTGGGCCTTTGCGGCGTCTATGGACTAACTCTATGCCCCCAACCCGAAGTCGCGGAGGCAGTCGTTGAGGGATGTCTTCTTGTCTGTCGACTCTTTCCTTCGGCCAATGATGAGTGTAGCAGATGTGGCAAACTCGCCTGCGGGGAATTTCTTCACGTACGAGCCGGGAATTACCACGGAGCGGGGCGGAACATAGCCCTTGGTTATGACTGGCTCAGGGCCTGTCACGTCGATAATCTTTGTAGAGCCCGTCAGCACGCAGCCCGCTGCCAAGACGGCCTCATGACCTATGTGGCAACCCTCGACGATGATGCACCTCGAACCTATGAAGGCGTGGTCCTCAATGATGACAGGTGCCGCCTGGACTGGCTCCAGTACGCCGCCTACGCCTACGCCGCCGCTCAAGTGGACGCCGCGTCCCACCTGCGCGCAACTGCCGACGGTGGCCCAAGTGTCCACCATGGTGCCGCTGCCCACGTATGCGCCTATGTTCACGAATGACGGCATCATGACCACGCCTTTCTCAAGAAACGAGCCGTAGCGCGCCACGGCGTGGGGAACGGCCCTTACGCCCATGTCCGCATAACCATGCTTCAAGGGCACTTTGTCGTTCCACTCAAACGGGTCGCACTCGATGGTCTTCATGTCATGGATGGGGAAGTAGAGAATGATGGCCTTCTTTACCCATTCATTCACTGTCCAGTTCTCACCACTCTCGTCGGGGGTCGCACAGCGCAACTGGCCCTTGTCGAGCAGGGCGACAATCTGGTCGATGCCCTTGCGTACGTCAGCTTTCTCAAGCAGAGTGCGGTCAGCCCATGCGGCCTCCGCCAACTCTCTCAGTTCTTCCATTCTTCTGTATTTAGGTTAGGTTTGTCATCCCGTCCCGCGGCGAGAATATGCAGTCCAGCCGCATATGGCGCAATCGGCTTGACTGCGCGGACGGGGTGTGTGATTATAGTCTTATCGTCTCTAATTTCTTTTTCAACTTGCTCTTCTTATAACTCTCGATGCGGTCGAAGAGACGGCGGAGCAGGTCAAAGTAGAGCGTGACGTAGAAGATGCCGACGAAGACCCATATGACGATGACGTTGAACAGGGGTGTCGGAATAAACTTGTCGCCCACGCGCTTGAACGCCGAGTAGAGATGGGCGCGGCCCATGGTGTTCTCCGGCATGTCATACACAGGTTGGCGCTTGCGAATCATCTTGTCGGGGTAAACGGCAATCTGCTCGAACTTGTCCTTCGATTGAGCCAAACGGCCCAGCGCCTCGTTTGTCGCCCTGTGCTTGAGTGCCGCCAATGCCTCGGCCGACCCGAGCTCGGACACCATGGCGTTGGCTATGCTGTCGCACTTTGACGATGCCGCCCTGAATCTCGACTGCGCCTCGGCTTTAAGGTAGCTTGTCGCTTTGGCTGTCTGGATTTTCTCGTCCACGCCACCATGCTGCGTCACAGAGTCTGGCAGTGTGACACCCATGGCTTTAGTAATTCTGTCCAACTCGCTGCGCACGAGACGCGCCTTCCCCTCGTCCTCGCTCATAGAGCGGCTGATGCTCTCCACCTCGGGAAGCCATGATGAGGCGATATAGGACGCCTGGCTGCGCTCAACCTCCGTGTCGAAGAATCTGCGCTCATACGGGTTGCGGACATACTGGTCCACGGCGAGCGCCTCATACGCCCACCGCGAAATCATTACGTCGCCTATCACAGGCGTGTACTCGCGGTTGCCCAAGGCCGGGTGAAGCCTCTCGAAGTCCACCATCGTGCCGCTGAAGACTAACTGGGGCACCAGTACCAACGGGATGGATATGTAGATGGACACGGCGGTCTTGAGTCCGCTGCTTATGTTCAGACCGAAGATTATGGCGAAGGCGAATGTGCTGAACAGGATTCCTATGTGCACGGGCCACAAGTCTATGCTTATGCCCATAATCGTGTGACCTATGCCCACCAACATCAGCGTCTGCACGAGCGACATGGCCAGCAGGTTGACTATCTTGGCCGACAGGTATGACGTGCGGCTAAGGTTGAGGAACTGCTCCCTCATCAGCAGCTTGCGGTCTTTTATTATCTCCTCGGCAGAGGTGTTCAAACCCACGAAGATGGCAACTACGACGCACATGAACAGGTAGGTCGGCAGGTTGGTGTTGTCGTAGAGGGTGTAGCCCCCGCTCTCGCCAACGTAGTGCGTGGCAAAGGCTAACAGCAATGCCAGGATGGGAACCTCCAGGATGTTGAGCAGCATGTACTGCGTGTCTTTCAACTTTTTGAGGGCGTCGCGCAGCATGAATGTGGCAAACTGGCTGCGGCGTGTCGGGATGGAGTAGAGGTTGTCCGGCAACTTCTCTTTCACAGTGGACTTCTTGGCCTTCCAGTCAAAGCTGGCCTCGAACTCGTCGCAGTATTGCTGATACCACTCCTTGGGCGTCACCTTGCGCTTGCGGATGAGTTTGCCGGACGGGTCCACCATTCTCGCCTCGATGATGCGCAAAGGCTGCTCGGTCTTGACGTTGCCGCACAGGTAGCACTCGCGCTCCTCGGGATTGACGTAGTGGGCTTTCTTCTTGAAGTAGACTATGGCGTTCATCGGGTTGCCGTTGTAGGCAATGTAGCCGCCTTGGTCTATGATGAGCAGCTTGTCTAAGAGCTTGTATATGTCGCTGTTGGGTTGATGTATGTTGATTATGACCAACTTGCCCTTCAGCACCTGGCGCTTCAGCAGCGACATTACCTTCTCCGAGTCTGAGCTTGAGAGACCGGATGTCGGCTCGTCGACGAAGAGTATTGACGGCTCGCGCATCAGCTCCAGTGCTATGTTCAGTCGCTTGCGCTGGCCGCCACTCAACACCTTGTTCAGAGGGCTGCCCACTTTCAGGTTGCGAGCCTCCACGAGGTCGAAGTCCGACAGGGCCTTCTCGATGAGTTTCTTCTTCTCGGCTGTGCTCTTGTTGCTGAAGAGCAGGCGGGCGTTGAACCACAGGTTCTCCCAGACGGTCAGCTCCTCGTTCAGCATGTCGTCTTGCGGGACGTAGCCTATCACGCCTTCCAACTCCTTGTGGTCCGCATGCAGGTCATAGCCGTTTATCGTTATGCGACCATGGCTCGGCTTGCATTTGCCGCACATGAGGTTCATGAGTGTGCTCTTGCCTGCGCCCGAGCCTCCCATGATGCCGACCAGCTGGCCGCTCTTGCCAAGAAAGCTGAACTGGTGTACGCCAATGTTGTCGTCCGAGAATTTGTATTCTATGTCAACAGCCTTGTAAACGATTCGCCCGGTCTCGGGGCGCGTGATGAACTTCTCGGCGATGTGACCATAGTAGACTGGCCGTACGTGACTCGTGTTGAGCACGCAGCCCGGAGACATGGGGTATACTTTCCCGGGGTCCAACCTGTGCCCGCTCAGGTACAAGTTGCGCTCCCCGTTATATCTGAATACGAATGTGTTTGTCGATTTGATGTGCAGCACCCAGACGCAAACGCCGAATTTGCTAATGTAGATGTGCTTGATGTCGGGGTGGAGCTTCTCCGGCTTGCCGTTGATGATCAACAGGCGGCTCTTGTCCACCACATTGCCTGGCAATTCGAGGGTGAAGGTCTTGAGGTTCCAATAGTCCTCTGGCGGAATCCTCAGCAGCTCGGCCAGCTCGTCAACGAATCGCTCCTCGTCAAACCCTATCTCAGGCTTGCTTATGTAGTTGAGCATGGCCGAGAGCAGCAGTATCTTCTCGTTCAGGCCAATCTCAAGGTTGACGTCGTTGCAGATGACCACCATCCGCCGCAAGTTCTCATTCGTCTGCGCCTTGCGGGCGCTCTCGTCCCCTTCTTCCGCGTCTCTGTGAAATTTGTCAAGATAGTATTCGTATCGCGTCAGGAACTTGCGCACGTACTCCGCGTTGAATTGGCGAGACAGGTATTCGCCCACTTTCTCCTTGCCCGTGGCGCGAGACACGTGTTTCGCGTCGGTCAGGAGTGCGAAGAGCTGCATCAGAGCCTCTAAAAGTACTTCACTCATTGCTCGTTGTCTGTGTGGGCGCGCGGTGGTGGAGGTGCCGCCGCTTCTTGCGCCTATTTGGCAGCCCAAATATACTTCTATCTATTTAAAAACGGAAATTTGCCACTCAAAATTAACTTATCATTATCTTTTAGAACTGGTTGGCTTCTTTCCATCCCGCTTTGCATGATAGAAAAAAATCGGCACGGGCGCATCATGCCGCCCGTGCCGATTTATGTGATGTGGCGTTCAGCTATTTGCCCTTAGCCAAGTCCTCCAGCATTCTCTTCATGACTGTCTGGATTGAGAACACGCGGTTGGCCGCCTCGGGGATTACGAGGCTGTTGGGGCCGTCGATGACCTCGTCCGATACTATCATGTTGCGGCGCACAGGCAGGCAGTGCATGAACTTGGCGTTGTTGGTCCAGCTCATATGCTCGGCGTCAACCGTCCATGACATGTCTTTTGACAAAATCTGGCCATATTGCTCATAGCTGGCCCAGTTCTTGGCGTAGATGAAGTCTGCGCCCTCAAATGCCTTTTTCTGGTCGCGCTCGGCTGTTATGCCCTCCATGATGTCCGGCGCAAGGTCATATCCCTCGGGACATGTCAGGACGAAGTCAACGTCCGGGGCGGCCTTCATCCACTCGGCGAACGAGTTGGGCACGGCCTGAGGCAATGCCTTGGGGTGGGGGGCCCAAGTGAGCACTACCTTGGGACGTTTCACAGTCTTGTGCTCCTCGATGGTCAGCAGGTCGGCAAAGGCCTGGCACGGGTGGCGCGTGGCGCTCTCAAGCGAGATGACGGGGCGGCCCGAGTACTCAATGAACTGGCGCAGGATGGTCTCCTGATAGTCGAACTCGCGGCTCTCGTAGCGGGCGAATGAGCGCACGCCTATGATGTCGCAATATGATCCGATGACAGGGATGGCCTCGCGCAGGTGCTCGGTCTTGTCGCCGTCCATGATGACGCCCATCTCGGTCTCCAGCTTCCAGCTGTCTTTGTCGATGTTCAGGACGATGGCGTTCATGCCAAGGTTCTGGGCCGCCACTTGCGAGCTCAGTCGGGTGCGGAGACTCGAGTTGAAGAAGACCAGGATAATGGTCTTGTTCTGTCCTAAGTTCTTCCATGCGAACGGCGTGGCTTTTATCTGCTTTGCCTCCTCTATCGCTTTGCCGAGGTCGCCTATGTCTCCTACTGTCAGAAATTGCTTCATATGTTTCTCTTGTTGTTATTTGCGTGGTTCATAAATCCTCGACAAGTGAGGTCAGGTTGTTCGAGTTTGAGCCTTTCACGAGGATGGTAAGTCCGCTCAGTGAGCGTGCCGCCTCTCGCGCGTCTTCAGTCTTGTCGAAGAATCTGAAGTCCGGGTAGTCCCCGGCGAATTTCTTGAACTCAGGGCCTATCAATATCGCGGCTTTCAGCCCCATAGCCTTCAGTCGTCGCAGGACTGCCGTGTGCTGTGGGTCCTGCTCCTGCCCCAACTCTCTCATGGCGCCGAGGATTACCGCTTTGTCGGCGCAGTCTAAATGCTCAAGGTTGTCAAGAGCCGCGGCCATGCTGCTCGGGTTGGCATTATAGGCGTCCACAATCAGGTGGTTGCGCTTCGTCTGCACAATCTGGCTCCGGCTGTTGGTCGGCTTATACTCGCTTATGGCGGCCACTATGTCCTCGTCGCTAACGTCAAAATGGATGCCCATGGTCACCGCGGCCAGCACGTTTGCGAGGTTATACTCGCCGGTGAGGTTGGTCTGCGCAGTGAGGCTCGTCTCTCCATGTTTCCAACTGACTGTTATTGTCTCCCGCCCGTCTCGCTCTACGTGGCCCACCGCGTATGGCAGGGCGTGCTGATACTCGCCGAGCATCCCGGTGAGGTGGCTGTTTGTCGTGTCTATCAATATGTCGCCACCCGTGTTCCTGAGGTAGTCGTACATCTCGCCCTTGGTCTTTTTCACTCCATCGAACGAGCCGAATCCCTCTATGTGGGCTATGCCGACGTTTGTTATCAGTCCGATTGTGGGGTTCGCTATGTCCACCAGGGCTTTAATCTCGCCTGGGTGATTTGCTCCCATCTCGACCACGGCCATCTCGGCGTCCCCTTTGATTGAGAGCAGGGTCAAGGGCACTCCGATGTGGTTGTTGTGGTTGCCCTCGGTGGCGTAGGTCTTATATTTTTTGCGAAGAACGGCTGTCACCAGCTCCTTTGTGGTGGTCTTGCCGTTGGTGCCTGTTATTCCGACTATTGGAATTCTCAGGTGCTTGCGATGTTCGTGCGCCAATTCTTGCAGGGCTGTCAGGGTGTCGTCGCATACATACGCCCTCTCATCGCCCACATAGGTCTTGTCGGTCGTGACGACATAGGCTGCACCGCGCTCAAATGCGCTGCCTATCATTGTGTTGGCGTCGAAGTTAGCTCCTTTCAGCGCCACGAAAAGAGTCCCCGCCCCTATTGTGCGGGTGTCTGTCGATACGCCTGCGCTCTTGAGGTAGGCGTCATATAGTTCCTCTATTGTTTTCATCGCGATGCTAATTTAATGTTTTTTCTGTCATGTTGGGCGAGGCCCGGGCTTTTCGCCGTTTCGGGTGGCTGATTGGTAGGTTTGCTCGCTCAAGTGTTAAAGCGGTGTTTTGATTTGGTAATAAAAAAAAACACTTCTATTTTTGCTCAAACGTTTGGACGTCCTATTCCTTCGTTCCCACTACCCTAAATTCATCAAAAATATACCTTATTATAATATGGTAAAACCCCGTCACCTCTTTTCTGCTCTTTTGGCAGCGATTGGGTCATCGTTTGCAGCTGATGCTTCCGTTGTCCTCACTGAGCAAAAAGGCTGGTTTGAGAGTTGCTATGTCAAGTGGACTAACGATGCCGACTTTGACGATTACAATGTGTACGTTCGCCCTGCCGATGGCGACTACAAACTCATTGACGCCATGCTTGTGCGTAACTATGGCACCTACGGCCGTGCCGATGTGGTTGGTCTCAAAGCTGGCGACTATCAGCTGAAGGTCGTCCCCAAAAAGGATGGTGTTGAGAGTGATGCCGACGCGACGGAGACTTCGCTTCTGGCTGTCTCTCCCTATGACCGCTCCGGCTTCGCTCATTTCGGCTGGAATGGTGGCGTAGGCGCCTACAATAATGACGGCACTCTCAAGGCTAACGCCCGTGTGATCTATGTCACAAGTGAAACCGCCAAGACTGTCACGGCTGTCGTTAATGGTCAGACGCAGACGGGCATTCAGGCTATCTTGGATAAGTACGAGAAGGGCAACACGGAGGATCCTCTCGCCGTCCGCATCATCGGCAAGCTTAGCCTTGAAGATCTCGATTACATAAAAAGCAAGGAGGAAGGCCTTAATCTCAAGGGCAAGAATAGCTCTACCACAGCTAATGTCACAATCGAGGGCATTGGTGATGACGCCACCATCTGGGGCTTCGGCGTCCAGTTCGAGAAGACGCAGTCTGTTGAGATTCGAAATGTCGCGTTCATGTGCGTCATTGATGATTGCCTCTCCATCAAGGCCAGCAAACATATCTGGGTACACAATAATGACTACTTCTATGGCAGCACGGGCGGTGACGCCGACCAGGCCAAAGGCGACGGCTCAATCGATGTCAAGGACGATGCGCAGTATGTGACCTATGCCTACAATACTTTCTGGGATTCGGGCAAGATGAGCCTCTGCGGCATGAAGAGTGAGACTGGCCCAAACTACATCACGTATCACCACAACTGGTTCAACCACTCTGACTCGCGTCATCCGCGCGTCCGCACCATGAGTGTGCACGTCTATAATAATTATTACGACGGCGTGGCGAAGTATGGCGTCGGCGCGGCAAAGAGCTCGGATGTCTTTGTCGAGGGCAACTATTTCCGCAACTGCAAATACCCTATGCTCATCTCGCTTCAGGGGTCTGACACTTCTTGGGGTAACGAGGGCACTTTCTCAAAAGAGGAAGGCGGCATCATAAAGGCCTACAATAATGTCATGGTCGGCAAGTACACCTATGTCCCCTACGGCTGCTCTAAGTTCGTGAAGTCTGGCACTGAGCAGGCGGCGGATATTACAACAACCACCGAATTTGATGCCTACGAGGTCGCTTCGCGAAATGACGAAGTCCCCACTTCGGTCACAGCCAAGAGCGGCGGGCATACTTATAATAATTTTGACACTGACGCAAGCCTGATGTACTCCTACACACCCGACTCTCCGGATGAAGTCCCAGCTATTGTCACGGGGTGGCTCGGTGCCGGACGAATGGGGCATGGCGATTTCCAATGGACTTTCGACAACTCGACAGAGGATGAGAACTATGGCGTCATTGCCGATCTCAAGTCCGCTATCGTGTCCTATACCTCCTCTCTTGTCGATTTCTATGGCCACACCACCACGGGCAGCAACGAGTCAGGCTCAGACTCAACTGACGGCTCCGGTTCGAGTGACGGCACTGACACTGGTGGCTCAAGCTCTGGCTCTGGCGATAGTGGCAGCGGAACGACAACCCCTACTGTCGATTCCGATGATATGTGCTATTTCGAGTATGAGAATAAGTCTATTAGCCTCTCGTCTTCTAATTTCAAATCGACAGGCTCTAAGCTCAGCGCCAAGACTGGTCAGACTGTGACCATTAATGGTCAGGATTATTCAGTCGGTCTCAAACTTGAATCTGGCACTGAGCTGACTTTCTCTCTCAACTCGTCTGCCACGGTCACGTTCTATTTCGATGCGACGGCAAGTCTCAAGCTTGACGGGCAGAATGTCACTGGCTCTTCTACTTCCTATACGGTCGAGCTCGAGGCTGGCACTCATACAGTCGCCAAGTATAAGAGCATCAACCTCTATCTTATTGTCATTGTCTTGCACGACGAAGGCGGAGATGAGGATGGAACTGTTACTTCTGTCAAGTCCGTCTCTGCCGAGGCTGTCTCGACATCCTATTTCAACCTTTCTGGCCGCCCCTGCGGCTCGTCTTTGCGTGGCATGGTCATTGAGGTCACGACATATTCTGACGGCTCCCGCTCCAGCAAGCTCCGTCTCAATAAATAAGCCTTTCACGTCTGTTTAAGAGTTATATGATGCCCGGGCGGCCGCATTCCCCATGCGCCGTCCGGGATTTTTCTGTCGCAATGTTTTGTCTGCACATCAGTAAACCCATTAAATGTTTAATGTGACCTGTCTATGTTCAAAATATGAGTTATATTTGCGTTTAGTTGGAAAGAAATATAACAATGAGTGAACTTCAGAAGATTGCCATCATAGGTGGCGGTAACATGGGTGGGGCTATCGCCCGCGGAATTGTCAAGTCTGGAATCACAAAACCGGGCCACATCGCCATAACGCGGCGAAACGCGGCGGCTCTCAAACCTTGGGAGGAGGACGGCTATGCCGTGACGACTAATAACAATGAGGCCGTTGAGGGCGCCGATGTGGTAGTCTTCGCGGTCAAGCCTTACCAGGTCGCCGATGTCATTTCTGCCGTGCGTCCGTCTCTCAAGAAGGAGGCCGTCGCCGTCAGCATAGCCACGGGCGTGTCTGTCGAGCAGCTCACTGCCATGCTTGGCTCTGATGTGGCTGCCGTCCGCGTCATGCCCAACACCGCCGCTGAGGTGGGGGAGAGCCTGACCGCCATCGTCGCCGGACCATCGGTCTCTCAAACCCAGTTGGACGTGGTTGTGCGGATTTTCTCCGCCCTCGGTCTTGCCATTGTCGTGGATGAGGCGCAGATGCCAGCCCTCACTGCCCTCGCTTCTTGCGGCATAGCTCACGCCTTGCGTTACATCCGCGCATGCCAGGAGAGCGCCATCGAGATGGGCCTGAAGTCCGATGTGGCCGCACAGGTCATCGCCCAGACTGTCAAAGGCGCCGCCCAGCTCATTCTCACCAACCACTCACATCCCGAGGTTGAGATTGACAAGGTGTGCACACCGGCTGGCGTGACCATAGCCGGCATCAACGCCATGGAACATGCCGGTTTCACTCACGCTGTCATGGAGGGAATGATGGGTTCTTATAATAAGATTGTCAAATAGCAGAATGCTCAAGATTACTATAAAGGTCGGGTCTAATGTGCTGACGGGGGCTGACAAAAGGCTCAATGTCGGCCGAATGGAGAGCCTCGCGTGGCAAATTGCCAAGTTGCGGGCGGGCGGACACAAGGTTGTGCTCGTCTCGTCTGGCGCCATGGCTGCGGGGCGTGGCATGATCTCAGGCTATGATGACCTTAATCCGGTGGCTCAGCGACAGTTGCTGTCGTCGGTCGGTCAGGTCAAGCTTATTGACCAGTATAAGCAGATTTTCGACAAGCTCGGCATCAAGATTGGTCAACTCCTTGTGACTAAGCAGGACCTTGGCAGCCGCACGCACTATCTCAACATGAAAAACTGTTTCGAGACGCTGTGGCAAAACGATGTCATCCCGGTCGTCAATGAGAATGACGCGGTCTCTCTCGCCGGACTCATGTTCACCGACAATGATGAGCTCTCTGGCCTCATAGCTTCCATGATGGATTGCGACAGGCTCATAATTCTCAGCAATATAGACGGCATCTTTGACGGTGATCCCTCCGACCCCTCGTCACACGTCATCCGCGAGGTGGCCAACGGGACCAGTGTCTCGCGCTATGTCCGCACCACTAAGTCCGATTTCGGTCGTGGCGGCATGGTGACTAAGTGCCGCATGGCGCAAAAGACTGCCCAGGCCGGCATCGATGTCTATATAGCCAATGGCGCCGCTCCCGATGTCCTGACCCGCCTTGTCGACGGAGACCCCTCACTCCCACGCACTCATTTCGAGGCTGGCCAGAAGAGCGCCGCTGTCAAAAAATGGATAGCGTACTCTGACGGCTTCGCCACTGCGCGCATCATTGTCAATAAGGGTGCCGCGGAGGCTCTGCAGAGCCAAAGCCACGTCTCCAGCCTGCTCCCTGTCGGCGTCCGTGAGTTCGAGGGCGATTTCCGGAAGGATGACATCGTGCTCATTGTCGACCCGTCTGGCGCGACAATCGGTGTCGGCCGTGCGGCCATGGACAAGGAGACAGCCGCACGTCAGGCTTTTGCCGCCAAGCAGAAACCGCTCGTGCACTACGATTACCTCTACGTATACCCTAAGGTGAAGGAATAGCCGCCGTCGGTCGCCATCTCTTTCGCCATCCTTATCCTCTAAGCCGTGAACCAGCAATTCATATCAGTCAAAAAGGCCTTGCGCTCCATGCTCCATGTGACGCCCGCTCAGACCGCCTCTTTTCTCCTCGCTCTGTCTGACGCCCTTGAGGCCAATGTCCAGAATATAGTGGCGGCCAACGCTCTCGATCTCGAGAAAATTGACCCGTCAGACTATCGCTATGACCGCCTGAGGCTCGATGCCAAGCGCATTGCCGGCATTGCTGCCGACACGCGGAATGTGGCGTCGCTGCCTGCGCCATGTGGCGAGGTTATTGATGAGGTTGTCCGCCCCAATGGGTTGCGGATAAGCCGTGTGCGTGTGCCAATGGGGGTCATCGGCGTCATTTATGAGGCGCGCCCAAACGTGACTATTGATGTCGTCTCAATCGGGCTGAGGTCTGGCAACGCTGTCGTCCTCAAAGGCGGACGAGACGCGCACGAGAGCAATGTGGCGCTCGTGACCGTGGTTCATGATGTCCTTCGTGCCCAGGGGCTCGACCCCGATCTCGTTCAGCTGCTGCCCGACGGCCACGACTCGGCCAACGAGCTGATGAACGCTGTCGGCTATGTCGACCTGCTTATCCCGCGCGGCTCCAAACGACTCATTGACAGCGTGAGGCAAAACGCTCGCATCCCTGTCATTGAGACGGGCGCCAGTGTAGTGCACACGTATTTCGACAAGGCCGCCGACCTCGAGAAGGGTAAGGCTGTCATCTGTAATGCCAAAACAAGGAGAGTCTCCGTCTGCAATGCGCTCGATTGCGTTCTCGTCCATCAAGACCGTTTGGCCGACCTTCCTGCCCTCTGTGCCCCGCTCGCCGAGAAAAAAGTTGAGATACACGCCGATGCCGCGGCCTTTAGGGCACTCAAGGATTCTTACCCCGGCAATCTGCTCGTCCCTATCTCCCCGGACGACTACGGATGTGAATACCTCGCCCTCAAACTGGCTGTGATGACAGTCCCGAGCATCGACGCCGCGCTCCAGCACATCTACGATTACAGCCTCAAACACTCCGAGGCCATTGTGACTGAGGACCCAGTGGCCGCCGAACGCTTCCTGAACGAGGTCGACGCCGCTTGCGTCTATGTCAACGCGAGCACCGCATTCACAGACGGCGCTCAATTCGGATTGGGGGCTGAGATAGGCATCAGCACTCAGAAAATGCATGCACGTGGACCCATGGGGCTTCGTGAACTGACCTCCTACAAATGGCTCGTACGCGGCGACGGCCAGATACGCGAATAGCAATTATTAACACAACGCTATTGAGACTTTTTTCTATATTCGCATTCCCGAAGCAATTCAACACATAGGTCGCCAAATGATAAAAAAATATGTCATTTCACGCCACTTTATTGCTGTTTGAATTGTTTTTGCCTATATTTGTTAGGGCAAAAGAGGGGTGTCGTAAGACTCCTCTCCGAATAAAACCTTTGAAATGGCTTTAGGAATGAGTAAGAATTTCGAGACCGAGAACAGGCTGCCTAACATCATAGGCAATGGCACTAAGTTCGTCGGCGATATCGAGACAAATGGCGACCTCCGCGTCGATGGCGTCATTGAGGGAAATGTCAGGTCACAGGGCAAGTTCGTCCTTGGCGGCAGCGGCTCTGTGAAAGGCAACATCAAATGCGCCAGCGCCGAAATCTCTGGCTCGTTCGAGGGCAAGATGGAGGTCTCTGAGCTCCTCTCTCTCAAGGCCTCGTCCTATTTCAAAGGCGAGATGCATGTCAACAAACTCAGTATCGAGCCAGGCGCCAAGTTTATAGGCTCATGCGTCATGGCTGACAAGGGCGGACAGCCGTCCGCCACTCCTGCGGCGGCTGATAAAAAGTAAACGCTCGAAGTCTTTCTCATGCTGCCCCGCAAGGTCGCCCTCTCCGCTTTCGTCGGAGCCGCCCTTTTGGGAGCGAATGCCGTGGCGGTCAGCCTCGGTTTTGCGTCACTTCCTCTCCTTCTGTCCTCCATTGCGATGGTTGCTGCCGAGGGCTTTAAGGTAGTGTACGCTGTTCGGAGGTTCCGTTGCGCAATCGATGGCAATGTCATGACGCCACTGATGGTGGCTGAGGGTGTCTCTCTCGTAGCCGATGGACTGGCGGTCGCTTTGGCTATCCATGCTGACTCTGCGAATGTCAGTGCGGTGTCATTCATCTTGTGCGCCGATTTCTTCATCGTGAGAATTGCTGGCTGGGGCGCCATCTCGCACTTCTTTTGGAAATAGAAAATCAACACAGACAGACAACATACAAGATTGAAAAATATTTTCTATGTCTAAATTCTTAGCTACTATATGCTTGGCTCTCGCCACGCTCTTCACGCCAGCAATGGCGCAAGATGAGAAGTCCGCCACGCCCGTCGAGACTTCCGAGACCGCGGCTCCCGCAGCCGAGGAGGAGGGCGTCAATGTGATAGAGGTTATCAGCCACCACATTAGCGACTCGCACCATTGGAACGTGTTCGCATGGGCTGGTGGCGAGAAGTCCATCGACATCCCTCTCCCGGTAATGGCCTACAACAAGGATAATGGCGATTTCCTCTTCTGCCTCTCCTCCTCCGTCGGTGAGAATGGTGTCGAGAAGAATGGCGTGACCTACACTTTCAATGAGCACGACAAGCTCTGCGCCAATGGCTCTCGCGACGCTGTCTTCGATTTCTCACTCACCCGAAATGTGGCGTCCGGCATAATGAGCTGCATCCTGCTCCTTCTCGTCTTCGGTGGCGCCGCCCGCTCCATACGTAAGTCCGGTGGTGTCCCCCATGGCGCGGCCAATGCTGCAGAATATCTCGTCACATTCGTCAAGGATATCGCCGACGAGCAGATCGGCAAGGCCAAGAGTGCCAAGTTCACTCCATTCCTTCTCACTCTTTTCTTTTTCATCTGGTTCAACAACCTCATTGGCCTCATCCCGTTCTTCCCCGGGTCTACCAACCTCTCCGGCAACATCGCTTTCACGGCCATCTTGGCTGTGTTCACTTTCATCGTGACTCATTTCAGCGCCAATAAGCATTACTGGATTCACACTTTCACCGTCCCCGGCGTGCCCTTGCTCATGAAGGTCATCATGGTGCCTCTTGAGATTATTACGATGTTCACGCGCCCCTTCACGCTGCTCATCCGTCTCTTTGCCAACATTACCGGTGGACACATCATCGTCATCAGCCTTTTCGCCCTCATCTTCATGCTCCAGACGCTCTGCATTGCGCCCGTCTCGGTGCTCCTGGGCATAATGGTCTTCTGCCTTGAGCTCATCTTCGGTGCTCTGCAGGCGTATATCTTCACTGTCCTGTCCGCTCTCTACATCAGCCTCGCTGTCAATGCGGGTCATGACGAGTAGGCTCAGCCAAGTGAGGGCCTCTGAACAAGCAATCTGAACAAGTAAAATCAAATAACAACAACAACAATCTAAAATTCGATTATTATGACTGGAACTTTGATCGCAGTCGGTCTTGGACTGATCGTTATTGGTATCGGTATCGGCATCGGCCTTGTTGGCGGCAAGGCAGTCGACGCAATGGCTCGCCAGCCGGAGATGGCAGGCAAGATCCAGAGCGCCATGCTCATCGCGGCTGGTATGGTCGAGGGTGCAGGCCTCTTCGCTATCGTCATCGCTTTCATCTCGTAAGTGAGACCAACCAATCCGAATCACTATGGATGGCCTTCTTAATCCAGAACCCGGACTTGTCATCTGGTCCGGTCTGACCTTCCTGGTGGTCCTGGCTCTGCTCACCAAGTTCGCTTGGAAACCTATCCTCGGCATGCTCAAGGAGCGTGAGGACGAGATTTCATCCTCGCTCGCCAAAGCCAAGGAAGCCCAGCAGGAGTACGAGCGCATCGAGGCTCAAAAGGCACAGATGCAGGCTGAAACCCGTGCTGAGCGTGACGCCATAATCAAGGAGGCGCGAGAGAAAGTCCAGCAAATGCTGGATGAGGCCCGCAAGACCTCTCAAGAGGAAGGCGACAAGATTATTGAGCAGGCACGAGCCCAGATCGAAAGGGAGAAAGCCGGCGCCATCGACGACCTCAAGCGTCAGGTGGCCGCGCTCTCTGTCCAAATCGCCGGCAAGCTCATCGAGAGCGACCTCCAAAGCGGCGACCGTCAGGAGCAACTTATCGAAAAGTACCTTCAGGAGAGCAACTTTAATTAATCGAGCCAGATGGACGCAGGACTGATTGCAAGGCGCTACGCCACCGTATTGCGCGACTTCGCCGCCGACCGCGGCAAGATTGACGACGTCTATGCCGACGCCGCCCTCGTGCGTGAGGCCTTGGCGCAACAGCCGGCAGCTCAGCGGTTCTTCGATTCGCCCCTCCACAAGCCCTCTGAAAAGAAGGCTCTCATCGAGGCGACGTTTCAGGGCCGCGTTTCAGCCGAGACCCTCCAATTTCTCGTCTTCCTTGTCGAGAAAGAGCGTATCGGCTATGTCAGCTCCATCCTCCTCGTCTTCGAGATGCTCTACAAGAAAGAGCATGACATCTGCACTGCAACGGTCACGACAGCCAAGGAGCTGACCCCGGACCAGCAGCAGCATTTCGTCTCGCTCATCTCCGGAAAGCTCAGTGGCGCAGGCCGAAATGTTACGGCTGTCGATGCCACTTTCAAGGTCGACCCCGCTATCATCGGCGGCGTTATCCTCGCCGTCGACGGCAAGCAGTTGGACGACTCCGTGCAGAGCAAGCTCAAGGCTCTCGAGAGGCAGCTGACGGTATGATTTCTTTTTATTCTAACGACTACAGCGAATGGAAAAAATAAAAGCCTCGGAGGTGTCGAGCCTCCTCAAGCAGCAGCTTGAAAAGTTCGACGCTTCCTCGAAGCTGGAAGAGGTGGGCACCGTTCTCACCGTCGGCGACGGCATCGCCACGGCGTTCGGTCTGGCCAACGTCGAGAGCAATGAGCTCGTCGAGGTCGGCAAGGCCATGGGTGTGGTCCTCAACCTCGACCAGGACAGCGTCGGCATCGTGCTCATGAGCAACGCCGACGAGGTCAAGGAGGGCGACACGGTGAAGCGAACCGGGCGCATCGCTTCTATCCGCGTGGGCGACGAGATGGTCGGCCGCGTGGTCAACACGCTCGGCGAGCCCATCGATGGCAAGGGCTCCATTGGCGGCAAGCTCTATGAGATGCCGCTGGAGCGCAAAGCTCCTCAGGTGCTCTTCCGCCAGCCGGTCAAACGACCCCTCCAAACCGGTATCAAGGCTATCGACTCCATGATTCCTATCGGACGTGGACAGCGTGAGCTTATCATCGGCGACCGCCAGACTGGTAAGACCGCTATCGCCATCGATACCATCCTCAACCAGAAGAGTTTCTACGATGCGGGTGAGCCTGTATATTGCATCTATGTGGCGACTGGCCAGAAGGCCTCTACCGTCGCGCAGATTGTGTCAACGCTCGAGAAGCACGGTGCGATGGCTTACACCATTGTCGTCTCTGCGACAGCTGCTGACACCCCTGCCATGCAGTATTTCTCACCCCTCGCAGGCGCCGCCATCGGCGAGTACTTCCGCGACTCTGGCCGACATGCGCTCATCGTCTATGACGACCTCTCAAAGCAGGCTGTCTCTTACCGTGAGGTGAGCCTCTTGCTCCGTCGTCCACCTGGACGTGAGGCCTACCCTGGCGATGTGTTCTACCTCCACTCCCGTCTCTTGGAGCGCGCCGCTAAGATTGTCGAGAATGACGAGCTCGCGGCTAAGATGAACGACCTCCCTGAGGATATCAAGCCTATCGTCAAGGGTGGCGGCTCTCTCACCGCTCTCCCAATCATCGAGACGCAGGCTGGTGACGTCGCAGCTTATATCCCGACTAATGTCATCTCTATCACCGACGGCCAGATTTATCTGGAGAGTAACCTCTTCAACGCCGGTGTACGCCCTGCTATCAACGTCGGTATCTCCGTATCCCGTGTAGGTGGCTCCGCGCAAATCAAGAGTATGAAGAAGGTGGCGGGCACCCTCAAGCTCGATCAGGCTCAGTTCCGCGAGCTCGAGGCTTTCTCTAAGTTCGGCTCTGACCTCGACCCCGCCACCATGGCGGTTCTCGACAAGGGACGTAAGAACGTTGAGATTCTTAAGCAGCCTCTCCACACTCCATACACAGTCGAGAAGCAAATCGCTATCATCTATTGCGGTACCAATGGCCTGCTCCGTGACGTTCCCCGCGAGAAGGTCCAGGAGTTCGAGGACGAGTTCCTCGGCGAGATGGAGGTCAACCACAAGGATGTGCTCAACACTCTCGCTGCCGGAAAGATTGACGACAACGTAACCGCCGTCCTTCGCTCTACAGCCGCTGAGGTCAGCAAGCGTTTCGCTGTTTAATGATCGGAGGGCAGGCTGATGGCAAATCTTAAAGACATCCGTAACCGAATTCATTCGGTCTCCTCGACAATGCAGGTGACGAGCGCCATGAAAATGGTCTCCGCCGCCAAGTTCAAGAAGGCTCAGAATGAAGTAGCCAAGGTTAGGCCTTTCGAGGCCAAGCTTGCGCAGATTATCGCGTTCCTCGGCTCGTCGGTGCCCAACGTCGAGCTCAACTATCCCGCTTTCCGCGCTAACACCAAGGGCGGCAAGATTCTTCTCGTGGCTATAGCCTCTGACAAGGGTCTCGCCGGCGCTTTCAACTCAAACGTGGTCAAGGAGGTCGAGAGACTTCTGAACAACGATTTGAGCAAGGAGGCTGAGCAGGGGCTGGTTGAGGTCCTCACCATCGGCAAGCAAGCCGCCAAAGGTGTCAAGTCAAGGCACGTCTCCGCTTCAGCCCGTAACGTTGAGGGATTCTACGACAATTTCGGCCTCGCCAAGGTCTATGATGTCGCTGACGACCTCACAAAGCGTTTTGAGGCTAAGGAATACAGCAAGGTGATTCTCATCTACAACGAGTTTGTCAACGCTGCCGTGCAGAATGTGCGAAGCGCGCAACTCTTGCCCCTTGAAATCGCCACGGGTGACGAGAATGGATCCTCGGCTCTTCAGGACTTTATTGTCGAGCCAAGCAAGGAGGAGGTCCTCGCTGATCTCATCCCGCAGTCCATCAGGACGCGCCTACTCTCTGTCATCAAAGAGTCGCTCGCCTCTGAGCATGGCGCCCGAATGACTTCCATGCAAAAGGCTACAGACAATGCGTCTGAACTGCTCGGCGAACTCGAGCTTCAATACAACAAGGCCCGCCAGAGTGCCATCACTAACGAGCTCATTGAGATTGTCAGTGGAGCCTCTGCTCTCAACGGGTAGTCCCCGAGGGCTTTTGCTCGTACAAATATCGGCCTCCGCATTCTTTTATGCGGAGGCCTTTTTTTACTTCGCTTTGTTTTCGTTCCAATTGTTTTTAAATTTGCATTTTGAATTTCGCTAAATTGATTTCAAGATGAACGAAGAGCAAGAGACGTCATCCCTCCGAGACGCTATCAACAAGCGCTTTTGTGAAGCCGTTAATTTTCTTATTGATAACCGAAAGGCGCGGAATAAAAACGAGGTCATGGCAAGCCTCGGGCTTTACCTTGGCCGTTTGTCCCTCATTCTCGGCGGACGCGCCAACGCGTCAACGGACAATGTCGCGCTCTTGTCACAATGCTATGGCGTCTCCACTGAATGGATTCTTCTCGGTCAAGGCCCCATGATGAAAAGTGTGGATGCCGTGCCTTCCCAAAGACCCGAGGCTAAAAGAGCCGCAACGCCCGTGCAGCAGCGTTTTGCCGGATGTCTGCCCCTTATCCCCATTACCGCGCTCGCCGGTTTCAATGGCATCGATGAGCCGGGTGTACGCCTTGAGGATTGCCAGCACTATCTGGTCCCGGAGTTCGCCCAGTCGGGCGCTGATTTCCTCATACGCATTCAGGGCTCTTCTATGACTCCGACTTTCCTCAGCGGTGACCTTGTGGCTTGTCGCAAGCTTGAGCCGAACTCTTGGGTGGACTACGGTGAGGCCTATGTCATCGATGGTCAACAGGGTGTCATGATTAAACGGGTTTTCCTTGATCCTGCCAATCAGGAAAAGATAATCTGTCGGTCGGATAATCCGGATGTGCCTGAATTCTCGATTACTAAACAGGAAATTCGCAGTCTCGCCAAGGTCATTGGTGTTGTTCGTGCCGTCTAAAACTGACTTTCCCTCCCACCTTTTGCATAGTTGAGCCGTTCCCTCTGTCTTCAAAGTCAAGGGGCTACTTCCTTACAGTCAATATTCCTTTATGCTTTTTTCTGGCAATAACGCCACATATTCCGGCCTCGGCAAATGCGTTGCACCTCTGCTCAGGCTGGCTGCGCCTGTCGTGGCCTCTCAGGCCAGCGCGCTTCTTGTCAATCTCGCTGACACTTTCATGGTCGGCCGTCTCGGTGAGGTCGAGCTGGCGGCTGTCGCTTTTTCTGGAAATTTGTCCGTGCCGTTCATGTTTTTCGGCATCGGCATAGGCGCTGCCATGACGCCTCTTGTCGGCCGACGTTTTGGCCGTGGTGATCTCTCTTCAATTGGCAGCCTTGTCTCTCACGCCCGCTCTCTCCACTGGCGCATCGCATTCTTCCAAGTGGTAATGCTATCCCTGCTCGCCGTTCTCATGCCATATATGGGTCAGCCGGCCGAGGTCGTCGAAATAGCTCAGCTCTACCTCGTCATTTACGCTGCCTCCATGCTCGGCCAGCAGATGTTCGTATGCTCGCGTACAATTATTGAGGGCTTGCAAGATACGGCATCGCCAATGATTATCGGCCTTGTCGCCAATATTCTCAATATTGTCCTCAATTATGTCTTTATCTTCGGGGTGGGGGGCTTCGAGGGCTATGGACCCTATGGCGCCGCCATCAGTACGTTGATTGCGCGAATGCTTATGTGGGCTGCTATGGAGGTCGTCCTGCGGAAGAGGCTTAGAGGTATGGGTGTCACCCCGCGTCGGGCAAGGAGGGGGCTTACCCGCAAACTGTTTTTCACGGGGCTTCCTGTCGGAATGCAAACTGTCATTGAGTGTTTTGGCTTTGCCTTCGGCGGCATCATGATGGGATGGATCAGCACGGCGGCGATTGCGGCTCATCAGGTCGTCAATCTTTTCACAAGTACTACTTTCCTAATGGCAAGCGGCGTAGGCACCGCTGTCACCATCAAGGTCTCTATTTATATTGGTGCCGGCAATCTGACGCTCGCACGCCGTTATGCTGTCACCGGACTGCTTTTCGCCGGCGCGTTTATGACTTTCACGGGTGTCATGCTTGTCCTTGTGCGGAATTTCTTGCCAGGCTGCGTCATTGACAGCCCCGACGCTCTCGCCATTGCTGCCAACCTGATGGTGGCTGGCGCTGTGTTCCAGATTTTCGACGGGTTGCAGGCAACTTCCATTGCGGCCCTGCGCGGCTTCGGTGACTATACCTATCCCGCCAAGGTCGCCACGATAGCCTACGCCGCAACGTGCGTGCCTGTCGGTTTCATCTGCGCTTTTGTTGTCGGCCTTGGCCCTGTCGGTGTCTGGTGTGGCTTCGTGGCTGGCTTGTCTCTCGCTACTTTCCTTCTCATTCCGCGTCTTCGCAGGAGGTACTTGTAGGCAAAAGATGCCTGTTCGTTGACTATCCGCGCCCGAACGTCTAACGCGTCGGGCTTTGAGGATGGTTTATTCTGTGGAATTAGTTATCTTCGCAGAGCATTATGGATTTCGGAAGGAACATACCAAAATATCTTGTCGATAAGGCAAACCTGTTTCGTCAGGTCCTCTTCACGGCGGCATTCTCTCTCCTTTTCATCAATCTATTCGAGCCCTATGGCTCGCGCGATTGGATGAAGGGCGGGATGTCTGATACCCGCTATTTCCTTCTGTCCTCTCTCCTCGTGGCGATTGGAATGGTCGTCGTCACCATCAGTCGGCTTATTCTCTATCACCACTGTGTTCGCCTCCGCCGACCGATACAGCTTTGGGCATACCTCGTCTGGATCACTGCCGAGATTGTCTGCATCTCGTTCGCGTTCACAATGCTCGAGGTGCAAATGTTCGGTGATCAGCGCCCGATTCTCGACCTCATTAAAATCTCCCTGAGGAACACTCTTTGCATCCTTTTGCTGCCCTACGCGGCCACGTGGCTCTATTTCTCTTGGCGCGACAAGGATCGACGCCTTAAGGCCATAAGCGAGTATCGCACCAATCACTCAGCGTCCGATGCGCCTGACATTCAAATGGTCAACTTCTATGACCCGAAGGGCGAAATCAAGCTGGCCATAACGAGCAAGGATTTGCTCTACATAAAAGGGGCCGACAACTATCTGACTGTGCATTATGTCGATGGCGCTAAGACGGGGACAACTATGATTAGAGGCACTTTCAAAGCCATCGAGGACGACATGAGGCAGCGCGGCATAATCCGTTGCCATCGCTCCTATATGGTTAATCGTGTCCATGTCAGGCTCTTTGAGAAGACACCCACTGGCTTTGTCGTGAGGCTCGACTCGGCATCTCCCATGCAAATCCCTGTATCTAAAAACTATGCGCAAGATGTCTTTGAACTCTTTGGTGGCAAGTAGGATTGGTTTGGCATACACTTTCCGCTTTTTTCTTTTTCTCTGCGCCTCAGCTTTGCTTGTCTCCTGCTCCCGCACCGGACAAGCTGGCGGCGCGCGGTGCCTGACGGTCTCCAACCCCGCAATGCGCTTTTTCGTGTCAAGGCTCGCTCCTGCTGATGTCTCGGTCAATGTCATGATACCGCAGGGAGCTGACCATGACTCTTATACACCCCGCCCCACGCAAATGGCGTCTCTCGCCAACTCTATGGCCTATGTGGCTTTCGGACCGCTTGAGTTTGAACTGACTTGGCGTGACCGTATTGAGGCTGCCGCGCCGGGCATCAAGTGGATTGATGTCTCAAACGGAATCAATCTTATACAACACTCCGAATACCATCATTCTGAGAATTCAGAGGAGTCGCATACGCACACCCATGCCGCCGACCCCCATTTCTGGCTCTCCCCCAAGCAAGCGGCACTCATGTCTCGCAACATTGCGGATGCCCTCAAGTCTCTCATGCCAGACGATGCTCGGACAATAGACTCGTCTCTCGTAGCCCTTCTCTCTGATATCTCTTACGCTGACTCAGCCCTCACAAAGGTGGCGGAAGATAACTGGGGCGAGACGTTTGTCATCTATCATCCCGCTTTGGCCTATTTGGCCCGGGATTATGGGTTCAATCAGTTATCCGTAGGTGCCGAGGGCTTGTCTCCGCAGCCAAGGCGATTTGCCATGCTTGCCGATAGCGCGAGACGTGCCAAGGCGCGTGTCTTTTTCCTTCAGCAGGGTTTTGCCCCCGATAGGGTGGAGGCTTCTGCCGCCGAAATGGGGACAAGAGTAGTTCGCATTCAGCCCGAGTCTGATGACTGGGTCGGAACGATGAATGAGATTACTGAGGCACTGAGATGAACAAGGATGCTCTCGTCACTTTCCACGATGTCTCGGCTGGCTACGACGGGCGTGTCGTGGCCTCGCACGTCTCGTTTGAGGTCGACAGGTCCACATTCCTAACTCTCGAAGGACCCAATGGCAGTGGCAAGACGACGATTGTAAAGGTCCTGCTTGGCCTGCTGCCGCCCATGCATGGTCATGTCATACGCCATCCGGGCCTCTCTGTCGGCTATGTGCCGCAAGTGACCTCTGCCGACCTTGAGTTCCCTATAACCTTGTCCGATGTCATACTTATGGGGGCTCCTAAGCCTGCCACACTCTTCCACAGGAAAGCAGATAGTGCCCGGGCCGCTGAACTCATATCTTTCGCCGGGCTTGATTCCGCCGCGCATAATACTATCGGCCAAGTGTCCGGAGGTCAAAGGCAGCGTGCGTTTCTTTGCCGTGCTCTCATGTCGCGGCCGGACATCCTTGTCCTTGACGAGCCTGTGACCTATCTTGATCGCGATTCGGAGTCTAATCTCTACACCCTCCTTGCCGAGCTCAAGGGGCGGGTCGGGATTGTCATTGTGACGCATGACCATGGCGCACTTGCCAATGTGGCTACGCAGACGCTCAATTTCGCCCCTGTCAAGGCCGAGGTCAGTGCGCCACTCGGAAGCTCTTTCAAATTGCGCTAAACGAAATTACTACCCACCTCTCTTCCGCCACCATCATGGAACTCACCTCTTTTTTCAGTTACGCGTTTGCTCGCTACGCACTCGTTAGCGTGTTCTGCATTGCAGTGCTGAGCGGTGTGGTGGGGTCTTATATCGTTTCCCGCCGGATGGTTTTTGCGGCAGGCGGCATCACTCATGCGAGTTTCGGTGGCATAGGCCTCGCTTATTTCTTTGGCTTTAACCCCACGCTTGGAGCCCTCGCTTTTGCGGTGGTCACTGCCCTCAGTGTCAACTGGGTCTCCGAGCGAGGCAATGTGCGCCACGACAGTGCAATAGCCATGCTCTGGAGTCTCGGCATGGCGGTCGGAGTCATTTTTCTCAGCCTTGCGCCGGGCTATGCTCCCAATCTCATGGGCTTCATGTTTGGCGACCTTTTGGCTGTAAGTTTCGCTGATGTCGTCGCAAATGGTGTCGCGGCTGTTGTCTGTGTGGCTTGTGCGGTTGTCTTTTATCGTCCGCTGCTCTACTGCTCTTTCGATCCCACCTATGCACGCCTCTCTGGTTGGCGTCCATCTTTGGTCTCTGCCGTGGCCTCTGTTCTTGTCGCTCTCGCAATCTCGTTGTCCATCAAAGCGGTAGGTATAATCCTTGTCCTGTCTGTGTTCACTGTGCCGCAAGCCATAGCGATGTCTTTTGTCAAGACGTTGCCGCGCATCATGCTTCTCTCTGGCATTGTCGCATTAATTGGCTGTGTGACAGGCCTTTGTTTCTCATTCGCTTTTGATTTGCCTTCTGGTGCGGTAATCACTGCTCTCCTTTCGCTTGCTCTCATAATCGTCAAGTTGCTAAAGAGATAGTACGGCAGAGTAAAAAATGCCTTTTTTTTCGAGAAAATGTTGCGCTTGAGAAAATCTTGCTTATATTTGCAGTGTACTACTAAAGTATAACACTAAAACAATATCCGATGTTAACCATAGAAAATCTCACGTACTCCTATCCGTCAAGCAACGGCAACGTGGTTGACTCTTTTTCGCTTTCCTTCGAGGCGGGCCGGATTTATGGTCTGCTCGGGGAAAATGGAGTAGGTAAGACTACTCTGCTTGGGCTGATGTGCGGAGTCTTGCGACCGTCATCCGGGCATGTCAAGTTTGGTGAAATTGAGGTTTCTCAGCGCGACCCGGAGGTGCTGTCTAAAATATTTTACCTGCCAGACGAGGTCACGCTGCCGTCTCTCAGCCTCAAGACGTATGTCCGTGTCAACTCGCCTTTCTACCCGAAATTCAGCATTGACGCGCTAAGACGTCACCTCGCCGATTTCGGCATGCCTTCTGAAATAGCCGACATAAGCAAGCTCTCTCTCGGACAGCGGAAAAAGGTTGCGCTCAGCTTTGCGCTCGCTGCGGGCACTGAGCTTCTGCTCATGGACGAGCCTACCAATGGCCTCGACATTCCGAGCAAGGGCAGTTTCCGCAAGGTTGTCGCTTCTGCCATGACGGACGAGCGGACTTTTGTCATATCAACCCACCAGGTGCATGATGTTGAGAATGTAATAGATCAGGTGACTATTATTGACAATCACCAAATCCTACTTGACAAGAGCATTGCCGAAATCTCAGAGACTTACGCCTTTGAGAATGTCGGACTCGGCTCTCAACCAGGCGATGCCCTCTATTCCGAGCCGACACCCTACGGCGTCCTCGCCATCAGGCGCAAGTCTCCGGATGAGGACGAGACGCAGGTCAACATTGAGCTGCTTTTCAATGCGGTGACTAAGGGCTTTGTCAAGTAGCGGTGCGCCATTCCTTGTTCAGTCAATTCTTCATTAATAATAACCAACCATGAAAAAAGCAATATACGCGGCGGCCGCATCCGCACTCATCTTGTCCCTCTCCTCTTGCGTCATTGAGAAACGTCATGCCTCCGACGGCTCTCTTAACGGAGACTTTGTAAGTCGCTCCGAGGCCATCAAGCCATTCTCCGAGCTCTGGGTCTCTGGCTATGCTGAAATCATTTTCACGCAAGGCCCGACTGACAGTGTCCGTATTGAGGCCAATAAGGAAATAGTAGACCTTGTCACAGTCGAGCAGGACGGGGAGACGCTCTCTATCAGTAAGAAGAATGCGTATCGGAAATTCAACCTTTTGGGCAAAGATGACCGCATCTTTATATATCTCGCTTCTCCAAACCTTGAAAAACTCACTCTCAGTGGCGCTAACGATTTCACGGTCAAGGATTCCCTCCTGACTGATAACTTCGATGTCGTCATTTCAGGTTCGGGAGACCTGGATATCAACAAACTCGTAGCGTCCAACACAGTAAAACTGTCAGTCAGTGGCGCTGGCGATGCCAATTTGGACAACGTGACCGCAAAGTCGTTCGTCTTGAATATGTCAGGGGCTGGCGATGTCGATGCCAAAATTCATGACGCCCAAACTGTGAAGGTCGGGATTAGTGGTGCCGGCGATGCCGATTTTGAACTCGATTCTTGCGGCGATGTCTACGTCCGTACATCAGGGGCGGCAGACGTCACTCTCAAGGGTGAGGCAGACACATTTGACTTCAGTAAGAGTGGTGCCGGAAGTGTCGATTATGACAATCTCCGCATAGCCAATCCCGGCAAGTAGATGTAGTTTCCCAAGTGTGAAGTTGTCTTTTCTCCCATTTGCAACCCGATATTAAGACCTTTTTGCCATGAAAAGTTTCTCATTCAGCCGATTCCGAAGCGTTGTCAGATACCTTTTCTTTACCAATAGGCGCATGTTGCTCACAATCGCTGTCGTTCCATTCTCCGTCGTCCTACTCTTCGTTGTCTACAACTTCTCGAAAAGTGGCAGCATGACGTTGTATCCTCATGACTTTGCGAAGTTTGCTGCTTTTTTCGGCTTCTGTTTTTGCTTATTCTCCGCCTCCTGCGGTGCGAGGATGATTTACTCGAGTCGCAAACGAGCTGGCGCGTATACCAGGCTGCTTGTCCTCCCCGCGTCAAACCTTGAGAAGTTCGTTGCCCTCTTTGTGGTGTGTGTGCTGGCTCCGCAGGTCTTGTTCGCAGTCTCTTATTGGCTGCCTCTCTTCTTGTTCCATTTTTTTGATATGGTTCAAAATGTATATGGCATAAATGAGGCTGTCATTCGAGGGTTAAGCTTTGGTCAAATACTGCTCACCATCGTCATGCCGGTCTGCTCGCTTGCGGCATTCATTTTCAGCGGGGCGTTTTTCTCGCGCCTGAGGTTTGTCATGGGTGCTGTCTTGCACCTGCTTTTTTTCGGAGCGATCAGCTATGTCTCCGTACTTGTCGCTCAAATGTATGACTTTAATGAGTACATTGTCAACATGGAGGCTCTTGTCTGGTGGGCCGTGGCTGGCTACACGGTTCTTACTGTAGCTCTCGTTCTGGTGTCTTACCGACTTTTCTGCCGGTCGCAGGCTGTGCAGGGGCGTTTCTTAGCTGTTTAGCCTATGGTCTGGTTTAATAGTGACAGGGCCATCTATCTCCAAATGGCCGACCGCCTTTGCGACGACATCCTCATTGGCACATATGCCGAGGGCGACCGAGTCCCGAGTGTCCGAGATTACTCTATCGCTCTTGGTGTCAATACCAATACCGCCGTCAAGACGTATGACTATCTCGGGCGCGAAGGCGTCATCTTCAATAGGCGTGGCATGGGGTATTTCGTCTCTCCCGGCGCCAAGGAGAGAATATTGGAAGAGAGAAGGGCTGTTTTCATCAAAGACACGATGCCCACTCTTTTCAAGGATATGGATCTTCTTGGCATATCTATGGAGGAACTCTGTGGGCTGCACAAGGAGTTTGTCAACGCAAAATCGGCAGATAAGCCTATGTGTGCCGAGTAAGGTCTATTTTATAGACTTTCTTGCTAATTATCGTGCGAAATAAGAAAACAAATCTATCAGCAGTCTTAAAATTAGTGTTTCATTAAGCCTTGCGATGTGTGGTGATTGCTCAATAATGGGCTGTTGCCGATGTTTATAACATCGTGAAATACAAATAATTTTGCAGTTTAAAGATTTGTTTATATCTTTGCTGCGTTCATATAGGCGTTTGCAACGTGGATAGGGGACTCCGTGTCCCCTATTTTGTTGTTATAAACCTCCACAATAGATGATAACGAAACAAGACGTGCTCGATGCCGTAGCCCAAAAGATAGAAGACGACGGCAATTTCATAGTTGAGGTGTCTGTCGGCCCCTCGAATGAGATCAGGCTCGTGGTCGACAGCGAAAAGGGAGTCCCCATCTCATATTGCGAGGAGTTGGACGCCCTTGTCGAGACCAAGCTCGACCGCGACAAGGAGGACTACTCGCTTGAGGTCTCTTCAGCCGGCATCTGCACTGAGCTTAAGGTCTTCGGCCAATTCCGTAAGAATATCGGCAACAAGGTCGAGGTGACTATGCCAAATGGCGCATGGATTCGCGGCGTCCTTGTCGACGCCACAGAGGATGGCTTCGATGTCGAGACCGAGGAAAAGAAAAAAGTCGAGGGCGAGAAGAAAAAGCAGATCGTCAAGACTGTGACCCACTACGCCCTCTCCGATGTCAAGATGGTCAAGGATATCCTTGATTTCTGACAACGCTCAAACCTGAAAGTTACAATGGCTCGCCTGCCAAGCACGGCAACTGCGACGCCAGAAACAAAGACATATAATCTTCCGGCTTTAGAAAAAAAGTTGTAATGGAAAATAACACGCTGATTGATACTTTTGCCGAGTTCAAGGACCTGAAGAACATCGACAGGGCAACCATGGTGCGAATCCTCGAGGAGGCCTTCCGCGGTGTTCTCGTCAAGCAGTTCGGCACCGACTCGAACTTCAACATCATCATCAACGCTGAGAAGGGCGACTTCGAGATCTTCCGTAGCCGCACCGTGGTGGAGGACGATAAGCTCAATGACCCCAACCTCGAGATCAGCCTCTCCGAGGCAAAGAAGGTCGATGAGGATTTTGAGGTCGGCGAGGAGGTCACCGACGAGGTTAAGCTCAAGGATTTCGGCCGCCGTGCCATTCTCAGCCTCAAGCAGAATCTTGCTGGCCTTGTGATGGACCTGGAGAAGGATAACCTTTTCAACCGCTACAAGGAGCGTATCGGCCAAATCGTCACTGGCGAGGTCTACCAGTCATGGAAGCGCGAGGTGCTTGTCCGCGACGAGGAGGGCAACGACCTCATCCTCCCCAAGACTGAACAAATCCCCGCTGATTTCTTCCGCAAGGGCGACCAGGTCAAGGCCGTCGTCGCACGTGTCGAGTTCAAGAACAACAACCCCCTCGTCATCATCTCGCGCACGTCACCCGTTTTCCTTGAGAGGATGTTTGAGAATGAGGTCCCTGAGGTCTTCGACGGGCTCATCACCATCCGCAAGATTGTCCGCATGCCTGGCGAGCGCGCCAAGGTGGCTGTCGAGTCTTATGACGACCGCATCGACCCGGTGGGAGCGTGCGTCGGCATGAAGGGCTCGCGCATCCACTCCATCGTCCGTGAGCTCAAGAATGAGAACATCGACGTCATCAACTACACCAACAATATCCAACTCTACATACAGCGTGCCCTCAGCCCCGCCAAGGTCAACCGCATCGTTGTCGATGACGACCGCCGCAAGGCCGAGGTCTACCTCGACGCCGATGAGGTGTCTATGGCAATCGGCAAGGGTGGCAGCAACATCAAGCTCGCCATCCAGCTTACTGGCTATGACATCGATGTCTTCCGTGAGCAGTCTGAGACTGAGGAGGATGTCCGCCTTGAGGACTTCTCTGACGAGATCGAGCCATGGATTATCGATGTCCTCAAGGGTGTCGGCTGCGACACCGCCAAGTCCGTCCTCGACCTCGGCTATGACGAGCTCGTCAAGCGCACAGACCTCGAGGAGGAGACCATCAAGGATGTGCTCGCCATCCTTAAGGCTGAGTTCGAACAATGAGAACTCTGACGGGAGCGACAATTGTCTCACAATAGCCGGTGCACCACTGCGCAAGGCGCATTGACATACACGCCACGGCCATGATGCAGGCCGACGTCGTACCAGGTGTTCATGCCGTTGAGATTTTTGTAGCATTTGGGCGCTAACCCGCATGGTCCCAAGCGCCGTTTCAGTTGTTTAACCTTCGCCACGCCGATGTATGGCCATGACGGACCTCTTCCCCGGTCCCTGGTCTCGGCCACTATCAAGCGTTGCGACTAAAACATGTGAGTACTAAATTTATATATGGCAGGAGGAATAAGAATTTCCAAAATCACCAAGGAGTGCGGCGTCGGAGTTAACACCGTCATCGAGGCCCTTAGCAAAAAGGGTGTCGATGTGGCTGGTTTCGACAATAACACCAAGTTGTCTGAGGAGCAGTATAAGCTGATCGCCTCGGAGTTCAAAGTGGATCGCGAGGCCAAGCAGCAAGTGGCCAAGGTCGAGGGTATTTCGGCAAAAGGCAAGGCCGACAAGTCCATCGGCATCAATGAGAACGGCGATGTCGTGGAGACCAAGCCGGTCAAGGAGGTCAAGGCTGAGTCCAAAGGCCCTAAAGTTGTAGGGTTTGTCGACCTTGACAAGTCCGGCAAGGCTAAGGCCGCTGAGCCTGAGCAGAAAAAAACGCAGCCCGCTGAGCAAAAGCCCGTGGCCGCTGAGGTCAAACCCCAGCCTGCACCTGTGGCTCAGGCAGCCCCTGTCGAGAAGAAGCCTGCGGAGCCCGAGGTGAAAAAACAGGAGCCTGTGACTGTTGCTGAGAAGAAGGTGGAGAAGCCTGTTGAGCAGCCAGCCCCGACAACTGACGTGAAGCCACAGCCCGCACCCGCCGCACCCAAACCTGCCGAGCCAAAGGCTGAGTCTCCAAAACCAGCGGAGGCTAAGCCTGTTGAGCCAATTCACCCCAAACCAGCCGAAGCCGCGAAGCCCGCAGAGCCTACGCCGGCGGCTAACGAAACCTCTGCGGAGGCTGCCGAGGGCCAGGTCAATGCCGACGGCGTGTTCCGTCTCAATGAGAAGACAACCCTTACAGGTCCCAAGGTGCTCGGCAAGATTGAGTTGCCCGTCAGCGGTGGCGATTTCCGCGGTGGCAAGCACAAGAAGCGTGAGCGCATCAACAAGAAGGGTGAGAAGGTCGATGTCTCTTCACCCACAACCATCAATAAGGTCAACAGCGACATAAACAAGGAGCGCAGCAAGCAGAAGCAGCAGCAGAAGCAGCAGCAGGCTGCCGCCCAACAGCAGCAGAACCGCAAGGATAAACAGCGCGGCAAGAAAGCCGGCGCTAATAATGCGCAGCCCGCCAAGTCGCAGGAGGCAAGCGAGGAGGATGTTCAGAGGCAGGTCAAGGAGACGCTCGCTCGTCTCACCGCCAAAGGACACAAGACCACCACTTCAAAGCACAACCGAGACAAGCGCGAGGCTGTCCGCCAGCGCGAGGCCGAGGAGGCTGAGCGTCAGGAGCAGGAGAAGAGCATCCTCAAGGTGACTGAGTTCGTGACTGCGTCCGAGCTCGCCACCATGATGAATGTGCCTGTCAATAAGGTCATCGCGACTTTCATGTCTCTCGGCATGTTCGTCTCCATCAACCAGCGCCTCGACGCTGAGTCTCTCTCCATTGTCGCCGAGGAGTTCGGCTTCAAGGTCGAGTTCATCAGTGTAGACAAGGCGCATGAGGTCGAGGAGGAGGAGGACGATGAGAGCTCTCTCGAGGAGCGTCCGCCCATCGTCACCGTCATGGGTCACGTCGATCATGGTAAGACATCTCTGCTCGACTATATCCGCAAGACGAATGTCATCCAGGGTGAGGCCGGCGGCATCACTCAGCACATCGGCGCCTATGGCGTGACGCTCGAGAACGGACGCAAGATTACTTTCCTTGACACCCCTGGCCACGAGGCGTTCACCGCCATGCGTGCCCGCGGCGCCCAAGTCACCGATGTCGCCATCATCATTGTGGCTGCCGATGACAGCGTCATGCCCCAGACCATTGAGGCCATCAACCACGCGTCAGCGGCCAATGTGCCAATCGTCTTCGCCATCAACAAGATTGATAAGCCGGGCGCCAACCCCGACAAGATTCGTGAGGCTCTCGCCCAAATGAACTACCTCGTTGAGGAGTGGGGCGGTAAGTATCAGTGCCAAGAGATTTCAGCAAAGAAGGGTCTCAATGTGGACAAGCTTCTTGAGAAGGTGCTCCTTGTCGCCGATCTTCAGGAGCTCAAGGCTAACCCCAACCGCAAGGCGAGTGGCAATGTCATCGAGAGCTCGCTCGACAAGGGTCGAGGCTATGTCGCCACCATGCTTGTCCGTAATGGTACTCTCCGCACTGGCGACATGGTCGTCTGCGGTTCCAACTACGGCCGTGTGAAAGCCATGTTCAATGAGCGCAACCAAAAGGTTGAGGCCGCAGGTCCTTCTGCCCCTGTGCTAGTCCTCGGTCTCAATGGCGCGCCTCAGGCAGGCGAGAAGTTCAACGTCTTCGAGGACGAGAAGGAGGCCAAGGAGGTAGCCAACAAGCGCGACCAGTTGCAGCGTGAGTTCTCAATGCGCGCAACGCCCCACATCACTCTCGACGAGATCGGACGCCGTATCGCTCTCGGCAACTTCCAGGAGCTCAACGTTATCGTCAAGGGCGACGTGGACGGTTCTGTCGAGGCTCTCTCCGACTCTCTCATCAAGCTCTCTACCGACGAGATAAGGGTCAATGTCATCCACAAGGCTGTCGGTCAGATCTCAGAGACCGATATCATGCTCGCGGCAGCATCCAACGCTGTCGTCATCGGCTTCCAGGTACGTCCATCTTCTGGCGCGCGCAAGTTGGCTGAGCGTGAGAAGATTGATATCCGACTCTACTCCATCATCTACGATGCCATCGAGGAGCTCAAGAGCGCCATGGAAGGCATGCTCTCGCCCGAAATCCGCGAGCAAGTCACTGGCAACCTCGAAATCAAGGAGACTTTCAAAATCTCCAAGGTCGGCACCATCGCCGGCTGCTTCGTCAACGATGGCAAGGTCAAGAGCAAGAGCAAGGTCCGCATCATCCGCGACGGTATTGTCGTTCACACTGGAGAGCTCGAAAGCCTCAAGCGTTTCAAGGACGACGTCAAGGAGGTTGTCGCCGGCTTGGAGTGCGGTCTCAACGTCAAGGGATACAATGATATCCAGGTTGGCGATATCATCGAGGCCTATGAGGAGATCGAGGTCGCTCGCAAACTCTCTTAGTCTGATATGTATGGCTCGCATTAAGCCATTCATGGCATAAAAATCACTCAGGAGGTGGGGTTCTTTGCAATCCCGCCTCCTTTTTTATCTCTCTTAACCGCATCACAAATCATCTCAATATGGCAGTAACCAATATATCCGAATCCGCGGAGCGGGGCAATGACTCAAACGGCTGGCGATGGGTCCCGCCTCTCTATGTCTTTCAGGGCGTGCCGTCATGCCTTGTCATGACTACGTCTGCCTTGCTCTACAATGACATGGGTGTCTCCATGACCTCTTTCGCTTTTTGGACGAGCCTAGTTTGCCTGCCTTGGTCGCTTAAGCCACTTTGGGCCCCCTTCGTTGAGCGTTACTCTACTAAGCTCCAGTGGGTGCGCCTCTCGCAGGTTGTCCTTGTCTTGGCGTTCGTGCTTTTGGCCCTCTCGATGCTCACCCCTGCATTCTATCCGCTGTCTTTGTCCCTGATGCTTATCGTGGCGTTGGCGTCGTCTTGCCATGACATAGCGTGTGATGGCTTCTACATGATGGCGCTTTCCGAAAGCCAGCAGTCTTTTTTTGTCGGCATCCGCTCTACGTTCTACCGCATTGCAATGGTCGCCACCACCGGATTAGTGCCGCTCGTGGTAGGCCTCGTCAAGGATGGTGGTGGTGACGCCCAATCCTCAGCCTCCTATGGTTGGGCTGCGGGCATCGGTTTGTCCGCTCTCATCTTGTTTGTCATGGCTGTGATGTGCCGTGTGGGGATGCCCTCCATCCGTGAGATGAACGGAAGGCAGGACGATAGTCTGCAAATATTCATCCGCGCCTTGCGCTCTTTCTTTTCTCACCCGGGAGCCATTGCCGCCGTTGTCTTTTTCTTCGTCTATAGGCTTGGCGAGTCGCTCATCACAAAGGCCGTCCTGCCTTTTCTCAACTCGTCCCGTATGGCGGGAGGTTTGGGGCTTGAGGTCGGAGAGTGCGGAATAATATATGGCACTTATGGCGTCATAGCCCTTGTGGCAGGAGGTATCTTGGGCGGCATACTCGCCTCGCGGATTGGTCTGCGCCGTGCTTTGTGGCCAATGATCGCGTTCATGAATGTGCCAAACATAGCCTATGTCATTCTTGCGCACTTCATGCCCGACACGACGAGCCTTTGGATTCCTGCCGCGGTCATGGTTGAGCAATTTGGCTATGGCTTCGGTTTCACGGCCTATATGCTCGTTATGCTCAACTATGTGGCGGATGCCGAGTACAAGGCGGCCGAGTACGCCATTGGCACCTCCATCATGTCCCTCAGCCTCATAATACCCGGAATGGCTGCCGGCTACCTTAAGGAGAATATTCTTGGCGACTCGTATGAGCTCCTGTTCATTGTCGCCTGCTTCGCCACAATCCCGGGAATTATCGCCGCCTTCTTTTTGAAAATAAAAGAGGCTGTTAAGGACTAACTTGACCCTTTTTTCGCTATCTTTGCACCGCAAATGTGATGGTTCCGTAGCTCAGCTGGATAGAGCAACAGCCTTCTAAGCTGTGGGTCTTGGGTTCGAATCCCAACGGAATCACTTCATTCCTAAGCCTCGTCCCTTTTCGGGTCGGGGCTTTTTCTATTTCCGCTATCAATTATCTTGTGTCAGGCTGCCTTATTATCCTTGGTAATCAAAATTGGCGCAATTAGCAGTGTGGGCTGTTTCTCCGCCAGAATAGTTCATAGTGAGTCTCTTTACCGCCGAACAGGCTTTGGGGCAGTCGCAATGCAAAGTGGTAAATCACCAGCCTTGTATCTTAAACCAAGCAATTTTGGACAAATATCTGGCATTTGTTCCATCCATCATAGTAAATCCTTGGGCAAGGTATGCCCTCCTTAATATCCCCTGATACCGCTCCTTATGTTTGTCATGCGACGTCTCACTCTCTCGCGGTTATTCCTCCCATTCCACGCTTGCCACACACAAAAATCCCGCCAAGGACTCATCAAGTCTTGGCGGGATTTCCTTCTGTATTGCTGTACCCTTTTTTTACTCAGTCAACTGCAATTGGAAGCTGAGGCCGACGTTGATGTTGTTTGTCGGATAGGATGATGACACGTAAGGGTTGGTCAGTGTCTGGTCATAGTAGAACTGGATGTTGAACCGCTGTGTCATTGCGTAGTCGGCTGCGAACTTAATGCCCGTGCTGCGGTTGCCGCTCGCCAGCTCATTGGTCGCCTCCTCTATGCGTCGCAATATCGTGTAGCTGTCGCGCTGGGACAATCCCAACGTCAGGTTCAATGTGTTGTTAAACCCGCCATTGGGTTTCTTGCCCACGAAAATCTTGACGTTGTCAAAACGGTAGCCGAGGTTCACTGTCCACTCGTTGCTGTAGTTCTCGGTTATCTGGTTGTTTGAGACGTTCAGTGTCAAGGTCCTGCCTTTGTTTATTGAGACGTTGGCTGTCATGTTGTTCACAAAGGTCGCCGATATTCCAATGAAGGGGCTGAACTGCTCGGCAATGGAAACCGTCGAGGCGTCATACTCGGGGACATAGTTGTCATTTATGTCGCGAATGTAGCTCAGCCCGTCGCCAGACTGCTCCCACTCCAGATTGGTCGTGAACTGACCCACGGTATATTTTGACGTGTAGCTGTGGTTCAACTCTATGTTCCTCACTTTCTCTTTCAACGCCTTGATGTTGTTCAATCCGCTGAATGTCACTCGCCAGTTGGGACACATGGCGCTGAGTTTGGGGACGAGGTCTAAGAATACGCTGCCTGTCGATTTGCCGCTGTAGGCAGCCACGAATGCAGGTATCATGACTTCTTGCGAGGTCAGTCCATATCCATCCTGTCCGCCATCATCTCGCAGCGAGCCTGTTCCGCTTCCATTCCGGCTCGCCCTGCTGACGGCCAATCTGGTCGATATCCGCTTGCGCGCCTCAAGGAAGCTGTCATACACTCCGTAGGTCAACGCTCCGCTCTTTTTCGGCTTTTTGAAGGCTGTGCGGATGGCGTTATAGGTTATGGATGTCGTTCCGCTCTCCATGGTGCTATATACGCCCGCAAATCCGTTTGCCGAGTATATGTAATACTCGCTCAGGTCTTTTGACTTGCTGCGTTGTGCCGTAAGCTCGATTTTGAGCGCCTTGAACAACTCGATGGATGCGCGCAGCTGCAGGTTGTCGCTGTGGGTCATCTCATACGGGTCGTTGAATGTGGTGTCTGTGGTCAGCCACCCGTTCTCCGCGGCCCTTCGGGCAAAACCGCGCTCCTGTATGCCGGTGATGAATTTGAAGCCTGGCGCGCGCGCTCCGCTGACACCAGCGGTGCCAAGGAAGTGGCTGCCTGGCATGTAGCCCGGCAATGTGGTGCCGTTGTTCTCCGAATAGCTCAGGCTGACGCTCTTGATTGATGTCAGAACCATCAGCGCCATGTCTTTGAAGACGTTGCGCTGTTCGCCCTTGTCCTCGCTTATGGTGCCGGTTATGACTATTCGCGAGTTGTCGCTCGCCATGCTCGGTGTGAACACCGCCGTGTTGCTGTCAATGGCCTTTAGCGTACCCTTGATGCTGTGACCCTTGGCGTCGAATGCGCGGGCGCTCACGTCGTCGGTCTTAAGGTTGTGGCTGATGGTAACAGGTTCGCCCGGTGTCAGCTTGACGTTGCGCTGGGTGTAGTTGACTGTCTTGCCCTGCGACTTGCGCTGCTGGCGTGTGTTGTTCGACAGGTTGTAGTGGTCATACAGGTCACGCAGGTACTTCGATTTGTTATACAGTGTGCCGAAGTTGCCCATCACGTTGGCCTGCTCGGTGTTCTTGTTGCTGATCACGTTGCCCCACTCAAAGTCTTCTGTCTCGCTGCCGCGCTCCCATGTGTACACGCCCTTATATGTGGCGTTGGCTGTCAGGAAGTTGAGGTAGGGCAGTTTGTTGATCGGGATGTTCCAACTCAAGTCTATGTTGTGCTGGTAGTTCTGGACTGTGCCGAATTTCTTGATGTTGCTCCAGACTGAGTCGCGCCAAAGCTTGTACTCGTCGGGGTACAGGTCTTTGTTGACAGGTCCGTCGGGCTCGTCTATCCTGGTGTTGGTCACAGAGCTGAAACCGAATTTCAAGTTCCTGGTTATGTTATACCTCAGGTCGAAATATCGGTTCCAATAGAAGTCTTTCGTCACGCTGATGGGCACAATGTAGTCAGGGTTGGTCACATTGCGCTTCTGCACCTCCTGATAGCTGCGGTCCACATCCCAACGGTAACTAAGTTGCGATGGCGCCGTGTAGAATGTGACGTCTTTTATTATGCCTAAGTATTTGCTGCTCAACTTGGTTTTCTTGAGTGGCTGCACTGTCTTGACGCCTGTCGAGTAGTTGTAGCCCAAGGTCCCGTTAATCTGTTTGGTGTAGTCATATTGGGTCTCTGGGCTTGTCTTGTTCGTCGTGCTTATGCTGTATGACGCGGACAGGTTCGAGGGCGACAGCATCGTCACTTTCTTACCACGTGCGGGTTTAATCCTTACGTTGGTGAAGTTGAGGCTCTTTATTGTCTCCGTGGTCTGGGAAATCTCTTTTATGCTGTCCTCCTCCGCCTTAGTCTGAGCCTGAGCCAAGACTGTGCTCATCAGGACGTCGGTGTCGTATGGCGAATATTTAGGCATGGATGTCGTGCGGCTATACCCCGCATAGACAGGAAGGCTGAGGCGTGAGTTCGGACCCAGGAATTTGCCCATCTCCAGATTGGCTGATATGTCAAACTGGCGGTTCTCGTCCAGGCTTCGCTCTGTCACGCTCTGGTCTATGCTTCCAAATCCGACGCTTGAGTATTGTCCCGACGCCTGAACCGTGCCAATGTCCGCCAATCGGATTGTGGCTCGTCCGCGGGCCGCCCATCCGCCTTGCTCGTTGAAGTCGGTAAGCCTCAACTCGTTGAACCATACCTCCGCGCTCTTCGTCCCGGCTCCATGCGCGCGCACGCCCATCATCATGACGACGACGTTGCCTGTGCTCGGGTTGCCTTTTATCCTGACTCGGTTGTTGTTATTGTCCGGGTCGGTTATGGTGTAGACATCTTGCAGCGTGACGTCTGACCCTGCCTCGCGCCTGGCCTCGTTGCGCGCCAGTTTGCACTCGGTCAAGACGGAGATGGGGATGTCGAGGTTGTTGGCCTCGGGCCACACGGCGTAACGGTCAGCGTCGCTGTTGCTGCTGTAGATGCCTTGGGGCGTCAGTGTCAGGGGAATCTCATACTCGTAGTAGTTGTCCTCGTAGTCTGAGCCTATGCGGATGAAGGCACTCAACTGGTTGTCTTCGAGCGGCTCACCCTCCAGAGCCTCGGCGTGAATGAACATCTTGAGGCGCCTGTAGTTGCGGAAGTCCATGTTGAGGGTCTTATATACCGCGCGTGCGTCGCCATTTGCCAAGTCGGTTACTTTCATCGAGTAGGCCTGCTCGTTAAGCTGACGCAGCTGGGGGTTTGACGGGTCGACCACGCGGTCCACGCCAGGGGGCAGCACATAGTTGACCGGCGTGCGCCTGTCATTCTCCTCAATGTTGACTGTCGATGTCGACATAGTCGTGGCTGCAGAGGTCTGGCCGTCTTCCTCGACTAAGCTCTCTGTGTATTTGCGCCACTCGCCCTTGACAAGCTCCAAGGTGGCGAGACGCACTATGCACGTGTCCTGAAAGCCGGTCATGAAGAGGCGGATAAACTGCATGGAGGTCATGTCGCTTATGTCGCCGACTACTTTGTCAGGTTGTGCGATGGGTATCTTGAACTGGTACCATTTGATGGTCTCGGTCTTGCCGTTCGCCAATTTGGTGGTCGTCTCCAACTGGTCGGCAATGTAGTTCTTGCCCACTTGCATGTCGGTGGGGTGGAGAGATACGTGGTATTGGTAGTAACTCTCGTTCTCGTTCAGTGTGTAGTCGTCGTTCAGGTCCTCGTTGTCGGGCAGGTTGGTGGCCGCGGTCGAGTAGCTCTCCGGCGAGTACTCACTGGGCCGCGAGTTGCCCTCGGGGTTGTTGAATTTCTTGTATCGGTCCAGAATTGAGACCTGCTGCTGGTCATAGTCCGAACCCCTGAAGTAGTGGTAGTCGTCTCCCGCGGGGTCGTTCACAATCTCGTTATACGCGGTCTCGCTGAGTTCGCCGTTGACGTACATCTGGCGAATCATGTCCATGTACGGATAGTCGGATTTGTTATAGAAGTACCGCTCTTTCTCCGAACTCATTCCGTTGAGGCCCACGTCCTGTGCCAACATGCTGGCGGCGTCTGTGTTGAAGCTGTTCACCAGGCTGTTGCTCTTGGGAATGTAGCCCCACACCGTGCTGTCGCAGTTGAATTCCTCTCCAGGTACGGGCAACCCGTTCTCATATGACTTGCGCGAGTCGGGCAAGACGTCCTCACTCACTGAGCCTATGTGGAAGTACAGCTCACCGCCCTTTCTGTCGCTCTGGTCATAGATGAACGGATCCATCATCCAGAACTCGATGTACTCAATGTTGGCGTTCTCGAAGTCCGTGGTCTCCAGTTTGCGCTGGATGCCGCCCCAGTTCTTCTCGGGGTTCGTCAGGTGGCCATTCACGTCGAGGTCGGTGGTGAAGTTATACGGGCCGCGCTCGTCAGGATAGTACGCCAAGTTGAGCATCGAGATGTTCGTGCTCTCGCCATAGGCCGCCTCGCGGTTGGGATACAGCTCGTCCTCATACACCTCGCGCACATAGTGGTTGCTCTTCTGCTCCAGGTCGTTCTTTATGTGACGCGGCGTATTGCTCATGTTGCGCAGGAACAGCGGGTCTATGCTGTACCATGCCAGCTTGGCTCGGTCGAATCCCGCTGACAGGTCGTTTGTCGTGTGCTGGTCGGGCGACAATGCGCCGCTGCCCTGGGGGCGACTGGCCAAATGCCAACCGCTCCACGCCTTGATGTCATATTTGACGCTCGAACCCTCGAAGTCGTCAATATATGCGGCGTCTATCGAGTTGGCGTGTCCCGCTATCAGCTTGGCCACCTCTCCCTCGAAGTTTATGGTGCTCGGAGTCTTGGTCGAGACGAGAGGCAGGGCGTCCAATGCGCGCGTCAGGAATGGCAACTCGTGGGTGTAGTCTATGTTGAAACCCAGCATCGTGTTGCTTATGCTCTCCTCGCCATATCCCACTTTGCTGGTCAATGGCTTCTCTTTCATGTGGATGAGGGTTCCGCCAATGTTGAAGTCTTTGTTCACCTCATAGTTCAAGTGGGTTCCCACCATCGTCTGAGTCTGTGTCGATATGGCCGACTCGTTCTCATACGAGATGTTTATGGCTGAGCCTGAGTTCAGGATGCCCTGGTTTAATATCCTCACGCGGCCCAATGAGTAGTCCACCGTGTAGTCCACGTTCTCTGCCAGCACTTGTCCGCCGGCCGTTACTGTCACCGAGCCTTGGGCTATGTTATATGCGCCAAGTGATATGTCGCTTGAGTTCTGGCTCTGGAACTTACCCTTGATTTTGAATTTGTTCTTCTTGGTCTGCTGCTTGGCATAAACCTGCGTACTGTCATATATGGCCGTGAAGGCGTATTTCTCAGCCAAGCTCGGCTCTTTCTTCAACTTCTCATACAGATAGCTGCCGAACGGCTCGCGCTCGGGGAATATGATTAGGCCGCGTTTCGAGTTGACAGTCACGCCGTCCACATAGTCATATTTGCCATCTGATGACACCTGGTTATAGCTGTTCAGTCGGTCGAGGTTGAGCATCTGCAGGTAGGTCTCACCATTATGGCCACCATTTACAGGGCGCTGACCCTCGTTGAAATAGTTGATATAGGTGCTGCTCGAGTCGTTGAGGTATACAATCTCGACCTCAAAGTCGTCATTCGTAATCTCATATCCGCCAAGCGAGTATACGTTCTTCATCATCAAGTCCCAGTTCTTATACTGGGGCGTGAGCGTAGTGCCTTTGAGCATTTTCAAATAAAGGCACTGGGGGGCGTTGACGCCGCTCGTTGACAGCTCGCCCACCGTGTAGGTCTGACCTCGGTAGGTGTACTGATAGGCAACGGCAAGCACCTCGTTGTTGTTGAGGGCCGAGTTGAGCGATATATATCCCAAATGCTCGTTCAGTGTATACTCTGAACTTGACAGCATACGGGCGTTCTCTACTTTCTCGTAGTCGCGGCCCACTTTCATGCCGGCAATACCGCTGATGGTGGTTGTCGTGTTGCTCGGGTCGCGCGCGCCGGAATAACTGCTGGTCATGGCGGCGTAGAGGTTGTTGGCGTCGTTGCTCGGCATGGCCTCTTTCCCGCTCCATGCCGTCGGGTTCTGAATGTTGTCTCCAGTTTCACCCAAATCAGTAAAGGCCAATATATTGCGTGCGTCAGTGTAATTGCCGCTCTTATTGGTCACCCATACCTCTATTTTGTTGATGGTGATGCCGGAGTTGATTGTCGGCAGTTTGCTCAAGGCTTTGTCATACATCTCCTTGAACTCGTGAGACAGGAAGAAGTGCTTGTTCTTCTCATACTGTGTCACGTCTATCTCAAACTCCTGGGCTGTGGCGCCATTCTGCACGGTGATTGAGTTGCTCTCACCCTTTTTCTGCGAGAATACGGATGACACGGTCAACTTGCCGAACTTCATGTCCATCTTGAAGCCGAAGAGGCTCTGGCTGCCCTGAATCAAGGTGCCGGGCAGGCTCCAATTGATGTTGCCTGCCTGTATGTCCTGGATGATGTCGTCCTCGTCACCAGTGTACTCCATTTTCACCTCGTTCTCAAAGGCGAATGTGGCCTGTGTGTTGTAGTTGATGCCCAATTTGAGCTTCTCGCCTATCTGCGAGTTGAGGTTCAGTTGGACGCTCTGGTCGAAGTCGAAGCTTGTGGTGGCCCTCATCCTCTGCTGAAGGGTGGGGTTGTCTATCTTGTTATATTGGGCGCCTATGCTCACCTGAGCCTGACCCTGCAGGTTCATGGTTATCTTGTTACTGCCAAAGATGCTCTCAAACAAGCCGTTGTCTATCTGCCATTTGCTGTTCAGCAGACTGTTCTTCTGAGTCTCGTCGCCTTTGGCTGTGCTTCCCGTGCGGTCTGCATTGCCAGCCTGTCTCTGTTTGCCCATCCAATAGTCCATCATGGAGCGGCGCACTGCGTCGTTCTGATAGTCCTCAAGGCTCATCGAGTATGGCATCCTGACGTTTATGCCGCCAATCTTGCGGTATATGGTCACGCTGCCCGAGGCCGGGTCGTAGGTGGCGCTGTACGCCGCGTTGTCCGGCTCGCGCAGGTCTATGGGGCTGCCTGCCCCTTGTTGCGGCGCGTGCCCGTCGGCTGGTATGTCACCCTGGTCGGTCATCTTGTACGGCAGGACTATCGAGTCCGGCTCGGCAGTCTGCGCCCTTGCCTCGCGCTCCGCTTGCATCTCTTCCAATAATGCACGATTAATGACCGGACGCAGCAATGGACTTGCTACGCCGGCCATTCCTAAGATGCCGACTGCTATGAGTGGTAGGGCGTGTAGTTTGTTTTTCACGCGGTGGATGTGTTTCGTTGATTCGTGTGGCTCTAAAGCATTTTGAATGCGGCTTTTATTACACCCTCAACCTTAAGTTCCGGATTCTGTGACAATATCTTGTCAATGGCTTTCGACGCCTGAGCCTTGTTGTAGCCCATGACCTCAAGAGCCTGAAGCGCCTCCTCTTTGACGGGTGACGGCTTGGCCGACAGGCCTGGCAGTGTACCGACTTCTTGCTGGTCTATGCCCAACTTGCCTATCTTGTCCTTCAGCTCCACGACAATCCTCTCGGCTGTCTTTAGGCCAATGCCTTTGATGCCTTTGAGGGCTGTGACGTTTTCGCCCATTATGACGCTTTGCAGCTCGCCGGCGCTCATTGACGACACCATGATGCGGGCCGTGGCTGCTCCCACGCCGCTCACTGATGTCAGCAGGCGGAACACCTCGCGCTCACTCGTCGTGGCAAACCCGAAAAGCTGGTAAGCGTCTTCGCGGATAGCCTCGTGAATGAACAACTTGGCCTCGGTCTGACCTTCCAGAGCCGTATATGTGTTCAGTGATATATTGGCCATGTAGCCCACGCCTCCGCACTCTATGACTGCGTATGTGGCGTTCAGCTCGGCTACTTTGCCCCTGATGAATTCAATCATTGCTCGCTTCCTTATTTAGAGAAGAAACGCCAACCTTGAGCCTGAAGCTCGGCCTCGTCTCCACTCGTGGTCACTAACCGGCGACCCTTGCCCTCTTCGCATATGTAGCCAATGGCGTAGATGTCAGGCCCCGGCGTGTTCTGGAATTTCTGATAGTCGCTTTGGCTGATCGTGAAGAGCAGCTCGTAGTCCTCACCTCCATTAAGGGCGGCGACGACCGGGTTGATGCTTAGTTCTCCGCCCATCTTGCGGGTCTGCTCGTGGATGGGGATTTTCTCCTCATAGAGACGGCAACCCACACCGCTCTTTGTGCAGATGTGCATCATCTCGCTGCTCAAGCCGTCGCTTACGTCCATCATTGATGTCGGCACCACGCCTATCTCAGACAGGAATTTGACCACATCGACGCGCGGCTCGGGCTTCAACTGCCTCTCGAGAATATATTCGTAACCCGTGAACGCAGGCTGGGATGTTTTATTGTCTTTCAAGACTCTTTTTTCTCGCTCTAATAGCTGAAGTCCCATATATGATGCGCCAAGGTTGCCACTCACGCATATTATGTCGTTTTTCTTAGCCCCATCCCTATATGACAGTTTTCCGGGCTCTTGCTCGCCAATGGCAGTGATTGAGATGGTCAGTCCGGTGAGTGACGATGTCGTGTCGCCGCCTACCAAATCCACGCCATATCTGTTGCAGGCGGTGCGTATCCCGTCATACAGGTCGTCTATCGCTTTCAGCGTGAATTTCCCCGATACGCCTATGGACACGGTTATCTGCTGCGGAATGGCGTTCATGGCGCACACGTCGCTAAGGTTCACGGCCACTGCCTTATATCCCAAATGCTTGAGCGGGCAATAGGTCAAGTCAAAGTGGATGCCCTCAAGCAACAGGTCGGTTGTCACTACTTTTACTTTGCCCTCGCTCGTGCTCAGCACGGCGCAGTCGTCGCCTATGCCTTTCTTTGTCGTGGGCTGGTTTATTTTGACGCTTTTGGCAATGCGGTCAATAAGTCCGAATTCGCCAAGGCTCTCTATGCTCTCCATTTTTTTGTCTCTCTTTTTGTGTTCCTTTTTGGAAGGTGTGCTCAAATTCGCCCCCGCCAATAGGTCTTTTTTTTACTGATGATGCGGCGCAACCTCTATCTTTGGCTGCTTATGATGGAGTCGAGGCTCTGTTTAAGTTTGTCACTCTCGTCCATGAAGTCTATGATAGCGTCGTTGTCTATTGGCTCTGCGGGTGGCATCTCGACGCTCAGCGGGTCGACGGGCTGCCCGTCCCTGTACATCCTGAAGTCCAAGTGGGGGCCGGTGGCCAAGCCGGTTGCGCCCACTGCGCCAATCACGTCTCCCTGTCGGACTGTCTGTCCCACTGCAATGCCCTTGGCAAAGTTGTTAAGGTGCATGTAGACAGTGGTGTAGACGCTGTTGTGACGTATCTTCAGATAGTTGCCGCCGCCTTTATTGTCATATCCCTTGGCAATGATTTTGCCATCTCCAAGAGCCACGACAGGTGTCCCTTTCGGAGCCGCGTAGTCCACGCCATGATGCGGACGGCGTATTTTCAAGATGGGGTGAAGCCTGCCATTACTGAATCTGCTCGAGATGCGACTGAAATGGAGTGGGGCTTTCAAAAATGCGCGCCTAAGGCTGTTGCCCTTCAGGTCATAATACCCCGCCACGCTGTCGCCCACATGACGGAACGCATAGTCGCGTTTGCCGTTGCTCCCCACATACACGGCGGCTGTTATGTTGCCTGTGCCAATCACTTTGTCGCCGACCATCCGCTCCTCATATATAATGCCGAACTCGTCGCCTTTGCCAAGCCCGAAGAAGTCCACGGTCCATGCGAACACATCCGACAGGTCGAGGGCGACTTGAGGCTCTATGCCCTGTGCCGACAATGCGTTCCAAAGGCTGCTCTCTATCGTTGCATGAGCCATCCGTGTGAGGGTCGACACTTCCATGTCCTCTCTCGCCACGGTGACCGAGTCGCCAAATGTGCAACGCACGTAGCTTGTCGCCGATATCTCGTAGACGAAATGGCGCACCGGCCCTACGCCCGATGTGTCTATGTCCCTGAAAAAACAGCATGTGTGCCCCGCCTTCATCTGGCGGAAGTCATACACAGGCAAGGCGCGCTCATACGCCGCGATGGCGGTGGAGTAGGGGAGGCCGGCCTCTGTCAGTATGTTGGATATCATCTGGCCATTACCGACGGCGGCTCTCTCCACGCTAAACGAGTCCGCAACAATTCCGTATAGCAAGGTCGGCTGGGCGGTGGCTGCCGTGTCGGCCATGCCAACCGACTGTGCGCCTCCTGTGCAACCGTTTGTAATCAGAGCTGCGGCTCCTGCGACAACCAAGGCTAAGGCCGCTATTATGCTTTTATTAAACATATTTGCAAAGTTAAGTCTTTTCTACCATTTGTTTATATCTTTGCCCACCCAACGACTCTTTCGCTCCAATGTCCGACGATTTTCTCTTTACCCTCGCCCTTGGTAATATTTCTGGCGTGGGCACGCAAACTCTCCGCCAACTGATTGAGTTTTTCGGCTCCGCATCCAATGTGTTTGCCGCGGCTCCCTCCGATTTCCCGAAGTCGCACAGCGCTATCCGCAATTCTATTGACAAGGGGCGTGAGACTGCTCTCGCTTTCGCCCATGCGCAAGTCGAGAAGGCCAATCGTTTTTGCGTCCAAATGCTGGCATACACTGATGCTGACTATCCGTCGCGTCTCCGCGAATGCCCCGACGCGCCCCCGACACTGTTTTTCAAGGGGAATGTGAATTTTGAGACAGCCAAGGTCCTTTCTGTCGTTGGCACTCGCAAGCCTTCTGATGAGGGCCGTTTGCTTTGCGACCGTATTATCTCAGACCTATGTGCCCGTCACCCCGACCTTGTCATTGTCTCCGGCTTGGCTTTTGGCGTGGACATCACTGCGCATCGTGCAGCCATCCGCGCTGGCCGTCCAACAATTGGTGTTGTGGCCCATGGACTGGATACTCTTTATCCTGCTCAGCACCGCGACTCAGCCACCCAGATGATCAAGAACGGCGCGCTTCTTACTGAGTTCCCCTTTGGCACAGGTCCCGAGGCCTATAATTTCGTGGCGCGTAACCGCATTATTGCCGGTCTGGCCGATGCCACTCTTGTCGTTGAGACCGGAGAAAAGGGGGGCAGCCTTATAACAACTCGAAATGCCTTTGACTATGACCGCCAAGTCCTTGCCGTCCCTGGTTTCCCTGGCCGTGAGCAGAGCAAAGGCTGCAATGCTCTGATAAAGAGGAATATGGCTGCACTTGTCGAGTCTGCTGATGATATTGACAACTGTCTCAGTTGGGATCTCCCAGCCGCACTCCGCAAAGCGACGTCCCAGCCTACGCCAAGTCTTTTCTCTGAACCTCAGACCCCTGAGGAGCAAGCCATTGTCGCGGCTCTCAAGCAAGAGGACGGCCTGACTGCAAGTGTCCTCGGGCAACGGACGCACATTCCCATTGCCAAACTTAATGTCACTCTTTTGAATATGGAGTTTGCAGGCCTTGTCAAGGCCCTCCCTGGCAATTCTTATAGACTGATTATCTGATTAATAATAATTTCTTCCGATTTTCACGCTACCGAAATCACGTCTAATCTCCGTCACCCCTTTTCACTCTTTTGACATCTTTATTCGTGTTTATCTCCACTCTTGTGTGTGATATGTCGTGCAAAATGAGTAATTTTACTGCCTAAAGACCATACTATAGCGTATGGCAGACGGTCAGTCGCATCTCAAAACCCTTTCCTTCTGACCTCTCAACACTCCTTTCATGCTTGAACATATAGCTCATAACTTCTTGAAAGCTAATTATATGAAGCTCTCTTTGAGGATACTCCGGAGCCGCCTCCTTTCAGCTGCTCTGACTCTTGCCGCATTCTCTAATGTCGCTGTGGCTTGGCCTGTATCGGTCAACCCGGATGTGTCAAGTGTAGACTACGTATCTCCTTTCGACTCTCCTTCGTTCTCTTTTGCGCAAGGCTCCAATGATTGCACTGGCGTCTATTTCTATGAGCAAGGTGATGAGGCCAGTCAGTATTACCTTTATATTAAGGTGTACAACAATGGTGTCGAGTGTACAAGTACTGCGACAAGTAAAGTTATTGTCAACAACATAACGTGCAATGCTCAGTATCAAACTGCGGGTACTTATGCTGGCTATTATAGGTTGTCCGAGTTCTCCACAAGGGAAAAGCAGAAAATTCAGAGCGCTATCGCTAATGGTCAGTCCCTCACATTCAGCAATTTAAATAATATCCAAGGCGGCCCTACTGGGAATTTTACCGCAACTCTTGGCGTTGACCCATGTCAGGAGTGCCCGGACCCCACGACATTCGCCGCAAAGAAGCTCAGCATAACAGCCAATGGCACCTATGGTTGTGCCAATGACCAGACGACTTACCTCGAGACGACCGGCTCTTACGAGGGCGTGACTTTCACTGTCTATACAGAGTCCACCTCTGGCTCTGGCAGCTTCGATAAGAAATATCAGTTCAAGTCGGCCTCTACTTCTGCATCTGGCACCACTCTCGCCACTTCCGACTATTCGGTTGTCGCCGTAAATAATGAGGCTCTCCGTTTCTTCATCCCCGATGCCGGCAAATACCGCATCAAGGCAACTTGCGGAAGCCTTGATTATGGCTTCCTCGACGGAACTTTTGAGGTCCGTGGTTATAGTGACAAAACACAAATCGGCAACCTCTCTTACTGCACTTCTGACCTTGATGGTGTAGTTCTCAAAATTCAAAACTCTGAGTTCGACGTCAAGTACACACTCTACCGCAACAACCGAATTTACTCAAACGGCAAGTATTCTGTAACAGGTAAGGCTGATAACGGTACTGACGAGATTGATATTTCAACCCTCAAAGAGTCTGGTACTTACACTGTCGTTGCTCAAAGAAGTGGCTGCAACTCGACAAAGACTGTCAGTGGACAGCTTATCATCACTGCGGGCGGAACTCGCCAGCTTGTCGCCACTAAGTCTGGCACTACGACAGCGGCGGGTCAGCAGTGCGCTACTAACAGCTACTCCATAGGCATAAATAAATATGTAGCTGGAGTCACATATACCCTCGTCTACACTAACGACGCTGGAAACAAGACTGACGTTGAGAGTTTCACTCCGACCAATGACGGCACCAACTATCAGTTTACGACCAAGGTCTCTGCCAAAGGCACCTACACCATCTCGACCAACATCAGTTGCGAGACGGTGGAGGGCGAACTCGTTATTACGGATGGCAAGACTGCCGACGTAACTCTGGTCAAGGAGAATGATGGTTGCGACTACACGTTCTCAATCAAGGGTCTCACCAGCACCGACTATATGTACTATATATATGTCGAGGGCGAGACGACTTCAGCGGGAAAGCAGATTAACCGTGCTGCGCAAGCCGGCAATGGCGGCGACCTTGATAATGTCTATAAATATCACACCACTGACAACACTGTCACTTTCAAGGCCTATGCCCTCCCAAAGGATGCTACAGACGAGAGCTGCCGCATTGAGGTTAATGGAGCTATTGTAGTTCCCGGTGTACCCAAGGCTCCAACTCCCACCAAGTCCGATTATTACTTCTGCGGTGCCGATGGCGCTGATGTCGACATAACGGTCGATGAGTCTGTCACTGGCAATGCTTACCTCTATACTACTGCTGGCAAGGAGGTTCAGATGCAGAACGTCAAGATTGACAAGACAACGTTCCGCTTCAAGAATATCCCGGCTGGCTCTTACTATGCTGTCATTAAGAATGAGGCGGAATGCGAATCTGAGCATTCTTCTTCAATCAAGGTGACTGGACGTGAGTATAATCCAACTCTCAGCCCGGCTATTCCCAAGGTCTTCTGTATGTCTTCTGATGGCAAGACGCCTTACAAGGTCTCCATCGTCTATGCAGACGGCCCCAAGAATAATGCTACTGCCTATAAGTTCAAGGTTCACATTGTCCCCGAGGTCGGTAAGTCTTATACGGTCTCAAGCACCGATGCTACTGTTTCTCAGACTAATTCATATACCTACCAGTTCACTTTTGTCGCTGATGACTATGAGTTGACTCAGGGAACAGTTGATATCTACATTGAGACTGAGCCCGGCCAGACCGATCTCATTTGTGAGAGCGAGCACTATCAGTTCAGCATACAGCCCCAACCCGACAAACCAGTTGTCTCTGTTACTTACAGTCAGGCTTCCACTGTCGCTTGTGAGGGTGATGAGGCTTACCTCTCTGCTTCTTCCGCATCTTCCAGTGCCGATGGCGACACCTGGTTCTATGTATATGCAGACAAGGAGCCAGATGCAACCGCATCTCCTCTCGCCATCTTGAAGTCAAAGAATGACGTCTACAACTTTACAGTAAAAATCCCCGATGGTGCGCCCACAGGTACAGGCTATTATGACGGGGACGGAAATTACCACCGTTTCTACTATGTTGTAGCTCGTGATGCTCAACAGCAGGGTTGTGAGTCTGACCCAACGACCTACGAGATGGTCATCCGTCCTAACAACACGGCTCTCAACATTGAGCAAAATGATCCACGTTGGTCAATCTGCGAGGATACTGACCCTGTAACTCTCTCAAGCTACTTCTACCCTGGTGATGGCACTTTCTATATTGTTGGCACTGACCAAGATAAACTTCTCCCCATCAAGAAGAAGATAAATGGTTCTACCGTCTTCGATCCGCGCATCTTCACCCCTGACGGAATTGATTATGATGCAGGTGGCTACACTGCCGATGATATTCCTGCTGGTTTTGAGCCAACGCTCATTAAGGATGGTAACTCGGTAACTTACACAATCCGCTATAAGCAAAGCTGGTGTCCTAACTCGTTCTACATTGACGGCAAGATGACCGTCAACAAGAAACGTGACATCAGCGAGTACGGCATCCACGCTGATGACTGCTACTGCACCAACGACTACATCACTGTCGAGGGTTACCCCAACACTATCCTCAATGAGTATGGTTACGCCAAACTTTATTGTGAGGGTATCCTCGAAAGTGACCAGCCTGATGATGACGGACTTGAGTGGAGATACACTTTCAGCCCTGTCCTCCGTTACCGTGGTAACAGCAATGGCAAGACCATTGAGTTCACCTACGAGTATAAGGACGGCGCGACCGGTTGTGTCTATCAGGTTAAGAAGCAATCTAAACTCTACCAGCCTGTTGCTGATGAGATTTATTTCAACATCAACAACACTCCGGACCCCAAGAACTTCCAAGGCGGTTTCAGTGAGGATTACTTCTGTCCCGAGGACGACTCTGAGCATCAGCTCGTGCCGTATGTCTACCAGTATCAGTTCTATGACGACGGCTCGCCAATGCTCTCTTATGGTAGCGCAATTAATAATAGCAGCCTCGTAACTTTCACCAAGTCCGTAACTATCAGTGAGACAGAGGCCCCCGCTTTGGCTACTCTCGGCAATGGCTATCAGACTGTTGGCACTTATGAGGAGTCTTTCAAGGTTCTCTCCGCTGGTGGTCTGGTAACTATTACTCCGCGTTGGACCAATACAGCCTCAACCTTCAAACTTTCGGGCAATACACCTGATGGCTTAACAGTACGAATAACAGCTACGCTCGAAATTAAGGACCGCTCTACCACCGCTACGCCTAATCTCGTAGCTACGGTCTCTTATGCCATTACGACTCTTGGCTATTATACTTTCAATGATGGCACCAACGTCTCTACTGACAAGGTAACCGATGCCATCCTGAAGAACTATGATGCCTACGAGTACAAGAAGGCACTCGACTTGACTGACTACACCGCGAACACTGGTAGCAATTATTACTACAATTTCACAGGTGGTCCCCATATCAAGGTCAAGCTCGATGATGGCTCTGTCTCTGCTCTCGGTGGCGGCTATGACGAGAAGGATATTGCTTATTACTTCCTCGATGTCAGTGAGATAGGCAATGGCAACACTGCCAACATCCATCTCTATGTCGACAATGGTTCAGAGTGCCGTGCCAACACCAATGACCAGTGCCGTGCAAATACTGAGCGCCCTGTCCGTGTCTTGCGTGAGCTTGAGCACAATATGCAGAGCAGCTATTGCGCATTCGACACTGATGAGCCAATCAAGGTAATTCTCAATTACCCGTCTCGATATATTGCAGACACTCAGGCTAATAGGGATAATGGCTACCTCGCCGGAAACCTCTCTTCTACTGTCTATAACTATGACTATGAGGGTGTATCTGGAACCAGTGTCATTAAAATCCAAAAACAGATAGACTCTAACGGCAATGTCATTGGAACAACGGATGCCGATGGTAATACTGTTTACAATGGTGAGGTAAAGACTTATTCAATCTCCTACACCAAGGGAACAGCTATGCCTAAGATTGTCTATGATGACAATGGCATTGGCTCTGTCTCTTTTGATTTCGATGACGCTAATATTGACTCTGACGGATCTTTCAAGTGGCAGCATGAGACAGGTTCGACAGGTGCTGGTCGTTATCACTTCACTTGGACTTTCAATGGCGACAATCCTTCTTGCACCATGGAGAAGGAGTGGGATGTCTATGTCGTCAGCAACTCAGACGCCTTCTCTATTTGGCAAGGCAAGAGTTGGCGCGAGGCTTCTGCTACCGAGGTAGCTCGTTACCCTGTCTATAAGTCTGATGTCAACGCTGATAACAGTGCTTATCAGGAGGATAACTGGTGGGTAACCAAGAAGGTTAACAATGTGGATGTCACTATGGTGGCGTCTGATCGCACTCCCGCCATCCCTCTTTGCTGGAAGCAGAACTTTGATGATCGCGATTCGGATCCTCAAAATATCATATCTTTCCGCCCGACTGAACTCCTTGGTGATGAGGTCCCTGGCTCATTCTGGATACAGGAGCTCCGCACTTCTGATGACAAGGCGGATCGTGCCATCCCTGCCACCGAGCCTATCGGTGTCAAGGATACAACTAATGCGATGTTCAAGATCTGCAAGGACAATTTCAACTCCGTGCAGTATATTTCGGACTATGCTATCTACACAAATACCCTCACCCCTGGCAAGTACTACCGCGTCCTCTACTACATTGGTTGCGGAGAGCCATTCTCACGCCGCATCTACATCAGCAACAACTCTTCTGTAACAATCTCTGTTGAGAATGAGCAGAACGGAAGTGTTTGTACCTCAAAGACTGATGTCGATTCTGAGACTGGTGTTACAACCTCTTCTTTCAACGACTATATTGTCATCCATGCCGAGGGCACCTCAATTAGTCAAGGTGTCTTCAAGCTCGGTACAGCCGTAACCTCTAAGGATGGTAAGCTCAACCTCCTCTATGATCCTACAGCTGATGCCAATAAGCTTGCTGATCCTTCTACTTGGACCAATACGGCGTCAACTGTACCCGATGTCCTCAAGGGTATTGCTGTTCAGCGCGATGCAATCGGTCAGGTAGCATACCTTAATATTAAGGACTACCGCAACGGCCTCAAGACCGACGATATCATGCCTATCACCATCTACTTCGAGTACTCTGCAGGTGATGGCGGCTGCGTATACCGCGTAAGTAAGCAGATTAATATTGTTGACTTCGCAAATGTCCAGTTCAATGTGTCGTCCAACAATGGATCTTCTACAGAGCCTCGCCTCTTCTGCGGTGATGATGTCGATGACTATGCTCTCGCAACGACTCACCCGAAGGTCGATGACACAAACTATGTCCCTGGCGACGGCTGGTTCGAGATAACTATGCAGGGTGCTGCAAGCGGCAAGAGCTTCGGCCTCTACTTCAAGAAGACTGGTGACACCGACGCCGTCAAGGTTACTGATTCTGACATAACCAACAAGAAGTATAACGACAACGACGGTCAGTTCTACTTCCGTCCCGGTGTGCTCTCACCTGGTGTCTACACCATCAATTATATCTTCCTCTCTGACGCCACAACTTACGGCGGTTGCTACAAGACTCAGGCTAAGCAGTATTATGTATCGCCCAGCCATCTCTATCAGAAGGCTGATACAATCTATTACTGCCCCAACTACATAAGCAACGGTAATGACACCTATGCCGCTGGCTCTGTACAGTCTAACTGGGCTAACAACCCGTATGGCGGCACTTATTCCGCAACCAACACGGCCGGAGACCGTCCATACGACGTATTCAACAGCCACCTCGAGTTCACCAAGCAGGACCTCGAGCAGAAGGACTACGGATATTACGCCTTTAAGATTTACCATGCTACAAACGCTACCATTGCATACGATCTGAATATTACTACTCAGAAGAATGACGATGGAAACGGCAATATGGTCTACACCGACCCCACCATCAAGATGGAGGTCGCTAACAATGCCAACAATAAGATTGTCGAGACCGCCATCCCAACCGATGGTTACGTTGTAAAGGCAAGCCTGCCGATAACTTATTATCTCTCAACAGATGGCTCTAAGCTCTATGTCAAGACCATCTCCGGCACTGAGCTCTATGGTCGTGTCAACTTCGCCACTGCAACTAATCTCCAGGCTCCTGTAACCGATAATACATGCGAGCGTACTGTGGCGAACCTCATTCCACGTACCTATCCCGCCGTCACTATGGATTTCCAGATCGACAAGACCTGTATGAATGGCGGCGTGGATGATTTCTCTGGCAAGGTGACTCTCACTGCAATCCATCGCGATGGACAGGACATTACTCCTGCTGCCGATGGCACATTCTCTTACCAGTGGTACTTCTATCCCAACCAGTCTGATGCCAATAACACCAAGGATGGCGACTTCGGCGCAACCGCAAAGGACGGAACGAAGCTCACCAACCCGATGGCGGGTACTACCTATGTCTACGAGAATGCCCAGCAGGGATACTATATCCTCAAGATTAAGGACAACTCTAAGGATGCCGATGGCAAGGAACTCGGCGGATGCTATTTCCGCAGCGATGCTCAGTATGTCGGCGCTAATCAGCCAGTTGACTTTGTTGTTGATGTCCGTGAGCATTATGACTGCGGCTCTGATTGCGACTGCACAGGAGGTGTAACCACACAGCTCGGCTCCGCTGCAATTAAGTTTGTCGGGACCTCCGTGCCTACTGACTACACTGTTGTATGGAAGAAAGGTAGTGGTGAGGTAATTCCCGTGACCAGCACGATTATCACGGGTCTTGAGCCTGGCGAGTATTCTGCTCAGGTTTTCCCCGGAACAGATGAGTCTGCTTGCTCGAACACTGTCAAGTTCGAGGTTCTCACTTTGCCTACCGTTACAGCCACTTCTACTGAAGTCCCCGTGGCTTGCAAGGGCGGCTATGATGGTGAGTCAACCGTAAGCTTCACGCACCTCGATGATGTCGCTTCTTACATCGATCCTACTGGAGCGACCAACAACTACGCTGAGTACTCTAAGTTCTCAGCCGATATGCGCTTCCTCATTGCATCTGAGAACGATGTCGTTACTGCTTCCGCTGCCGGTTGGCAGAAGGTTAGTGACTATACATCTGAGAAAGAGTATGTTGTCTCATCTATCGGACTCTCTGCTAAGGCTAAGTTCACCAAGGATACCAATGCAGCCACTGAGGTTAACGCGGGTGGCAAGCTCCAGAAGGTTAAGACTGACAAACTCGAGATCTCTAACCTCAAGGCTGGCAATTATAAGGTCTGGTTCAAGTACGGGTCTTATGACGCTTGCCTCTACTCTTATGAGTTCACTATAACAGAGCCTGATGATGATATCGAGATAGTTCGCACATCGGCCGAGGATATCAGTTGCAACGGATCTGCCGATGGTGCCATCGAGGTTACCTCTATGAAGGGCGGCAAGCAGACCACTAACTTCGGCGATCTTGCCGGCAACTACACTTATAAGCTTACTAACAAGGCAACCGGCGTTGAAATAGCCTCAACCGCCTCTAAGGCATACAGGTTCGAGAATCTCGCCAAGGGTACGTATGTCCTCACTGTAAGCGACAAGCCTCTCACTACTGGTCAGGCTGTATGCTCTGTCTCTAAGGAGATTAGCATCTATGAGCCTGGTGTAGTGAACTTCGCTACTCCAGTCTTTGACGCTTGCTCTAAGACAGTCCGCACCAACATTTCTGGTCATTGGAACCAGGTTGCGAAGGCAGAGAACCCTCGCGCGCATGTCGTCAAGCTTGAAGTCTCTCTCTGGAATGAGAAAGATGAGATGGTGGGTGACTGGACTGAGGTCTCTGATGGCGTCGATCAGACCTTCGGTGTTGATATAACCTCTCTCTCTGAGCCCAAGGTTTATGTGGCCAAGTGGCGTACCACTTGGGTTAATGATGGCGAGTACACTGTCGATGGAAATGCTAAGGAGTATTATTGCTCAGGCAGCGAGACTGTTGAGATAGCACCATACATCAAAGCGGCAATTACCTCTACAGTCAACTACCTCTGTGCTGACAATACAACTGAGACTTCTGCCAATGCCGAGACAGGTGTAAGCGCAGGCGATAAGTCTGTCGCACTCATTACAGCCGAGGCTACCTATGGAGGCGGCACAAGCCATTTCTACAAGCTCTATCAGGTTACTTCTGTCGAGACTACCCCGGGCAGTGGCGTCTACTCTGACGTTTATACCCTCGTATCCTCTAATGGTACTGCCGTTGAGCCTGTCGGCGCCGATGGCAAGTCTACACATACGTTTACTTTGACCTCCGGCAAGGCTGGACGTTACATGGTTCGTGTCTATAACGGCAGCACTGATGCCGGCACTTGCGACGCCCAGACTTCTGTTGTCGAGATAACCCAGCCCGATGACATCCGTGTCACCGCCAAGTCAATTACCGCCGACAATGGCACTAACAGTGGTGCTATTGAGATTAATCCTATCGAAGGTGGAACGGCTAATTATAACTGGTGGTGGACTGCTAAGGATGACAATGCCTCTTTTGACATCCTAAACCCATCAGGCTTCCTCGGTACTGGCAATGACAACCCAATACAGAACCTCTCAGTTCGTGATGCCAAGGGCAACCGCATATCTGAGAAATATTTCTCACTCCACGTCCTTGACCAAAAGGCCTGCGCCCTCTCACAAGATTTCCGAGTTTGGGGCAATGCCCTGCAGGTCGACACGACGGTTACACACAACAGCTGTCATGGTAACTCCGAGGGTGTTATTGATCTCACCATCACTGGTGCAGCGCCCTATACCATCCAGCTCGGTGGCGTGACCATCGCTGAGGATGTCAAGCCCGACCCTGAGGTTAATGAGGACGGCACTGTCAACGTCAATGCCAAGTATAGCATCACTGGCCTTGCTGCTGGAACTTATAAGGTCACTGTCAAGGATGCCAAGGGTGTGACTGTCGATATCGATGACGTTGTCATCTATGATATTTCCAATATGGAGACCATCTCCATCGAGGGTAACCTTTGCGCACCTTCAACAGGCGAGATTACGGCTATCCTCAAGGGTGGCTCAACCAAGAATAATGCCTACAACTACCACTGGTATGTCTATAAGGATGGTGCTAAAGCCGCTCTTCAGAGTGGTGTCATAACGACTGCTGAGGCTGATGGCACTTCTAAGATTGAGCTCTCTGGTCTTGCTGATGGTGTATATAAGATTGTTGTCTATGACTTCAACTCAATAGATCAGGATCCAACCACTGCAAACACCTGTTCTGTTGAGTTTGACGAGGTGACTCTCACTCAGTTCAAGCTTACCCTCGTAGACGTTCAGCCTGAGTGCGCCTCTGGTGACAAGGGTTCAATTGAGGTTAAGACTGAGAACGCTATTGGCACTCCTACTTATGTTTGGTCTGCCAAGTCTAACGCAGCCTTCTCTTCTACCAATAGCCGCATCGAGGGACTCGAACCCGATGACTATACCGTCTCTGTGACAGACCCAGGTCGCACTGAGACTCTTGGCTCAACCGCTGCTTGTGTCTTCACTGCGATGAAGACTCTCGCCTACGTCAAGAACATTGCTCCGGACAAGGCTCTCTCAGAGTTTGTAACTGTTGAGACTTGTGCAGGTGATGGTAACTCTATTGAGCCGCTCGTTAATTTCCAAGGCTTCGAGGACTACTATCAGACTGTTCTTGATGCTGATAACAACATCGTCTACGAAGAGGATGGTGTAACTCCTAAGCAAGAGCTTGTCACTGCCGATGCGCAAATGCGTCAAACCATCTTCACTTGGACCGGACCTAACGGCTACAGCAAGTCTGTTAAGGTCGCTCGTTCAAGCGGTAAGACTGGCCAATATTATCTTGAGAGCGTCAAACTCCCCACACAGGTGACTTATGACGCTACGACAGGCGCTCCCTCTGTTAAGACTCTCACTTACACTCTCACCATGAAGAGCGGTAACTGTGAGTTCTCTGAGGATGTTGACATCACTGGCATCTTGCCAATCTATTTCAACCTCAAGGTCAATGACATGTGCGACTACGACAAGCGCACTATTCAAATGACCGATTTCAGCTACGCTGGTAGCGAGTCTCAATATACCTTCGCTTGGACTGGCGACAACATGCCGGCAGGTATGACCTTCAACGCTGTCAACGGCGTGACCTCTGTCATCCCCAATGGTGGACGCTATTGGCTCAAGGTCACAAAGAACAGCAATGCCGATTGCACGCTGACTAAGGAGATTTTCCTGACTCCACAGCCCGAAATCGAGGTTGTGACTGTAACTGATGTCCTGTGTGCTAATGGCAACAAAGGCTTCATTGAGGTTACTACCAATCCTACTTATGATGACAAGACATTTGTCGCTTATGGCGATAAAGACAATGTCTATAATTACACCTATTCATATGAGTGGAAGTACAATGAGTCGACCGATGAGACGACTGTTCCTACTTCATTCTCATCATTGCCTTCAACTGCCGTCAACGACGGAACTAAGCCCTATACAATTACAGGCCCCACTGGATGGTATCAGGTAACCTCTAAGATTAACTATACTGACGGAACCACGACCTATGACTGTTCTGAGTCCAAGGCCATCTTCTTGCCAAGTAAGAAGATTGAGGCTAAGATTAGCCACACAGATATAGTATCTTGTGAGTCAACGGCTCGCGGCTCTATCAATGTACGCCCCACAGGTGGTACAGCACCCTATGTCGTTGAGATCAAAGTAGCTGGCTCAAGCACTTCAGACGCTGCTGCTTTCACTGCAAATAACGTTGCAGAGAACGCACTCGCAACTTTCAATGATGTTCCCGCTGGCCAGTACACTGTTGTCATTACAGATGCCAACAATTGCGTCTATGCCGGTGTCAATAACGGTACTGACGCTGCTCCTGACTACGACATCAATGTAAATATTCTCCAGACAGAGCAGATTGCCATCTCGCCCGTAAGTGTCTCTATGACTAACACGGGAGCCGCTGGCACTATCGTCCTCTCTGTCACTGGTGGTAAGCCCGTCTCCGGCTCTACTGATGCCGACTACAAGTACAGCTATCGTGTCCGTCTCCAAAATGCTACTTCTGGTCAGTCTGACACGCGTACATTCAATGACGTTGCAAAGGTCGGCGGCAACATAACGCTCGATAACCTCTCAATGGGTGTCTACACCATCGAGGTCTTCGATGCCAATCCTCTCAGCAGCTCCACATGCTCAGAGACACTCGACCGCGTGGGTCTTGCAACCACTGTGACCATCACAGACCCTGCTTGCCTCACATCTGTTGATGGCAAACTCGTCGTCAAGACTGATGGCCGACATGGAAACATCAAGGTAGTCCTGAAGAAGGATGGTGCTGATTTCTTCGACGGTAAGGATTTTGTCGCTGGCGTGACTGAGTCTACCGCAACGCCTCTTTATGACGGCAACCAGCACAGCATCACTTTCGAGAACCTCGGCACTGGCAAGTATACCATTGAGGTGTCCGATGACTACATCGGCTCCGATTACGCCAATGCTGTCATTGAGGTCTCAGAAGTCGAGCTGAAGTATCAGAAGTCGCTCACGGTAACTGCCGACTCTCACGTTGATGCCACTTGCGATGGCAGCTCAGACGGCTCAATCACACTCTCTGTCGTGTCTAACGGCATTGCCGCCTCCAGCCTCTCTTATGACTGGTACGCAATTAGTGGAGCCTCGCAAACAAGCTTCAATAAGTGGACTCGCAATGGTCAGACTTTCTCCGGCTTCCAGGCTGGTGAATGGAATGTGCGTGTATATGACAAGACTAATGAGGCTTGCTACACCACACTTGCCACACCTGTAACGTTAACCGACGATCCCGCAATTGACTTTGAGATTGCCGCAGATGACGCTTGCAGCACATCACGCAAGATAAATGTAACCCTCAAGGGCGCTGAGTTCATTGCCGCGGTTACTAAGGCGGGTAGCACTTATACTCTCGATTGGACCGGCACTGGACGTACTGCAAACAGCAACTGGCAGTTCACTAAGAACACAACGGCCTATGACGGAACATCTGACTCTTATGTCTATGGTTACGCCGAGAACGTCCAAAAGGGTGGTGTGTTTGACCTCCGTATCTATAATAGCAAGAACGGATGTGCGGAGAGCAAGAGCATCGATCTCTATGACGAGCTCACTGCCACTATCGCGTCAACCACGCCCATTGACCAGAGCCACAATGGATCTGCTACTGTCTCCGCTCTCGGTGGAGATGGCAACTATACCTATACCCTCTATGCGTATGACGCAGCCATAACCGACTACTCAACCCAAACCCCTGTTCAGAAGAAGCAGACTGCTAACAGCTTCTCTAACCTTGAGGAGGGTGACTACATTGTGCTTGTCGAGAGCAATGGTTGCACCACGCTCACTCCAAGCTTCACAATCGACGCATACACTGGCCTTACTCTTACAGTAACCGCCACCGAGATTTCTTGCGCTGGTGAGGCTGATGCCGACCTTACAGTAGTCGCTACTGGCGGTAATCGTGACTACTCTTACCAGTGGGCTAAGTATAGTGGCACCACGGCTGTTGATATTGCCGGCGCAACTAAGGATAAGTTGACTAACCAGTCCGCAGGCACTTACCGTATCACTGTAGTTGATGCGACTGGCGCAACTGTCCAGAAGACTGTCACTGTCGCTGACCCTGTATCTAACGATTTCCGTATCAACACTGTTACTGATGTCGATTGTGATGGCGAGAACGGCGTCCTCAGTATCCGCTTCACGGATTCTGACCTCAATAAGGCTATCTTCGATAATAATGGCAATGGTGCTGTAAAGGCTGAGCTCGCTGCCGAGCCAACCAAGAACGCAGAGGGCAATAACTGGTCCGCCACCGGTTACATGTGGGATTCCACAACCGACCGCATGACTGTCTACTATGTAAAGGCAGGTGTGGCTCAGCAGCGCACTATGGAGATTGTTTGGGATGGCTCTCATGCAAATGACGACAAGTCTACTCCTCTCTCCCGTTCTGGCCTCATCAGTGGTGACTATGGTGTTACCATCTCTACCATTAAGACCTCAGGCGCAACTACTATTAAGAACTGCTCTGAGACTCAGAAGGTTACTCTCGTCGAGCCGCTCAATGTGTCTGTCACTGTCGATGACAGCAATTGCGTTGGTCAGGAGTCTGGTGCCATTGTTGTCGATGTCACGGGTGGCAACGGCAAGTATACTTTCGCATGGGATGACCTTGGTGGCGCTTGGAGCAACGTCAACACTCGCTCAAGTCTTGGCGCCGGCACCTACAAGTTCCGTGTCCGCGATACTCGCAGCACGACGTCTTCAACGCGTGTCTGCTACTACTATGGCTCTAACACATCTGTCGAGCCTACGACGGATGACGATTGGCAGTCTGTAACCATTGAGAATAAGAACAATTTCCAAATTGAGCTCACTCCGACTGATGTCACTTGTTATGAGGCTCAGAATGGTACTCTTACTGCATCTGCGACTGGTGGTTCTGGCAATTACAGCTATGTTTGGACTGGCGCAGGCGATGGTCTCGTAACAGGCACTACAGATCGGAAGACCCAAACTGGTCTCTCTGCCGGCACATACCGTGTGACCATCACAGATAATGAGTATGGTTGCTCCGACAGCAAAGAGGCTACCATCACAGGACCGGATGCTGAACTCTCAGTCACAGCATCACATACAGACGCAAGCTGCCATAACTCGGATGCTACTACTTCTAAGACGCAAAATGGTACAATCAGTCTTGCTGTCAATGGCGGCACACCAGCGGTTGTAAATAACGCTAATGTATACTACTACAAGTATAATGCGCAAAACTGGCCAGTTGATGGAGACTTCTCCGCTTGGGAGCAGACTGTTGAACTCAGTGCGACCACGGCTCGCAAGATTAAGTTCAATGACGCCTCTGGTCTCACAGAGAATTGGCCCGCTGGCTCATACCTCATCACTATCCGTGACAAGAACGGATGTGAGAAGACTGTTACGGTCGTAATTGCCGAGCCAGACCCCATTACTTTTGAGGCTTCTTCTCAGAAGGTGACCATCAAGAATGGTAGCAACGGCTCTATTGCCATCACTAATGTCAAGGGCGGTACTCCCGCCTACACTCTCCAGTGGTCTGCCACGGCTTCGCCCTTTACTGCCATCGGTGAGTACACTGACAGCTACACCCGTCGTAACCTTTCTGTCGGCACCTACTATGCCCGTATTGAGGATGTTAACGGTTGCCGCTCTGACGTCAAGGAGATTGAGGTTCTTGACAATGGCGCTCTCGCCATTGAGGTTCCCGCTTCTGGCCTCTCAGACGTAGCTTGCTTCGGTGAGGAGACTGGTGCAATCACTGTCAGGATTAAGAACGGCACTGCGCCCTATGACATCTATGTCGATGATGTCATTCAGCTTAGCCAGTTCCAAGGTGGCTCTGACGTTGACCTCACAGGCTTTGGTGTTGGCACTTATGTGGTCAAGGTTAAGGATGCGACAGGAGCATCAGTCACCGCTGACCCTGTCACCATTAAGTACAAGGGTAAGCTCGATGATACGCGCGCTGCTCTTGACCTGTCGCTCACTGTCTCTTACCCCAATAAGCAGGAGGCCGTATGCTATGGCAACCGCGAGGCTGGCATTAAGATGATTGTGACAGGTGGTGCTACAAGTACCACGACTGGTGAGTATGCCAAGTACACACTTTCTCCTGGCGCCGTCTCTGTTGAGAACCCGACAGCTAACGAGGATCTCTATTCTGAGTATTATGGCGCTTCTTCTACAAAGAACAGCCAACTCTTCTCGGCTGGCACCTATATCGTAACCGTAACTGACGACAATGGCTGTATCGCTCAGAAGTCTGTCGAGGTCAAGGGCTTTGACGATATTCAGATAAGCAATGAGGTCGTTCGTCCTGTCTACTGCAAGGGCAATAATGACGGAGCCATCTCCTATATTGTCTCCGGAGGCGACGGCATTTACGAGTACTCTTGGAAGGCATTTAATGAGACGACCAATGACTACACCGATGAGGTCTACACTCTTAAGAATGGCTCAAAGGCTCTCGTAGGTAACACTCAGAATCTGACTCAGATTGAGGGCGGCGAGTATCAAGTCACCATTACCTCTGGCGGATGCTCTAAGAGTTTCAACTTCTCTGTCGCTGAGCCTAAGGCAGCCCTCTCTGTTACGACTGTTGGCACTAATCCTTCTTGCTTCGGTCTCTCTGATGGTCAGATTGTGGCAAATGTGACTGGTGGTACAGAGCCTTACACTTATGTATGGCGCACAAGTGCTGGCACACGTCTCAGCTCTACGACCAACCTCCAGACTGGTCTCTCTGACGGCAACTATACTGTCACTGTGACCGATGACGCAGGTTGCACCTCGAATGCGATAACTACCACACTGACTCAGCCCGAGACTTACTATCTCGGTGTCATCAATGATATCAGTTGTGATGGCATGACTGCCAAGCTCGCAATTCTCTCTGATCTCAACGACAAGAATTCTATTGTCGACCTGACCAAGATCGGCTACTCCGTAACTTGGAGTGGCGCAAATCTCACAGCAAGCGAGCTCGCCGCTGTCAACCCGACTTCTGCCACTGACCTCGGCAAGTCGATCCTCTCGCTTGATGGCAACTCGCGTACTGACAAGTCTGCGGTTTATGGCACCATCTCAATCAAGATGACAAAGACGGGTGCATGTGACATTAATCGCGATGTAACTCTCGTCAAGCCTCTCTCTGCTACTCATGTGGCTAATAACCCCACTTGCGACGGCGTAAATGACGGTTCTATCACCATTATTCCTGATGGTGGTTCCGGCAAGTACACTTACCATTGGTACACCGCCAATGACGAGTCTACCGATGAGGAGGCTACAGTCCCGCAAGATGACTCTAAGTACAGCAAGATCAACACTGCTGAGGGCATCGCGGCACGCTCGGGACTTGGCACTGGTGTACTTTACTACCGAGTCGAGGATACTCAGGCGCGTGACATCAATGGTAATGGCAAGACTGCCGATGACGGCAACTGCATGACTGACTACGTCCGCGTAAGTCTCGTATCTGAGAATGGCTTCGCTGTTAAGGGCGAGAAGACCGACGTCTCTTGCTTCGAGGAGCAGAATGGCATCATCTCTATCAATGTCCTCAACGGATCTGGCAACTACAGTTACACTTGGTCTGGCACCGGTAGCGCACTTAAGCAGAATGAGAATGTCCAAACTGGTCTCTCCGCAGGTCTTTACACTGTCGTGGTTCGAGACCGTGACTGGGGCTGCACCTACACGTCGCAGTTCACTGTCGGTGGACCAACATCTTCTCTTAACATCTCTGCCAAGGTGACAAAGAATGTCACTTGCAATGGCGGCACGGATGGTGAGTTCACTCTCTCCGTCTCTGGTGGAACTGCGCCTTACTACTGGGCGTTCGACGACTCCAATGTCTCAACAACTCCTGGTGGCGCCAACGAGGTGACTGTCGCAGGTAAGGTCGACTTCAATGAGACTACCGGCAATTACTCTGGCAAGGCTGGCAAGCATGTCCTCTATGTGCGTGACGCAAATGGCTGTCTCGATGCTGTTGAGGTTAATGTGACTGAGCCAGACGCTATTACTCTCGCTGCTTCTGCCTCTAACCCGACTGCGCAGGGGGCTCATGACGGGTCTGTCACCATTAATACTATAAGCGGTGGCACTGCGCCCTATACTCTCGCATGGTTCACTGGCTCCGTTGATGCGACAACAGGCGGCTATGTCTGGAATCCTATCCCTGTCGGAACTAAGGCGGATGCGTCTAATGCTTCCTCAACGACCATTAAGAATGACACTCGAATTATTCAGGGTGTCGGTGCCAATGTCTTCAGTGTCATTGCGACAGACAATAATGGTTGCGTCAGTGACCGAGAGATTGTCACTGTTACTGATAATGGCGCTCTTGCTGCCACTTTCTCAAGCGAGGATCCCCTCTGCTATGGTGAGAATGGCAAGCTCCATGTCCTTGTGACCAATGGAAAGGCTCCATTCGCCATCTATGTTAATGAGGCTCTCTATCAGGATAATTTCCAAGGCGGAGCTGAGATTCTTATTGAGCGTCCTAAGGGCAAGTACACTCTCCGTGTAACCGATGCGGCAGGTGGCTCTGTCTCTTCTTCAGTCCTTGAAATCGAGGCGACGACTCTCACCCCTGTTGAGGTTACTCTCACGCAAGGCGATATTCAGTGCTATGGCAACAACCTCGGCTCTGTCAATATCACTGCCAACGGTGGTACATTGACAACTTCAGCCAACACTTACACTGCCGTCCTTGCAAGCACAGGCGAGTCATGGGATTTGACGCCTAATGTCACGAAGAGCATAGCTCTGGCCAAGGGCGACTACACCTTTACCGTCTCTGATGCCAATGGTTGCTCCGTGACCAAGTCCGTCGAGGTTACCCAATATCCCGAGATAACGATTGACTACTCTGTGACTGGCGTCACCTGTACTGGCTCGTCTAACGGCTCTATTGACATCACTGTCAATGGCGGCTCTGGCGACTACACCTACTCATGGGGACGCTATACGCTCAAGTCAGATGGCACCTATAGCCAAGTCTCTGGTGCTGATGCCCTCAGTGAGACATCAGAGGATATCAATTACATCCCTGGTTGCCGTTATGTCACCACAGGCGGAACTGAGACTCGTGAGGACTACTATTATCGTGTAACTGTAACCGATAACAGCAACAAGGTCGGTGGCGCAGGTTGCTCTGCTACCTCTGATTACATCTACGTCCCCGAGCCTAACAAGATCTCAATTGTCGAGCGTCTCCACAATGACATTACCTGCAATGGTGCTGCCGATGGTCTCGTCTCTGTCACTGTCCGTGGCGGCACGCAGCCTTACACCTATCAGTGGTCAACATCAACAGGCGAGGCTCTCTCATCTACGACTAACTCAATCAGCAACCTCTCGGCCGGTGTCTATATGCTGACTGTGACGGACGCTAATGGATGTCAGGATGTCAAGTACTACACCATTGACGAGCCGAAGGCATTCAATGTCGTTCTCACAGGCTATCCTGATTGCAATGGTGAGCAGGCTTCTGCTGAAATCCGTGCGGTTGGCGAGAACTCTGCGTTCGACAACTCTTCTGCCAACTCTTATGGCGGTTACACCATACACTGGCGCGGCCCCAACGGAGAGGCTACCGACGCTTCTAACTCTACGACAGCGACAACTCTCAAGAGCGGCACTTACACTGTCACGATGACTGACAAGGCTAAGGCTTGCGCGGTAGTGATGACTCTTGCCGTCCCCAAGAAACTTGAGATTACTGATTACTCTGTCGTTGACCAGACTTGTGCCGGCATCAACGATGGCGAGATAACCATCAATGTCTCTGGCGGCACAGGTGACTACTCCTACACTTGGGAGGGCATCAATGTCAACAATGACAATGGCAGCCATCAGGTCATGCTCCAGCAGGGTACTTACAAGGTGACTGTCACTGACTACACTGGAACGGGTACCAACCGAGCCGAGCATTGCACTACGGATGAGCTTGAGATTACCGTCGGAAGTCGTTACGGCTTTGACGTAATCCCTGCCACTTCTGACGTTTCTTGCTTTGGCAACACTGATGGTACAATCAGCCTCTCTGTCAAGAATGGCTCTGGCGACTACACCTACGAGTGGAGCGGCTCAGGCTACGGCCTTGTTGAGGGCGCAAGCGGCCAGTCTGCCCTCGGTAAGGGTTCTTACACTGTTGTTGTTACTGATAACCAGCTCGGCTGCAAAGCGACCAAGAGCAATCTTGTTGTCAATTCACCCAAGTCTGCCCTCAATGTCGATGTCGTAGCCGTTGGCAACATAACTTGCCCAGGCACTGTCAAGGCTGGCAATGGTGGTTACGCACAGCTCCGTATAACGGGTGGCACTCCATACAAGGATGCTACCGGCAAGGAGTACTACATCATCAATGTTAATGGCAGCGCTGTCTCTTGCGACAAGGTCAGCTCAGGCCACATCTATGCCGGCAATGATGCCAGTGCTACTAATGATTTCATACTTGAGTTCAAGGGTCAGGGCGCATCTACTAACAGTCTCACTGCTGGTGATTACCACTTTGACGTAACCGACCTCAGCGGATGTACCGCTACGGCTGACGTTACCATAACACAGCCCGATCCTATCTCTGTCACCTACTCTGTGACGAGCAGCACAAGCAAGACTACTGATGATGCTGGTAACATGGTCGACACTGCCGATGGCACCATCACAATTAATGTCGCTGGTGGCAATCCTAACGTCGGCACGCCCAAGTATCATGTCTACTGGTCTTACTCGGCTTCTACCGATGAGCATGCACAGTCTGCAACGGAGGATGAGTTCAATGCTGCAACTGCTGACGCCTCACTTAACGACGCGTTCCAGCTTACCGGCCTCAAGCCAGGCACCTACTTCTATAAGGTGACTGACTACGCTGTCGCGACTACTGGCTGCGATCCCGTATTTGGCGCCATTGTTGTCAATGACAACGGCTTCTTCATGACCTACTCTGTAACCGACAATCTCTGCTTCGGTGGTCAGAACGGTCAAATCGCTGTCAGCCTCCATAACGGTGTCGCTCCTTACACACTCTATCTCTCTGGCCGCTCAAGCCAGACGAAGACTGGTCTTGATGGACGAGACATCTATTACTTCGACAACCTCGCCAACTACAATTACTATCTGACTGCTACCGATGCCAACGGCACCTCTATCACCAAGAAGATTGCAGTCTCCAACAAGGGTACGGAACTCCAAATCGAGGCTCTCTCCGCAACAATTGATTGCTTCGATGCTAATACAGGCGAGGTGACGTTCTCTGTCTCTGGCGGTGTGACCGGTGGTAATCTTGGAACAACCAGTTACTCTGTCTACATTGAGGGTGACAACCATACTGACGTGATGACATGCACTGGCAACACGTCAGCTGACGACCTTAAGTTCTCCAACATCCCGGAGGGTACTTACCATCTCCGTGTGGTCGACATGAACTCAGGGACCCTCTCTTGTGAGGCTGTATCTGATGAGTTCACACTCATTCAGCATCATCTCTCTTACACTACCAGCACAAATGACGTAAGCTGCAATGGTGGAAATGACGGTGACGCGTCTATTGAGGTCGCAGAGCTCCGCAATCCTACATTCCAGTGGTATGTCAAGATGAGCAGTGTGACTGAGGAAGCCTACAAGGCTATGACAGGCAAGTCCGATTACAACGGAAGTGCCACTTATGTCGAGCTTCCCTCTAATGTAAACGCCACTGCCAATACAAGCCACCTCTCTAATGCCTACGCCGGCACCTATGCCGTCAAGGTAACCCCTAATGGCGAGACCTGCAGCAAGACAGTCGAGGACATTGTAATCGGTCAGCCGGCTAATGCCCTGACAACTTCTCTCTACAAGGTTGACGCGACAGGTTGCGGTGATGCTGCCAATGGACGTATCCATGTTGTCGCCATTAACGGCACAGCACCTTATACACTCACGCTCTATGGTGCCTCAACACCTGTCTCTGCCAAGAGTGAGACTGGCGACTACTGGTTCGAGAATCTCGCCGGCTCTTCCGAGCAGCAGGGTGGGGTGCAGTATCAAGTTGAGGTTATTGACGCCAATGGATGCCAATCTTCATTCGTCAAGACTGCCAACAACGATGATAATGGTATTGGAGCGGTTCGCATATATCGTCCCGCGACACTCGCCATTTCGTTGGTTGACTATGGCATGGCTTATACCGGAACCTCTGCAAACGGCACTGCCAAGTTCTCAATCTCTGGCGGCACAAAGAACACGGCTGGTGTCTACAACTACCGTGTGACTCTGACTGGTGATGACTATGTCAAGTCGTTCACAGTCACCGATGTTACCACCACGACAACCACAGGTGGTTCTACTTCGACTACGACGACCCATGCATACACTGCTACAATCGCAGATTCTGATGGCTCGATTGACCCGACTTCCGGCCTTCTCAGCATGATCAACCTCCCTGAGGGTGACTATACTCTGACAGTAACCGACGTCAATGCTATGCCTGTCACATGTCAGGCTACTGAGACCTTCTCTCTCAGCCAGCTCCGAGTCTCCCTCTCTGCAACACAGCCTTCTTGTGAGACCCTCAAGAATGGTGTCATTAATGCAACTGTATCAGGCTCTCTCGGCTACGATCTCTCTTACAAGTGGGAGGTAAGCTCTGATGCCACGAGTGCGGATGACGCCTCTGCTACCTGGACAACCGAGAGTGATTACGAGGGCAGGATTGTTCTTAACAATGTCGGTGAGCAATGGTACAGACTGACTGTCACCGAGGCTACAACCAACGCCCAGGCGGTCGCTACAATCCAACTCAAGTATCAGAAGCACCTCTCGCTTGAGGCTACCAAGACAGATGTCACTTGCAACGGTGCGGATGACGGTACCATTACGGTCTCTGTCCTTAACAACCTCGCTCCGAGCTATGACACCTACACGTTCAAGTGGACTGGTGCTGTGGCTAACATGCCGAACAGCAATAAGGTAACAGGCCTTAAGCCTGGCAACTACACCGTAGTGGCCACCGATGCTGACGGATGCTCTATCTCCAGCACGCTCTATGCTTCTACTCTCAGCAGCTCTGTCGCCACTGGAGAGACTATGAGCAAGCAGGAGGCGTTCAAGAATAAGTTCAGCATTGATGAGCCTAACGCCATCACGTTCATGCTCTCATCTGAGACTGTGGATTGCTCGAACTACAACAAGACAATCCATATCGAGAACCTTCAGGGCGGCACCGCTCCTTACAATTACATCTGGAGCGGCCCAAGCCGAGTAACAACTGAAGCAAATGGCGATGCGACGAACCTCACCAAGGGCGGCACTTACTCGCTCACAGTCTCTGATGCCAATGGCTGTGAGGCCTCTAAGACCTACAATCTCATTGAGGATTTCACTGTTACTCCTGAACTGACCAATGTAAGCTGCGCTGGCGATGCTACCGAGTCGGCTAATGACAACAATCGTACTCAGGCCACAAGCAGCAACGACGGTAAGATTGCTGTCACTGTGACAGGAGCTACCAATGTCAGCTACAACTGGTTGATGCTTCGCAAGAAGGCTGAGAGTGACGCAGACAACAAGAAGGTCCTCCATGAGGATCCAAATGCTGCAGGCCACTATGATGTCATCGACAACGATGCTACTGTCTCTTACGAGGTTAAGTACTATGATGAGAACGGCAATGCGCTCAAGACTGGTGTCGTAGGCGATTACGCTCTCGAGGTAATGGGTCAGACTCAGGCTTCTGTTGCCAACCTCGCCAAGGGCAAGTACTTCGTTCTTGTGACGGGCGATGACTGCACCAAGCTCGAAGGCCCGTATGAAATAACCGAGCCTGAGCTTCTCAAGCTCACTGCAACCCCTGGCGATGTCACAACATGCAGTGGTGACCCCAGTGGCTACATAACCGTCCAAGCTGTCGGAGGAACAGCACCTTATGAAATATACTTCATTAATGGTGAGGACAACCCGACTGTCTCTACACGCACGGGGTACTATGTATTCAATGGCCTCGCTGCCCAAACCGGAGTCTATAAGTTCCGAGTTACCGATGCCAATGGTTGCATATACCCTGCAAATGGCGACTTCATCAGTGTAGACGTGGCTGAGCCTAACCAACTCCTCCTGTCTCTCACTCGCTATCAGTACGCTCAGCAAGACAAGGATGGAGCCAACTCGTCTCTCGTCATTGGCAAGGACGGCTATCTCAATGGTGAGCTCGAGTTCAACATCAAGGGTGGTCTCAAGTCTAACGGCAAGTATAACTACCAGATTGTACTGACTGGCACCAATGGCGGCTCTAACTACACGAGTGTAAAACGCCCTGAGCCCAAGCTTGACGCGGCAACTGGCGATGAGGTCGGCAATGACTACGTCTGGTATGCTAACACGGCAACGGCAAGTGATGACGACGAGTTCCTCAACTGGTCTGTCCTTACTCCTGGCGACTACACGCTCACGGTGACCGACCTTAACTCTGTTGAGCATTGCAAGACAAGCAAGACATTCACCATCAGCGCGCTCGAACTCACTGAGTCTATCGAGCAGCCCACGTGTTCAAGCAGCGAGGGTGACGGTGTCATAACTATTGACGTCACTGGCAATTCCGGTCGCCTCAGCTACGAGTGGTATCAGCTTGATGCCAATGGTGTATGGGCTAACCTTGCCAACTTCTCTGGTTACAAGGTTGTCAACGCTCTCAAGCCTGGCAACTATAAGGTTGTTGTTGAGGATGCCGGCACTGCTGATCTGGGCGGTAAGGTGACTGACAAGAACTACCTGGTTCGCACGTTCACTCTTGATAATAGCAAGAGCATCGACTTCGGAACCCCAGCCATTGTACAGCCCACTTGCTATGGTGTCAATGACGGTTCAATTAAGCCAGTCGTAATTACCGACGGCTCGGTTGATGCCTCAACCCTCACCTACTTGTGGACCGGTGTAGGTGGCTTCGGCAGCACCAATAAGGACATCTCTGGCCTTGCCCCAGGTGACTATGTAATCACGGTCACTGATGCGGACGGATGCTTCAAGCAGGCTACTTATAATGTCCCCGAGACTCCTGAACTCAAGTTCAGTCTCTCCGTGGATAACATCTGCGACCCTGATGCCCGAGTAATCAACGTACTCGATGCCAATGGCAATGCAATTGACATGAGCTCTGCTACGCCTTCCGTTGATTTCGGTGGCACTCCGTACTCTGTTACCGGCACAAGCTTTGCAGACCTCACCGGCCGTTACTTCTATCAGTGGACGGGCGACCTGAGTAGCAGCTTTACTTGGGATCCCAAGGCCAATGGCTTTGTAGCCTCAGGTCTTGACAATGGTGGTGTCTTCACTCTCACCATCCGCGACAGCAAGCTCTGCTCTGTAAGCCACACCACTGAGACTATCCCCGCGCCTGTGACCATAACCTCCGAGCTGACCAACATAGCTTGCAATGGGGAGAGCACCGGCTCGATCGATATCACGCCTAAGGGCGGCTTCGGCAACTACACTTACCAGTGGTACAATGGCAAGGGTGTCGTAGGCTCTGACAACACGACGGTTGTTGATGCTGACGGCAACGCTCTTACCGCCATCGCCAATGCCGCAACTCAGGATATTATCCTCCAGCCGGCAGGCGACTACACCGTGGCCATCACGGATCAAGACGCCGATGGCGCATGCAAAAAGGTCTATACCTTCAACTTCTCGCTCACTCAGCCCGCTCTGCTTGACGCTACGCTCACGCCTATCAGTGCTTCATGCTATGGTGCGGCGGACGGCTCTATCTCGCTCATAACAACGGGTGGCGTGGCCCCCTACACTTATACATGGAACACTGGTTCTGAAATCGTGACCATGGATGAGTCTAAGATTTCTGGTCTTGCTGCCGGCACATATTTCGTGACCATCACCGACGCCAATGGTTGTGTGACCGATAAGAGTGCCGAGGTTCTCCAACCTGCCAATATCAACTTCACCCTCTCTGTCGATGAGGATGTCGATTGCGATGGCACTAATGGCAAGATGACCATCAAGGTCGGTGACCTGACTCCTTCTTGGACCAAGGGTGTTGACTTCACCACCATCACCTGGGCTGGCGCATCTAACCCGCAGCAGGATGTCCTCACTAATGATGGCTTGACGACTGGCACCTACATTGTAACTGTCCGTCAAAGCGCAACCTGCTTCCACTCTGAGCAGTACACGTTCGGCAAGGCACTCCAGATTGTCAGCTCGGACGTTGAGGACAATGCTTGCTCAGGCATGCGCACTGGTACCATTACTCTTAAGGTCGATGGTGGCTCAGGTGACTATGATTTCGCTTGGGAGGCTTATGGCACTTCAAGCAAGGTCGATGCGGATGGCAACTCTACCGCAATCGAGAACAGCGGAATCAATAACGCTAACGGCGCATATCAGGCCGGTCTGCAGGCTGGTTACTACTTCGTGACCATTACCGACAAGACCAAGGTCGGACACGACGGCGCTAACTGTTCTATTGTCGGAGGCCCATACCTCGTTGGCAACCATACGACTCTCAGTGTCATCACGACTGATGGCGTAGAGCAGTGCGTCGGTTCGCTCGATGGTGTCATCACCGTCAACGTCAATGGTGGTAGCGGCAACTACAAGTACACTTGGTTCGGTGACGGACGTGGCATTGTAGACGGCGCAAAGGACCAGTTCGCCCTCAGCCGTGGCAACTATCAGGTAACCGTGACCGATGTTGACAACAATAACTGCTCCGTGACCAAGAGCGCAAAGGTCGATGGCTCTACCAAGGCTCTCGCTCTCAACCTTGCGGGCGTAACCGATAACGACTGCTACAATGGTGAGAAGGGTCAGATTAAGGTTAACGTCGAGGGTGGCACGCCAAGCTCACGTACGACTGCGGCTGGTGTTGACTATGAATTCTATTCTTACTCATGGAACCACAAGAGTGGAACTTTCGAGGTCGAGAATGGTCAGCCAATCTATGCTTCTATCAATAATGACGGCAGCAACAATGACAACCTCCCGGCTGGCGACTACTATCTGACAGTGACCGACAAGTTCGGCTGCACCGTCTCTGAACGCTACACCATCGCCCAAAATGATGCTATAACCTCTATCAATGAGGTTACCAACCTTGTGAAGATTGACGAGAATACCGGTGCTATCCGCATAACCAATATCTCGGGTGGTGTCTATCCGTACGTCATCACTTGGAAGTATCTCCGCGATTCCGAGGGTAATGCTATTGACGCCTCTAAGCAGGATGTGAAGGTCTCTGACCCGTACACTGCGACAGGTCTGGCTGCAGGTTACTACGAGTACACCGTGACCGATGCCAAGGGCTGTGACAAGACGTTCAGCGCAACTGTTAGCAACAATGGCGCGCTCAACGCAGTCATCGAGGTCGAGAATAACGTCCTCTGCTATGGTGAGAGCACAGGTGTCATCAAGGTGACCATAAACAACGGACACGCACCTTACTCAATTGCTCTCAATGGCAAGGTCCTCACCAACGACTACGCCGGCGGTACATATCGCATCCGCAACCTCGCGGCTGGCAGCTATACTGTACAGCTGACCGATAACGCAGGCGCGACACTCAAGGCCTCGCTTGTTGTCAACTCGCCTGCGGCTGAGCTCAAGATGACAGTCCTTCAGGTCGATAAGGCTTGTGATGGTAATGGAGACGGCAACTCAAAGGCTCTCGTCCTTGTCTCTGGCGGCTCTCCGTTCGACTATGATGAGACTGTCGCCAACTCGGGCAAGTTCACTGTCTACTGCAACAGCATGTCTGGCGAGGCGACCTATGGTAAGGTTACTTCCGATGCCTCCGTCTTGACCAACACGGCGCTTAAGAACGCTTATGGCACGACCTACCAGTATCTCTTCACAGGCCTCTCTATCAACAACTACAACTTCTCCGTAACCGACGGCAATGGTTGTGTTGTCTCCGAGTTCGTCCAAATGGAGGAGTACGAGCCTCTCGTCATCAACACAGTCGAAAAGGTTGACAACCTCTGTCATGGTGATAACAATGGCTCTATCGATGTTAAGATTGATGGTGCCAAGACTCCAAGCTATGCGTGGACGGCTTCTGACCTTGATGGCTCTGCTCCACTCGAGACGTCATATAAGGATGAGATTGCTGCCAAGAACACCAACAAGTTGACAGACCTCCTCTCGGGCAAATACCATCTTGTTGTAACCCGAGATAACGAGGACGCTGACCTCGTGCTCCTTGGTGACGCGTCAAGCTCTTGCTCTGTCGAGACTGACTATGTCATTGACGAGCCTGTCGCCATAACTGTCACGCCTACAATCTACCATGTCACTACTTGCAATGGTGACGCTAATGGTCAGATTATGGCCAACATCCGTGGTGGTGAGGCCCCCTTCATTGCTACTCTCTACAACACGACTTCTCCGACTGAGAAGACTGTTCAGACTGTCTCTACCAGCTCTGTCACATTCAGCGGACTTGCTGCTGGCAACTACAATCTTGAGATTACAGACGCCAACAACTGTCAGGCTGTCCCCAATGACGGCGTAAGCACTAACCCGCTTGTCATTGACCAACCTAAGGCTCTCTCTATCGATAACCTCACGACGAGTATCGATTGCAACGAGTCCGACGGCATGATTACCTTTGAGGTTAATGGCGGTTTGCTCAAGAAACTCTCAGGCACTGCTTGGACTGCCATTGCTGAACCTGAGTATGAGATTGTCATAACGGGTCCCGCTAATGACAATAATGCCCGTGGTAGCTGGACCTTCGGCTCTGCGACGGACTTCACGAAGGCTGGTGACGTCTATACTCTTGCTGATCTCAATGAGGGTACTTACGTGCTGACTGTCAAGGATAAGAACTCGACGGACCTCAATAAGTGCGCCAAGGTTGAGACAATCTATTTGAGCAATGTCCATGTGGCTGGCACTCTCACCCAGCCCACCTGCGATGGCATCAACGATGGACAGATTAACATCGTCGTCTCTGGCAATCAGGGCGATGTCACGTTCCTCTGGCAGATGTATGACGAGGATGGCAAGCAATTTGTCGATCTCGCGTCCGATATCAAGAACATGCAGAATGTGACTGCGCTCTCAGCTGGTAAGTATCGTGTTATTGTGACCGATAAGGGACGCGGCTCCGATCCTGACTACTGTCAGACAACTTCAGAGTTCGAACTTACCTTCATCAACGACATCAATGTCGAGCTCACCGCTCAAGCTGAGCAATGCTTCGGGGCTAATGATGGACAGGTATTCATCAAGAAGGTCAACGGTGTTGTCGATGAGAGCCAGCTCTCCTTCCTTTGGACTGGTAGCGGCTTCAACAGCACAAGCCGTAACCTCATCAACCTCGCCCCTGGCCAGTACAACCTCACAATGACTGACAACTCGACGGGTTGCCAGACTAAGAGCAATGTCGTTGTGCCAGCCGCTCCTGAGGCCATCAAGATTGAGCTTGACGACAAGACTATCGCAGCCAATGAGGCTGACGCTGACTACTATAGCCATCTTGTCACAGCGACTGTCACAGGCGGTGCAGGCGGATACATATGGTATACCACCGGTACGGCGTCCGACCTAACTTGGAGTGACATCTCAACCTCGGCTGACAAGGTCGAGAAGACGATTACCGCTGACAAGGGTGGTGAGTATGTCCTCACAATCCGTGATGCGCATAACTGTCAGGCGACTGAGTCTATCACAGTGGCCGACCAGCTCACTCTGACCGGTGAGGTTACCAACATCCTCTGCAATGGTGGCAATGCTGGCGCAATCTTCACAAAGGTTGCAGGCGGCTCTGGTAATTACACTTACCAGTGGACTGGTGTTCTCGCCGATGGAACTACGACAGCTGTCATAGACCACGCCGACGAGGCTAACATCAGTCAGCTTGAGGCTGGTACCTACACCCTCCATGTTGAGGATAAGTCGACCGACATCAAGTATGCCGCTGCGGGCGCTACCACCTTCATCGAGCGCACATTCACTGTAACTCAGCCAACTGAGATTCAAATCAACGGTACTGTCACGCATGTCACTTGCGCTGCTGCCGGAGATGGCCAAATCTCTGTCACTGTCACAGGTGGCGTAGCTCCATACACTTATGATTGGGGTGAGGTTGTCGGTCAAAGCACTGCCACCATCTCTGGCCTCAATCAGGGTACTTATACTGTCACTGTTACCGATAACAATGGTTGCAAGGCGCAGCAGTCGTTTGATGTCTATGAGCCTGGTGAGATTGACTTTGAGTTGCATCTCGTTCAGGACATCACTTGTGATGGTGAAGGCGCCGCCCTTGAAATTGGCTACACAGACAAAGCTGGTAACTACACCTCTGGCGCAATCAATGGCGGCTGGGCTTATGCCGTCAATGGAACGACTGGCAAACTTGAGCCTGCTACTCCTACATTCAAGATTGATTGGAGTGGCGAGGGCGTGGCCAATGCGACACCTGTCGCAACCGATGCTGCCGGCAATGTCATCAGCTACTCTGACCTCACAAGTGCATACTCCGGAGTCTATCGTGTAACTGTCACTGATGCGGCAGCGGGCCATAATGGTTGCTCGCTCACCAAGACCTATACGTTCCCGACGCCAATCAAGGCTACAGTTGACAACATTACGACTGAGACTTGTGACGGCAAGTTCGACGGTTCTGTGACTGTCAGTGTATCAGGTGGACGCACTCCTTACACTTATCTGTGGGAGACTTCTGACGGCGCGGGCCTCAGTGAGACCAGTGCCAACCAGGTAGGCTTGAAGGCTGGTACTTACACCTTCACAGTCTTCTCTGCTGATTACAAGGAGGCGACATATGACGCCGACGGCAATATTCTCACTCCTGAGCAGGGCTGCAAGCGTACTATCGAGAACATCGTTGTAGGCAAGGCTCGCGAGATAAGGATTGATGAGAAGATTACCGACGTCAAGTGTCTCGGAGGAAAGGATGGCGCGATTGATCTCACTACCATCTCTGGCGGTTCCGGCAAGTATGACTTCCTCTGGGTTGGCACTGCCGACGGCCTTGTCCCGACGCAGCGTAACCAGAGTGGCCTCAGCCGTGGCCAGTACACTGTGACCATTACCGATCGCACCTATGGCTGTGTTGTCACTAAGAACTATACGGTCGGCGGTGCCGATGAGAAGCTCTTGATTGACAAGATTACCGTCGGTAATGTCCTCTGTAAGGATGGCACAGGTGTCACCACCTACTCTTACACCGATGCGACTACGCATACGACCTATGCAGTCACCTACGATGCCGCTACTGGCAAGTACACCTACAATAATGGTACATCCGATGTTGAGGTGGCAGAGTCTGACGTGACTGTAAGCACGGATGTCGACAAGAACTATGGCACTATTGAGGTGTCAACTGTCGGCGGTGTGCCTGACTACACCTACGACTGGAGCGGTGACGGTACTAACTTTGGCCATGCTAATAAGGTTACCAACCTCAAGGCTGGCAAGTATCAGGTTACCGTAACCGACCACGTCGGCTGCCAGATTACTTCAGACGTGATTGAGGTTACCGAGCCTAAGTATACTCTCACAGCAACTGTCGACAATGACGAGATTGTCAACGTCAAGACCAATGGCGGCAATGATGGTGAGATTACTGTACGTGTGGCTGGTGGTACCGGCTCTTACAACTACACATGGACTAAGACGGACGACGACACGTATGTCTTCAACCCGTCGGCCTCTAACCGAAGCCATATTACCGGATTGACCGCAGGCTACTACAATGTCCTGGTCAATGACGAGAACGGCTGCCAAGTTAGTGTCGAGAACGTCCACATCTCCGAGCCCGGAGAGAAGTTGAGTGTCATTGTCGCTCACACTGATGTCGAGCCATGTCGTGGCTCTAACAATGGTACTATCGATGTTGATGTCCATGGTGGTGTCATCCCTTACACTATCGTCTGCCGCGATGGTGAGGGCAACATCATCAAGAGGGCGACTAACGTAAGCTCACTCAACATCACGGGTCTCGGCTCTGGTTTCTACACTGTTGATGTAACCGATGGCAATAACGTTAGCTTCGGTACTCAATATGTCACTATCGTTGAGCCAGAGACGCTCACTCTCAACAAGGATGTTGTGGCCGACGTTGAATGCTATGATGCCAACACCGGCTCGTTCACACTCACTGTCGATGGCGGCACTGTCATCCCTGACGCTACTGATAATACTAAGACTTCACTCCTTAAGAATTATCAGATAACTGTCACCGGCCCCAATGGCTTCAACGACCAGTATCAGGGCTCGCAGAAGACCTACACGGATCTCCACGCTGGCACCTATTACATCACTGTCATTGATGGCGGCAAGACTGACGCTAATGTGGCTGACAACAGCTTCGATGTCAACAACGACTGCTGGCTGACCGACGTCATTGAGTTGACGCAGCCCGAGGCCTATGTCGCTATCAGCAAAGTGTCTACCAAGTCTGACTTCTATGCTTGCGCCGATGACGAGGTTGAACTCAAGCTCATTGTCTCCGACTGGGATGTGACCAAGAAGCCTCTCAAGGTTGTCGTACGTGAGAATGATGCCAAGAACGGTGTGCCTACTGACTATGATGCCGACAATCTGGATAACAACACCAGCACCGACATCATCCACACTGTCTCTTCAAGCCCCTACATCTTCAAGGTCAAGAGGACTACTACCAGCACTTTCCGCATTGTCAATGTCTACGAGACGGATGCTAATTGCGGACGTGGCACATTTGACACTGAGGCTGAGGTTGTCGAGTATCGTCCTCGTCCTACGGGCTACATCCATGGCGACAACGAGATCTGCCTTGGCGGATATGTTGACGCCACCATCGACCTCACGCCGACTGATGGCAGCCAGTCTCCTTGGACTGTGGTTGTCTCTGACGGCCAAATTGATGAGCAGCTCGTTATATCTGAGACTCCCTACACCTATCGTTACACTCCGCGCGAGGCTACACCTTACACGGTTGACCAGACCACGGGTGAGAAGATTGCGGGTGACCCGATTAAGCTGCAAATCATCAGCATCAATGACCAGTACTGCGAGGCTCGCAATGATGGATACGATGATGCTGCCGATACTTGGGCTCATCATGACATGACTGGCGCTGCCAACATTGTCGTCAACTCCATCCCGACAATCGGCATGACTGGCAGCACCACCATCTGCAAGGGTGAGTCTACCAACCTCATATTCACTGTGACTGGCGGAACGGCTCCGTTCACCATCACTTACTATTATGAGGATCCCACCACTGGCCGCGAGATAGCCAACACTATCACGGAGAGCTATGGTGAGCAGCAGAAGGATAAGAATGGCAACCTGACTGACGTATATGTCATCAAGCAGAAAGTATCGCCGTCTGTCACCACTGAGTATCATGTCCGCGGCATTGTGGATGCCAAGAACTGCTACCCTGATGTCAATACGGCTTACGATGATGTGGCCACGGTCTACGTCAAGGAGCTTTCTGACCGTCCTTCCTCAATCTCTGGCGACGACATAGTCTGCCAAGGTGCAGAGGGCATTGTCTACACCACTAATAAGGTGGCCTCTGCTACCGGTTACAAGTGGACCGTCCCGACCGGCATCACTATCGTGACAGGTCAGGGCAGCAATACCATCTCTGTCAACATCGGTCAGAACTTCCAAAGTGGTGAGATCGGTGTCCAGACACTGAATGATTGCAACGAGAGCCAGATGCTCACAATGCTCGTCTCGGCCAACTACCTGCCTAAGTTCCAGATGACAACCGAGGACACTGGCACAGACGGTCTCGCCTACGAGAATGACGGAACGACTCTCGCTGTCAACGATGAGGGCAAGCAGCTCTACTACGTCATTGACGAGGACGACAACAAGACCTATGGCAAGGATGGCAGGGTCATGTACTCTAATGTCATCCGCAGCGCTGGCAACGCGTTCGGCTCAGAGGGCAAGGTCAAGTTCTGCCAAGGTGAGGAGGCGATCCGCTTCAGCATCCCGCAGATCAGCTATGCGAGCGAGTATGAATGGAGCCTGCCTACCGGCATGCGCATCGTCAATGGCGCTGGGACTTCATCCATCCAGGTAAATGTCGAGGAGTATGTAACTCCTCTCGTGGGTGAGGTGAAGGTTCGCGCAAAGAACAGTTGCGGCAATGGTCTCTGGAGTAAGCCTCTTGAGGTTTCAATTAACCAGAAGCCGAAGATTGACGCTGGCTCTGACATGACCTACTGCCCGTCTAAGGGCGACCCGACGATTGTCATAACCCCGACAACTAAGCAGTCCGACTTCTCGGCCGATATGCAAATCGAGAGCGTCTGGTCTGTCATTGGTGGCGGCTCAACATTCGCTGATGGCGCCCGCACCTCTACCGATTGGGCTCCTACTGTCAAGAGCGAGTCTCTCACTCAGAACAACAATACCTACCAGTGGACTGTAACTGACGTCAACACTGGCTGCTCCGCTACCGACGAGGTAATCATCCGAAACCTCGATGTCAACACGAGCACCTCTGTTGTCAACACTATCATCTGCGACGGCACTGCCGAGATTCAAGCCTCTAACTTGCCAAGCGATGTAGAGGGCATCTCTTACACTGGCCTCTGGACTGTCGTAGGCGACCGTGAGCAGGGCGTCGTCATTGAGGATGCAAACAGCCCGCGCACGTTCATTAAGAACCTCAGCCGAGGTGAGACTAAGCTTGTTTGGACTGTAATGGCCAACACCTGTCCCACCACGTCAGAGATTACTCTTAACAACAACGAGCCTGACTACCCGGTCATCAAGGTGACCTACTCCAACAATGGAGGTGAGCACACCTCGACGATTTACGATGGCGTCTCTAACGACGAGCGTGTAACCTATGATGAGGTGCATAACCAGTACCGCATCGTTGTCTGCTCGCCTGACGTCAAGTTCGAGGGCTGGCACGTTAAGGATGTCGCGCTCCTTAAGGACAGCGATGAAACTAACGATTACGACAACTCTGACGCTATTTTCGGTGCTAACCAGACCATTCTCTGGGAGCATATCACGGGTGGCGGTTCATTCAACGGTTCTGACCTTGAGGAGAAGGCCGTAACCGAGATGAATGGACTCACTTGGGGTGACAACGTGGTCAACCTCGTGGTCCGAAACGGCAACTGCACCGAGAGCATCTCGCTCAACCTCTACTACGGCAAGTTGGAACTCTTCGCCGGCGCCGATGCCTCTACTTGCGATGGAACATACCAGCTTGAGGCTTCTGTGACCGATATACCCGATGGGGCCATCTCCAAGTGGTATAACTACGATCCGACTTCAACTGACCGTTCTATCACCGGTGTGGCAACGTTTGATGACGCTACTCTCTACAATGCCAAGCTTACTGGCATCAAACATGGCGCACAGACGTTCTACTGGGCTGTTGATGTCGAGGGCTGTATGAGTGTCGACGATGTGACCATTGTCAACAATGAGGTTGATGACGCCATCGTGACCGAGAAGGTCATGAGCATGTGCGACGGCCTCATCAAGAACCTCATGATCAAGAAGAACCTCAATTCGCAGAAATCTGCAGGTGAGGATGATTATGAGACTGGCGCTTGGTCTATTGTCAAGGGTTACGCCGAGTTCGGACACTATGACTACGAGATTGATGACAACGGCAAGCCAGTCTATGAGAATGGTGAGCTGAAGTACAAACTCGACAAGGACGGCAACCAGATTTGGGTGAACAGCCCAGACTACGCCGAGCCTTATGTCAAGATCCGCAACGTGGGTCGAGGCGAGAACATCTTCAGATACCGTATCTCTTCTAAGGAGGGCGGCTGCTCGAAGTCAGACATCGTGACTGTCACCAACTACTCAATTGATGTTGACGCTGGTGATGACCGCTCCGTCTGCTCGTCACAGGTACAGCTCCACGCTAAGACTCGTGGCCACGCTAAGCAAAGCTGGAGCGCTTACAACTCCACCTTCAACCTTAGCAGCGACGATATAAGCAACCCTGACGCTTGGATTGGTGGTCTCAAGCCCGGTAACAACTACTATGTCTGGACCGTGACTGAGAATGGTTGCGCATCAAGCGACACCGTGCTCATCACCAACAACACCCCGCAGTTCATCAACTCAGACATTACTGTTTCTGGCGACAGCATCACGCTGATCCCGAACTACACGAGGGTTACAGCGAACGATGAAACCACCATCACCGGTGCCGCAATCAAGCCCGGTTATGGCACTGGTAAGTGGGAGCAGTCTATCGGTGGCGGCGTCATTGCCACTCCGAACAATGTAACCACGACTATCACTGACCTCGATAAGGGTCTCTCCCAGTTTAAGTGGGTCGTTTCCAACAACGATTGTACAGTCACTGGTACATACAGCATCATGAACGGCACTACGCAAGCTGCCAACGCCGGTCTCGATGTCTTTGACCTCTGTACCGACGTCTACACGCTGCAAGCTAATGGACCGTTCAACGGTGTCGGCCAATGGAGTGTCGTGGAGGGCTCTGCAACGTTTGATAACAAGCGTGAGCCTCGCACACGTGTCACTGGCCTCCAGAAGGGTAAGAACGTCCTCCGCTGGACCATCACCTACAACGGAAGCGTCTCTTCTGATGAGGTTGAGATTTGGAACATGAGCGTAACCACGGCCGACGCCGGCATTGACCGCACAGGTCTCCAGTCTATATGTGGTGACGAGCTTGTAATCCAAGGTAATGATGTCAAGGAGGGCTCTTACAAGGTAACTGATGAGAACGGCAACGTGAAGGACGTCATCACGACACTTCATGAGTGGACGCTCATCTCCGGCTCTGGCACATTCTACATGGATAAGACCTCTGAGCAAGTCATGATCGACGCCAATGGCGAGCCGACGCTTGATGACGAGGATAAGGTGAGGGATGTCGTCTGGGTTGATCAAGATGCGGTTGACGCCGACACCTACAACGCCTTCCTCGCAGATCAGACCAAGTACGCCAAGTACTGCCGCAACCCGCTTGTGAAGGGCCTCAAGCAAGGCTCTAACACCTTCATCTACAAGATCTCGAACAAGTACTGCTCTTCAACCGACACGCTTGAGATCTTCAATGACCGCGCTGATGACGCTTGGGCTTGTGGCCTCGGAAACGAGTGTGACTCGCTCTTCACTTGCGACGGCACAATCGACCTGACGCCTAACTCTCCGACTTACGGCACTGGCGCATGGAAGGTGGCTTCTGGCGGTTCTGCTAAGTTCTCTGGCAACCATGCCTATGACTTGGCTCCTGGCATCAATACCCTTATCTGGGAGATTACGACCGACAAGGGTGGCGATTGCACCACGAGGAGTGAGGTTCTCGTCATGAACAACGCTCCCACCGAGGCTGACGCAGGCCCTGACGATCCTCTGACCGTCTGCGGCTCACAGTCTGTCCTGTCTGGCAACAAGCCTATGTACTACACCCGCGCATACTGGGAACTTGTTGAGGGCTCAGGCCAGTTCGTCCGCAAGGATGGCAAGGGTGAGGATATGAGCACCGACCTCTTCAGTGAGGATGCCAAGGTCGTCTACCGTAAGGAGACGACGACCGACGCGTCTGGCAAGGAGGTTGTCACGGAGTACTACGACCACTATGGCGACGACGGCTCTGTCCTCTTCTGGCAAGACATCACGAGTGGTAAGTACTACCGCTACCAGAAGGATGCCACCGGTCACGAGACTGACGTAGTAGAGGAGCTTGTCTACTCTACAACTCAGAAGACTACCACCTACGCAGGTGAGAAGGTAACCTACGAGGACGCTGAACTCTCCGTCGGCGGTGTTGTAGTCTACACCTGGGCTCACAACTATGACGCTACCCACTCTAAGAAGACCACGGGCGTTCTTGTTGACCGAGTATACCTCCGCCGTGGTGATGGAACTGACAACCAGAACCTGACTGTCAATGGTCTCGCGTTTGGCAACAACCGCTTCCGTTGGGTCATCGAGAATGGAACGGGCGACCACGTCTGCCGCTCTACGGATGAGACTGTCTTGAACAACATCTTCATCCAGGCTGTAGCCGGCTCTGTGGCTCCTCTCTGTGCTGACACAGTACGCCTGACAGCTAATAACCCGTCACCAGGTGTCGGTATATGGAGCATCGCTCAAGGTCAGGGCCGTGGCCACTTCGAGGACTCTGGCGACCCGCATACCATTGTGCGTGACCTTGGTCAGGGCAAGAATATCCTCGTATGGACCGTCAACTACCTTGAGTGCCCGAGCACCGATACCGTCGAGGTCATTAACAACCGTCCGACGCCTGCCAACGCAAGCACGCAGACCGCCCACCTCTGCCAGACTAATGAGGTGATTGTGACTGCCGACCCGCTTGCCGAGTTCAGTGCCGACAGTGACATTCAGGAGTATGGATCTTGGGCCGTTGCCGAGGGCGCTGGCGACATTGTCAGCCCCAACAGCTCGACCACTAAGATTAAGAACATTCCGTTCAACACCTACGGCAACCGTTACCAGTGGCGCGTTTACCGTGTCTACAACAAGAACTTCACTTGCGTGGACTACGATGACGTGACGGTATATTATGACAAGATTGAGACTGACGCTGGCGCCGACGCTGTAATATGCGGCACGGAGTATAACCTCCAGGCTACATCGGCTGGCGCGGGTAAGGGTGAATGGTCTATCATTGGAGCGGCGAGCGCCGGTACCTTCGACGACAAGACCAACCCGTCTTCAAAGGTCACCAATCTCGCCGTAGGGTCTAATATCCTCCGTTGGACTGTGACATATAATGGTTGCGAGTCTTATGACGAGGTTAAGATCTATAATGGTAATCCGAGCACTCCGTATGCCGGCAACACAGGGTCCATCTGTGTGACTGAGGTTGGCGGTGACGAGAGCTTCACTCTGAGCGCTACCGCTCCTGAAATTGGTGTTGGACACTGGCTAACCATGGTCGGCTCTGCTGACTTTGACGAGGATGGTGACTCTTACATCAATGACAACTGGCTGCGTGACGAGGCTGAGCTTGAACAGTGGACCACTGAGCAGCGCAACAACTTCGACTTCGACAACAGCGAATACAAGTCGTGGTACTACAGCAACACTCGTGTCTCTGGCAAGCATACCAATGAGGTAGCCAAGGCTAACGAAAAGAGTAAGTTCAACCCGAATGCGACTGTCAAGGTCGGACAGGGCAATAACACTTACCGTTGGGTTGTCGAAAAGCTCAACGCCGTGCCTGTGACCCTCAAGAACTATGACAACACGGCAGACAGTACGGCGGTTCAGATTAAGAGCTGCGTCCTGACGAGTGATGTCGTTGTCCAGAACCTCACGCCGAGCGACCCGAAGGTAGGCAAGGATCCCGATCCTATCTGTTCTGACTCTTACCTGCTGAAGGCTGAGACTCCTACCTATGGTCAGGGCATTTGGACCATCACCAATGGTGGCGGCCAGATTGCAGACCCGACCTCTCCTGAGACTACTATCAGCAACCTGCTCTATGGCGAGAACAACCTCAGATGGACAGTCTCTACTGAGGGCCATTGCTCTAAGAGCGCTGATTTCAACATCTACAACATGACCCCGACCAAGGCTGATGCGGGTCCTGACAAGCCAGTCTGCTCAATTGAGACCAACTTGCAGGCCAACACGCCTATCATCGGTGAGGGCCATTGGGAGGTCGCTTCCGGCTATGCGTCCGACGTCCTTGGAAACAGCTCGTTCTCTAACCCGTCTGACCCGCACTCTACGCTCACCAACATGATTTTCGGTGACAACGTCTTCCTCTGGATCATCAAGAACGTCCAGACAATCAATGGCAAGACCTACACCTGTCAATCTGCTGATACTGTCGTCCTCAACTACCAGATTCCTGACCAGTCAGAACTTGGCGAGGATTACACCGAGTGTGTTGACTACACTGCCCTCAACGCCAATGTGCCGACCTATGGAACCGGCCGCTGGTCAGTCCTTCAGGGCGAGGGCATCATTGCCGACACCACCAGTGCCAAGACGACAGTCTCTAACTTGAGCTTCGGCGAGAACATCTTCCGTTGGACCATCACCTACCTCAACTGCTCTACGCATGACGACATCGTCGTGACCAGCTACAAGGCTAACCCCTACGCTGGTGAGGATGACATCTCTTACTCAAGCACCTATCAGCTTAATGCCGGTAACCCGGGTCGTCTGCAAGGCACTTGGACTGTGCTTGGCAATGCTGATAAGAGCCAGTTCGGTGGTGAGACCCTGACGTTTGAGGATGAGAACAAGTACAACACCTATGTGTATGGTTTGGCACGAGGCGTCAACACCTTCCGCTGGACCATCACAACGGAGAAGTGCTCTGTCTGGGATGAGGTATCCATCACCTACAAGGTTGTGCCAAGCGCAAGCTTCTCGGCCGACTACGAGGAGGGCTGCTTCCCGCTCACTGTCCGCTTCACGGACGGCAGCCAAGACGCCACCAAGTACAACTGGGACTTCGGTGATGGCACCACATCTACCATCCGCAACCCGACCCACACCTTCCAGTTGCCTGGCACCTATGAGGTCCGCCTCTCTGTCCCCGGCCCCGATGGATTGTCGTCCGACTCGACAATGTACATCACGGTCTATGACCACCCGACGGCAAGCTTCGACGCTGCTCCTCAGCTGGTCTACATCCCCGAGGACAAGGTCCACTTCATCAACCGCAGCACCGGAGCCACGCAGTTCCTCTGGACGTTTGGTGACGGAACACAGTCTGACGAGAAGAACCCGCTCGTGACCTACAAGAACGAGGGCTTCTATACAGTCAGCCTGAAGGTTTGGAACGACCACGGTTGCGAGGCCGACACGGTCAAGGAAAGCTTCATCGAGGCACGTCGAGGCGGATTCATCATCTTCCCGAACACCTTCGCTCCTCGTGCTGATGTTTCAGGTATCAACAGCATCTATGGTGTCAACGCCAACTTCAGGCCGGTATATCAGGATGTTGAGACCTTCACTCTTGAAATCTACAACCGTTGGGGTCAGAAAGTCTTTGTGACACAAGATATAACAACAGGTTGGGATGGACGCTTCAACGGCACCATAGTCCCCGAGGGAGTCTATACATGGGTATCTCGAGGCAGGTTCGTGAGTGGCAAGGAGTATACCAAGTCCGGACAAATATTCGTGATAAGGTAGGCCAATCTGAAACATAGAGAGAGAATTAGACGAATAAGTCCGATGTGAGCGGGTGGGGGACTCCACCCCGCCCGCCCGCAAAGGACCAAACCCACTCAGCACTGGGCGAGGCTATGGCAACGCCGGGGCGCAATGAAGAGATAATGTATCAACTGAAGAAAATAGTTTATCGGACTGTCGGCCTGATGCTCCTTGTCCTGCTGCCAATGACGGCTAAGGCGCAAGATGCCTCTTTCTCGCAGACCTATCAGGCGCCGCTCTATCTGAGCCCGTCTTTCACAGGTCTGACCAACGGCACGCGTTTTGGCCTCAACTACCGCAACCAGTGGCCTGGCGTAGGTAGCGCATATCAGAACTACGCCTTCTCGGCCGACTACTTCTTCAACCACTTCAATAGTGGCATAGGTCTGCTTTGGGTTTGTGACAACGCTGGCAAGGGATTGCTCATGGACCATCTGGTGAGCCTGCTCTACGCCTACGAGTTCGCCGTGACGCGTGACCTCTTTGTTCGCCCTGGCATCTCGTTCGATTTCAAGAACAGGTCCATTGACAGGAACAAGATTATCACATGGTCTGACATATCAAGTGACGGCATTGTGACCCCTGGCAGTGGCTCAGCCTTGGATATTGAGCGCACGCGAGTCTCCAAATTCGACGCGTCAGCCTCTGTCATGGTCTATAATGACGACTGGTGGGTGGGCGTTACATTCAACCACATGTTGCAGCCCGACATCTCGTTCACTGACGCCCGAGACAAGATCGGTTTGAAGACCACGGTCTATGGCGGTTACCGGATAAACTACCAGCCGAGTTATCGTGGCAGCGAGCCTAAGACCATCACGTTCTCGCTCAACTACAAGCACCAGTATCAGTATAACCAGCTTGAGCTTGGCGTCTCTTGGTACTACTTCCCCATTGAGGTCGGCGCCTCATACCGCGGCCTCTTTTTCAAGGTCGCAGGTGAGGTCTCCAACTCCGATGCCGTGATACCAAACGTCGGTGTCAATGTGGGCCCTTTCCGTTTCGGCTATTCGTATGACTTGACAGTCTCCGATTTCAGCTCTTTCGGCAACGGCGCTCATGAGGTCTCCCTCATCTACCGCCTCATCCCCGACGATGTCCGCAGGCGGACTTACAAGAGGAAGCCGGTTCCTTGCTCCGAGCCTATCATGGGCTACAGCTACTCGGGCAGCGGACAGCGCAAGGCGAGGGCAAGACGAGGATTGCACAGATAAAAAACAACTAATAGAAAGGCGACGAAAACATCCGTTTGTTTCCGCCGCCTTTTTTGTGGTATATACTTAATGAACAGTTTTGCAAGATGCGAGACATTAAGGTTACGGTGGTATTAGCCACGCTTTGCTTCTCTTCCATTTCCATGGCGCAGACCGAGTCCGTCTTGACTTTCTCGACTGGCTTTGAGACTATCAAAATGATTCGTGTTGAGGGAGGAACTTTTCAAATGGGAAGTGAGTCGTTCGGCGATGCGAAACCCGTCCATGAGGAGACTGTCTCTACGTTCTATATGGCCGAGACGGAGGTAACAAATGCCGTTTGGGCGGATGTGTATGGCGATGCCGGATTTGACAATCAGGAAGTGGACTCTTATGGCATGAGAAATGTTGATGATGAGGCGGCCAAAGGTAGGGTCACATATGCCATGGCCACCGACTTTGTGGCTCGGCTCAACACATTGCTCGCCTCCCAATTGCCTGACGGCTGCTCTTTCGCCATACCGACCGAGGCGCAATGGGAGTATGCCGCACGGGGTGGTGTCAACAATGACGCCTATTCATTTTCTGGTAGTAATACGGCGAGGGAAGTCGCTGTTTATGGCGGTGCGACAGAGAAACCAACTCACGTCAAGACAAAATCTCCAAATTCGCTTGGCTTATACGACATGAGCGGGAATGTGATAGAATGGTGCACGGATTATTACGCCTATGGCTATGATGCTACACCGACAGGTTATCTGCAACGAGTCCAACGCGGTGGACATGTAGGCTCACGTGCAGAAAAGGACTTGAATGTCGCGTACAGGGCCAGCGCAAGGGAAAGTGCCTGCATGTGGTATTATGGCTTACGTCTTGTGCTCAATATTCCAAAGAACACTACGCCAGATCCTGATCCCACACCAGACCCGACTCCCGATCCTGAGCCAGCCCCGAACCCTGACCCGGAAAAACCAACATCAATACGACAATTGACGGAGGACCGAGATCAAGCTCCACGTTTGGCAGTCAGCTGTGGGAGGCTTGTCGTACTGCTACCAGACGGTAGGAGGATCGATTTGAGCGGACGGGGATTATAAAGCTTGTTCATCAAAGCAAGTTTCACGTAGGAGGCTTAATTAAGCCTCTTTTGCTTTTAAGCTTAGGAAAAAATAGCGTAATGAACTATTTTTGTCGTCCGATTGATTATAGCAATGGCAGATAGCAAAGATATATTAGAGAATCTCGAGAACGAGGGCTATAAGTACGGTTTCACGTCGGATATTGAGTCAGACTCAATACCTAATGGCCTGAGTGAGGAGGTCGTAAGACTCATATCGAAGAAAAAGGGCGAGCCCGATTTCATGCTCGATTTCCGTCTCAAGGCATACGCGCAGTTGCAGAAGATGCAGATGCCGGATTGGGCTCATTTGCGCATCCCGCCCATCGACCTCCAGGATATAATTTATTATTCGGCACCTAAGAAAAAAGAGGGTCCTGGCAGTCTTGACGACGTGGATCCCGAGATAAAGAAGACCTTTGACAAGCTCGGAATACCTATCGACGAGCAAAAGGTCCTTAGCGGGGTGGCTGTTGATGCCGTTCTCGACTCTACCTCAGTCTCGACAACCTTCCGTGAGCATCTTGCGAAGGATGGTGTCATTTTCTGCTCGATAAGTGAGGCTATAAAGACACACCCAGACCTCGTCAAGAAATACCTCGGCTCGGTAGTCTCTTACGCTGACAATTATTTCGCGGCGCTCAATTCGGCGGTCTTCTCCGACGGATCCTTTGTGTATATCCCTAAAGGGGTGCGTTGCCCGATGGAGCTGTCTACCTATTTCCGCATAAACGCGGCAAAGACTGGCCAGTTTGAGCGCACACTGATTGTGGCGGATGACGACTCCTACGTAAGCTACCTTGAGGGCTGCACCGCCCCGATGCGTGACGAGAACCAGCTGCACGCGGCCATAGTAGAGATTGTAGTTGAGAACCGCGCGGAGGTCAAGTACTCGACAGTCCAAAACTGGTATCCGGGCGACAAGGATGGCAAAGGTGGCATCTACAACTTCGTGACAAAGCGTGCGTTGTGTCGTGGCGAGAAGAGTAAAGTCAGCTGGACGCAGGTGGAGACGGGCTCGGCCATCACGTGGAAATACCCTTCGTGCGTATTGATGGGTGACGGGTCGGTAGGCGAGTTCTACTCGGTGGCCATGACCAGCAATTATCAGCAGGCCGACACGGGAACCAAGATGATCCATTTAGGCCGCGACACCCGCAGCACGATTATCAGCAAAGGCATCAGCGCCGGGCATAGCGAGAACTCATACCGCGGACTTGTCAAAGTGGGCAAGGGCGCAGAGAGGGCGCGCAATTTCAGCCAGTGCGACAGCCTCTTGATGGGGGATAAATGCGGAGCCCACACGTTCCCATACTCTGATGTGGCCAACCCTACGGCGCAGATAGAGCATGAGGCCACCACAAGCAAGATAAGCGAGGACCAGTTGTTCTATTGCAACCAGCGAGGCATCGGGACAGAGGAGGCTGTGGGCCTCATCATCAACGGCTATGCCCGCGAAGTCCTCAAGCGCCTGCCAATGGAGTTCGCCGTCGAGGCTCAGAAACTCCTTGCTATCCAACTGGAAGGCTCTGTGGGGTAGTGATTTTGCAGTCAGAGTACAAGAGAAAGAATTAGGAAACGCAAGCGGAATAATGCCGTCATGATCATCGTGCGGCACACTCCGCTCTTAAATATATTGCTTAAATGCTTAGCATAAAAGACTTGCATGCCACTGTCGAGGGAAAGGAAATCCTGCGTGGCATCAACCTCGAGATAAAAGCTGGCGAGACGCACGCCATTATGGGTCCCAATGGCTCCGGCAAGAGCACTTTGTCGGCCGTTTTGGCTGGAAACCCCGCATATACCGTAACAGGAGGCTCCGTGACATTCAACGGCAAGGACCTCCTCTCCCTGACGCCTGACCAGCGCGCCAACGAGGGCATTTTCCTCTCGTTCCAATACCCGGTTGAAATCCCTGGCGTGTCGATGGCCAACTTCATGAAGGCGGCAGTAAACGGCAAGAGGAAATATCAGGGGCTTGACCCTCTCTCCGCCGCTGATTTCCTCAAACTCATGAACGAGAAGAAGAAGTTGGTAGAGATAGACTCAAAACTGACGAACAGGGCAGTGAACGAGGGCTTCTCTGGCGGTGAGAAGAAGAAGAACGAAATCTTCCAGATGGCCATGCTTGAGCCGACTCTCCGCATACTTGACGAGACTGACTCTGGTTTGGACATTGACGCCCTGCGCATTGTGGCAACAGGTGTCACTAAACTTAAGAGTGAGAAGAACGCCACGGTCGTCATCACTCACTATCAGCGCCTTTTGGACTATATCGTGCCAGACTATATCCATATTCTCTATCACGGCCGCATCGTCATGACTGGCGACAAGAGCTTGGCTCTCGATCTCGAGAAGAGGGGATATGACTGGATTAAGGAGCAGTTCCCCGACTAAGAGTCCACAGCCCTTTGTGAACTATTTTTTCTGTGAGCTAATTCTTTATGCAAAAAGATAAATACCTGGCCAGTGTTTTGGCCAACTCCCCGACTGGCGAGTATTACCTCTACACTGACATGGCCAAGGCCTTGGCTGGGGTGGAGAAGGCGGCCGACGCCCATATCGATGTAGATGGCGCGGCTTTCGCCAAGACGCGGTCCGCCCTTGAGCCTGACGCTCTTGAGGCTCTTGCGGAGATGTCGGCAACCTGCTCCCGCCGCGGAGACTATTTGGATGTGCTTGCCAATGTGGCAGCGGAGTCATTCTCTGAGATAGCGTTGGCCGATGGTGCGAGAGTCCATGTCAACATAAGCTCGGATGACGAGGCTTCGACACTCTCAGTCCAGCGTCTCGTCCTCTCTGTCGAGCCGCAAGCGAAGGCAGATGTCGTAGTCCGCCTCTCGTCTCAAGGCAAGCTTGTGCTCCAGACAAAGGTCAACGTAGCGGAGAACGCCCATGTCAATGTCGTCTTTATTCAGGACGGTGATAAGGATCAGACCCTGCTGACCCGCACCACGATTGACCAGGCTGCCAACTCATCAGCCGATGTCAACTTTGTCAACCTTAACCCCGCCTTGGCCCGCAATGAGGTTAAGTGCGGATTGCATGCCGAGGGCGCAAACCTCCGCATGGGCGGCATATACACAGTCTTGGGCAGCAACAGGGTGGACAATGAGAGCCTTGTAGAGCACATAGCCGGGCATACTCAGAGCGACCAACTCTTCAAAGGCATTGCCGATGACAAGGGCGTGATGGCTTTCGCCGGCCTTATTCTCGTCAAACCCGACGCCCAAAAGGTCGACGCTAACCAGACAAACCGCCACATGCTCGTGAGCCGCGACGCACGAGCCTACGCCAAGCCGCAACTTGAGATATATGCGGACGACGTCAAGTGTTCACACGGCGCTACGACGGGCCAAATTGACCCACAGCAGCTTTTCTACATGCAGCAGCGAGGCATCGACGAGCGAACCGCGCGCAAACTTCTCTCGGCCGCGTTTGTCGGAGAGGTCGTTGACCGCATCCCGATGGAGGAGGTCCGCACGGCTCTCCACGAGAGGCTCATTAGCTAAACAGCTATTCCTTTTCCCATGTATTCAGATTTTGACATAAACGCCATCCGCAGCCAGTTCCCCATACTTGCGGAGACAGTATATAAGAAGCCCCTTGTCTACTTAGATAACGGCGCGACGACTCAAAAGCCATTGGCTGTAATTGGGGCGTATGACAACATCTATCGCAAGGTGAACAGCAACATCCACCGCGGTGTGCATCATTTGAGTAATGTCTGCACAGACCTTTACGAGAAGGCGCGTCAGACTGTGGCTCGGCATCTTGGCTCCTCTGACCCCACCGAGATAGTGTTCATGCGCAACACCACGGAGGCTATTAACCTTGTAGCCTACGCCTATGGAGACAAGTTTGTCGGTGCCGGTGATGAGATTGTCGTCTCCGAGATGGAGCATCATTCCAACATAGTCCCTTGGCAGCTGCTCTGTCAAAGGCGAGGGGCGACACTGCGCGTGGCCAAGGTGAGCGACAAAGGTGAACTCATGATGGATCAGTTTGCGAGCCTCATTGGCGAGCGAACCAAGATTGTGAGCATCGCGCACGTGTCCAACGTCATGGGAACGGTCAACGATGTGCGCAAGATTTGTGAGTTGGCCCATTCCGCTGGTGCAGTGGTGCTTGTCGATGCCGCACAGAGTGTCCCGCACAAGGCTATAGATGTCAAAGCCATTGGCTGCGACTTTCTTGCGTTTTCCGGGCATAAGGTTTACGCCCCCCTCGGCTCTGGCGCTCTCTATGGCCGCCGTGAGCTCCTTGATGGGATGAACCCGTGGATGGGTGGCGGCGAGATGATTGACAAAGTGTCATTCTCAGGCACGACATTCGCTGAGCCTCCTCTCAAGTTTGAGGCCGGAACACCTGATTATGCGGCAGCAATAGCCCTTGGCGCAGCTCTTGACTATGTGGACCATATTGGTATGGATGTCATTGAGAACCATGAGCAAAGTCTCGTCCGTCGCACAATAGACGGCCTTGAGGCAATCGGCGACGTAAGGATTGTGGGTCAGGCTGCGAACCACTCCAGTGCCGTCTCTTTCCTCGTCGGCTCCGTTCATCCCTACGATGCCGGCATGATACTCGACAAGCTGGGCATAGCAGTGCGCACTGGTCATCATTGCGCTCAACCTCTCATGGACAGGTTTGGGATAGCGGGTACCGTGCGTGCGTCTTTTGCCCTCTACAACACCGAGGCGGAGGTCGATTCGCTCCTGAATGGCGTGGAGTTGGTCAAGAAGATGTTCGCTTAGAACTATATCTGGTTTCTGACTATGCTTGACTGAAATTTGGGTGTTTGCCCTTCAGTTTTGGTAATAGGGGATGCTAAAGTCTTTAAGCCTTTGGCGGGTCTCGAGTCTCTCGATATTTTTGCCGCATACGAAATCGACGTTATGATAGAGACTCTCTTCTCCTGGTCGCCTGTTTTACTCGGTGGCCTTATTGGATATGGCACCAACTGGGTGGCCATCAAGATGCTCTTCTTCCCCCTCGAACCTATTTACGTCTTTGGGCATAAGTTGCCATGCACTCCTGGCATGATACCGAAGAACAAGGCTCGTCTTGCCGAGGGTATCGCTAACATGGTGAGCAACAAGTTGATTAGTGCCGATGTCCTCAGTGCTACTCTGCTCTCCGACGACATGAAGAACCGTGTTCTCCAGAAGGTGCATGAGTATATAACTGCGCGTCAATCTGACGCCCGCCCATTGAATGAGGTGTTGGAATCTGTTTTCGGTTCTGAGGTTGTAACCACAGCAAAATCGTCAACCCTTAAAGCCATTGATGACAAGGTCTGCGAGAAAATGACCGACCCCGAACTTGCGCGACTCATATCAGAGAAGATAATGGAGTCGGTACAAAGAGAGGTTAGCTCAAATTTTTTTCTTAAACTTGGCGCTGCGGTTTTTGCCGGGCCTTTAGAGAGAAAGGTGTCCTCCATGGTCGCCTCTATGCTCAGAGAGCAAGGTGTCGCGATGGTTTCGCAGATGATTCACACTGAGGCAGACAAAATGCTGTCTAAGCCGCTTAGTCAACTGCTTGACGGTCGCGAAGAACTTTTCAGTCGCATTGAGGATGGCGTGGTCGATGCTTATCAGCGTGTCGTCGAAACCAAACTCCCTGAAATGCTAAAGGCAATCGACATAGCTGGCATTGTCAAACAGCGCATCATTGATATGGACCTCAAAGAACTTGAGCGCATGATACTCGACATCTGCGATCGTGAGCTAAAAGTCCTTGAATTGTTTGGTGCTGTGCTTGGCGCGATTGTTGGCGTCTTACAGGTCGGCTTGAATTTTCTGCGCATTAGTTAGAGCATAATATTACGATTAAAGAGGCGGGTCTCAATGTCGGGGCTCGCCTTTTCTTGCGCCATTAGGCATTGTTCTCTGTCCCTTGCCAATGTCGATAATGGCCGCAAATTGTGGAGGCTCTGCGGATGTGTCTTCAGCGATTAAGGGAGTTTGGCATAGATAGCGTATAGTTGCAATGGCGTGTAGTTTGTTCTTTGGGTGGGACAACATGACGAACAGAACGAACATATTTCTTGTACTATTTGTTCATTTTCGAGTGATTTTTTATCATGAATATTGCGGCCCGGTTTTCTGAATGGTGGAATGAGAAAATGTGTGCTGTTTGTAATTAGTTGTGTTGTAGTGATTTAGGAATTTTATTTGGTGGCCTTTTGATAAATAACATCATTTTGACCTTTATTTCCATCTCCGTTCGCCTTTTATTCTTGTCATGTCTTTTTTTGTTAATTTAGTGTCGAAAGTTTAAAAGGACTCCTCATGGAACAGAACACCAAGTTGCCCGTAGGCGAGAAGATAGCTTATGCCCTGGGTGATGCGTCAGCCAACATTGCGTGGCGTGGCGTGTCGACCTTTCTGCTTATTTTCTACACCGATGTCTTTGGTTTGGCCCCGGCAATAGCAGGACTGGTGCTTCTTGTGGGGCGTTTCACTGATGGCATATCAGACATATTGATGGGTGTCGTAGGAGACCGCACCAAGAGCAAGTATGGTCATTTCCGTCCGTGGGTGCTGTGGACCGCCATTCCGCTTGGCGTGACGCTTTCGCTCATTTTCACGGCTCCGGATTGGGATATGGATTGGAAGATTGCCTACGCCTTTGTCACGTATGTCATTTTCATGGTGATATATACGGCTAATAATGTCCCTTACGGCTCTTTGATGGCCGTCATGACTCCGGATGACAAAGAGCGTACAAGTCTCAGCTCGTTCCGTATGGTCGGCGCTTTTGCCGGCGGCATGCTCGTGCAAGGTGCGCTGCTTTTCCTCGTTGCGTATTTCGGCAACATCAATCCTACGGTCGATGTGACTAAGATGGCGGATGACCAATATCGTGTCGCCGTCTCGTCACCAACTGACTGCCAGAAGGTCAAGTTGTCCACCGATGCAGGCATAGCCACCTTCGTCTGGGCCGATTCCCTCGGTATGGATGGCGTTCAGGTCACAGAGGCTAAGAACCTATCAGTCAAGGCAAACGAGACCTATGAGTTCGTTGTAACGGGTCAGAAGGAACTCACTGCCGACAATATCACCATCATTGACCAGAGCCGCGGATACAGCCACTCCATCTACCTCATGTCGGTAATCCTCGTCATCGCTCTTCTCATCACCTTCCGCTTCACCCGGGAGCGTGTGCAGCCGCCTGCCGACCAGAAGACGGACCTCAAAAATGACCTTCGCGACCTTGTCCACAACAAGCCGTGGATCGTCCTCCTCTTCGTCGGGCTTCTCTTTAACATCTACAACAACATCAAGCAGGGCATCACGGTCATGTACTTCTCGCACTACGTCCATGACCAGTTCCTTGCGGCAACATATATGGTGTTCCTCATGTTGGCGTCCATAGGTGGCGCTATGCTCACCACGCCCCTTGGCAACAAGATGGGAAAGAAGAACCTCTTCATCATGGCGCTTGTCGTCACGGGTGTGATTAACTCGATGATCGCATTCTGCGGACCTCAGGATGTGTCTGCCATCTTTGCCATCGGCATAGCGAGCGAGGTGTTTGCCGCCTTCCTGCCCACGTTGTTCTTTGCGATGCTTGGCGATGCGGCGGACTACTCTGAATATGTCAATGGCCGACGTGCCACGGGTCTTGTCTATGCCGCTGGCTCGTTTGCCACTAAGTTCGGCGGCGGCATCGCTGGCGCCATCATTGGCGCAATCCTTGGCTACTTCGGATACAACGGCGTCGACCCGTCCACCTACGCCGGCGCACGTGAGGGCATGGTCATGCTCATGAGCTGGGTTCCGGCGGTCATTGTCGTCGTTGGCGCGGCAGTCATGTTCCTCTACCCCATAAGTCAGGCTAAGCAGAGCGAGATTACGGCCACACTTGAGCAAAGGCGCAAAGACGGCAATGAGACCCTCTGAAAAATAATTGATTAAGAAACAATAAAAAGCAAACAGATAATATGGAATACGGTCACTTCGACGACGCGCATCGCGAGTACGTCATCACCGACCCCAAGACCCCTTGGCCTTGGATCAACTACCTCGGCAACGAGGACTTCTTCTCCCTCATCTCCAACACGGCGGGCGGCTATTCTTTCTACAAGGATGCCAAGTTCCGCCGCATCACGCGCTACCGCTACAATGGTGTCCCTATGGACAATGGCGGCCGCTACTTCTACATCAATGATGGCGGCACGGTTTGGAGCCCGGGCTGGAAGCCATGCAAGACCAAGCTCGACAAGTACGAGTGCCGTCACGGCATGGGCTATACGCAGATTACCGGCAGCAAGGACGGCATTGAGGCCAAGGCTCTCTTTTTCGTGCCGCTCAAGACCCACGCTGAGGTGCAGAAGCTCACGTTGACCAACAAGAGCGCAACGGCTCACAGTATCAAGCTTTTCTCTTTTGAGGAGTGGTGTCTCTGGAACGCCGCAACTGACATGGAGAACTTCCAGCGCAACTTCTCAACGGGCGAGGTGGAGATTGACGGCTCTGTCCTCTACCACAAGACCGAGTATAAGGAGCGCCGAAACCACTACGCTTTCTACAGCGTCAACACCCCAATTCAGGGTTTTGACACTGACCGCGAGACCTTCATCGGTCTCTATAACGAGTTCGCTCTTCCCCAAAACGTTGAGGCCGGCAAGCCCTCAAACAGCGTGGCGCACGGCTGGAGCCCTGTCGCGAGCCACTACATTGAGGTTGAACTGAAGCCGGGTGAGAGCAAGGACTTTATCTTCCTGCTTGGCTACGTGGAGAACGAGCAGGACAAGAAATATGACCCGCAGGGTCGTCGCCCCGGCCTTCTCACCAGTCTTGGCGAGCTCGACCGCACCATTGTCAACAAAGAGCAGGCCAAGGCTATCATCTCGGCTTTTGACACCACCGAGAAGGTCGACAAGGCTCTCGCTGAGCTTCGCGCGTTCTGGGATGATTTGTTGGACCGCTTCACCGTCAAGAGTGGCGACGAGAGGTTGGACCGCATGGTCAACATCTGGAACCAGTACCAGTGCATGGTGACATTCAACTTCTCGCGCTCCGCCTCATTCTTTGAGAGTGGCATTGGCCGCGGCATGGGCTTCCGCGACTCAAATCAGGATCTTGTCGGCTTCGTTCACCAGATTCCCGATCGTGCGCGTCAGCGCATCATCGACATCGCGTCCACCCAGTTCCCGGACGGCGGCTGCTATCACCAGTATCAGCCGCTCACCAAGCGCGGCAACAATGACATTGGCGGTGGTTTCAATGACGACCCCATGTGGCTCATCTTCGGAACTGTGGCTTACATCAAAGAGACTGGCGACTTCTCCATTCTCGATGAGCCGGTACCCTTTGACAATGTGCCGGGCAGCGAGGTCAGCCTCTATCAGCACCTTGTCGTCTCATTTGACCATGTGATTAAAAATCTCGGCCCTCACAAACTCCCGCTTATCGGACGCGCCGACTGGAACGACTGCTTGAACCTCAACTGCTTCAGCTGGGATCCAAATGAGAGCTTCCAGACGACTGAGAACAAGACGGAGGGCAGCAAGGCCGAGAGCCTCATGATTGCCGGTCTCTTTGTCGTCTGCGGCCGCGACTATGTTGAGCTTTGCCAGCAGATTGGCAAGACCGACGAGGCCGTCCGCGCACAAAAGGCTATCGATGAGATGGTTGAGGCTGTCAAGAAAGATGGCTGGGATGGCGATTGGTATCTCCGCGCCTATGACTTCTTCGGCAACAAGATTGGCTCGAAGGAGAACGAGGAGGGCAAGATATTCATTGAGAGCCAGGGATGGTGCACCATGGCCGGCATCGGCAAGGAGGAGGGCATGGTCGAGAAGTCGCTCGACTCTGTCAAGAAGTATATGGACTGCGAGCACGGCATTGTCCTTAACTGGCCTGCTTTCACGACATATCACGTCGAGATGGGTGAGATTTCGTCTTATCCCGCTGGATATAAGGAGAATGCCGGTATCTTCTGCCACAACAACCCCTGGGTCATAATTGGCGAGACTGTCGTAGGCCGAGGCAATGACGCATGGGACCACTACGCGAAGATTTGCCCCGCCTTCATCAAGGATCAGGATCTGCACAAGGTTGAGCCTTATGTCTACAGCCAGATGGTTGCGGGCAAAGACGCCGCCCGCCCGGGTGAGGGTAAGAACTCTTGGCTCACAGGAACGGCAGCTTGGAACTGGTACACCATCACTGAGTTCATCCTTGGCGTGAAACCCGCTTACGCTGGTCTCGAGATTGACCCGTGTATCCCATCGTCCATGAAGGGCTACACCGTCACTCGTAAGATACGTGGCGCCGAGTACGTAATCAACGTCCACAATGAGAGCGGCGCCCAGAAGGGTGTCAAGAGCATCACTGTTGACGGACAGAAGATTGAGGGTAACATCGTTAAGCATTCCGCCGGCAAGCATGTGGTGGAGGTTGTGATGTAGGCCCATTATATACTCAAAGGCTAAGCTAAGGTCGTCAGGCTGTATGGTCTGACGGCCTTTTCTGTTTCTGCCCCGCGGTTGCTTGCGTCAGCGCAACGGCTGCTCTTTGGGTTATCGGCATGGGGCTTGTGGAAAATATTCACCAAACAAAAGAGTCGTGACAAACGTTTGCATCTTTAGCTTATCTTTGTGGGTGAATAGAATTTAATGCGATACCATTAATATGAAGCTACAAAGATTCAATAAGGCGATTTTGCCAATTATGACTCTCATGCTGTGCGGGATGCCCATGACTTCCTGCTCTGGCTCAAATGATGATCCGGAACCAGAGAAGACCGATGACAACAGCGGCAAGACAGATGAAGAGGAGAGTGTCAAATATCCTTTCGCAGGCATCGAGGCCGAGTTGAAAGCGCAGAACACACCCGACGGATGGACTGCAGTCGCATTGCCCGAGCTGCCCGCCATCAACAACTCAAACACTTATGTCATTACAGACTACGGCGCTACGACTGACTCTGAGGACAACACGGCAGCCATCCAGTCTGCCCTTAACGCCGTGACCTCAGACGGCGGCATGGTGGTTGTCCCCGCCGGAACGTGGATGTTCGGCAGCGCGCAGCTCAAGATCAAGTCCAAGACGGTTTTGCATCTTTGTGCTGATGCAACGCTCAAGCTCCGCCCGCTCGCTGAGATTCCCAAGATGAACGCCAAAATCAACTTTTTGACTGGCGTTGACAACTCCACTGACATTGTCATTGAGGGTGAGGGCGAGAACTCGGTCATTGATGGTCAAGGTGCCGACTGGTGGTTGGCAAGGGAGAATGGCGACACCTTCAATCCGGGCGCTATGATTCGTTTCACCAAGGGTAAGCGATATTTGATTCGCAACCTCAAGGTGATGAACACCCCGGGTGTCAACATAACCATCAGCCAAAGCGGCAATGCGAGCAACGCCACCATTCATGACGTCACCATAAGTGAGCCGGCGTCAGAGGCTGGGGCGGGTAAGGCCTCGCATAACACGGACGGTGTCTCCATCTGGGGACCATATGTCAACATATACGATTGCAGCATAAGCAATGGCGACGATAATGTCGTCTGTGACAGTGAGGCGCAATATATTCACGTCTGGAACTGCTATTTCGGCACAGGTCACGGAGCCTCCATCGGCAGCTACACAAAGAACATCAAGCATGTCATCTTTGACCAGATTACGATGGATGGCACGACGGCCGGCATCCGACTTAAGACGGGCATTAACTCAGACGGAACACTCCGCGGTGGTGGAGAGGAGGACATAACGTTCTCTAATTTCACCATGACGAACGTCAAGAACCCGTTCTCCATGGATTGCTATTATGACAAGAATTATAGCAGCGACCCCGCCACCGATGCGGCAAATGCCCGCACTCTCGACTCCACTACGCCGACATACAACGGCATCCTGCTTCAGAACGTCAAGACGACAGATGTATGCTCTGGCAAAGCTATTTTCCTTGTCGGACGCCCCGAGAGCAAGATAAAGAATGTAACTCTCGACAATGTGCAGATTAAGGCAAAGACCGGCATCGACATCCGTTTTGTCGAGAACCTTGTCTTCAAGAACGGCTCAAAGATAACGCCATCGTCAGGCAAAATGTGGATAACCAATTACGACTCCACCTATTCTGACGAGTGCGGAGCGACGGAGTAGGCCCGGTTCGTAAATTACATAAAAGTCAAACACGGCGTGGATGCAGGGTGCTGCGTTCACGCCGTGTTTTTGATTAGTGCATCATGGAAATGATGGTAGAGAAAATTCTCTTGTGGTCTAATTGGCTTCTTCTACCACTTCTGCTTTCCAACCTCTGAACACAGCGATTGCGGACGTCAGAGACCAGCCTTTAGCTCTTGCTTCTATTTGTAGTCTGCTGTCAGACACATATTTCACTACTTGTGTCAGTGCCTCTTTTCTTTTTGTCTCAACCTCGGCATCTGTTGCTGTTGGCTTGACATATTTGATTTCAAGGACGAGGGCGTGATGGTATTCTGTGGCTATTGGGTAGAGGTATAAGTCTGAATATCCGTGTCCCATCTCAGCTTCTGTGCGAACGATGTAGCCGTTGCCGTTGCAAAGGTGTGCAAGCATGAAGCCTTTGACGAACTGCTCTCCGTCTGGGCTAAAGTCGCGTACACTGTCGTTGTCGTGCATCACGGAGGCTATGTAGGATATCAAGGGGTGCCACTGTCCGAAATATGACCAGTTGACCCACAGGTTGTCCATCGTGTCGTTGTCAGTTCTCCATTGGAGGGCTTCTCCGTACGCGTTTGAGAGGTATGTGCCGTATTGTTGACGCATTGCCTCATTGGCCACAGTCAAGCCGATTGCCTCGCTTGTCATGCCATGCCCCTCAATCTTTATTTTACCGTAGGTGAGTAAGCCTAAGTAGAAAAGCAGGCTTACGAGGTTTTTCTCGTCAGTCAGTTCGCTGATTTGAAACTCGGTGTTTAGAGGTGTGAGTGTGTATCCGTTGTTCAGGATAGTTTGCATCCTGCAGCTCTTGTTCCCGAATTTTGATTCATAGCGAACCATCATGCGGATTTTGCTATAGTCCTGTCTCACATTGGGGTCAAGCATGTTTGACGGGGCTTTTCCTCCTCGGCTGATGTATTTGTCTATGAAATACAGAGTCATGTCCGAGTTGAATATGTGTTCGCCATCTTCAGCCGCATCTTCGCAAAAGCAGTAGTTGTCGTAATACGACTTCATAAGTGTGGCTACGCTTTCTAAGTCTTGTCGGCTTGAGGGGCGCTCTCCTATGAGAGTATTCAGCATTGCGCTTACCTCATTCTCCTTGAAGCCGGCCATGGCGTTAAAACGTGGGTCGGTTGAGATGTTCGCCGCTATGTTGAACCCACTCGTGACGTCACTGAGGCAGAGGGGTGACACGCCTGTTATGAAGATGCGGTCTATGGCCGCATTGTTGTCAGTGGTGGATTCTTTTAGGACGTTGTAAAAATAACGGATGAAGCCGTCGGCATGAAGAACGTTCTGGTAGACGGACTCGTCAATGGTCATAAGTGTGTTGGCGAAGTTGTCATATTCATCGACTGTGACGTACATCTTCTGACCAGCCTCTGAAACGACTGCAGAAAGGGCAGCGAGTGTCTCTGCGCAATTTGTAGTCTCGTCTATTACTCTACGGAAGGCATCTTGCCCCAGCCTATCTCTGTAAGAGTTGAGAAACCGCTTTATTGCAGCGGTGACAGAACAATTGAATGATTCTTGCACAAGTTCGGGTCTGCTGTCCACGCCAGAAAAGTTGAACGACAGCATGAGGTATGAGTTGCGGCGCTCTGTCGGCTTCCTTCCAATAGCGAGATTACCGAACAGGGCTTCAAACTTGTCAGCGTAGTTGACATCGTAATACGCCTTGAGCATGTTGACCAAGAGGCTCTTGCCAAAACGGCGCGGACGAAGGAAAAGCACATAGTTATACTCCTCGAGACTGCGGATATATTCCGTCTTATCCACATAGTAGTAGTTCTCAAGACGGATTTTCTCGAAGTCGGATATTCCGTATGGGATGAGTTTCTTGCTGCTTGCCATATGCCTTTGGGGCTTCTGTCTTTTGGGGGAGAGGTTATTGATATGCGAATATAGGGAAAAACCATGAAGGATTTCATTTTGGTGGATATAGGGAAGTTTGTGCGAGCGTTGGAAACCCTTTGATATTTTTTTATATATACCTTTGTGATATCCTGCCCTTCTGTGGCGAGGATCTTTAGCTACTTAACTATCGCTTCTTGTCCAGTGGCAATGCCGCGCTCGGAGAAAATGCGATAAAGGCTGAGGTGAAGTTCAAGCAAGCCTGACTTTGCTCATCTGGATTATAGAAAAGGTTGGGTGCGCTTTTAAATCGGGTGCATAAGCCAAAAGCAAAGTGAACGATCCGAAAGAGACAAAAAGAAGATTAAAGGTGTCTGTCTATCTCCTTGTCCACAAGGTGATGGGCTTGTACCATAAGTGCATGAAATATGCGCTTGCGCAGCGATGGCTCAAGGTCTATTACAAGAACCGCCGCAGTGTGGTGGATGAGTTGGCCAATCGTTATTTCTCTGAGCTCAATCTTACAGAAGAGGAGAGGACGGAGGCTGCTGAAATAGGATTGGGGCGACTTCCCCGCGTGTCTCAGCAAATGGTGAGTGATGTGGCAACGCGCATGATCCGCTCCCGAGCCCTTTTTGCCGGGTTTGTCACCTTCTTGGCCACTCTGCCTCAAAACTGGGTAATGTGGCCCATGCTCCTTGTCGATGTCATATTCTTTCAGAAGGAGACGTTCCTTGTCATTCAGGAGTTGGAGGCTCTCTATGGCGGCAGGGCGCAAGAGTCTGGTTATCTCCGTTTGGCCAATATGGCGGTGAGGATGGAGGGTGTGCTGGCTAAGCAGAAGCTTATCGGATGGTTGAAACGCGGTTTCTATCAGGTCGTTTCGAGGGGAATGAGGGCATTGGCCGCAGCATATCGCACCATGTTGAGAGCCACGGTGGGGTCTGCCGCCAAGTGGGCTGGTATTGCCGCAGGGAGGACCGCTGTTGAGACAACTATTGACTATGCGCTATATTTTATTGTGGCTTTGGTCGCAGGCGGTGTCTCCTATTGGCTCTTTGTCCCGATGGGTCGCAGGTTAGAGCGGAAACTAAAGGAGGGGCCGCATGATTCCTCTGCCCAGTGATTATTTCAAGAAGCGACAAGGAAGCGAAAAACGAATTGGCGTGATGGAGAATATTGTAACATCCTCCTACGCTGTGTCAAAGTTTGGCGCAGGGTGCGCCTATTTTCGCCTCATCTTCTTAAGACGAGGCTTCTTCACATTCGGCTTCGTCTACTTTTCACCGGTTTGATTAACTGAAAACCTAAAGGAATTGCGATATGAACTCACCCGGCAAGTTTTTTATTACTAATGTGAAGCGTCAGGGCAGCATCATGTGGGAGCCGTTAGACAAGGGGTATCTTGGTGGCATCGGCATCCCCACTGTTGAGCATCAGGCGCATATCTCCGCCTTCGTCAACAACTTGATAAACAGGTTTAAAGCATTGTCTAACTTTGTATTTCAGGATGTCGAGGTGGATTCTGTTGGAGGAAAGCACAGAAAACCCGACATTTCGCTTTGGCGTGTGCAAGAGAGAGCCCGATTCTGTGAGACCACTCCTTGCCTGTCCGAGCCTCTCATGGTTGTCGAGATTGTTCACTCACCATCTAATATTTCATACTCCTCGCGAAGCATTTTAGATATGCTCAAAGCAAACCCGACCATTCGCGAGGCTTTCCTCTATGACTTCACCAAAAGGGCATGGCGGCGCTACACGAGGGAACTTGTCGCTTCGACGGACAGAGGTTTTGAGGAGACGAGCCATTCCTCGCTCCTTTACTGTGACCTGATGCAGTTTATGGCCTATGACTATACGGCCGAGCGTCAGGAACTTGATGTCGCCAATGGTAGGATAATCTTCTGACAAAATCAGAGTGTTTAAAATAACAAGCCCTCCGGCTGAGTGTCTGATGACATTCGCCGGAGGGCTTCCCTTTTTGCTTACAGGGTGACAGAAATGGATGATGTTTTATGTGCTATTTAATGCTCCACTCGAACAGTCCGCAAGACTGGTGCTCGGGCTGGCGGAACTCGAGTTTGACGGCTTTTGTCTTGACAGGCGCGAAGTTGACCGTGCAAGGCAGTCCGCGCTTGGTGGGGTAGGCGTCAGGCTCGACCACGGGCTGCCATGCGCCTGCCTCGTCTTGATAGTATATGGTCCAGCTGTCCGGCACTTTGCAACCGCCCCATGGCTGGTCGTCATACCAATAGACAGTGCTGCTCTTAATCTCTTTAGCCTCGTCAAACGTGTAGGTTATCCACTCGGTTGAGTTCTGCTTGGGCCACCAGTGGCAGTAGGGGACGCTGCGGTCGTTCTCGTCGGCTGGGACGAGGCCGTCGGTCAGGCTGCTGCGGGCGGGCACAGGGGCTGAGAACTCCACTTTGGCCTGAGCGGCGAGGGTTGCGGGGGCGTTGGGCCGCACGGCGCGTACGTCTTGCGGCAGCCACACTTTCATGTTGCCGTTGCCGCGGTGAGCCCATGCGAAGTAGGGAATGAGCTTGAGAGTCTGGTCGGAGACGGTGAGTTTGCCGTCAGCCCCGAATTTGAGGCTTTGCGCATTGGTCGTGAGCGTCACGACGTTCTGGCTCTTGTAGAGTGAGAGGACGCTTTTGAGAGAGTCGGCGATGAAGGCTCCATCGGGCATGGTGGACAGCGTAATTTGCGGCTCTTGGTTGAGCAGCACGCTCATGATGTCGAAATTGTTGTCCGGCCACTCGGCGCAGTAGACGATAGGGCCGCGCTCAATGGCCACTTGGCCTCTGTCTGCCTCGACTTTGCTGTTGGCTCGGACTGTGCGCGTCTCCATGTCGAAGTGGACGCTCACCTTGTCGCCCTTCTTCCATTTGCGGCTGATGGTGTAATATCCGTCGGCTGTGACCTTAGCCGCGGCGTCCTGTCCATTCACTTTCACGGTGTAGCCGAGTCGTTTGCCGTCAGAGTAGTAGTAGAGGTCGGTTGGAACGGGTTGGCCTTTGACCCAGCCGGGGATGCGGATTTTAAGGTCGAACGCTCCGGCTTTGTTCTCCGTGACGTTTATCGCTATGTCGCCATCCCAAGGGTAGTTGGTCTGCTGAGTGAGTTTGACGCTCTTGCCAGCGACTTTGAGGGCTGACGTGTTGTCAAGGAACAGGTTGACGTAGACGTCCCTGTCCTTGACGGCGTAGACGTAGCCTGGCAGCGACGGGAGGAATCGGCAGATGTTGCTCGGGCAGCAGGCGCAGCCGAACCACGCCTGACGTTGGTGCTGGCCCATGCTTTCGAGCGGGTTGGGGTAGAAGAAGCCGCCGCCGTCCATTGAGACACCGCTAATCAGTCCGTTGTAGAGGGTGCGCTCCAGCACGTCGAAGTATTTGCTGTCGCCGTGGAGCAGGAAGAGGCGATAGTTGACGTAGACGTTGCCGATGGCTGCGCAAGTCTCGGCATAGGCGCTCATGTTTGGCAACTCGTAGTTGGCTCCGAAGGCCTCGCCGTTGTTTGTTGCGCCTATTCCGCCCGTGATGTAGAGTTTCTTGGTGACAATGTTGTCCCAAATCCTGTCAATGGCGTGGATGTAGGCAGTGTCGCCCGTCAGAGCGGCAACGTCGGCCATGCCCGCGTACATATATGCGGCGCGGACGGCATGTCCCACAGCCTCGTCTTGCTCAACCACGGGTTTGTGGCTTTGTGAATACTCCTGCTTGATTTCAGTCTTGCCTCGGTAGTCGAGGAAGAACTTAGCCTCGTCGAGATACTCCTTTTTGCCGGTGGCGAGATAGAGCTTGCAGAGTGCCATCTCGGCAATCTGATGCCCCGGCACCACGCACGCTTGTCCGGGCTTGGCTCCCACCTCGCGGACCACGCAGTCGGCATATCGGCAGGCTATGTCCAAAAACTTGCGGCTGCCTGTGGCTTGCCAATGGGCCACGGCTCCCTCAACCATGTGGCCAAGGTTATAAAGCTCATGGCTCAAATCCTCCTCTTTCTCCCAGCGCTTGTCTCCTGCCCAGAAATGCGGGTTCTTGGGGTTCTGGGTGCGGGCTGTATATAGATATCCGTCAGGCTCTTGCGCTTTGCCGATGATGTCTATGATACTGTCGAGGTAGGCCTCGAGCTGTTTGTCGGGGTAGGTCTGGAGGATGTAGCTTGCGCCCTCGATTGTCTTATACGGGTCGGTGTCGTCAAAGCTCAGTGGCATGAGTTTCGACACGTCATACGAGTCGCTCGGATGGGCCGCGCGTTCGAAGTTCTTATACCTGCCCTCGCTCTCGCACTTGCCGAAGGCGAGGGGGATGGTCACTTTGCGTGAGGTCTCAAGCCTCTGACCCCAAAAGGAGTTCTCTGAGACTTTGACGGATGTGAAGGGCACCGGCGTGATGGGGTATCCTCCATTCTCGGCCGTTTTCTGCGCTTGTGCGGGCCATGCCGCGCAGGCGGCTATCGCGGCTGCTGCAATTGTGTTCTTCATCTTGATATTTCTGTTTTTCTATTTTTCAAGTGGCAGGAACTCGTCCCACAGGCGGAGCGAGTGCAAGTAGCCTGTGAAAGGCCATACACCCTCGGCGTTCTGTCCGAGCGTGATGAACTGTGAGGGCTTGACGAGCAGTTGGATGTCCTTGCGGCTTATGAGGTTGCCGTTGATGTAGACGCTCTCGGTGCGGCCGTCGAAGCATATGTAGACGTGCTGCCATTTGCCTTCGAGGCTCTTCATCTCGCGATATCCCGCATCCTCATACCAGCCATAGTGGTTGATGACTCCGCAGCGGGGCTCAGTGCCGCTCACGAGCATTATCTTCTCCAGCTCCTCATGGCTTGATGTGAAGTCCGCCACACATTCGTTCTCCTCAATCTCGGGGTTCAGAATCCATGCCTCAAGGGTGTAGGGCGCGTTGTCGCGCAGGGTGGTGGGCAAGGTGAAGTTGGACCTGTATGTCTGCTTCCCGGTGAACTTGAACGCCTTGCGCCCATCGCGGGTCTCAACAGTCAGAACGTCGTCGCTGTTATCGATAGATGTCGCCCAGAACTCACCAGAGAGGCGGGTGTCAAGTGGTGCGCCGTTTTTGATTATTGGCAGAGTGTCACTCTCCTCAAAGTAATCCGCGTTAAGGTCCACGATGAGTCCTTTGACGTTGTCGTCTGCCACTGGGAGTCGGGTTATCTCTGTCTCGGCGTCAAATTGTTTCTCTGCCTCGGTTTGCTGCCAGTTGTAGTACCTTATGTTGGTAATGGTGAGTGGCTCTTTGCCAGCCTTGATCTCCAATTGTCCGTCGGTGAGGCTTAAGTGGCTGTCAGTCTCATCAATCTGCTGCCACAGGCCGTTAACGTAGGTCATGGCTGTAAAGGTGTGCGTACGGCTCTTGCTGATGTGCGTGTCCCTCATGCTCATGACTGAGCCGGGCTGAAGTGTGATGGCGTCGCGTCCGTCTATTCTTTCGCGCAAAGCTGAGCCTTGGGACACAGTGAGCTTGCCTCCCAACATGCCCTCGTTGTTCGCCCACTCAATGCCGTCAAAGTCCGCTGCCGCCATGCCAATCCATTGCTGTGGGGCGGAATCCTCGACCGAGCCGAATACCTTGATGTTCCAAACAGCTCCGCCGAAGCCGCGTTTCTGCCCTCCCGTGTAAGTCAGGCGGACATAGCGCGCCTTGATGTCGCCGAAGTCTACCATTGGCGAGCCGGCGAGCCTGTTCTCGCGCTTGTCTGAGAATACGGTCCAATGGGTCTGGTCGTCAGACGTCTCTACGAGATACTGGTAGAACTGCGTGCCATATTCAAACTGCGTCCATATGGTGCGTATCTTCTGACGTTTGCCAAGGTCAATCTGGATCCATGCCGGCCCGTCAGTCTTAGGCCTCCAAAGCGTGCCGTTGTTGTCATCCACCGCATATTCCGGGCGGAAGTCGTTGTCATAGAATGACGAGGCCGTGACCTTTGCGCCAAAAGCCATATTGACGGGCTGTGCGATCTCGGGGTGGAGGTTCACCGCGTTGTGTGTAGGCTCCACTTCTCTTATTGAACCATCCTCGGCAAACTCAATCTTGTCAATGCATACTTGGCGATGGAAACCGCGGTTGGAGTGCGGATTGTCATGTCTGTGGTAGACAATGTAGTAGTTGTCCCCCTCTTTGAGTATGCTGTGGTGGCCGGGGCCGTGGACTGTTCCGTCGGCGTTGGTTTTCAGGACTACGCCGCGGTATGTGTAGGGGCCGAGCGGCTTGTCGGATGTGGCGTAGCGCACCTGATAGCTGTCGTCCTCGCAGTGGCCGCATGAGTACATGAAGTAGTAGATTCCGTTCCTCTTCAGGACAAAGGGGGCTTCAAAGAAGTCGGTGGCCTCGGTGTTGGGGATGAGGCGAGTCTGGGCAAAGCTCTTCATGTCCGGGTTCAGCTCGCCAGATCCGCAGCCGAAGCCTTTGTATATTCCCCAAGTTCCCCAATACATGTATACCTTGCCGTCGTCATCCTGGAAAGTCTGTCCGTCAAGTGTTATGGCGTTGGTCACGAAACGGTCTGGCACCAGCACGGCCTCGCTCTCGCCCAGGACGTTTTTCCATGGCCCGCGTGGAGTCTCACCCACGCCGAGATGAAGTTGGCATGGCTGGCAGTAAAGATAGTAATATTTGCCGTCCACGTTGTTCTTCATCACGTCAGGTGCCCATATCCAGTGGCTGTCCGGCCAGTTCATGGGTGTGAGTGTCCAGTTCTTGAAGTCTTTACTCTGCCACAGCTGCGCGGGGCCGAATCCCGCTCCGCTGCCGTCGGTGGTGGCGTAGATGTAATATGTGTCGCCAAATTTTTTGACAGTCGGGTCGGCAAAGTATCCTGGCAGGATTGGGTTGCCCGCTCCTGGTGTGTTATATTTCGCTTTGGGAGTCTGCGCCGAGAGGGGTAGGCTGCTCAGAGCGAGCGCGATGAATATGTTTGTCTTCATGGGCAAAAGGTGTTTTTGTCCGTTACTGTTTTTTTACTTCTTGATTAGTTTGATGGCGAAGCCGCCGCCTGACGCCATGTGCAAGTTGATGTCGGACTTGCTGTTGACCGTGATGGTGTCGATGGCATAGTCCTCGGCGTCGTGGTTCGCATTCTTCCCGTCGCGCAAGATTTGCGCCTCGTACGTCGCTCCGTTTTCAAGGAATGAGAGATGTAGCGTTATGTCGCGGCTGTTCCAATTAGTCTGTCCGCCCACATACCAGTTCTCGCCACTGCGACGCGCCGTGACAATATACTCGCCCAGCTTGCCTTGTGGCACCGTGGTGGCGTCAAAGACAGATGGCAGTGTGGCAATGAAGCGCGTGTAGGTCTCGTCGGCCTCGTAGTTCGTTGGGCTGTCGGCGAGCATGGAGAATGGGCTGTCGTGCACAATGTAGCAGGCCGCCTGATGGCAGCGGGTGCCCATTGATATGGGTTTAGTATAAATGGCTTTCCAGTCGCGGATGGTACCGTTGCGCATGGCTCCGGGGGTGAAGTCAACCGGGCCTGCCATGAGTCTGATGTAGGGGAATGTGACATCGTAGAGTGGCATGTCATGCTCCGGGTCGGTCCATCGGCACTCCTCCATTCCGAACACGCTCTCGTAGTTGATGATGTTCGGGTATGTGCGCTCAAGGCCCACGGGTTTGTATATGCCATGGAGGTCAAGAACCAGGTGATGGCGCGCTGTGCATTCGGCGAGCCTCTCCACCATCTCGACCGCCGTCTGGTCGTCTCGATCCATGAAGTCCACTTTGAAGCCCTTGACGCCAAGGTCCGAATAGTGCGAGCAAATATTCTCAAGGTCCTCATCCATAACGTTAAAGACAGCCCAGAGAACCACGCCGACTCCTTTTGATTTGGCATAGTCGAGCAGCTCGTTGAAGCGAATCTCCTTGATGGACTGCATGATGGTGCCGGCCTTTGAGTCATACCACCCCTCGTCAAGCACAATATACTCGAGTCCGTGAGCCGCGGCGAAGTCTATGTAGTACTTATAGGTCTCGTAGTTTATGCCGGCCTCGAAGTCAACACCCTTGATGTTCCAGTCGTTCCACCACTCCCAGGCCGCCTTGCCCGGACGGATCCAGCTGGTGTCCTTTATCTTGCTGGGGCGGGCGAGGGCGTAGACCATGTTGTTTGTCGGCATCTGCGTGTCCGAGGTCGTCACTGCCAATATGCGCCACGGGTATGTGCGTGCGCCGCTGCTTTTGGCAATATAGCTCTCAGCGGCTGACACGTATGTCATGTGCCTCCACGGGTGATAGTCCATTTGGGCGGGGTAGGGGGCGTTGGCCGCCTTCAGTCTGCCACCCTCCGGGCGAAGCCACAGGTTGGGGTAGCTCACCACGTCGCTCTCCAAAATGGTCACCTTGGCCTTGCCGCAGTCGACTGTGGCCGGCAGGAACACGTGCCCCGGCTGTATGGTGCCTAATTTGCCAACCGTGTATATGTTCTGGAACGCCATGGCGAACGGATTCTCTGGCGTCGTGGTGTAGGCGAGCCACGCTGTGCGGTCTCGGCCGAAGTCGAGGTCGGCTGTCTCGCTCTCTATTATGGTCTGCCCTTTTCGGCTCGTGGCGAAGCAATATGCCACACCCTCGTCATAGACACGCAGGTTAAGGCTGAACTCTTTGCCAAGGCTGACTGTGGCCTGTCTCCACTCGGAGTCTATGCTCTTCTGCCTATACGCCACAGCGTCAATATGCTCCGATTTCAGCAGAGTCTTGCCGGCCTTGGCTTTTATGTTTTGTCCGATGTGGCTCCCGTCCGACAGGGTAAGCCCGATGGCCGATGGGCGCATGATTGTGTCCCCGTCAAGCGTTATGGCGAGCGTCAGTTGCCCACGGGTGGCGAGGTGCGCCTTCAGCCTTCCGTTTGGCGACGCCACGTCAATTGCCGCAGCCCTGAGTGCCGAGGCGGCGAGCAGGACGATGCTGAGTGTGATAAATCGTTTCATTTCGCTATGCTGCTATCACTGTTGTTTTATTGTGTAATGTTAATGCGGCTGGCTGAGTCGTCGCGCCACATCTGTACACTATCTCATATTTCTCTTGCGAAGATATGCATTGCGAGCCGCCTCGTGGTGGATAGAAGTCCATAAGAATAGAACAATCGTCCGTATTCGGAATTTGGACTATTTTTCTTTCATTGTGGAATATCGTTGCATTAAGTTAATCAGCGTACCGATAAATTTGGCTTTGTTGATAAAAAAAGTATTCACGCATCAAGTCGATTATTAATATGCATAAACATTTAATAGTGATGGCAACCATGGCGGCCATGTCTGTCCCGGCGTTTGCGGTCGACGCCCTGCGCTCCATTGCGGGTGTGCGCGAGGTGGTGGTCAGCGCACCCGAGGGCACTGCCCCGCGTCTGCCATCGAGAGTCTGGGTGACCTATTCCGACGGCTATGCAGAGTTCCGCCAAGTGAGGTGGGCAAACAGCCCATTGTCTGACGAGCAGGCCGAGGCCGACGCCAAGCTTCACCCGGCTGGCAGCCAGTATTCAGTGACTGGATACATTGTCGGTGACGAGTCAACGCAACAGGGATTCGCCATCACGGCGAAAATCAACGTCACGACCGGGAAACCAGAAGCTCCAGTAAAGGAGGTCGCCCATCCTTTCGCATTGACCGATGTCTCGCTCGATGGTGACAACAGGCTGACCCACAACCGTGACGAGGCCATAGCCGCCATCTGCTCATGGGATGTGGCTCAGCAACTCTATAACTATCGGGACACCTACGGCCTGCCCACCGACGGCTATCCCGTGGCCGATGGCTGGGATTCGCCGGACACTAAGCTGAAAGGTCATGGCACGGGTCACTATATGAGCGCGATAGCCCAAGCCTATGCTGTGGCGACAGACCCTGGGCAAAAGGAGATTCTCCGCAAGAACATAACGCGCATTGTCAATGAGCTCCGCCAATGCCAGGAGCGCACTTTCGTCTTTGACAAGGAGCTTGGACGATACCGTGAGGCGAGAGACCTTGCCCCTGAGGCTGAGCTGATGTCTCTTAAGGGAACTTGGCAGGCGTTTGACGAATATAAGAAGCACCCCGAGAATTACGGCTACGGCTATCTCAATGCCATCCCAGCGCAGCACTGCGCCCTCATCGAGGCCTACCGCCCATACAATAACTCCGATTGGGTCTGGGCCCCTTATTACACTGTCCATAAGCAACTTGCCGGACTTATTGACATTGCCACCTATTTTGACGACCCTGAGGTTACTGCCAAGGCCGTCCTCATTGCCAAGGACATGGGACTGTGGGTCTGGAACCGCATGCACTATCGCACCTACGTCAAGAAAGACGGTTCGCAGGAGGAGCGGCGAGCGTATCCCGGCAACCGCTACGAGATGTGGGACATGTACATTGCCGGTGAGGTGGGTGGCATAAGCGAGTCGCTGGCGCGCATTGCCCAGTTGACTACTGACAAGACGGCGTCAGCTAAACTGCTCGAGGCCGCATCCTATTTTGACGCGCCAAAGTTCTACGAGCCGCTCTCGCGCAATGTCGATGACATCCGCACACGCCACGCCAATCAGCACATCCCTATGATTGTGGGCGCGCTCAAGATATATAACGCGGGTGGCGAGAGCCGCTATTATGACATTGCCGATAATTTCTGGCATCTCGTGCAAGGCCGCTACGCCTATTCACCCGGCGGTGTCGGCAACGGCGAGATGTTCCGCCAGCCATATACTCAGATTCTCAGCATGGCCACAAATGGCTTGCAGGAGGGCGAGGCAGAGTCCAACCCTGACATCAATGAGACTTGCTGCACATATAACTTGCTCAAACTGAGCCGAGACCTCAATTGCTATGACCCCGATGACGCTGAGTATATGGACTACTACGAGCAGGCTCTCTATAATCAGATTGTCGGCTCGCTCAATCCTGACGAGTATCAGACGTGCTACCAGTACGCTGTGGGGCTCAATGCCACCAAGCCTTTTGGCAACGAGACTCCCCAGTCCTCATGCTGCGGCGGAACAGGCTCTGAGAACCACACTAAGTATCAGGAGGCCGCCTATTTCGCGTCTGACGATAATCTGTGGGTGGCGCTCTATCTGCCCACCACGCTCCAGTGGAAAGCCAAAGGCGTGACCATCAAGCAGGAGTGCCAGTGGCCGGCGCAGTCGTCTGTCATCACGGTGACATCGGGCAAGGCACGGTTTGGCATGAGGCTGCGTGTCCCGCGTTGGGCTACGAGGGGTTTCTCCATCAAGCTCAATGGCAAGCCCATAGCCGACTCTTTCGCCCCCGGCACTTATGCCGTCATCCCGTCACGCCGTTGGGGCAAGGGCGACCGTGTGGAGATTGAGATGCCTTTCTCTTGCCATGTGGAGTACGGCATGGACAGGCTCCCTGCCGATGTGGCAAGCCTCGACGGCACGCAACTGCCCTCGGCATGGGTGGGGACGCTCATGTATGGTCCTCTCGCTATGACGGGTACGGGCGTCGCGACATGGCGACAAGCCACACTGACTCTTGACTCCCGTCTCAGTCAAGTCAAGGAGGCGGACGGCCCCGATGGAGTCCCCGCTCTCGATGTGGCAGGGCGCGTCTTCCTGCCGGATTATTACCGATCGGCCAATTCGACACATTATTATAGGATTGTCACATCAGACATCCCAGCCGACATGGCCAATAATCGTCAGGCGGCAGACCTCGGTGAGTTGAGGTCTCTCCTCGCTTTGGCTCATGATCGCATTGCCGAGCAAGAGCGTTGGGAGTCCCTTGACCAGAAAGTGCCCGATTACGCCCCGTGGGCTCCCAACGGATACAAGCGTCTCGCCGAAGCTGTCGCCAAGGCGGAGCACGCAACCTCTCTTCCAGCGGGCGAGTTGACGACAGACGACGTCGAGACCATCTCGGCCCAGCTAAGTAAAGCCATCAACACCATGCGCCCGGGCAACCTTGCCGAAATGGAGGATCTCCGCCCCCTGACGGCTCTCCTGCGCCGCGCTGGTATGCCGGACGAAACCACAGCCAACGCTCTACGCGACGCCATAGACTATGGCCGGATGGTTGTGCGCTACGTCTCCGATGGCAGTGGCACGCAAGACATGATTCAAGCCGCCGTCTCGAAGCTGAATAAGGCTCTTGGCAACTAAAGCGTCTGTTCGTTACGTGGTCGACTATTAAGAAATATTTATTATAAGCCTTAAAATCTATTTTGCGTGATTTTGTAGGCTCTGTAGACTCTTGTGTGATATAACTAATTAAAATTCAGTACTTAAACTATTGAAATAAACCGATGCGAAAATAGTTTATTGGACGATTTTTGCGTCATTTTGGATTTTTCTGTTAACGACTGCGAACGAACGTATATAATTTAGCGTCGTCAGAAGACACATTTCCGATACACCTCTGTAAAACAAACAAACTAATAAATCATGAGCAGCAAATCTATCAGTAACAGGCTTTGGCTCTTGTTCGCCGCTTTGGTCATGTCTGTGGCCACTGTCGCGCAGAACTTCGAGGCCACTGGCCGAGTTGTAGACAGCAGCGACCAGCAGCCCATCCCGGGCGTCACCATCTTGGTGAAAGGGACAACCACTGGCACGGTAACCGATATTGACGGCCGCTTCTCTCTCAAGACCAATGAGGGCGCCACCCTCCTCTTCTCTTTCATTGGTTATGTGGCTCAGGAACTTCCTGCGGCGCATGCCATGAACATCAGCCTTGTCAATGAGGCTAAGGAGCTCGCTGATGTCGTCGTCATCGGCTACGGCACGCAGCGCAAGGGCGATGTGACCTCGGCCATCACCTCTGTCAAGAGCGACGACTTCGTCAAGGGCAATATCAACAACGCCGCCGACCTCGTCAAGGGTAAGGTGGCCGGCCTCACCATCACCGATGGATCTGGCGACCCCTCCAGCACCTCGGCCATCCGTCTCCGTGGCGTCATCTCGCTCAGCGGCGGCAACACGCCTCTCGTCCTCATCGACGGCATCGAGGGTGGCCTCTCCACCGTCTCGCCCGAGGATATTGAGAGCATCGACGTCCTCAAGGATGCGTCTGCGGCTGCTATCTACGGCACCCGTGGCGCGGCTGGCGTCATCATCATCACCACCAAGTCAGGCAAGCGCGACAGCGGCACCACGGTCAACTACTCAGGCTACACCAGCTGGGCAGGCTTCGCCAACACGCTCGACATGATGGACGCCGATGACATCCGCGCCGGCCTCACCGACTTCAAGGACAAGGGTTATGACACCGACTGGCTCGACGCCATCACCCGCACCTCGTTCACCCACAACCACGACGTCTCCATCAGCGGCGGCACCAAGAAGACCACCTACGACGCCAGCTTCTCTTATCGCGACCAGCAGGGTGTCTTCATCAACACCTATGCCAAGGAGATGCGCTTCACTGGCGGCCTCGCCCACTGGTTCTGCAATGACATCCTCAAGCTCCAGTTTAACATTGTCAAGCGTTGGCATGAGAACGGACCTGTAGACGCCGCGGCTTCCTACATCTACCGCAACGCCATCATGCGCAACCCGACCGAGCCTATCTATAATGAGGACGGCTCTTACTACGAGGACATGAGCATCAACTACTACATGAACCCCGTTGCCCTCCTCAAGGAGAAGACTGGCGAGTATAAGACCGAGGACACCCGCCTCACCGGCAATGTCACCGTTGAGCCTATTAAGGGATGGCAGACCAACCTCATGCTCTCCACCGACCGCTACAACGCTCACGACGAGGGCTACTACACCTCAAAGTACTATGACCAGGTCCTCAATGGTCACACAGGATACGCATACCACTCTTATGCCTACTCCAAGACGGACAACCTTGAGATTACGTCCAACTACAAGCACACGTGGAACGACGACCATCGCTTTGACGCCCTCATCGGCTACAGCTACCAGTATGACATGGCCGAGGGCTTCAACGCCAACAATACCGACTTCTCGTCAGACTATTTCGAGTACAACAACCTCGGCATTGGCAGTTACCTCAAGAAAGGTAAGGCTGGCATGGGCAGCTACAAGAACGACAGCAAGCTCATCGGTTTCTTCGGCCGCGTATCCTACGGCTATGCGGATCGCTATAACCTCCTCGTCTCTCTCCGTCGTGAGGGCAGCTCCAAGTTCGGCGAGAACCACAAGTGGGGTAACTTCCCCTCTGCCTCTCTCGGTTGGACCATCTCTAACGAAGGCTTCATGGACAACGCCACTTGGGTCTCTAACCTCAAGCTCCGCGCCGGCTTCGGTGTGACGGGTGTCATCCCCTCCGACAGCTACATCAGCCTCACCCGCTGGACTCTCGGCGACACTTACTACTATGACAACGGCGAGTGGAAGCAGGCTCTCGTCATCGCTTCCAACCCTAACCCCGATCTCAAGTGGGAGGTCAGCAAGGAGATTAACGTCGGTGTTGACTTCAGCTTCCTCAATGGCCGCGTGGGCGGTAGCGTAGACTTCTACAACAAGAACACCTCCGACATGCTTTGGGAGTATGACGTCCCCACTCCTCCAAACCTCTACAGCACGACTCTCGCCAATGTCGGTGAGATGCGCAACCGCGGTATTGAGGTCGCCCTCAACGGCACTCCCTTTGAGAGCAAGGACGGCGTGACCTGGAAGACCACCGTCACCATGGCTTGGAACAGCAATAAGCTCGTCAGCCTCAGCAATGACCTCTACGAGACAGCCAACCAGCATGACGAGGCTTACCTCGGTGAGCCTGTCGACCGCCCAACTCAGCGCATTGAGGTAGGCAAGGCTCTCGGCCAGTGGTACGGCTGCCACACCTCCGGCCTCTCAGAGAACGGCATGTGGCTCATCCAGAACCAGGAGACAGGCGAGTATGAGGAGTTCACTCAGAACATGCAGACTGAGGACAAGTATCACACCTACCTCGGCAACGCCATCCCCAAGATGAACCTTGGCTGGAGCAACTACGTCGCCTTCAAGGGCTTTGACCTCAACCTCCAGTTCACTGGCCAGTTCGGCTTCAAGATCCTCAACGAGGCCCGCGTCTACTACGAGAACAACGCCTGCACCTACAACCGCCTCAAGTCGGCTGCCGAGACCAAGAACGGTTACGTCCTCTCCGTCGCTCAGAAGCAGAGCTTCAACGACTATTATCTTGAGAAGGGCGACTTCCTCAAGCTCTCCAGTGCTACCCTCGGTTACACTGTCCCCCTGCCAGAGAACAACTACATCAAGAACATCTACGTCTACGCCTCTGGCACCAACCTCTTCACCATCACTGGCTACAGCGGTCTCGACCCGGAGCTCAAGAATGACGACCCACTCAACTCCGGCATCGACCGTCGCGACAAGTATCCAACTCTCCGCACCTTCACTGTCGGCGCCAAGTTTACTTTCTAAACACTGATTGCAATGAAAAATACATATAAAGCCCTGTTTGGCGCACTGATGGGTGCCGGTATATTTGCCGCACCCGCCTGCACCGACCTCGACGAGCATATCTATGACACGATAGCGTCAGAGAAGCATGAGTTTACTGACGCTGAGCTGGCGCAGACCATAGCCCCCGTCTACTCGCAGCTCCGCACTGTCTACTGGGGCTGGTTCGGCCTCTCGGACATCATGGAGATTGGCTCGGATGTCTGGTCCGTCCCCTCGCGTATCGGCATCGGCTGGGGCGAGCCTTATGTCTCTGTCCACAAGCACAACTTCCATGTTGATGGCGATTTCTTCGCATGCAACTGGGATTTCAACTATGCCGGCGTCAACGCCTGCAACCAGGCCCTCGCCAATGAGGTCGTTTCTGGCAATGAGGCTACTAATGCCGAGATTCGCGCTTTCCGCGTCCTCTACTACTACAACCTCTTCGACCTCTTCCGCAACATCCCTCTTGACACCACCTACAACCACGAGGTCGGCTGGCTTCCCACGCAGGCTGAGCCTAAGGAGACGTTCGACTGGATGGTCAGTGAGATGAATGATGTGGCTGATCTCTGCCCCACAAGCGCTGAGCTCGGCAAGATGAACAAGTACGCCGCCCACATGATTCTCGCCAAGCTCTATCTGAACCACAACGCATGGTTCAATGACGATAGCGACCTCACTTACTACGAGAAGGCGATTGATGAGCTCGACCAGGTGATGTCAGGCCCCTTCAGCCTCGCCTCAACCTATAGTGCCAACTTTGTTGAGGACATCTCCACCTCGCCCGAGATTATCTTCGGCATCCCCTTGGAGAATAAGTACGCTGGTGGCAACTACATGGCCAACCTCTGGATCCACAACGCAGGCCGTACCCGCTGGAACTTTGAGGGCTGGGCCACTGGCGGCGGCATCGTCTTCCCTCAGTTCCTCGACATCTATGAGGACGGCGACAAGCGCATGGACCTCTGCTGGACAGGTGGTCAGCAATATGCCCAGGATGGCAGCGAAATTCTCGTCGATGGCGAGCCTCTCGTCTACACCAAGGAACTCCACTCCATCGACAACCCCGGCTGCTACCCCTTCGAGAGCTATCGTCTCATCAAGTATGAGATCCTTAGTGGCGACTACGGCACTTCATATGACGACGTCCCTTACTATCGCCTCGCCGACGCCTATCTCATGAAGGCTGAGTGCCTCCTCCGCCTCGGCAAGGATGAGGCTACCGCTGCTGACCTTGTCTCAAAGGTTCGCGCCCGTTGCTTCGATGATGAGTCTAAGGCCACTGTGACAGCCTCTTATCTCAAGGGCGGCAGCAAATACAACTACGGCCATCGCGAGAACCAAGGCAAGCAGGGTGAGGATGACGTCTGGGTTATCACTGAGGAGGGCGGCTCCGACATCGAGTTCGGCGGTCTGCTTGACGAGCTGGCCCGCGAGTTTGTCTGCGAGGCTCACCGTCGCGACGATCTCATCCGCTTCAAGATTAACGGCTCCAACCTCAATGTCTGGAACGGCAAGAGCTGGTTCTGCAAAGATGCCACAACTGATCGCCATCAGGACATCTTCCCCATCCCCAAGTCCGCTCTCGACGGCAACATCAAGCTCGTCCAGAACCCCGGCTACTAAACAAGCCTTCTGGCTTTTACTCATTGGGCATTTAATGTCCGCAAAGAAGTTTATATTGGTTTGAGACTCCGTCTTGGCACCCGGTTCTCCTTTATCTGCCGGGTGCCGGCGGAAATCTCTCGTCTCTTTCTTCTCTTTGCGGAAAACTCAAACACGCAATTTATCATGAACAGAATAATTTACGCCATGGCGGCCATCGCCCTCTCCACAGGTTTCACGGCCTGCAATGATGATGACCCCACAGAGGCTGTCTCCAAGCACGTCTATGGTGAGGATGAGGCTCCCTATCTTCGCACAGACGCTTCTGCCACCATAACCTATGCGGCCGAATTCCGCAAAGGCCATATCGTGGCCAAGAGCATCAACCTCAAGGACTATGCCTCTACTATCCAGTCAAAGCTCGGCATGACCGTCGATGACCTCTTGGCAGGCGTGGCGGATGGCAGCATTGTCTTCTACAACATCAACACCTCTCGCGGCATCTGGAACAAGACGGCTTATAACACCACAAATGGTTGGAGCTATAAGAATGACGGCTCTATCTCAGCAAAGGACATAGCAGGCACTGTCACTCTCGATGCCGCCAACAAGGCCATTGTAGTCAATGTCCCCGACGACTCGGCGGCAGGCGTCTCTTTCGCTGTCAATGTCGGCTTCGCCATCAACAATGGCAGCGACTATGACCAGTATGTCCGCTTCACCATCAACATCGCGGTAACTGATCCTGGCACTGTCATCAAGAACATCTCAATTGCCACAGGGGACTACAGCTGCACGCCCATCAATTTCACTGACAGTGATGTGGCGGCTGCCATTGAGTCTTGCTTTGGCATCACAGTCTCTGAGTTCAACAAGACTGTTCAGGACGTCGATGGTGACATCGAGCTTTATATGGCCGACAATGACGGCAACTGGTACTATGACGAGGATGGCACAAGCCGCCCAGCCTACACAGCCAACGGCATCGGCTACTGGTGTGACGCAAATGGCAAGCCTGTAACCTACGCTTCGGGTAACGGTGTGTTCTTTGCGGAGACTTTTGACGGCGGCATCAACATCGGTCGCTACGTGGATATCGCCTCTGGCACTGTCTGCAAGTTCCACTTCGTCTATGTCAGCAAGAGCGACAGCAGCAAGTTCGTCGAGTTCGTCGTAACAGCTACCATGGAATAAAAAACAGCACCCCTATGAACAGGATTTTCCGTATAGCAGCCAAAGGCACCTTAGGGGTGCTTTTGGCAACAACACCGCTCGTCTTCACATCTTGTGACGATGATGAGGAGGTGGTCTACAATATTTCGGCCGACGCGTCGCAACTGACCAAGACGGTGGCGTGGGATGAGGTTGAGTCCTCTATCGCTTTCAATGCCACTGCCGAGTGGACGGCCTCTGTCGACAAGTCTACCAGTTGGATTACCATAACTGTGCCCTCTGGCAAGGCTGGCAACGTCAAGATGCCTATCCTCCTCACTGAGAATGATGAGGATGCGGAGCGCTCGGCCAAGGTGACTATCCGCTGTGGCGAGAACGTGATAACCATCACCGTCACGCAGGAGGCTAACCCCAATGCCGCGCACATCATGGACGCCTCGACCATCGAGGACTATGACAAGTACATCATCCCGGCATCCTACAACGAGGGATTCTCAAAGGGTGCTGAGGGCATGCTCCGCTCTGACTCCAAATGGTCATGGTGGCGCATGAAGCAGAGTGAGCACTTCTTCGTCTTCTGGGAGCCCGGCTTTGGCGATGACCCCAACTCGGAGGATGTGCCTGAGGCTCTGCGCGTCGATGTCGATGACCTGCTCGAGAAGGCGGAGATGTTCTTCGAGACCAATGTGACCAAGCTCGGCATGGCAACGCTTGGCGAGGGCAAGTCTGTCCTTGACAAGTATAAGATGCAGATCTACCTGCTCTACCAGACCGAGTGGCTCGCCACTGGCTCCGGCTATGATGACGTCATTGGCGCACTCTGGGTCAACCCGTCAACTTGCAAGCCAGTCGGCTCAACCATAGGCCACGAGATTGGCCACTCGTTCCAATACCAGGTATCAGCCGATAAGCTCTTTACGGGCGAGGCCGCCTACGAGAATGACATTCTCCCTGTCGGTTTCCGCTACGGCTTTGGTGAGAATGGCGCGGGCGGCTGCGCTTACTGGGAGCAGTGCGCGCAGTGGCAGAGCTTCCAGGATTATCCCGAGGAGGCTTTCACTCAGGATGCCAATGTGCAGGTATGGCTCGCCAATCACCACCGCCACTTCAATCATGAGTGGCAGCGCTACGCCAGCTACTGGTTCCAGTACTATTTCACTCAGAAGCAGGGCACTGACGCCTATGCCAAGATTTGGAAGGAGAGCAAATATCCCGAGGACCCCATCGAGACCTACACCCGCCTCTATTGCAATGGCAGCCTCTCGACCCTCTGGGATGACATGTACGACTATGCCTCACGCTGCGCCAACTACGATTTCGACGCTGTCCACAGCTACCTCTCCAGCAACCCCTCTGCCACCAACTACTCAACCAAGCTCTACAAGACGACCGATGGTTATCAGGTGGCCTATGAGAACTGCCCTGGCACGACTGGCTTCAACCTCATTCCGCTCAATGTCCCTGACGCCAACACTGAGGTCACTGCCGAGTTGACCGGTCTTGAGCCCGGCTCAGCCCTCGCTTCTGCCGACCCGGGTTCCATTGTTGATGGCGATGGCAACAAGAAGAGCACCACCACGACCTATAACAAGCAGGACAACAAGGACTATAATTTCCGTTTCGGCTTCGTGGCTGTCAAGACCGACGGCTCAAGTGTCTACTCTGAGGCCACGGCTGGCAAGTCTGGCTCGGCCACATTCACTGTCCCTGCAAACACTGACAAGCTCTATCTCTGCGTCCTCGCCGCCCCTGACACATATAACCGTCATGAGTGGGACGACGACATGAGCGATGACGAGCAGTGGCCTTATGTGGTCAAGTTCTCTAACACTGACCTTCTTGGCAATATTGTAATAACCCCGGGTGACCCGGGTAACGTGACCGTCACTAAGAGTCTTGAGCTCGATTACACCTCCACAAGCTACGCTCTCGCGTCCATCAACCTCCTCTCTGAGGGTTACATGGCGCAGATTGCTCAGGCGTTCAAGATTCAGCCCGCCGACATTGTCAGCTATACGCTCGACGCCTCTACCGTATCAGCGGCCTATGAGGCTGACAAGGCTTGGACTCCCGCAGAGAGACAGATTGCAGTCGGCATCACCAACCCCGACGGCACTATCTCCTACGCCTACAGCGCCAATGGCATCGGCTTCTGGATTGCGGCCGACGGCACTGGCAGCACATGGGGCTCGTCGCCCATCTACTTCGAGTATAACTCAGGGGCTTACTCCCTCACCGTGGGCCACGTCCCCGGCGGCTCGGAGCAAGGTAAGACATACGTCATCAAACCCACCTTCGTCTACAACTGTGGCGGCACCCTCTACACGGCTGTCGTCGAGGTGTCCATGAAGTTCTAATTTCCATCTCTTTTTCTTCCCCGCAAAGGTCTATTGGCGGCTTCGCCAAGTCTCCTTTGCGGGGATTTTTGATTATATTCGCAAAGCGGCTTGCCACCGCTTCATCAACACGCATTTATCATCCTCACATGAAATTAGTCTCACCTCTTGTCTTATTCCTCACTCTCTGCGCATCACCCGCCATGGCGCAGCAGAAGCAGGTCTACATTCCCGACACGCTCAAGACTGTCAACCTTGCCGACCCGCAGTCGCAATGGTCATGGAGCCGAAGCGCGCAGACTGAAAACCTTGTCTTCTTTTGGCAAAAAGGTTTCGGCTATGACCCCTATTCGGCTCCAGCCCTCGATGGCAACAAGATGAGTTTCGACCTCGGCAACCTCCTTGTCCGCCTTGAGGATTTTTACCGCTTCTACCGCGACTCCCTCAAGTTCACGCTCCCGGGCAGTCTATCTGACAAATATAAGATGATGGTCATGCTCGACTATTCTCTTGAGGGAACAGCATATGGTGGCACTTATGATGATTTCATTGGCGCGCTGTGGGTCTCTCCGCTCCGCATTCAGGACAAGAAGCTTAATTGTCTCGCCCATGAGCTTGGCCATAGTTTCCAGTTGCAGATTATGGCGGATAAGACTGGCGAGGCATGGGGCGGCAGCGGCTTTTTTGAGATGACGAGCCAGTGGATGCTGTGGCTTGTCAACCCCGATTGGCTTACTGATGAGAATTACCATTTTGAGGCGTTCAAGAAGTTGACGCACAAAGGTTTCCTGAGCCTTGATAATATCTACCACTCGCCCTTCGTCATCGAGTGGTGGGCCGAGAGGCATGGCATGTCCTCCATTGCCGACCTCTATCGTGACGGGCGTGTGGGGGAAGACCCCGCCATGACCTACATGAGGCGTTACGGCCTCTCGCAGAGCCAGTTCTGTGACGATATGTTCACGTGCTATCAGCATCTCCTCAATTTCGATTTCAGTCACGCGCGTAAGGAGACGAGGCCCTACGCCCTCTCTTTCTCCACGCCCATGGACACTCTGGCTGGCGGATGGTTGACTCCTGACACCGCTTGCGTGCCAGAGAATTATGGCTTCAACGCCATCAAGTTGCCAGTCCCGGCTCAGGGACAAAAAGTGACTGCGCGCTTCCAGTCTCTGTCCGCCGCATGCCCCACTGCCGGTCACCAGTACTCTTTTGTAGCGGTCACGGCCGATGACGAGTCAATCTATGGCCCGGTCTCTCAAGGCCCCCGAGGAAGCGCCTCTTTCACTGCGCCCTCATCAAGTCCTCTCAAGGCTCTCTACCTCCTTGTCATGGGTGCGCCAACCACTCATCAGCAGGATCCCGCCTCACGCACCTTCCCCTATAAGGTCAAGATATCTATGTCGCATAAGAAATAAAACAAACTCATAACGTCAGACCATGTCAACGCTCAAACTCTCAACATGCCTGTTAGCCCTTGCCGCGATAGCGTCGGCCGAGGTCAAGGCTCAGGGAACTCTTGATGACTATAACCGAGCCTATGCTGTGCGCCGCGCGTTCTCGGCCGATTCTGTGCTCAACTGGGCTCGCGGTGTCGAGTGGAAGGACTCAACCCACACTCTCACTTTTGAGATGATGACGCCACAAGGCCGCCGCTTCTTCTCTCTCGATGCCGAGACGGGCGCCGAGGTGGCCTATGACAGTCGAGATGCCCGCTCTCGTGACCTTGGCATTGCGACTCCACAACCCGCTCCGCCTGTCTATGGCCGCGTCAAGGAGAGGCATTGGATGGAGGTTGACGAGGAGAGTGAGTTTATGCCCGTCCCGTCGCCCGATGGCAAAATGGTGGCCTATGTCGAGGGGTATAATGTTGTAATCCGCTCTGCCACTGACCCTGCGTCTCCCAAACGCGTCCTGACGCAAGATGGCACCATCGGGCTTTATTACTCCAACCGCATCTATTGGAGCCCCGATGGCGGCAAGCTGCTCGTCTGCCGTCGCCGCCCTGTGGAGAAACGCTATGTCTATTATGTCGAGTCCTCACCCGACGACCAGCTGCAGCCCATTCTCCACAAGCAGGAGTATGCCAAGCCGGGCGACGAGTTGCCTCAACACTACCCGGTCATAATAGACGTCAAGTCAGGCTCCATTGTCGCTGCCGATCAGCACGCCCTTGAGAACCAGTATGAGTTGGAGTGGCTCCAATGGTCTGAGGATGGCAAGTCGGTCACGATGGAGTATAACCAGCGAGGCCATCACCTCTATCAGCTCATTGCCATGGATGCTCAGACGGGCAGCCTGCGGACTGTCGTGGAAGAGCGTTCTGACAAGTTTGTCAACTATCCGCGCATCTGGAGGCAGTTCATCAATGGCGGACGGCAAATCCTCTGGACAAGTGAGCGCGATAATTGGAACCATATCTACCTTTTCGATGTCGCCAAAGGTCAGTTGATTCGCCAAGTGACAAAGGGTGACTGGTGTGTCCGTGAGGTTCTCAATGTCGATGAGGCGAAAGGCGAGATTCTCTTTGCCGCAAGCGGTGTGCACCCGTCAGAGGACCCGTATAACATCCACTATTTCAAGATTGGCATGGACGGTCGTCACCTCACCGAGCTAACTCCCGAGGCTGCCAACCACACGGCCGTTTTCAGCTCCGACTTCAAATATATGGCGGACACCTATTCAACTCCCGCACAAGCTCCTGTCTCTACACTCCGCAGGGTCTCCGATGGCAAAGTTGTCAAGACGTTCGCCAAGGCTGACATATCCAAATTGCTCAAGGCTGGCTGGGTGGCTCCTGAGGTTTTCATGGCCAAAGGACGTGACGGACAGACGGATATGTGGGGCATAATCCAACGACCCGTTAATTTCGACCCGAGCAAGAAATACCCGGTCATCGAGTATATCTATGCCGGTCCGGGGGACGCCTACACCCCCAAGGATTTCAAGTCCTACAATTGGAGCATGACATCGCTTGCCGAGCTTGGTTTCATTGTGGTGCAGCTTGACGCCATGGGCACTGCGTGGCGTGGCAAACGCTTTGAGGAGGTTTGCTATAAGAACCTCAAGGATGCTGGTTTCCCCGATCGCGAGCTATGGATTCGCGCAGCCGCAGAGAGGTATGCCTATATGGACACAACGCGAGTCGGCATCTTCGGAGCGTCGGCCGGTGGGCAGGAGAGTACAACGGCGGTCCTTCTGCATGGCGATTTCTACAAGGCTGCCTACAGCTCGTGCGGATGCCATGACAACCGCATGGACAAGATCTGGTGGAACGAGTTGTGGATGAGTCATCCCATCGACTCAAGCTATGTCGAGTGCAGCAATGTTTACAATGCGCACAAGTTGCGCCGCCCCCTCATGCTCGTGGTGGGCGAGCTTGATGACAATGTGGACCCCTCCAGCACCATGCAGGTGGCCAATGCCCTCATCAAGGCTGGCCGCGACTTCGAGCTTGTTGTCCTTCCGGGTGTCCATCACACCATGGGTGAGGACTTCGGTGAGCGCAAGCGTTTCGATTTCTTTGTCCGCAACCTGCTTGGGGTCAACCCTCCCCAGTGGGATGACGTGACGCGTTGACGCCCGTCTGCATAAAAGAACATCTTAACCCCTCTCTCCCACACAACACGTTTTGCCCTATGCGCGATTTTTTGCTTTTGACCCTCCTTTCCGCATTGGCTCTGCTGACACCTGACTTTGCCGAGGCCAATGAGCAGCGACACATAACCACCGAGGACGGGCTGCCGTCCAACGCTGTGCGCTCCATTGCTCAAGATGCTGACGGTTTCGTCTGGTTCGGCACCGACGCCGGGCTTTGTCGTTTCGACGGCATCAAGGCTCGCATGTTCTTCAACCCATTGCAGGAGGCTGACCAGTATGTCAGCTCGCTCTACGCTTGGGGGCGAAAGTTGCTCGTGGGGTCAAGCCTCGGGGCTTATGTCTTTGACTGTGAGACTGAGACTTTCGATTGGCTCAATGGCGACATTCAGGGGCTTGTGACCTCCTTCTGCGTTGATGCCGATGGCAATGTGTGGGTCTCGACCATGAATAATGGCCTCTTTTGCTTATTCACTAATTCAAAGTCTACCAAGCACTATGACTTTAGTTCGGCAGATGGCGTCATAGCCTCTGTTTTTGTTGATGCCACTAATCAGGTGTGGGCTCTTGCCCGAAAGGGTAGGGAGCATGTTTTCCGCCTCAACCGCGCCAACTCAACTTTCGAGCCGGTGGACATAGCCGGAGGTCTCAATGCCGACGGAATGTGCATTGCGCAGGCTCAAGACGGCAGTCTGCTCTTTGGCACATGGTCAAATGGCGTCATTGTCCTTCCTCCCGATGGCCATGTGTTCCAATTGCTCGACCCGCAAGAGCATGGCGTGGGTTCTCACATTCACGCACTGCTGCCTCAGGGCGATGCGTCTCTCCTGGTGGGGTGTGATGAGGGACTGATTAATGTGGACATCAGCAAGCGGACGTGGAGCCGCATGACGCCCTATGGCTCGGCTGCCGAATCGGCGCGCCGTTTTGTCTATAGCCTTATGGCCGACAGCGAGGGCGGCTTCTGGGTCGGGTCTTTCTATGACGGCGTGGCCTATTTCTCACCGGCCGGTCAACGTTTCACCCCTATTCTCGCCACGGATGGTGGCCTTCATGGTCGCATTGTGAGCCGTTTTGCGGAGGATGAGCGGCACCGCATATGGATTGCCTCTGACGATGGCGGACTCAACTGCTACGACCTAAACTGCGGGCTGTTTGTCGCCTACCCGGGTCAGGAGCGTCTCGCTAACCTCAATGTCCATGGTCTCCTTGCCGAAGGCGATTATATTTGGGCAGGCACCTATGGGTCGGGGCTTATCCGCCTCAATGTCAAGACTGGAGAGTCTACAACCTTTGCTCTTGACGGTTCTGCTTCCGCCAGCTGCTACGCCCTCCTCCGCGACTCTAAGGGGCGGCTCTGGGCATCGTCCATGACGAGCGCGAATCTCTTTGACAAGACCGAGGGACGGTTCAAGACAGTGAAGGATTTCCAAAGCATGACTGTGGACATTGAGGAGGACAGGGATGGCAATATATGGTTCGCCACGCAGGGTGGGGGATTGTGGAGGCTGTCACTCTCTGGCGAGTGGATGCAGTTTGTCTCCACGCCAGGCGTGGATGACTTCCCGAGCAATCAGGTGAACTGCGTGCGCATAGGCTCCACGGGGCAGATATATGTGGCCACTCAAAACGGGCTTTGCTCTTTTGAAGCCTCTACCGGCTCTTTCCGCGGCATTGACATAGGTGTTGAAAACCCGGACTTCAGCGGCATGGCCATCTATCAGGATGAGCTGTGGCTCACGTCGCCCAATGGCGTTGTCCGCTATGCGCCCAATGCCACACCGCAGGTCTTTAACCGCCACGATGGCCTTCAGGACCTCCAGTTCCAGCCCAATGCCTGCCTCGTGGCGTCCAATGGCTCCATCTGGCTCGGGCTGACCAATGGCATAAGCACCTTCTCGCCTTTCCGCATCAAGCCTAACAGTGTGCAGCCCCCTGTCTTCCTCACCTCCGTCTTCTTGTTTGACAAGGATCTCCAAGCTGGTTCAGACAAGATGCCAGCTCCGCTAAGGCAAGACGGCCGTGTGACGCTGAGCCACGACGACGCCATGATCACCATCAACTTCGCTGCGCTCAGCTATGTCTCGCCCCAGAAAAACCAATACGCCTATTTCCTTGAGGGCTTTGACCATAAGTGGCACTACGTCGGGGCAAACACCTCGGCCACCTACACCAACCTGCCGGCGGGCAACTATAAGTTCCGAGTAACCGCCACTAATAATGACGGCGTGTGGTCTCTCCGCGAGGCTTGTCTCGACATTGAGGTGACGCCCCCCCTTTATTGGTCATGGCCTGCCAAACTGCTCTACATCCTTCTCGCCGCGGCTATAATATACATCTATTACCGCCGGCTCATGGCGCGCAATGAGGAGCGGCACCGCGAGGAGCTGCGTGCCATGAGCGAGAAGAAGGATCTTGAGGTGCGTGACGCGCGCTTGCGTTTCTTCACCACCATATCGCATGAGATCCGCACGCCAGTCTCGCTCATCATTGGCCCGCTTGAGAACCTGATGGACGAGTGGGGGCGGATAAGCTCGCAAGTGAAAAACGCCGAGTCCGTCACCTCGACTCTCGATGTCATAAACCGTAATGCGCACCGCCTGCTCGACCTCGTCAATCAAATTCTTGATTTCAACAAGGTGCAGAACGAGGGGCACAGGCTCTCGTTCAAATCAGTCTGCATCTCGCAGCTAATGAAGGCTGTGGCCGTGCGCTTTGAGCCGACCCTCAAACTCCGAGGTGTCTCATTCTCCGTCACTTATCCGCCTGATGATTTCTTCGCCATAGTTGATGAGGAGGGTGTGACCAAGATTTTGAGCAACCTCATGACCAACGCCATGAAATATACGCGCAGCAGAGTGTCGCTCTCGTGCCGAGTTGCGGATGCCGACTCTTTTGTTCTTGAGGTGGCGGATGATGGTCAGGGCGTCTCGGCCGAGGACCAGGCCAAGATTTTCGCTCCTTTCTATCAGGCTAATGACAATAAGCCGGGCACTGGCATAGGCCTCAGCATTGTGCAGACGCTTGTCGCCGCTCATCATGGCAAGATTGAAGTGGTGTCACGGTTGGGGCATGGGGCGCGCTTTGTGGTGACGCTGCCTGTCCGTCAGTCGGAAGTTGCGGATGGTGAGGTCGCTAAGGAGGTTGTGGTAAACGAGCAGTCCGAATCTGCGCTGAGCGAGGTTGGTGGCGCTGACCCCCTCGTCTCCGAGCCCTCCGCCCGCCAGTCTATCCTTATTGTTGACGATGACCAGGATTTGCGCCAATTCCTTGAGGCTAATTTCGCCCAGCAATACTCGGTGCGCACAGCCTCCAATGGTGTCGAGGCTCTCGTGCGTCTCGCAGAGTCGCCTGCCGACCTCATCATAAGTGACTGGATGATGCCCGAGATGGATGGTGACGAGTTCTGCCGCCATGTTCGCAAAGACATCAACATCTGCCACACGCCTTTCATCATGCTCACCGCCAAGACGGATGATGACAGCAAGACCGGCAGCATGGATTGCGGGGCGGACATGTTCATTGAGAAGCCATTCTCCATGAAATATCTCTCGGCCTCGGTCAAGAACCTCATCGAGATGCGCCGAATGTTGCAGGAGCGGTTCTCCATCTCGCCCACTGCGACTGTCGATGAGATTGCCCCCTCGCCACTCGATGACGAGTTCCTGAAAAAACTGAATAAGCTGATTGAGGATAATATGGACAACCCTGACCTTGGCGTCCAGTTCCTTGCCGAGCGCATGGGTGTCAGCCGCAGCTCGCTGTTCCAAAAGATCAAGAGCCTCGCTGGAGTCACTCCAAACGAGATGGTCACGCTGGTCCGCCTCAAGGCCGCAGCCCGCATGCTGCGCGAGAAACGCTACCGCGTGAACGAGATAAGCTACCGCGTTGGCTACAACTCGCCATCCTATTTCTCCAAGAGCTTCTTCAAGCAATTCGGCATGAAACCGCTTGAGTACGCCGAGGCAAAGGGATGAGGGATGTTCTCTAAAAACTAAGAAAATTGCGCCAGGGCAAAGTGGGTTTGCCTCGGCGCAAATTTAGGTGTACCAGCAGTTTGTTTCCGTTGGCTCAAGCTGACCTATTTAAGCTCCGTTTTCAGTTCGTTGTACAGGTCTACTGGTCCCAAGTGCCAATATTTGGTGCTCTCGGTAGACAACTTCTTGTAGAGTTGTGAATGATAGATGCGGTTCATTGCTTCAGTCAAGCTTATGCCCATGTCTTCGGAAAGCCACGGCGCAAGCCAACCTATTTTGCATGGCAGCAGCATATAAAGATTGTCCTGTGTTATTTTTGTACTCATAGCTCAATTTTTATTGATTCAACAAAACGAATAGCATCCAGTGCCCTCTCGGTATGGAAAAGATACTGGTCTACTAATTTGAAAGTTTTCAGTTCTTGTATGAGTGTCGGCATACTGATGATGCCTCCCTCGTAGAGCATGAATTGTGTATATACGCTGTCATCTGCGACCGGGCCGTAAACAATGTCGTGATTGTGAGTGAAACCTCTTTCGGTGCGGTTCTTCATCACGAAATTTACCCATTCTTCGTTTGGCTTCTCAAAAAAGAGCGTATCTAAATGTTTGATTGCGTCATCGTCCAATTCATATATGCTCACATAGCCGGCAGGCGCTTTATTGTCGTCCATTCTTCGCCTGACCCAATTTTCCGCTTGCGCATACGAGGTGGTGGCGTAGAATCCAACTCCGTAGTCGAGAGAGCGGTTTGGCTGACGTATTTCGGGGTTGCTGACAACCTCAAGACTTCCATGATATATCTTGCTCATTTTTTCTTCTGCTTATCATTTCGTCAATCTCTTCCATAAGCCATTGTCCTCCTTGGGTGTGAAGAACCTCATAAAACTGACAGAAATGCTCGGCTATGCCGTATTGCTCGAGCAAATCCACCACATCGTCAGTAGTCATGCCTTTTGCCTTAGCATACTGTTCTATACAGAACGACAAAAACACCGCCCTGTCCTGTTGCTCTTTCATTGTCATCGCTTTTCTCCTTTCTATGGCTCTGCCATACATATCTGCCCTGTCACGGCATCACTAATTTAATCCTCTTTCAATCTCATCCTTATGTAAAGATAGCGTATTTCAAACAACCGACTTCTATTTCGTTCCTCTTTTTGACAGGCGTATAGCTCTGACAACGGGCGAGCCCCAGCTGGCATCGGTTGCCGGCCGGGGCTCGTTAACGTTATCAATGGCGACAGCCATGCCGCCAATGTGTTTCCCTCCTATTTCTTCATGACGAGCTTCCCGTCCGATATGCACAGCCCGCGGTAGGACTCGCCCACGCGCCGGCCCGTCAGGCTATACCTTGCTCCCGTCCCGTTTGAGATGTTTATTGTCTCGATGCCGGTTGTCGAGGCGGTCTTGTAGGTGAACGTGACTTTGAGCATCAGCTGCTTGTTCTTACCCTTGGAGTCCTCATCGGCGGTCACGATCTTGCTGTTGTCAAAGGTGAGGCGAATCTGATTATTGGCCTCAAAGCCCGAGATCTCTTTTGTTGTCGGTGTCTGGCCCGCCGTGCCGCCTGTGAATGTCATCACGGCGTCTGGCAGCGGGGTGGCGGAGTCATCAATATAGGTGCCGGTGAGGTCGATGGACCTGTTGGCCGTTGTCGACGTGTTGTTGCTATATCCCTCAAGCGTCATGCCGGTTATGATGAAGCCCTTGTTCACGCCGAAAATAATCTCGTCATTGCAACTGGTGCGGGTCTTGATATATCCGTTGCTCTCGCTGTTGGTTATCTCGCCGTTGGCTCCGGCGGTGTAGCATGTGCCGGTCACGATGGCCTTGTCCTCGGCTGCGGCCTTGAGGCTCTCTGTCGTTGCCTGCTGATCTTGCTCTTCGTCCACTGCGGGGGCGTGGCTTTTCACGTTGGTGACGTAGGTTGAACCGTCAATGCCAAGATAGTCTGGCAGGTAATAACCGATGTGGGGCGGTTGGTTGTAGCTGGAGTTCTGCCACACTATGCCCATGCGGTAGGTGTGATCCTCCATCAGGCAAGGGACGCAATATTCAGTCGGCTCGGGCGTGGAGTAGATTAATATCTTGCAAGTGGCTGCGCTGTAGTCCGATTCGTATTGGAACATGATCAGCTCCTCGCGCCAGTCGCCCAGTATGTCAGCCTGGAGGCACGGGGTCGCTTTGGTCGTGTTGCATGACATCGGGTTGCCGTAGTTGGCGAACTCGATGACGGTGGCTATGTTGCCCGAGGCCGAATTGTAGGCTCTGATCCGCGGGGCTGATTTCCCTGTGCTGCTGTCATATCGGCCGTCAAATGTCTGGTCATAGGGGTCGCCTGTCCAATAGATTCGGAAGTTGGTGTCTGGCTTTTTAGCAAACACTTGCTTGCCTGTCGCGCAATCGTACATGTTGTTGTCGGCGCTGCTCCAGAACTCATAGCCGCGGTTGGCGGGGATGAAGTCGGCGGCAAGTCCGCGCCCGTTGTCCTCTGTGCTGGTGGCCGAGACGAGCAACTCGCCCGTGGTGGCGTCATGTACGTCATATCCGTAAGAGCCCTCCTCGTGGGGCATCATGACTTCGAGGCCCTTGCGGTCGGGGCATAGGTCCGCCAAGTGAATGGCGTCACCATGGCCTTTGCCTGTCGAGCAGAGAAGTGCGCCGTCTGGGCCGATGGTTGCTCCGCCTGTCACAATCTCGTCAAGGCCGTCACTGTTCACATCGCCCACCGAAATGCCGTGTACGCCCTGCCCATAGCTTGACGTGCCGCTGCCGGACAGGGTGGTGGAATCGTTGGCGTCCACCACGCTCCAACTGCCGCTCACACCTTTGTGCAGCCAGCGGGTTTTGAGGTCCCTGCCGTCCCAGTCTACCGCCCAGATGTAGCAGTTCTTGTAATATCCGCGCTCAAAGATGGCTGTCGGGAGTTTGTCCGCCCCGTCAAGATATGCCACGCAGGCGTTGTAACGCTCTGAGCGGTTGCAGTTGCTGTCTCCCCAAAAACTGTTTGTTGCCGTGGCAGCTGTGGGAAAGTCGACTCCAGAACGGCTCGGTGAGTACCAGACTGTGCGCAGTGCGGCGCCACTCTTGCCGTCAAACACGGTCAGGAACTCCTCGCCGCCATTTACTCGGCCTTTGCTGTTGACGTATGTCTTGCTGTTGTCGGTCGCCTGAATCGTATCATCGCCTGCAGCTGACACATATGCGCCCTTGCCGTCTTTTGACCCTGCGGCCGTCTTGCAGACAATCTCGGCGCGTCCGTCACCGTCAAGGTCGTAGACCACGAACTGCATGTCGTGGTTGCCTGAGCGGACGTTGAGACCCAGGTTGATGTCCTGACTCCAGAGCGGAGTGCCGTCCATCTCATACGCCGAGAGGATTATGGGAGACGAGTATCCGTCCTTGCCACTGTCCCTCGCATTGTCCGGCAGCCATTTGAGCACAAGCTCATACTCCCCGTCGCCATCCAAGTCGCCCACGCTCATGTCGTCCGGACGATAGCGTCCCGTGGTGTTGCCGCTCTTGATGGCCGATGGGCGTTTGACATCGAAACTGGTGTAGATGCTTGACCATGCAGTGGCTTCACACTTCTCACCCTTCGATGACACTATCCTATATGTGTCGCCTGCTTTGCCTCCATTGTCCAAAAAGTTGGTCTTGCCGCTCACTCCTTCGGCTATCTTGTCGCCGTTGCGAAAAACGTCAAATGTCAGGTCTGCCGCGTCGGCTGTCAATGCTCGCCATGAGACGAGTACGCCCTGACTGCTCATGACTGCCACGGGCGCGCGACCCAACTTCTCGCTTGTCAGTTGCGCCGATGCCGGCAGAGCGGCTGCGGAAAGTGTGGCTGCGCAAGCCGCAGTCGTGATAAGTCTACTAAAGTTCATTCTTGTGGTATATTTACCGCAAATGTATTAATATTTGCAAAAAAAAACAAAGCTAATAAAAGCCAAGTTTGGCGACGCTTATAAACCGTATAAGTTTTTGGGCGTCGCCAAACTTGGCCTTATGTCCTTCTACTAAGCTCTGTTTGTGAGCCTTTATTGTTGCTTTTGCCTCACTACGACCTGTCCGGACGAAGTTCCCGTCACCGTCACCTGCGACCCGCACTCAATGAACTTGCCGTCTGAAATGGCGTCATAGACCTGTCCGCCTATGCTGACCTTGCCGCCCGGCCTGAGGTCGGTGGTGGCCTCGCCGTCGCTGCCTATGAGGTTGTCTATGACGTCCTTCTCTACGCCCACGTAGCCTTTGTCAGCCTCTTGCGAGGTCTCAAGTGTCAGTTTGGCTAATGGGCTGTTCTTGCGAGCCTTGAACACCTTGCGGCCCAAGAAGAAGCACAGAGCCACCGAAAGGACAAGCGACAGGATGACAACCCAAAGCGACATGGAAATCTGGCTTGTCGGGACGCTCTCAAACGAGAGTCCGTCATTGCCCACAAGGCTCAGTGTCAGTCCCGCCACAGTGCACACTATGCCCGCTATGCCGCATATGCCGAAGCCCGGGATGACGAAAATCTCGGCAGCGAGCAGACCCACGCCCACCAAGAAGAGCAATATCTCCCAGTTGGCCGCCAACCCGTCTATATATAACGGGGCGAAGTAGAGAACCGCCGCGCCTATGGACACGAGCAGGGCGAAGCCGACACCCGGTGTCTGCAACTCAAAATAGAGTCCACCTATAATTAGGAGTATCAATATGCCGCGGAGGCCTGTGGAGAGCAGACCGCCCTTGATGTCGTCAAAAGCCGACGGCTCATAACGATCCACTGTGGCGCCCGGGGCCACGTGGGCAATCACCTCGTCGAGTGTGCGCATCTGCCCCTCGCAATAGTTGAGCTTGATGGCCTCGCGGGTGGTGAGGGTCAAGACGTGGGTCGAGTCAATCACGCCCTCTATGGACACCGACTCATCCACCATGGCCTCGGCAAGCCGCGGGTCGCGCAGGAAGAGGCGTGTGCTGTCCGTCCCGTCGCGCCAGGGGTGTGCCTCGGCCGTGGAGCGCATTATGGCGCGCATGTAACTCTGATATTTGTCCGGCATCTTAGAACCGTCCGCGCCGCTCACCACTGTGCACGCCCCTATGCTCGCTCCCGGGCTCATGAATATCGAGTCGCACGCGGTGGCAATCAACGCTCCGGCCGAAGCCGCGTTGGCGTCAATGAAGGCGTAGACCGGCTTGGGGAAAGCCAATATGGCTGAGCGTATGGAGTCGGCAAAGGTCACCTCGCCGCCATACGTGTTCATGTTCACTATCACTTGGTCAGCCTCTTTCTCGCGGGCCATGCGCAACGCCTCCGACGTGTGGACCCATGCCGTGCTGGCTATCTCCTCCTTTATGTCGAACACGAGGACGCGCTTCTGCGCCGTGGCGGGCGTGACGCCCATTATGACGGATGCCGCCGTGGCTATCGCCGCAAGGGCTGTTCTGATAATATGCATGGTGGTCTGTGGTTTGTGTATAGATGTGCGGATGTCATGTTATGTTACACAAATATACAAAAAATCATTCTCCACATCGGCCAATAGCCTCCAGTCATGGTCTAAAAGGCTGCTCTTTCTTACGTGTTGTTCGTAATTTAACGCGGAGCGTGTTTTTTGTCGCTCTGCGGCGGTACAACTTATTAATACTTTTTCTACCTTTGCTCTTGTCAAAATGAAAAAGCAATGCAGACAATGCGATTTTACTTCGGCTTCTATTTTTACTTCTTTGCAGACAGCAGGGGAGCAGGTGGTTGCCGCATCTAAGCGCAAAGGTCCGAAACGAAGATAAAATGAGGCCCACCTGAGTTTTTCAGGCGGGCCTCAAGTTTTTTTACTCATACACAACACCCGAAAGTGGAAGCTAACGAAAGCAGCAAGAGTGTCATTGACATGGCCGAGGCTAACGAGGAGACTTTGAAATCTGACAAGGTGCACCGCCCCAAGAGGCGCGTGGCCATTCAGGGCGTCAGCGGCGCCAACCACGAGATTGCCGCCCGCGAGTTTTTCCGCGACTTTGATGTCGAGGTCGTGCCTTGCCTCTCTTTCGAGGAACTTTTCCGCCGCGTCCGCGAAGAGGAGGACCTCTACGGCATCTGCGCCATCGAGAACACGCTGGTCGGCTCCATTCAGTCCAACTACACGCTTCTCAAGGACTCCGGCCTTGAGGTTCTCGGCGAGTATAAGCTCCGCATCAAGCACAACCTCATGGCCCTCCCGGGCGTCAAGATGGAGGACATTCGCGAGGTCCACAGCCACCCGATGGCGCTCGCTCAGTGCAAGGCCTTCTTCAACGACTATCCTAACATCCGCCTCATCGAGAGCGAGGACACTGCTCTCTCCGCCAAGGATGTCCGCGACAAGGGTCTCAAGGATGTGGCGGCCATCGCCCCGGCCATCGCTGCTGAAATCTATGGACTCAACATCCTCAAGAGCGGCATTGAGACCAATAAGAAGAATTTCACCCGTTTCTTGGTTGTCAACGAGTCTGGTGTCTTCGACCGCGACGAGCTCTTGGCGCAAAACAGGATCAACCGTGCCTCGGTGGTCTTCTCAATAGCTCAGGCGGGCGAGGCCGGCAGCCTCTCGAAGGTTCTCACCGTCTTGGCTTTCTATGGCATCAACCTCACCAAGATTCAGTCCAACCCGGTGGTCGGCCACGAGTGGGAGTATATATTCTACGTCGACCTCTCTTTCACCAACTACACGCGCTACGTCCAGGCCATCGCCGCCGTGCGTCCCCTCTGCGCGTCGCTCCGAATCCTCGGCGAGTATGAGACGGGTCGTCAGAGCCTTGACGATTAGCCGGCACAAGACAAGTTTGAATTTACACACAAGAACAGCATAAGTCGATCATCATGATTATTTCTCCAGCCAACCGCGCCGCTAAGGTCGAGGAGTATTACTTCTCGCGAAACAACCGCCGTCTCGATGCCATGCGCAAGAGCGGTGTGGACGTCATCAACCTCGGCATTGGAAGCCCGGACATGCCCCCGGCCGAAAACGTAGTCAAGACCCTGGCCGACTCGGCCGCCCAGCCCAATGTCCACGGCTATCAGCCCTATACGGGCATCCCGCAGCTCCGTCAGGGCTACGCCGAGTGGTACGCCAAGTGGTATGGCGTCGCGCTGGACCCTGATCATGAAGTGCTCCCGCTCATCGGATCCAAGGAGGGCATCATGCACATCATGATGGCTTTCATCAATGAGGGCGACGGCGTGCTGGTCCCAGACCCCGGCTACCCGACTTACTCGTCCGTGGCCAAGCTTGTCGGCGCGCGCACTGTCACATATAAGCTCTATGAGCACCTCGGCTGGCAACCCGACTTTGACGAGTTGGAGAAAGCCGACCTCTCGGGCGTTAAGATAATGTGGACCAACTACTCAAACATGCCCACCGGCGCTCCCGCCACAATGGAGCTTTATGAGAAACTGGTCGACTTCGGTAGCCGCCATGGCATCCTCATCTGCAATGACAACCCTTACAGCTTCATCCTCAACGAGCACCCGATTTCCATTCTCTCCGTCCCCGGCGCCAAGGATGTCTGCATCGAGCTCAACTCAATGAGCAAGGCGCACAACATGGCGGGCTGGCGTTTCGGCATGGCGGCCTCAAACAAGGAGGTCATTGAGACCGTGCTGCGCGTCAAGAGTAATATGGACAGTGGTGTCTTCCGCCCCATGCAGCTTGCCGCAGTCGAGGCCCTTAAACTTGACAAGGAGTGGTTCACTGAGCTTAATAAGGAGTACCGCGAGCGCCAGAAGTACGCTTTCGCCATAATGGACGCTCTCAAGTGCAAATACAACCCACAGCAGGGCGGCCTCTTTGTCTGGGCCAAGGTCGAGGACAAGTGGCCATCGGCCGAGGCGCAGAGCGATGACATCCTGCATCAGACGGGCGTCTTCATCACGCCGGGCTTCATCTTCGGCAGTCAAGGTGAGCGTTTTCTCCGCATCTCCCTCTGCGCAAAGATTCCCGTATTCGAGGAGGCGCTCAAGCGCATCAAGGCGATGAAGTAACTGCGGATGACTCCAGTGACGCTATCCGCAAATTGAAAATGACGCCTCTTTCCCGAAAAACGATAAAGAGAAAAGGGGCGCACAACAAAAATCAAGATGGCCCGGCCATCAACCCCAAGAAAAAAATAAACACCAGATAATACAATGGAAGCACAACTCGAACTCGAGTCCATCCTCCTCCCGGGCGTGGACGGCAAACGACCCCTCGTTATAGCTGGCCCTTGCAGCGCCGAGACTGAGGAGCAAGTAATGAACACGGCACGCGAACTCGCCGCCAACGGCATCAAGATTTTCCGCGCCGGCATCTGGAAACCACGTACGCGCCCGGGCTCTTTCGAGGGCGTAGGCTCCATAGGTCTGCCTTGGCTCCAGAGGGTCAAGAAAGAGACCGGCATGTACACCGCCGTCGAGGTCGCCACGGCGCAGCACGTCTACGAGGCCATCAAGTACGGCATCGACATGGTATGGGTGGGTGCGCGCACCACAGCTAACCCCTTCGCTGTTCAGGAGGTGGCCGACGCCCTCCGCGGAACGGATATGCCCGTCTTGGTCAAGAACCCTGTCAACCCCGACCTTGAGCTATGGATCGGCGCCCTTGAGCGTCTCAACCGCGCCGGCATCAAGAAACTCGGCGTCATCCACCGCGGCTTCTCTGTCTATCAGAAGATTAAGTACCGCAACGACCCTCAGTGGCAAATTGCCATCGAGCTTCATCGCCGTCTGCCCAACCTCCCCATAATCAATGACCCGAGCCACATCTCTGGCGACTCCAACCTCATCCTTGAGGTCAGCCAGCAGGCCATGGACCTCAACTTCGACGGCCTCATCATCGAGAGCCACGAGTGCCCGGCTCAGGCTTGGTCCGACGCCAAGCAGCAGGTCACCCCTGCGCACCTCAAGATGATTCTCTCCGACCTCGTCATCCGCGACGCCAAGATTGGCGACAAGCCCCGCACTGAGATTGATGAGCTCCGCCAGAAGATTGACCTCCTCGACAAGCAGGTGGTCGAGATTATGGCCAAGCGAATGAGCATCTCCGAGCAGATTGCCAAGTATAAGTACGAGAACGGCATCACGGTGCTCCAGAGCCGCCGCTATGACGAGATTCTCCAGAGCCGCCGCAAGGTTGCCGAGGAGAACGGGCTCAACCCCGATTTCGTCGTCAAGCTCTATGAGGCCATCCACGAGGAGAGCGTCAACCGTCAGACCCTCACCATGCAGAAACTCCAGAAGGAGGGCAAGAAGTAAGCCGGTTGACTGACTATCAAGACTGATATCATGCGCATTTGCATTGTTGGAGCCGGCAAGATGGGGTCTTTCCTCGCCGACACCATGTGCCTCCTCCATGAGGTGGCCATCTTTGATGTCGATGTCCGTAAGCTCCAATACGTCTTCAACACTCGGCGACTGACAACCTATGACGAGATCCGCGATTTCAACCCCGAGCTTCTCATCAACGCTGTCACGCTCAAGTACACACTCAAGACTTTCGAGGATCTTCTACCCTATGTCTCAGAGCGTTGCATGCTCTCCGATATAGCCTCGGTCAAGACGGGACTTCTCGATTTCTACAAACGCAGTGGCAGGCCTTTTGTCTCCACCCATCCTATGTTTGGCCCCACTTTCGCCAATCTGCGCGAGTTGAGCCAGAACCATGCGGTCATCATCACAGAGGGCGACCACCTCGGACGCGTCTTTTTCAAGGACCTCTACGGCTCGCTCGGCCTCCAGCTCCATGAGTACTCTTTTGAGGAGCATGACGAGATGATGACCTACTCGCTCTCCATTCCTTTCGTCTCGACCATGGTGTTTGCCGCCAGCATGAAGAAGACTGACGCCCCCGGCACCACCTTCGCCAAGCATTTGGCCATTGCCAAGGGTGTCCTCTCAGAGGATGATTACCTTGTCTCTGAGATTCTCTTCAGTCCCTACACCCCCGAGAAGGTCGAGAACGTCATTACCCAGATGGAGGACCTGCTTGAGATCATCAAACGCCGCGACTCGGTTGAGATGAGCAAATATCTCAACCGCCTCCGCGAAAACATCAAGCAATAGGTTCACGCTTTAGCTTTAGTCGTAATAGGTAATAAACGCCCGGCGGGCGCGTCTCTGAAATGTCAGGGACGCGCCCGCCTTTGGCTTTTTGGGGTGTATCACGAATTTTGCCTTTTTAAAGAGTACCCCTCCTGTGCGGGTGCTCATTTTGTTACTCATCAGGGGTTTACGGCTTTCGGTAACTTGACGACGTTGAGGCGTTTACATTTGGAAAGGCAAAAGATCATGATTTGTGCTGAATAAAAAAGGTTTTTATTGTACTTTTATCTCGAAGTATCTTTAGTGCCGAAGAACTGCGCGAAAACTCCGTCGATGACGTACTGAGCAAGCGTTTCGCTCCATACGTCGGACTCTCTTATACTGGCATTTGCGACAAACTATCCATTAATCCGATAACGGCAAAGTCGAAATACTTTATATTGGCAAATGCCATTGCGAGCAACGGCAAAATAGGCAACATAAACCAATCAGAAGAATTTGTCAAGTCGGGTCTTACGATGAAAACCATCCGTGTCAAGAAGAACGGCACAATCAAGGAAAGTATGTCGTTTGAGAACATCGACTACCAAGAGGTGTACGACTGCGACGAATGGACTGACTCTCGACTTTATGAATTGTTCACCAACCGATTTATGTTTGTCGTGTTCAGAGAAACGGATAACATTCTGCAACTGCCTAACGGAAAGACCGAAACGGAGTATAAGTTGGATAAGGTAGTCTTTTGGACGATGCCACAAAGTGATTTGAAAGTGGCTATGCAGTATTGGCAAAACATCAGAAAATGCGTCAATGACAACCACATATCGTCCGAATATTTCTGGGGACTGAAAGATGACAAGTGTTTCCATGTACGCCCCAAAGCAGCATTGGCAAAGGATATGGTAGAA
>CAVKRQ010000003.1:0-222134 GCA_963658925.1 bacterium
AGAGCACTTCCTTGGTAAGGAAGAGGTCACGGGTTCAAGTCCCGTCATCGGCTCATCTGCGAGGAGTCATCCCTCGCCTCCTTTCAAAAATTCATTCTACTGCGGAAATAGCTCAGTTGGTAGAGCACAACCTTGCCAAGGTTGGGGTCGCGAGTTCGAGTCTCGTTTTCCGCTCCCAAGGTCGCCAATGTAGCTCAGTGGTAGAGCACTTCCTTGGTAAGGAAGAGGTCACGGGTTCAAGTCCCGTCATCGGCTCTCGTCTAAACGCCCCGACAGTCTGAGACTGTCGGGGCGTTATGTGTTTAATATATTAGCCTCGACAGACAATAGCAACCAACGCAAAAAAGCAGCCGACTGGCAAAACAACCTCGCCATAAACTTTTGCTATATAGACATCATGGCGCTAACGAGATTCGAGCCGATAAAAAAAATGAGAAGCCCCACTGAAAAGAACTTCAGTGGGGCTTCTTTTTATTTATCGGGCCGATGTCATTCCACGTCCCCTCTCCTTAGAGAGCCGACTGGAACTGCTGAAGGAAACGGACATCATTCTCGAAGAAGTTCCTTATGTCGTCAACGCCATAGCGCAGCATGGCTATGCGCTCAACGCCCATGCCGAACGCGTAGCCGCTATACTCCTTGGGGTCGATGCCGTTGTTCTCAAGCACAGCGGGGTCAACCATTCCGCAACCGAGAATTTCGAGCCAACCAGAGCCCTTGCAGACGCCGCAGCCTTTGCCGCCACAGAGGGTGCAGCTGACATCCATCTCGGCAGACGGCTCTGTGAACGGGAAGTAAGAGGGGCGGAGGCGAATCTCGACATCCGAACCGAACATCTCCTTGGCAAAATAGAGGAGAACCTGCTTGAGGTCGGCAAACGAGACGTTCTTTGCCACATAGAGACCCTCAACCTGATGGAAAATGCAGTGCGCGCGGGCCGAAATAGCCTCATTGCGGAACACGCGGCCAGGGAAGACGGCGCGGATGGGCGGCTTCTGGCGCTCCATCTCGCGGACCTGGACGGAGCTGGTGTGAGTGCGGAGCAGGATGTCGGGATTTGTGCTGATGAAGAAAGTGTCCTGCATGTCACGCGCCGGGTGCTCGGGCGGGAAGTTGAGGGCGGTGAAGACGTGCCAGTCATCCTCGACCTCGGGACCCTCGGCCACAGTGAAGCCAAGACGGCCGAAAATCTCGACAATCTCATTCTTGACGATAGATATCGGGTGACGGCCTCCAATGGGCGAAGAAGTCGCAGGGCGGGTCACATCTGTCGCCACCTGATCAGCCACATTAGCCGCGGCGGCCTGCGCCTTGAGCTCGGCAATGCGGTCCTGCGCAAGAGTCTTGAGCTCGTTGAGCTTCTGACCCATCTCGCGCTTCAGCTCGGGAGCCACAGTCTTGAACTCGTCAAAGAGGGCAGAGACCTCGCCTTTCTTGCTGAGGTATTTGATTCGGAGAGCCTCAACCTCCTCGGCTTTCTGAGCTTTGAGCTGAGAAATCTCGGCCTTGAGGGCTTCTATCTTGTCTTTCAACATTTGGGTATCTTATTAAAGTACGGCAAAAATAGTCATTTTTTTAGATACACAGCCACATTGCCAACCTTATGAGGGGTTTGCGAGGCTGGTCAGCCCACAATGCGCGCTATGGCCACGCAAATGTCGTGCGGCTCGACGGGTCGGAGCGAGGACTGCGGACGGATGACGACAGGCTGGCACATGAGATGCCTTACGGACTCGCCCGACAAGGCGAGCCCGGCGAGAATCACCGAGGCTGACAGACCTGAGGGGTCGGTGTCGACCACCGCGAGCCGCTTTGTCTTACGGAGCGACGCGGCAACGATGCCGCAAGCGTCGAGTGGACGGAGAGACGTGAGGTGAATGTGGTCCACCCTCAGGCTCTGAGCAGAGAGGAGCCGCACGGCGTCGGCCGCATGACGTGTGGCAAGGCCGAAAGAGACGAGCGTGACGTCCTCACCCTCTGAGAGCCGCGACGCGGACATGTCGGCATCTGCGGCAAGCGGGTCGCACTTGGCGTCAAAGCCCGGCTCTATGACTATGGCCTGGCGCGGGCTTGAGAGCAGGGAGCGGTAGACGGATTGAGCCTCAGCGAGCGAGACAGGTGTGTACACCTCAGTGGACGAGGGGGACGACGCGAGAAAAGCACCCGCCTCAATGTCAGTCGAGCGCACGATGACCGCCACATCGGGATAACTTGCCAGGAGCGACGAGCGCACCTCGGCAGCCGAGGCGTCAACGATTGGCAGCAGCCCAGCCTTTGCGACGCCAATGGCCTTGCTGACCACGCCAGCCCCTGCCGTCATGCGCATGACCGGCTTGGGCGACAGGGCATAGAGGCCAGACACGTCCGCCAAAGACCTGTGGGGGTGGCGGATTGGCGTATCAGCCACAAGCGAGGTGAGGTAAGCCCCACGCCTTTCGCGTTCCACCTGCTGGCGCGTCTCAGTCTCAATGTCATTCAGCTGCGCCTCCGTGGCAATCTGCTTATCGACCAGCCAACGGCCAAAAGCCTCAACATCGGCATCATCGCCACTGACAAACGTAAGAGTAGTGCAGCCGCACCGGGCCGTCTCCACCTGCTGGCGCATCACCCGGCACAGGGCTGCGTAGTCGCCACCTTTGGCCGCCTCGATATTTAACGTCTTGCGCCCGCCGGAAGACTGGCAGAAGCCGCTTAGCTGTCGGATCAGATTGCCGTTTGACGTAGACCCGTTGTTGTTCCAAAGCACAATGCAGAGCGGCAAAGAGCGCGCCGCCGCATAAGAGACACTCTCAAAGAAATCGCCATTTGAGCCAAAATCGCCACAGGCAGTGCACACTATGACACGCCTTGGCGCAGCATCGTCAGTGGCGGCCCCGCGCGTCGAGGCGTCCGCCAAAGCCATGCCCACCGCGACAGACAACCGGTTGGGGGCACCGTGGCTGTAGAGGTCATAGGCGGCGGAAAAGAGCGACGAGAAGAACACAGGGGGGGCCACCGTCCCCCGCACAAGCTCAGCGGTCAGGTCCAGCCCCGCCGAGACGTAGGCGTCGCCCGCCTCGGCAAAGCGCGCGAGCGTCACCTGCGCCACGTCACTCATGGATGTGACGTAGTGGCAGTCGGCGTCAACCATGGCCGAGCGCCTCATCTCGCGGCCCAGGAACGCCTGACGGTAGTCGCCAAGCACCTGCTCCTTGAACTGCCTGAGATTAATATCCGATTCGTGGCGAGATTCTGTCATGCCGCGAAGTTAGCACAAAGAATTGACCATTTCCATCTCAGCGGCGACGTCCATGGCCACAGACCGCGAGGCCTCATCGGTACGCGCCTCGGACTCACGGCAAAGCGCATCGACAACAGCGAGCGCTGCGAAGTCGCCCCCGTAGAGTGGCAGGCGGCACAATTGGCGGGCGAGGAAACTGGCGGCCTTGGCCTCAGCATAGGACCATTCGCTCATTCGGACGACACTTTCCAACACCGATTGGGCGCAATCAGCCACTTTGCGGATTGTGGCAGACCAACATCCGTATTCGTCGCTTGTCGTGTCGGGGTCCGCAGATTTGCGGAATTCAGGCCGAGCGAGGACGGACAAAGACCTCGCCATGAGGTTGAGGGACACAGTCAAGTCATACCCCTTTGCGCGTTTGGCGAGTTCGCCAGCGGCAGCGACAACCGCATCGACATTATCGGCCTTGACGACAAGGAACGGCAGGGCGTCCGCCATCTCAAGCGTCGAGACCGCCTCAGCCCAAAGACATATGGTCTCGGCCGACGGTTTGTGCGCGGCCAGACCCGCCGCGCCAATCAGCATGAGGTCACGCCACTCGGAGAGCCATAATTCATGGCACTCATCTTCCGCAAGCCGCTCCTGCTCAGCCACGTCGCGCGCATGTTGGAGAGAGATGCCATAGTTGGCCTTATATGAATCGTCGAGACCTTTCATTATCTGGGCGACATCGCCATTCATGTGGCGGCGCACCTGAAACTTGAGATCTCGGAGTCTTTCGGGGGTCATGGTTGTTTAGAATTAAGATAAACAATATTTTTTTCGCCTTTACTCTTGCAAATATAGAGAAAATGGGTGAACTTTGCACTCGCAAAACAAAAGATGGTGGGTGTAGCTCAGTTTGGTTAGAGCGCCAGATTGTGGCTCTGGAGGTCGCCGGTTCGATCCCGGTTACTCACCCCATCAAGTGGGATTCCAGCCTCGGCCTCAGGGTCGGGGCTGGATTTTTTTGTTTACCCCAACTCTTTCTCACGAAAGTACTCTTGAGGAAATTCGGACGGGAAAATCGGATGGGCGCAAAGCAAACGGACGCAAAGCAAGTGGGAGGCAGCGCCATGAGCAGACAAGCCCGCAAATGCGGAAACACAACGGAAGCACACCGACGGACACAGGCGGAATGGCGACTGGGACAGCGACTGACGGCGGGGAAGCCGAGGTGCGGGAGGCGTGGAGCAGGCGGCAACCGCCATCCAAGAAATAGTGATTAATTTGGCAAATAGCGGATTTATTTATACCTTAGGGATGGAAAGTTGAAGAAAAAGGCAATGGAACTAAAAGACCAACTGAAGAAATTCTTCGGATTCGACACCTTCAAGGGGAATCAGAAAGAGATAATAGAGAACCTTATGGCGGGCAAGGACACGTTCGTCTTGATGCCCACGGGCGGCGGCAAGTCGCTTTGCTACCAGCTGCCGGCATTACTGCTTGACGGCACGGCCATAATCATCTCGCCGCTCATCGCTCTGATGAAGAACCAGGTCGACATGGTCCGCGGGTACTCCGCCAACAACGGCGTGGCCCATTTCCTCAACTCGTCGCTGAGCCGAGCGAGCATCAACGAGGTCAAGAGCGACGTGGCGGCGGGAGTGACCAAGCTTCTCTATGTAGCTCCGGAGTCCCTGAACAAAGAGGAGAACATCCAGTTCCTGCGCGGGGTCAAGATTTCCTTCTACGCTGTTGACGAGGCGCACTGCATATCCGAGTGGGGGCATGACTTCCGTCCCGAGTACCGCCGCATCCGGCCCATTGCCGACCAGATAGGCCGCGCGCCCATCATAGCGCTCACAGCCACCGCACCGCCAAAAGTGCAGCACGACATCCTGAAGAGCTTGGACATAATGGACGCCACAGTCTTCAAATCGTCATTCAACAGGCCTAACCTCTATTATGAGGTGCGTCCCAAGCAAAACGCCACAAAAGACATAATACACATCCTTAAGGGCAACCCTGGCAAGAGCGCCATAGTCTACTGCATGAGCAGGAAGAAAGTAGAGGAGCTTGCCGAGAGCTTGAGCATCAACGGGATAAAGGCGGTGCCATATCATGCGGGACTCGACGCGGCCACCCGCGCCGAGAATCAGGACAAGTTCCTGATGCAGAAAGTGGACGTGGTGTGCGCCACCATAGCCTTTGGCATGGGCATAGACAAGCCGGACGTGCGCTACGTGTTCCACTATGACATTCCCAAGAGCCTCGAAGGCTATTACCAGGAGACGGGCCGTGCGGGGCGAGACGGCGGCGAGGGGCGCTGCATAACCTTCTACAGCCGCAAAGACATCCAGAAACTGGAGAAGTTCATGCAGGGCAAGCCCCTCAACGAGCAAGAGATTGGCCGCCAGCTGATAGCCGAGACCGTGGCCTACGCCGAGAGCGGCGAGTGCCGACGCAGGACTCTGCTGAACTACTTCGGCGAGGGTTTCGACGTGCCCAACTGCGGGTGCTGCGACAACTGCCTCAACCCACGCGAGCGGTTCGACGCGCGCGAGGCCGTGGAGCTGCTCACGGACGTGGTGGGCGAGTTCAACAACCGGTATAAGGCCGAGTATATAATAGACTTCATAATGGGCGTGGCCACCGACCAGATAAAGTCATACGGGCATGCTGAGCATGAGCTGTTTGGCAACGGGGCTGACCATGACAGGAGGTACTGGACGTCGGTGCTCCGCCAGTCCATAGTGGCCGGATACATCTCAAAAGACATTGAGAACTACGGGCTTCTGAGGCTTGGCGAGCATGCCGCTGACTTAGAGAAGAGCAAAGAGCCCATAATGTTCTGCATGGACCGCGACTTCACAGACGCGGACGACGAGGAGACGGCGACGCAAGGCGGCACATCCGCATTGGACGACGTCCTGTTCAGAGCTCTGAAGGACATGCGCCGAGAGATGGCGGAAAAGCTCAACCTGCCTCCGCACGTGATATTCTCGGACCCCGCTCTCGAATCGATAGCCACTTATTACCCCGTCACGCTCGACGAGTTGAAAAACATCCCCGGCGTGGGCGAGGGCAAGGCGCACAAGTTCGGCAAGAAGATAGTCGAGTTTATCGCCAAATACGTGGACGAGAACGAGATTGACCGCCCGCAAGACACGGTCATCAAGACCGTGGCCAACAAGTCTAAAAACAAGGTGGCCATAATCCAGGGCGTGGACCGCAAGATAAACCTTGAGGACTTGGCCAAGAGCAAAGGGCTCAGCATGGCCGAGCTGATTAAAGAGATGGAGGCCATAGTCTACTCAGGCACAAAGCTCAACGTGGACTATTACCTTCGCGACCAATATGACTCATATCTCGTGGACGACGTCTTCGCCTATTTCAAAGAGGCGGAAGACGACTCGATGAAGACGGCCATGGAGGAGTTGCCGGAAGACGAGTACCCGGAGGAGATGATCCGCCTCGTGAGAATCAAGTTCGTGAGCGAGGTGGGCAACTAAGCCGCCAATCGCAGAGGAGGTCTGGCAAGGACAGGCATCAAGACACAGGCATTATGCGCCGCCAAAGCGGGCGGGCGTTATGGCAACCATAGCGCCGGCCCGTTTGGCAGTATTAGGCGGCCAGTCCGACGCATCACGGGCAGAAAAAGAACTGACCCTTTTCGTCAAGCCAGACGAGCAAAGCCAAGCTTGCTTGAGCTTTGCCATGGCGAGAAAAGGGACATCAATATGAACACATAAAAAAGAGACAAGGATAGCACAAGATGAGATGGGAGGACCTGCTCATAGCGCAGCGCACCGGCAAACAGACGCCACGCTTGGAGCACTCGCGCACTGAGTTCATGCGCGACTATGACCGCATAATTTTCTCGGCGCCATTCCGCCGTTTGCAAAACAAGACACAAGTATTCCCGCTCCCGGGCTCCATTTTCGTACACAACCGCCTGACACACAGCATTGAGGTGGCATCCGTCGGCCGGTCACTTGGACGGAGCGTGGCAGAGGAGCTAACAACCCGCGGACTGATGACGGCCGAGATGGCCATGTCGATAAGCGACATCGTGTCGGCCGCCAGCTTAGCCCACGACATGGGCAACCCTCCGTTCGGGCATTCCGGCGAGCGCGCCATACAGCATTACTTCGCCAATGGCGACGGGCAGGCATTGGCCAACCATCTGACAAAGGAGCAGTTGGCCGACGTCACCAACTTCGACGGCAACGCCAACACGTTCCGCCTGCTCAGCCACTCCTTCGCGGGGCGACGCCGTGGCGGATTCTCACTCACCTACCCCACCCTCGCCTCCATAATCAAATATCCGCGTCCGTCAGTAGGCGTCAAAAAGTTCGGCTACTTCCAGCAAGACGAGGAGACGTTCACAGGCATCATGCAGACGCTCGGGATCCCCGAGACGGCCCCGGAGCGCAAAGAATACGCCCGTTTCCCGCTCGTCTACCTTGTCGAGGCGGCCGACGACATATGCTACCAGGCCATGGATGTCGAGGACGCATACCGCTTAGGCATATTCAGCTATGACGAGACCCGCGACCTCTACATGGCGTATTTCGACCCGTCGGCCGACGCTCAAACCTTTGAGGGACTGAGCCGCGTGTGCCAGGCCGTCACCGACCGTCATGAGCAAGTGGCGTATATGCGCACCCTGCTCATAGCCCTGCTGGTGCGCAAGGCCACGAAGATATTCGCCGACAACATAGACACCATACTGGAGGGCAAATTCCAAGGGTCGCTCATCTCGCACCTCACAGGCCGCCCCCGCATGGCAATGGACCACATGGCCAAAACGGCCGTTGAGAGGATATACCGCCATCAGAGCGTGGCGCAAATAGAGCTGACGGGCTTCGCCATCATAGGCACCCTGATAGACAAGTTCATAGGGGCGTTGCTCAACCCTGACATCTACTACTCCAGCCTCATCCTGCCCTTCATCCCCGAGCAATACCGCGTCCCGGCCGACGCCCCCGTCTATGACAAGATTATGAGCGCCATAGACACCGTCTGCGGCATGACCGACCTATATGCCGTCGACCTCTACAAGCGGGTGAAGGGCTGAGGATTGGGTGGCAACTTTTTGTTGAGTAACTTTGCCGTCACAGAGATTGAAGATTTAGATGTCCGAGAAGAAAGAATTCATTGAGGGCCGAGACAGAGTGACGTTTGTCGACCTATTCGCAGGCGCGGGAGGCATAAGCGAGGGCTTTTTGCAGGCATACACAGACAGGAAATATTACGATTTCCTGTTAGCTTCAGATATTAACGCCAATTGCGAGCTGACCCACAGGGTGCGCTACAACCACCAGCTGGGGTTGGGCACGGAGTTCCTGTGTCAGGACATAATGGACGACACGTTCGTCGATCACATAAGGGAGCTGACAGGAGACAGGCAGGTGGATGTTGTCACAGGCGGGCCAAGCTGCCAATCGTTCAGTCTCTCTGGCCGGCGCAGGAAATTCGACAAGCGCGATGACCTTTTCTACCATTACCTCAAGGTCATAAAGGCCTTACGCCCAAAATATTTCGTCATGGAAAACGTCAAAGGCATCTTGACTAAAGACCATGGGAGGATAAAGGACAAGATTCTCAGAGAGATCCGCTCGATTGTTGACGACACCAAGGTCAATCTGCTATGCGACTTTGTCAAGAAAGCGTTCGCGGGGGAAGGCTCTTACGCCTATACGACACTCATTTGCAAAATCAACATCGAGACGTGCGAGCCACAATACCGAGAGCAGCTCATTGACAGCTACTTCTCGTCTCTTGAGAACTTGTTCAAGCAGGTCACCAAGGATATCGAGTATAAAGTGAGCAAGTCGGACACAAGCATCAACACAGTGCGCCATGGGCTGAGGATGCTCAAAGAGGGCAACTTGCGCAGTCTTATCCGCAAAAACGTGATTGCCCTCAAGACCAAGGCCGACGTAGACAACGATTTGTTTGGCGACCGCATAAATGAGTTCATCGAGGACATATCCGACACCTCCATCTTGGAGAAGATGTCAGCCGCCCTCGATGACATGGCTACCCTCACCAGAAATGAGAAGGAAGTCAACGCTCTTCGCGACTCGCTATCCCTATATGTGATGACACTTGACGAGGTCCTTGAATTAATCGGGGATAAAGTCAAGGGAACTATATTTGAGGGGCAGTACTCACTTGTTTGCAGCCAGATAAGGCTCTACAACATAGATTCACCTCTCGTACTCCTCTCATCTGATTACGGGGTTCCACAAAACAGGGAAAGAGTGGTGTTCATCGGTTGCCGAAACGACCAAAAGCTCATAACAGGCGTTCCTGCCACAGTAGCCCCAGAGGACAAAGTGACTGTCTATGAGGCGTTGTGGGATTTAGACATGATTGGAAACGGAGAGACAGTGACAGAGTACAAGCCCGTCACGCCAGACCCGAGTTACATCAACCTGTTGCGAAACAGGCTGATCGACGGGACGCTAAATGCATCAGGTAAACTTTATAGTCAATGGCAAAGGGAGGGGCGGCTTACCCACCGTTTCGCTTATGACACTCCTCCGACATACGTACGCGACGCGGCAGGATTGAAAGACACAACCCTCCAACAGCACTACGAGCTCAACAATCACCAGACAAGTTCACAGAATGACACAGTTCGCGAACGGCTTAGCATGATTGCCACCCGTGGCGAATATGACGAGGAGACGAAAAAAGCGCTACAAGCCGCAGGGTTAGACTCAGACAAACGGAACTACACGGTGCTCAACCCCAAAGGGCAGAGCCCGACCGTAGTAACCATGCCCGATGACTTCATCCACTACTCGGCCCACCGCGCCATGACCGTGCGCGAAATGGCCAGACTACAGTCTTTTGACGACTCATTCGTCTTTCAAGGCAAACGTCAAACGGGAGGGGAGAAGCGCAAGGAAGAGATTCCGCAGTTCACCCTCGTGGGCAACGCTGTGCCGCCCCTCATGGCAAGAGCCATAGGGAACGTAATCCTTAACTGCATTGAATAAGGATTTGCCATGATACACATGCGCAGATTTACGGAGGTTGAGGAGGAAAACCTCAGAACGCTCACGCAGTTAAGGATAGAGGCCACTTTTGTTCAGATAACCGCCACCGGTTTCCAGAAGAGTATTCTTGATGCGACGGAGCCTATGCGTCATTATTTCAAGGAACATGGAGTACATGACTTCGGCTCGCAGCCGCAAGGTCCAGACCATAAGAGACTGATACCGACCATACTTTACGGTGACGAGGGCTGTAGCGCCACGACCACATCATTCTACCGCCCTGTGACAAAAAAAGGCGACCCGCGAATTTGGCCACGCAATGTCACAAAGTACTGCGAGCCGGATGACATACTGGCCATCATATTTCATGACGGCCAGTTGCGCATATTCAACCTGTCACGCATCAATCTAAGCGAACTCCTTGATTATGACAGGGACACGCCTCTCGCCGTCGAATTGACAGCCTGCCATAAGGAAGCCTCACAAATATCGGATGAGTTGCTTAGTCTCATGCGCGAAATGTCCACATCGTGGCACCACACAGATGTCTTAGCCGACACAGGAGTCGGCCGTGCCATTGAAAAGCTGCTCGGCATCGACATGAATTGCTCCCCGCTGCCAGACTATAAAGGCATTGAACTAAAAAGTTACAGGGAGAAGCGTGACGGCGTCCGCTCATCTCTGTTTTGTCAAGTGCCGGACTGGAGCATAAGCAAAATGAAATCGGCAAAAGAGATTGTAGACACCTACGGGTATTGGAAACACGGGAGTAAGACTTACCACAACACACTGAGTTGTGAAAAGATAAACTCACAAGGGCTTGGGCTTTCACTTTATCAGGCAGACAGGCTGCTCACCATTGAGGAGAAGATTCAGCAAGCCGAGAGAGTCATCAAGCTGAATGATGTCGCTGCATGGCGTTTGGACTCATTGCATGAGAAGTTACGGCAGAAACACCATGAGACATTTTGGATTGAGGTGGAGACGACCATTCGCAAAGGCCACGAGTATTTCCGTCCGGTAACAGTTGAGCACACAAAGAACCCCATCTTGTCCCAGTTTGACACACTTCTCGATGCGGGATACATCACAGTTGATTTGTTACTGTCGCGCTCCGGAGGACATGGAGACACGGTTTCCTTCAAGATAAAGAAATCAGCAAAAAGCTTGCTCTTTCCTAAAAGCAAGATAATACATCTCTGATGACCAAAGACACCGCCTCTCAGCACCGACCCTACTTGTTTTTTGCCGTTATTTGACAATAAATTACTAACTTAGCATTTCTTAATAGACACAATGCCACCGCGAGCCGCCCAGAGGGAGCGAGAAGCGCGCGGCGACACACAGTTTAGATGCGAAAACAATGAAAATTAGCGGAATAGCGGCCACACTCACAGCATTGGCGCTGGCTTCACTCACGCCGGCGACCGGGGCGAGCGCACAAGAGACCGCCCAACCCACCATAAAACTACAGGTTTCGGAGGCGAGCTTTTGCAGCACCACGGGCGGAGCTCTCACCATCAGCCCCGTCATAGGCGGGCTGACGCAAAGCGAGGTGGAGAGCTACTCAAGACTTGACCTCCAGTGGGACAACGGCAACGGGTCCATAACGCTGCTCAGCTGGGACACCAAGACTGAGATCAAGGACCTTGTCTGCGACGCGAAGAACGTCTACGCCGGCACCTCATATGACGAGCAGACCGGCACAAGGGACTACAAGGCAACCATCTATAAGGCCACGCTGCGCAACAGCGACCTCGACCAGGTCAGCCTGACGCCCGTCACCCCCTACGAGACCACTTGGCATGTCTATGGCACTCCGCGCACAGACAACCTGTTAGACAAGACCGACCCGAGGCGTCTGTACATCCTGGGAGACTCACGCGCGTGCGGTTTCGACTACGAGTTGAGCACCAACCCAGGCTGGGCCAACGTCTCAACCTACGAGTGGACCGTCTCAAACACCGACCAGTACACCATCGAGGGCAACGGCAACGCAGCCACGCTGAGCCAGATACGCAATGCGGACAGGGGGTCGAACGTCAAGACGACCAACGTCACAGTGACTCAGACTGTCGGCGGCGTATGCCAAGCCACATACACAAAAGAGGTGACCCTCATGGGACGGCCTGACGCCACACTGTCGCTCGACGAGGATAAATATCCCGATGGCACCATCCTCATCTGCACCAACGCGGACGAGGCCGACGACACGGGACGCAGGTTCAGCGCATTGGTCGACCTCATTGGCGACGGGCCAATGACCGTCACGCTCAGCACAGGCGACCGCGCCACTTTCGGCAACATAGACGAGGGTGTAAAGGTCTTCGCCAACGCCTATGTCGACAAGGCGGGGCGTGTGACAATAGCCAGAGTGGTGGATGACAACGGTTGCGTGACCGACAGCTCAACGCCCGACCTCCTGCACGGCGGCGTGAGCGTCACAGACAGGACTCCGCAGCCCAGCTTCGCTTCCGACTCAGTCTTCACCCGCGAGGTCAAGATTGACTTGAGCGTCACCCCGACCGATGATTCCGACTCATTCAGCTGGGGCATTAAGTCGCGCGGATACGACTCCGGCATCGACGGATGGGGCTCACAGTCCACGGCATGGTCCAACATGGCAGGGCGCGTGGACTACTACGTCGTGGAGACCGTGGCGGGAGACGTCCTCACGGGGCAGCCCGAATGTCCGTCAGACACAGCCTTCATATCCGTATATTTCGACATGCCGCTGCGCTATCCGAACGCCATCAGCCCCAACGGAGACAACGTCAACGACCGGTTAGTCATTGAGGGACTGCCCGTCACCAACACCCTCTTCGTCTACGACGGCCGCGGCAAGAAAGTCTACGAGAAGGTCAACTACCGCAACCAATGGTCGGCCGACGGACTCGAAGACGGATATTACGCCTACGTGCTCAAAGGCGACGGGATAAGCGCCATCAAAGAGACACTCGCAATCAAGCGCAACTAAGGCAGAACCCAACCAAAAGCGCAGACAATGACAGGATTAAGAACCAGGATGATGAGACTACTCACCGCGGCGGTCATGGCTGCGGGACTCGTGGCCGCCCCGGCGGCCGAAGCGCAGAACGAGCTCGTGGTGTCACAATACATGCACAACTACTTCGCGGTCAACCCCGCGTTCGCCGGCTCGCGTGACGGCCTGACCATCTTCGGCAGCTTCCGCAAGCAGTGGAGCGGCATCGAGAACACCCCCATGAGCCAGCTGCTGACACTCAACACCCCGATGCGCCATGACAAGCTGACGGGCGGCATAAGCGTCTACAACCAGACAATCCACGAGAGCCGCAACTCGGGCATCCTCGCCACGGTGGGCTACCGCACGAGGATAAGCAACTCGGCATGGCTCGGACTGGCGTTGCAGCCGGGCGCGGCGTTCCGCTCGACAGACTGGACAAAAGTCCGCACCATGGACCAGGACAAAACGGACGACGTATTCTCCGAGAAAAAGACCGGCGTGGCGCCACTTTTGGGCGTAGGCATAAGCGTCTACGGGGAGAAGTTCTTCGCTGGCGTCAGCACATCGACCCTCTTCGTTACCAACGACTTTGACAAGGCGGACACCGAGTTCGCTCCCGCCGACGCCACATACATGGCCTGCGCGGGCTACTGGTTCAGCCTATCACAAGGGTTCGCAATCCAGCCGTCAGTCCTCGTGGACTACAGCAAGGCCAACAGCACGGCGGCCAACATAAGCCTCTCCGGCATATGGGGCGACAAGGTGTGGGTGACACTCGCCTACCGCACAACGAAAGACGCCACGGCGGGACTGGCCTACTCGCCAAACGGCAGGCTCAAGGTGGCATACAGCTACACAATGACCATGGGAGACCTGAACGGGTATAACAGCGGGTCGCATGAGATATCGCTGCAATACGACTTCATCTATAAGGTCAAGACAGTAAGCCACAGGTTCTTCTAACAGAATAACGCACAGAGAGACGAGAATGAAGAAAGGACATATACGCGCAATGAGAGCGGCAGGCTTGGCGGCAGGCGCGCTCCTCACCATAGGCTCGGCCTTGGCGCAAGACATAGCCATCGAGCCACTCGACCTGACGAGTGACGCCCAGGCCATATACCCCGTGCTGCGCGACTCGACACTCTACTTCGCCAGCGACCAGAGATGGGACATCGGCAAGACTTATTTCAACCAGCGCGGCGGCTACCTGTACAAGATTTACCGTGTCGGGGTCAAGAACCGCAAGCCAAACGGCTCAGCCCGCCCCTATTTCACCAAGGCGGGCGAGGGCACCAACATGTTCTGCCTCACGTTCGACCCTAACGGCACGCCATACGTGACCGAGAACGACATGAACAAGAGCGCCATGCGAGGCGCCCCGATGGTCATCACGCACTACGAGAGCCGCGAGGCGAGCAAGGGCCGTAATGTGGACACGCCCGAGGGAGCCAGCTCGGGCATGGCGTCAATATCAGAGGACGGCAAACTGATGGTTTTCGCCTCTGACGCCCGCGGAGGTGAGGGTCGCGCCGACCTCTACTACTGCGAATTGACCCGAAGCGGATGGACAGAGCCTAAGAACATGGGGCCTGTGGTGAACACGCCGGGCACTGAGACAGCCCCCTTCATCCACCCGTCTGGCAAGATATTCTTCGCGTCGGACGGTCGGGAGGACAGCCGCGGACTTGACATCTATTACACCCTGCGCAACGCCGACGGCTCGTTCGCCAAGCCTCAGAAACTGGATGACGGCATCAACAGCCGACGTGACGACTACGGAATATTTTACAGCGCCGACGAGACCTGGGGCTACGTGACCTCGAACCGCGACGGCAAGGACAAGATATACTACTTCCAGCGCACCTTCCCCACCTTCGAGGAGAAAGAGGAGCTGCAGCACATGAATCTCTGCTACGACCTCTACGAGGCCAGCGCGGAGAACTATGACACCACCACCTTCCAATGCCGGTGGAACTTCGGCGACGGGGCGACAGCCATAGGCGTGGAGGTCAGCCACTGCTATGCCGGCGAGGGAACCTACACCATCGACCTGAGCGTGCTTGACAAGACATCGGGCGAGGAAATGTTCTCATTGGCGCAATATGAGCTGGAAATAAGCAAACCAGAACAGGTAGAAATCGTAATACCGGAGAAGATACGCGCGGGCGAGGCCGTAACCTTCTCGGCTAACACTGACGGGCTGAAAAACTTCAGACCACGCGAATTCTACTGGACCATGGGCAACGGCGACCAGATAAAAGGCAAGAGCGTCACCACAATTTTCTCACATCCCGGCACCTATCGCGTGGAGTGTGGCACGATTGATGCAAGGAAGACAGGGGAAAAGCATTGCACATGGACCGAAGTCACTGTGGAATAGCAGACTCCGAAAAAACCACTGAACAAACCCAGACAAGAAAAAAACGATGAGAATCAAGCGATTGCTGATGGGTCTCGCCGCCCTCACGACAGTTACGACGACCTTGGCTCAGCCCGTCCCCGGTGCTGATGAGAACATACCGTTCCTCATGACATTTGGCAAAGACAGCCAAACGGAGTGGGGTGACGACAATTTTGTGCAGATTATTTTCTTCTCAATACCCGCCGACTGCTCCACGCCGATTTACATAAGGGTGTTCGACCCCGACTGCGGAGGCAAGAATGACGAGGTGCGAGGCGACTTCAACACCAAGACCCGCTTCAGCATCTACGGCGGCAAGGAGTCCTGCTCAAACAAAGACGCACAGAAGAGCAACTTAAAAGGCAAGTACAAGAGCGGCACCATGCTGGCCACCAAGACATTCGGGGCAGACGCCCAGTATGACGACAAATGGTACACGTTCGGCCCGTTCAACCCGTCGGAGGGTGAGGACCTGCCCGAGTTTGGCGGCCGCACCTTCAAACTGGTCATAGAGGGCTTGTCTGGAGACGACGGCAACATGTACCGCCTCTTCCTGAGCCGCAAGAAAGACGACAACGTCAAAGTGGACGGCGCATTCGCCTACTACTTCAAATATAAGTTCAGGATGCACGACTCGGGCAACGAGGTGTCGCACATCTACCCGTATATTGACGACAAGACCATATCGCTCAAGCAGAGCAACTTCGACTGGGACAAAGACGGAATGCTCCGCATTGTCTCAGTGGCCAAGAATGGCGAGATGATGCAAGTGAGCGGTAACAACGAGTGGGCCACCAGCACCCACAAGGTCGTGGCCGAGGAGAAGAACACCTCATGGGACATCCAGATGATCAAGTTCAAGAACAAACCCCTGAAGAACAACAACGTGGTCATCTTCCTTGAGAACCAGTATGGCGAGCTGATGCCATTCTATAGCGTTCCTATCGGAGGCATTCCCAAATACAAATACTCCATAGGCGTCAAGCCTAAGAAGTAGAGGCACAGAGGACAGGCCTCACACCAAAGCCCCCCCGGCCCCAAAGACAAAAGAACACAGAGACGCCGCCCCCCGCACCATCATAATGCGGGGCGGCGTCCTCCCTATCTTAAACCAGGTAAAAACTATGATTATGAAAAAGTTAGCGACCGCCCTGCTACTCCTTGCCGGAGTGGCGGTCAATGCTGTGTCGCAAAACTTCAACCTATCGAAGTTCACCAACGCGCAGGGACTTCCGCAGAACTACATCTATAGCCTGGTCCAAGATAACAACGGATTTGTCTGGATAGGCATGGCCGAGGGACTATCCCGCTATGACGGACTGCAATTCGTCAACTACACCACCCGCGACTCCCTGTCAGACAACTATGTGACAGACATGATCATAGACACCGACGGCAACCTGTGGTGTGGTCATGGCAACGGCACTTTCACCTATAACGACGGGCGCAAATTCATCAAAATGCCCGCCAACGACGAGATGCAAGCCCCGATCAAGGACATGTGCCTTGACGACAGGGGTAACATCTGGGCAGTGGAGCAGAACATGGGCATTGTCAAAATAAGCCCCGACCACAAAATGGTCACATATTTTGACGACGAGATGTTCGGAGGCCGGATGTACACCTCCATATGCGCAGTCAACTCCATGATCCTGCTCGTGGGAACGTCAGACGGACTCCTGACCGTCAGGGTTGAGGCGGACGGCACACTCCGCGCTCCCGAGGAGATTAGCGACCTGCCCTCCGGCATGGTCAACTGCATCACCCCGACCCGCCACGGCTCTGATTTCTGGGTGGGATTTGACGATGGCAGCATATACCGCTACTCGCCCACTCACGGGGCCAAGATGCTCAGCCAGTGCAACAAGATCTGCTCAAGCGGCAAAGTGGCAGCCTATGACATTCGCTCAATATATGAGGAGGAGAGCGGCAACCTCTATTTGGCCACTTGGGGCGACGGCGTCAAAGAGTGGGAATATAGGGAGGACACGCAGGACTATGTGGAGAGCCTGACCATTGACGAGCAGAACGGACTGGGCAACAACTATGTGGCGGACATCATGGTGGACCGCGAAGGGATTTTCTGGTTCGCCACCTATGGCAGCGGCGTCGTGGCGTGGATAAACAACTACTTCGCTCAGTATAACATTGCCGACATAGGCATGACTCGCACACGCGTCATCACGGCGCAGATTCATGGTGAGAGGCTTTGGCTGGGACTGAGCGACGGGTTGGTGAACATGGACACCAAGTGCATGTCCAACTTCGAGTACTATGACCGCACGTCGGGCCTGCCAGACCGCAAGGACATCACCCGTATAATATTCGACGACAAGCGCAACACGCAGTACATCGGGACACGCGGCAGCGGCATCTACGTCCGCAACATGAGCGACATACGCTACAGGCCGCTGCAATTGGCTGGTTTGCAGCACAGCCAGCTGATGATTAACGACCTGACCATAGACGACAAGAGGCTCTATGCCGCCACCATGGGCGGACTCGTCATCTATGACATCGAGACGGGCGAGACGCACATCTACACCACCGAGAACGGGCTGCCGCACAACAACATCAACTTCGTCAAGCTGGACCACGAGGGCCAATTGTGGATAGGGCCCAAAGACAGCGGCATTGCCATGCAGTACAGCGACGGCGAGTTTGACGTGCACCGCTTGGCCGACGTACCGGTCGACGTGGCCGGCATGGTCTTTGACGACCGCGACCGTTTTTGGCTCGCCACGGTCAACAATGGCATCATCTGCACAAGCAATGACACCATTGTCTCCATAACATCGGCAGACGGACTTGCCAAGAACTACTGCTACGGCATCTCACGCGACGGCAACGGGCACATCTGGATATGCCACCAGCCGGGTTTGAGCAGCATAGACCTTAACAACGGCGCCATCCGCACCTATGGGGTGGGCTCCGGGATGAACTTCGAGTTCACGGGCGCGCAGCAGGCTGAGAATGGCGACATATGGTTCGCAACCACATCGGGCGTAGTGCACTACATAAGCGCCTACGACCGGCGCAACAGCGTCGCCCCGATTATCAACCTCACGAGCGTCATCATATCTGGCAAGAAACAAGACATTCATGACGAGATTGACTTAGGCTACCCTTACAGGGGCGAGCCGGACAAACTTGAATTCCAGTTTGTCGGCATCTGCATGAAAGACCAGTCGAACGTCACGTACGAGTATTGGATGCAGAGAGCCGACGACCCCAACGCCGAGGCTCACTGGATGCAGCTCGGGACGTTGAACCACAAGGAGTTTGACTATGTCCCTGATGGCGACTACATTCTCAACATACGCGCATTCAACAGCTCGGGCATCGTATGCCAGCAGCCTCTGAAAATCAAGATTCACATCGACAAGCCATTCTGGAAGATGGCCTGGTTCCCGATAGTCGCCGTCATCCTCCTTCTGTTGGGCATCAGGTCGTTCGCCAAGTGGAGAGAGCGCAAACTCATGGCGCGCCAGCAGGAGCTGGAAGACGAGGTGAACCGCAAGACAAAGGAGATCAACGAGAAGAAAAATGAGATTGAGCGGAAGAACAAAGACATCACAGGCAGTATAACCTACGCCAACCGCATTCAGACGGCAGTCTTGCCGTCCCGCGCGAGCCTCAGAAGCCTGCCCTTCGCAGACTCATTCCTTCTTTTCCGTCCACGCGACATAGTGAGCGGAGACTTCTACTGGTTCAATGTCTATGACAACCACGCCCTCATCTGCTGCGCAGACTGCACGGGTCATGGCGTGCCGGGCGCATTCATGACACTCATTGGCACAACCATTCTCAACGAGGCTACGCGCAACCCCGACTTGCGTCATCCGAAAGCGCTGTTGGAGAGGTTGGACAAGGAGGTCAAGCAGACCCTCAACAAAAATCAGGCGGTGGAGACCCGCGACGGCATGGACTGCGCCATCATAGATGTCGACATCAACACCGGAATAATGGTGTCCGCCGCAGCTAAACGACCAGTCTTCGTGGTCCACAAGGGCAAGATTGTGACCATCAAGGGAACAAGGCGCGCCATTGGCGACGTGTGGAACGACAACGAGTTCAAGGAGGTCACCACGCAATTGCAGGATGGCGACTGCATCTACATGTGCTCTGACGGATATACGGACCAGCTCGGTGCTGAGCCTGTGGAAGGAGAGCCGGCGAACACGAAGATAAACGAGGATGAGGCAATCAAATTCTCAACCAGACGACTGACCAACTTGCTGGAGGACATATCGGGCGACACGATGGAGGACCAGCAGAGGATTTTGTCTGAGACGTTTGACAAATGGCGTCACAATGTGGCTGCAGTTGATGACGTCATCGTGATGGGCCTGCGCTTCAAAGAGCAGACAAAGAAGCAGTAGGACACATGGCACACAAAGAGAGAGAGAGGTCCCGTTAATATGGGGCCCCTCTTTTTTATTACACGAAAAACTAACTCCACTCTTGAGCAAACTACTCCAATGGTCATCCGACATAATTGACGGGCTGTGGCACATCATAGCCCCGAGATGTTGCGAGATATGCGGACGTCCGCTCAACGCCGCCGAGGAGGGTGTATGCCGCCTGTGCATTGACGAGTTGCCATCCACAGGGTTTGAGTATCAGCATGACAACCCCATGTTTATGAAGATGGAGGGGCGAGTATCTCTATTGTCAGCGTTCAGCTGTTTCCATTTCAGACGAGGAGAGACATTGCGCCAAATCATACACGCGTTCAAATATAAAGGCGACAGGGACATTGCCCACGAAATGGGGCGGGAGATGGGACGCCGGGCGATAAACGCTGGTTTCATGGAGCCATATGACTACATAATCCCGGTTCCACTCCACAAGAAAAGATTGAAAAAGAGGGGCTATAACCAGGCCGAGCTTATTGCCGAGGGGGTGAGCGAAGTGACGGGCGTCCCCGTGCTTACAAACGTCATAGAGCGCAAAGTCTATGCGGAGACACAGACCCGTCTGAGCGCAGCCGAGCGTTACCGCAACGTGAGCAACGACTTCAGCCTCGGGCCAGGTGCCGAACGAGTGAAAGGGAAGACAATCCTGGTCATTGACGACGTATTCACAACAGGCGCGACAAGCGAAGCGTGCCTTGAGCCGCTCAGCCACATTGAGGGCGTCAGATTAGGATTAGCCACATTGGCCTACGCGGGTGATTAGTAAGCGGATTTAAAGCTCTTGAGGGCCTTGTTAAGGGCTGCGTGGCGTCCACCGAGGAATTTATCAAGATCAGCATAGAAAGCTTTGCTGTGATCCATGTGGAGCGTATGAGTCAGCTCATGGAGAATGACGAGGTCAATAAGTTCATCAGGCAGCCTCATTAGTTGGATGTTGAGGCAAATTCGCCCCTTTGAAGAGCAGCTGCCCCATTGTGTGCGCATATTGCGCAAATCAACGTGCGAGAATTTAAGCCCATGTAATTGAGCCAACTCAGCAGTGCGAGCCGGCAGCATGGCCTCTGCCTCATGACGCAACGTGGCGTCGATCACTTTTCTGACAAAAGTTTGGAACGACTCGCTACCGAAATCTTGCCCCGCCGGATAAAAAATGGTAGTGGCATGCTCACCAAATCGGGCTGTGGCATAGTCCGGTGCGTGAACTCCATTGGGGACGAGGAGAATGTCATGGTCATGAGTGCGGAAACGTGTATCTGGCGTGAAAATCTGCTTTTGCGGCTCCTTAGACTCAGCTTTTTTCAGGAGCCTTGAAATCTCCACGTCATGCTCAGCCAAGAATCGCCTAATGACATTGGCAGAAGTACGCATCGGCACAGATATTCGAATGCGCCGTCCGGGATAGATTCTCAAAGAGACCCTCGAACTACGCGCATTCTCAAAAACCTCAACCCTGCCAAATGTCGGAACATCTAGTTCGTAGAGCATAGACTTAAAAGAAACCAGAAATGAGACCCTGAAATGGAGCACTGAAATAGGGCAAGAGTAACACCAATCAAGCCCGGCAACTTGTGCCGTCTTTCCCCCGCTTGACAAGTCGCACGGCACCCCAGGCCAAGGGCCATGAGGCAAGCCCGAGCAGAAGGCCCAAAATGACAGCCCCCGTGGCATAGGCGACAAAAGAGCTGCCAATCTCCCCGACCGAACTCAAATTCGGAACCAAAGAGACTGGCAGCCCTGTGACAGACCCGCCAATGCGCAGCGAGCCGTAGAGAATGAATGGGATGAACGGGGGCAGACTCACATTTGAGAACGCCACCACAACAACCTTGTTAAGCTTAAAGATATGCGCAAGTCCGACCGCCGCCATCATCTGGAAGCCCCAGATTGGCATGACCGACATTGCCACTCCAAGCGCTATGGCGGAGGCTAAACGAGACGCGCTCTCCGGAGCAGAGAGAGTCCGCCTTATCCAGCGGAAAAACATGACGGGGTAAAGCCATAGAATGGCAATGAGCAGAAGCGCGGAGCATATGGCAATAAGCCTCAACCAGTCACGCCAACCGTCATCAGTCCTAACCTCACCCGTCATGGCTCATGACACAAAAAACTACTCCTTGGTGAGCGTCATGCGCACCTTGGTGAAGTCAGCCCCATCCTCCGAGCGGACATCTCCCTTGACAGTCAATGTGTCGTCAATGGAGAATGAGATCACCACATTCCGGCCATCGGGGATAATCGGGGCGATGTACTTAGCGTCCTTCACGAAAGAGACCCTCGTCTTGCCAAGGTTTTTGGCATGCTCGGCGCAGCGGCGGAGCATCATGAGAGTGAGGACACCTGGTGTCACAGGCTTGCCCGGGAAATGCCCTTTAAAAATGTCATGCTCGGGATTGACACTTATGACATAGGTATAATTGCCAGCCTCATCGGCGGAAGATGAAATTATCTTGAAAAAATCGTCCATCGCTTTAGTTGAGAATGTTATTTCTGCTCGTCAGTTGCCGAGGTTGAAGACTGATTATCCGATTGGGTCTTGGAAGCCTGATCGGCAGCGGAGTCCGCATCAGTAGCGGGCTGTTGCTCATTGGCAGAATCCCGCTTAGCCTCGGTTTCGGCGGACTCATTGTTGTTTTCGGACTCCTTGTTCTCGGACTGCTTGTTCTCGGACTGCTTTTTAGCCTTTTCCTCGGCCGCGTTCTCCTCGGCAAGCTCGTCCTCGCGCTTTTTCCATGGGCGCGGACCGAAAATCTTCTCCACATCCTCGGTGAAGATAACCTCACGCTCCAGCAGAAGCTCAGCCAACTGCATGTGCTTGTCGGCATTATCAGCCAAAATCTTCTTTGCGCGCTCATATTGGGAGTCGATGATGGAAGAGACCTCCTCATCAATAACGCGTGCGCGCTCCTCAGAGTAGGGAGAACGGAATGTGGCGTCGGCCTGGCCTGTCGAGTCATAATAGCAGACGTTAGGCAGCTTGTCGCTCATGCCATAGTATGTCACCATGGCATAGGCCTGCTTATTTGCCCTCTCCAAGTCGTTGAGGGCGCCAGTGCCAATCTGATGGAAACAGAGTTCCTCCGCGGCGCGGCCACCCAGGACAGAGCAGATGTCGTCCAGCAGGTGCGCCTTAGTGGTGAGCTGACGCTCCTCGGGCTGATACCATGCAGCGCCGAGAGCCTTGCCACGCGGGACGATAGTAACCTTGACAAGTGGGTTGCCGAACTCAAGCAGCCAGCTGACAGTGGCGTGACCAGCCTCATGGACAGCTATGGCGCGACGCTCCTCGAGAGTCGAGAGGCGATGCTTGCGCTCAAGACCACCGACAATGCGGTCCACCGCATCCTGAAAATCCTGACGCTCGACAAACTTCTTGCCCTTGCGAGCAGCGGTGAGCGCAGCCTCATTGCAGACATTGGCAATATCGGCGCCAGAGAAGCCCGGGGTCAGGCGAGAGAGGAAATCCCTGTCAAAATCGGGGGCCAGCTTGAGGGGGCGGAGATGCACGTCAAAGATGGCGGCACGCTCCTTGATGTCAGGCAACTCAACCTGGATCTGCCTGTCGAAACGTCCGGCGCGCAAGAGGGCGCGGTCCAAAATCTCAGCGCGGTTAGTGGCCGCGAGGATAATGACGCCGCTGTTGCTGCCGAAACCATCCATCTCGGTAAGCAGCTGATTGAGAGTATTCTCGCGCTCCTCATTTGAGCCGAAGCCGTTGTTGCGACCGCGGGCTCGGCCGATGGCGTCAATCTCGTCAATAAAGATGATGGAAGGAGACTTCTCCTTAGCCTTCTTGAAAAGGTCGCGCACGCGGCTGGCACCCACGCCGACAAACATCTCGACGAAGTCGGAGCCAGACATAGAGAAGAAAGGCACATGAGCCTCACCAGCTACAGCCTTGGCGAGCAGCGTCTTACCGGTGCCTGGGGGGCCTACGAGCAGAGCGCCCTTGGGAATCTTGCCGCCAAGCTCGGTATACTTGTCAGGATGGCGAAGGAACTCGACAATCTCCTCAAGCTCCTGCTTGGCTCCGTCGAGACCAGCCACATCCTTAAAGCTGACATTCACCTGCGTGTCCTTGCCGACCTCCTTGGCCTTTGAGTTTCCCACATTGAAAACGCTGTTGCCACCGCCACCCATGCGTCGGAACATAAAGAAATAGATGCCGACAAAGAGAAGGATGGGCCAAATCATCATCATGATGTTGCCGAAGAACTCGCTGCGCTGCTCATAATAGACAGGGATGGAGCGGTGCTCCGCCTGCTCAATGGCTTTGCGGCTCGCCTCGAAACTGTCAATGCTGGGCAGGTCGACAACAAAATGCGGGCCTTTGCGCGGCACAGGCATCGCGCTTGAGAAGAGGTCCTTGTAATTCTCGACCGAGTCGGCGATGAGAGTGACCTCCGCCTGAAGGTCATTGCGGATGACAACAATCTTGTCAACGCCCTGACGGCCGAGCAACTCGGTCTCGAACCGGCTATAGGGGAGGGAGTGCGGCGAGCTGCCGGTGAAGACGGTGCTTATGCCCACAAGGATGACGGCGACAATGCCGTAAATCCAATAGGGGTTGAAGACCATCTTCTTGTTCTTCTTGGGATTGAGGTCGGCCATGTGTGTCTGAAAGTTATTAAGATGTGTATGTCTGAATTGTCTTAGATTTCATCGGGGATGTCGGTGCGCTTGGCGTCAGCCCAGAGACCCTCGATGTTATAGAACTCGCGCTGCTCAGGCATGAAGACGTGCGCCACCACATCGTGATAGTCGATGAGGATCCACTGGGCGTTGACCTTGCCCTCGAAGTGGAGTGGCTTCTCGCCGACATCCTTGCGGACGCGGTCCTCAATGGAGTCGGCTATTGAGTCGACCTGCGTTGTTGAGTTGCCTTGGCAGACAATGTAGTAGTCAGCCGACGCGCCATCGATGCCACGGAGGTCAAGAACCGTTATGTTGTGGCCTTTGTTGTCCTTGATACCCTCGACAACAGCGTCAACGAGAGCGTTCTTTATCTTTGTCATAAGATAGATATTCAGTTTTAATTAAGAGACTTTATTAGGTTCGAGAGCCAAGTCAATGACCTCGTTTATCCGCTTCACAAAGTGGAAAGTCAAGCCGTCGACATACTCCTTCTTGATTTCGTCTATATCCTTCTTGTTTTGCTCGCAAAGGATTATGTCAGTTATGCCGGCTCGTTTGGCGGCGAGAATCTTCTCCGTGATGCCGCCAACAGGAATAACCATTCCGCGGAGCGTGATCTCGCCCGTCATGGCAATGCGCTTTTTCGCCCTGCGGCCAGAGAGAGCCGACACTATGGCCGAGACCATGGTTATGCCGGCCGATGGGCCGTCTTTGGGGACGGCGCCCTCGGGGACGTGGATGTGGAGGTTAATCTCATCGAAATTAACATCCTGCAATTGGAAAGCCTCGGCGTTTGAGCGGATATACTCAAGAGCCAGGATAGCAGACTCCTTCATCACGTCGCCAAGATTGCCCGTGAGGTTAATCTTGCCCTTCCCCTTGCTGGCGGCGCACTCGATAAAGAGTATTTCGCCCCCCACGGCAGTCCAAGCGAGACCCGTCACGACACCGGCGCGCAAATCGTCATGCCAAATGTCATGGTCATATTTCTCAGTGCCGAGCAATCCGCGGATGGTCTGTCGCGAGAGTTCAGCCTCCACCGGCATATCCTTGGCGACAGAGACAGCCACCTTGCGACAGAGGTTTGCGAGAGTCTTGTCAAGCTGACGCACACCGCTCTCACGTGTATACTTGTCGATTATGTAGGAGAGGGAGTCGTCGGGCACACTGAACGCGTCGGGCTTGAGTCCATGCTCCTCCTTCTCCTTTGGCAGCAGGTGGCGCTTGGCTATTTCCATCTTCTCCTCCTGCAAATAGCCGTCCACGGGGATCAGCTCCATGCGGTCAAGCAGAGGGCCGGAGATAGTGCTTATATTATTGGCCGTCGCGATGAACATGACATTGGACAGGTCATAGTCCAAGTCGATATAGTTATCGTGGAAGGCGTTGTTCTGCTCAGGGTCGAGAACCTCAAGGAGGGCAGAGGCGGGGTCGCCGTGGAAATCACTCGACACCTTGTCAACCTCGTCAAGGATGAAGACGGGGTTTGAAGTCCCGGCGTTCTTGATGCATTGCATTATCCTGCCCGGCATGGCACCTATGTAGGTTCGCCTGTGGCCGCGGATTTCGGCCTCGTCATGCAGGCCACCGAGCGACATGCGCACATACTTGCGCCCGAGGGCCTCGGCAATGCTCTTTCCGAGCGATGTCTTGCCGACGCCCGGGGGGCCATAGAGGCAGAGGATAGGGCTCTTGAGGTCACCCTTGAGTTTGAGGACCGCCAAATGCTCGATAATCCTCTCCTTGACCTTCTCCAGGCCATAGTGATGCTCATCGAGGATACGCTCGGCGTTGGCTAAGTCGTGATTATCCTCACTCATCTTGCCCCAAGGCAGCGACGTCAGCACCTCGAGGTACGACTGCGTCATGGAATACTCGGGGACATTGGTATTCATCCGCCCAAACCTCTCAAGCTCATGGTCGAAGGTCTCTTGCGCCTCCTTGCTCCATTTGATGTCTGCAGCCGCTTTCTTGAACTTGTCAACAAGGTTTTGCTGGGGATTGTCACCCAGCTCATCCTGAATGGTTCGCATCTGCTGCTGGAGGAGGAAGTCGCGCTGCTGCTTGTCAAGAGACCGGCGGGCCTTGTTCTCAATCTCCATCTGGACCTTGACATACTGAAGCCTTTGTGATATGATGACCAAGGCAGCCATGAGCCTGTCATGGAAAGTCTTGCACGAGAGGACATTTATCTTATCCTGCTGAGACGCCTCCAAGTTCGCGGCCGCGAAATAGAGTAACATTTCATTGTCCTTAATCTGCGCAAGCGACTTGGCAGACTCGGGACTGACAGTGTTTGACTTCTCAAGAATAAAGGCGAGCGCCTTCTTCAACTCGGAGAGAGTCACCTCCACCTCCTTCTTCTCATCGTCAGATGGCTGTGATTCACGAGGTCTGCGCACTTTGGCCAAGAGGAACTCATCATTAGGCACTTCGGCAGTCATCTCGACGCGTTCCAACCCGTGCATTATGGCGACGACCGTCTCAGCATCAGTCTTGATAATCTTGACGACATGGGCCAATGTGCCATAGTGGCACAAGTCAGACATGGTTGGATCATCAACATCATCATCCAACTGCGGGGCGGCTACAAAGAGAGACCTTTCCTCCTTGACCTTGTTGACAAGGTTCACCGACTTGCTGCGACCAATGTTGATGGTAAGCAAAGCCCCGGGGAACAGCACGTTGCCCTTCAACGGAAGGACAGGTAACTGCTTGGGGATGGAGACCTTAGGATGCTGATTACGCACGACGATGGTATTGTGTTCCTCGTCGATGGTAGCCAGGTCATCAAGATTAAGTGGTTTCTTGTTATTTGTCTTTTCGCTCATTGTAGGGATAAAAGGGGGCAAGGCGTTAGTGGTGCCGCGCCTGCATGAATGTGTAGACTTCCAACATCGTGCCAAAAGCCTTCCGGCACGCCACCGTCTGCCAAAAAGTCAGAAGGCGGTTGTTGTCATCGGAGGATGCGGGGCAGGTGGCGTTAAGCCTCCTTGAGTCGCGCCGCGTTCAGGTGGCTGATGCGATCCTTGGCGTAGTCGAGCGAGATGCAGAGCTCGGTGACATTGTTCGTCGGGACGTCATACATCTGGTCTACAAAAATAGTCTCGCAGATGGCACGAAGCCCGCGCGCGCCAATCTTGAACTCGACAGCCTTGTCAACAATAAAGTCAAGGACCTCGTCGGGGACAATGAGCTTGACATTGTCGAGGGCGAAGAGCTTGGTATACTGCTTCATGAGCGAGTTCTTCGGCTCGACAAGGATGCGGCGCAGAGCTGTACGGTCAAGGGGCTGGAGAGCCGTGAGCACCGGGAGACGGCCAATAATCTCAGGGATGAGGCCGAACGACTTGAGGTCTTGCGGCGCCACATATTGCATGAGGTTGTCGAAGTCAATCTTATCCTTGGCCTTGTCGGAGTTATAGCCCACCACTCGGCTGTTGAGTCGCTGTGCGATACGGTCGCGGATGCCGTCAAACGCGCCGCCGCAGATGAAGAGGATGTTGCGTGTGTTGACCGAGATGAGTTTCTGCTCAGGGTGCTTGCGTCCGCCTTGTGGTGGCACATTTGCAATAGAGCCCTCGAGGAGTTTGAGCAGTCCCTGCTGGACGCCCTCGCCGCTGACGTCACGCGTGATGGAGGGGTTGTCGCCCTTGCGCGCGATCTTGTCGATCTCGTCAATGAAGATGATGCCCCTCTCAGCGCGCTCCACGTCATAGTCGGCCTCCTGAAGGAGTCGGCTGATGATGCTGTCAACGTCCTCGCCCACATATCCGGCCTCGGTGAGGACCGTGGCGTCGACAATGGTGAAAGGCACATCGAGCAGACGGGCGATGGTGCGCGCCATGAGAGTCTTGCCGGTTCCCGTGTCGCCCACCATGATGATGTTCGACTTCTCAATCTCCACCTCGTCAGCGTCCTTCTGGTTGATGATGCGCTTGTAGTGGTTATAGACAGCCACCGAGAGGTACTTCTTGGCCTCATCCTGGCCAATGACGTACTCGTCAAGGAAAGCCTTGATCTCGTGAGGCTTGCGGAGCTTGAGCGGGGCGTTGGACTTGGATTGCTTAGAGGCTCTGCCGATAGCCTCCTCGGCTATTTGGCCGGCCTGGATGGCGCACTCTAAGCAGATGGAGCCATAGGTTCCATTTATGAGGTAAGGGACTTCGTTTCTTTGCCGTCCGCAGAGGGAGCATCTGTTATCGTCCTTTTTGGAAGCCATTTTGCGTTAACGTGTATGTGGAGACTAAAAAGTCAGTGTATATATAAAGCAAAAACGGATGCAGTGCCGGGACTTAAGGGTCCCGACGCTGCATCTGTCCTTATGCTAAAAATGCGAGATGTGATTCAGCGTCACTTAATATTATTTCTTCTCACGTTTGAGGACCTCGTCAATCATGCCATAGGCCTTGGCCTCCTCGGCGGTCATCCAGTAATCGCGGTCAGAGTCGCGCGCCACCTCGTCAAAGGGCTTGCCAGAGTGGACAGAGATGATGTCGAAGAGCTCCTTCTTGAGTTTAAGGATCTCGCGGGCAGTGATCTCGATGTCCGTGGCCTGACCCTGCGCGCCACCCATGGGCTGGTGGATCATGATGCGCGAGTGCGGGAGGGCTGAGCGTTTGCCGTTCTCACCCGCGACGAGGAGCACGGCAGCCATAGAGGCGGCGAGGCCGGTGCAGATGGTGGCGACAGACGATGAGATGTACTGCATGGTGTCGTAGATTCCGAGACCAGCGTAGACGCTGCCGCCTGGCGAGTTGAGATAGATAGAGATATCCTTAGATGAGTCGGCGGACTCGAGATAGAGGAGCTGGGCCTGGACAATGTTGGCCACGTCGTCATTAATCTCGGTGCCGAGGAAGATGATGCGGTCCATCATGAGGCGCGAGAAGACGTCCATGCTGGCCACGTTGAGTTGCCTCTCCTCAATGATGGTAGGGGAAATATAGGAATCCGTCACCTTAGAGTAGGAGTCGAAGAGATTGCCGCTGATGCCACGGCCCTTAACGGCGAATTTTCGGAAATCGTTGCTGTCGAACATGATTGAGGGATGAAGCGGGTTCATATTAAACGGCACAGCAGCCTTGCCGCCCGAAAGGCGAGCAAGGCTGCTTATACCGGTGTGTTATAATTACTTCTCGTCGTCGAAGAGTTTGTTGAACTCATCGAGAGAGATAGCCTTGCTCTCAACGTTGGCGTTCTCCTTGGCGAAAGCGAAGAGCTTCTCCTCGACAGCGCCCTCGGTGAGGTGCTGACGCTGCTGCTCGTTGGCGATGAGAGACTGCGCATACTTCTCGAGCTGCTCCTCGGGGAAGTCCATGATGCCGTACTGCATAGCCTGAGCCTTGGCGGTCTTCTTTGCGAAAGCGAAGACGTCAGCGTACTCGAGCTTGATGCCGCAAGCCTTAGAGGTGCGGTTCTTGACTACCTGCCACTTGAGATCCTGAGCGAACTGGGGGAACTCCTCAGTGAGGACCTCGGGGGTGAACTTGTCATTGTCGCGGTTGACAGCGGTGAGCCACCTCTTGAGGAACTCCTCAGGGAGCTTGATGTCGCCAGCCGCTGCCATGATGTTCTTGCGGACATCGACACCGAAGCGGTACTCCTCAGCGAAAGCGTTGCTCTTGGTCATCTGCTCCTTGACCTTCTCACGGAAAGCAGCCTCGTCGGCTACATTGTCGTTGGGGAAGACCTTGTCGAAGAGCTCCTTGCCAAGCTCAGCGTTCTTGAAGTCGCTGACCTCGTTGATGACGAAAGTTGCAACAGAGCCGGCAGGAATCTCAGCGGCCTGCTCCTTGGTGATGCCGAGGATGTAAGAAATCTCAGCGTCATCGGGATAAGCCTTGCGGAGGTCGAACTCGATAGTCTCGCCGGCCTTCTTGCCGATGAACTTGGCCTTCTCAGCCTCGTCCTTGATGACGGTGACAGAGATGATGGCCTTCTCGTTCTTGAACTCGCCGAAGGTGGCTACGCCCTTGAGGAGAGAAGACTCGGCGGCAGCGTCGACAGTGACATGCTTGCCATAGCGGCCGCAGATGTTGTTAACCTGGTCATCGATGTTCTTGTCACTTACCTCGATGGTGTAAGAGGGGACAGTGAGAGTCTTGTCGATGGCTACATTAACCTCGGGGGAGAGGCCAAGATCGAACTTGAAGGTGACCTTGTCAATCTCCTTGTCGAAGTCGATGGGCTCCTGCTTCTCGTTGGGGAGAGGCTGGCCGAGGATATCGAGGTTGTTAGACTTTATATAGTTGTCAAGCTCCTCACCGACCATCTTGTCGATGGTGTCAACGAGGATAGACTTACCGTACATTTTCTTAACCATGCCAGCGGGTGCGTGGCCGGGACGGAAACCCTTGATGGCTACCTTCTTGCTGTACTCTTTGACTGCCTTCTCTACCTTCGGCTCGTAGTCTGCCTTCTCGAACTCGATGGTGAGGACGGCGTTGAGCTCATCAATGTTTTCTTTTGAAACGTTCATTTCAAACTATTGTTGGATAATAATATACAAAAAGCGTAGTACGGATGAGGGGACTCGAACCCCTACGCCTTACGGCATCAGATCCTAAGTCTGACACGGCTACCAATTACGCCACATCCGCATAAAGCGACGCAAAGTTAGTCATTTATAATTGGAAACGGCAAAATAGACAATTTATTTTTTCAAATAGCCCTCTTTGCGCTTCTGCCGGCTAAGCTTTGCCTCGCCCCACCTACTCGTCGAATTTGCGTCGGCGGAGGATGAAATCTTTACCGAGGTAGACCTCGCGGACTTTCTCGTCGCCAGCCAGCTGTTCGGCCGAGCCGGCACGGAAGAGCTTGCCCTGCACCTGGATGTAGGCGCGGTCGCAGATGGCGAGAGTCTCACCTACGTTGTGGTCGGAGATAAGGACGCCTATGTTCTTGTCCTTGAGATGCCAGACGATTTTCTGGATGTCATAGACCGCGATGGGGTCGACACCGGCGAAAGGCTCGTCGAGCATGATGAACTTGGGGTTGATGGCCAAGGCGCGGGCTATCTCCGTTCGGCGTCGCTCACCGCCCGAGAGCTGAATGCCCTTGCTCTTGCGGATATGCCCGAGGCCGAACTCCGAGATAAGCTCCTCAAGTCGCTGTTTCTGATAGTCCTTAGGATAGTCAGTCATCTCGAGGACGCCCATTATGTTATCCTCGACCGAGAGGGTTCGGAAGACAGACGCCTCCTGCGCAAGGTATCCCACGCCGAGTTGCGCACGGCGGTAGACTGGCAGGTGGGTTATGTCCTGGTCATTGAGGTAGACAGTGCCCTCGTTAGGCTCAATGAGGCCCACGGTCATGTAGAACGTAGTGGTCTTGCCAGCGCCGTTCGGGCCGAGCAGACCGACAATCTCGCCCTGGCGGACCATGATGGAGGGGCCGTCGACCACCTTGCGGCTGCCATATATTTTGACGAGCTTGTCTGTGCGGAGGACCATGTGCTCGTCGTCGGGAGTTGGGTCAGGCTCGTCATAGATGGTGCCGACCTCCAGCTCGCCCGATATAATCTTGGCACGAATGGCGTCGCTCTCGCTCATGCGCGACGTGTCGACAGCCTGTTTAGGGGTGTCGGTCTGCGCCTGGGGCTGCATATCTTTCTTCTCTTCTGTTTCCATGTTGTGGGTGTTGGCTTGGGGAGCGAATGCCACCCCGCGCTACGCGAAGATAATGAAAACTTATTGGGCGTTAGGGTCGGGCGCGCCGAACTCCATCAGATAGGCCTTGATGAAGGCGTCGATGTCGCCATCCATGACGGCCTGGACGTTGGATGTCTGGTAGCCTGTGCGGTGGTCCTTGACACGCCTGTCGTCAAAGACATAGCTTCGGATTTGCGAGCCCCACTCTATTTTCTTCTTCGAGGCCTCGATCTTAGCCTTTGCGGCGTTGCGTCGTTTGAGCTCGCGGTCATAGAGTTGGGAGCGGAGCAGCCTCATGGCGTTCTCGCGGTTCTCGGTCTGCTTACGCGTCTCGGTGTTCTCGATGAGGATTTCCTCGGTCTCGCCGGTGTCGGGGTCCGTATACTGGTAGCGGAGTCGGACGCCCGTCTCGACCTTATTGACGTTCTGACCGCCCGCGCCGCCGGAGCGGAAGAGGTCCCACGACACCTTTGACGGGTCGACATAGACCTCTATGGTGTCATCGACAAGTGGCGTGACGAAGACAGAGGCGAAAGAGGTCATTCGTTTGCCCTGAGCGTTGAATGGGGAGACGCGGACGAGGCGGTGCACGCCGTTCTCGCTCTTGAGGTAGCCGTAGGCCGTGTCGCCCTCAATCTCGAAGGTGACAGTCTTGATTCCGGCGTCATCACCATCTTGCAGGTTGGCCACAGAGACCTTATATCCGTGCGCCTCGGCCCAACGCTGATAGAGTCGCATGAGCATCTGTGCCCAGTCCTGGCTCTCGGTGCCGCCGGCTCCCGCCACAATCTTGAGGACAGCGCTGAGCTGATCCTCCTCGCCTTGGAGCATGTTGGCCAACTCGGCCTCCTCGGTCAGTCTCAGAGCCTCGGCATAGGCGGAGTCGATGTCAGCCTCCTCCACGATGCCCTCCTTGTAATAGTCGAGGGCGAGGGTCAGCTCCTCATTAGCTGAGTGGACACGGTCATAGCTTGAGACCCATTTCTTGTTTGTCTTGACCCGCTTCATGACCTCGTCACTTTTGGCGCGGTCGTCCCAGAAGCCGGGTTCCTGGGCGCGGAGGTCGTCCTCCTCTAATTCCATACGTCGTCGGTCGACGTCAAAGATACCTCCTCAGCGCGTGCTCGCGCTCGTTCAGGTCCTTAATCTGGTCCTGGGTCGTCATGTCTAAAAGTGTGTGTGTTACTGAAAATTCTTGTCTGGGTTGGGGAGAGTCGCCGCAATGGGCATGGGGAGGGTGAGAAAGCAAGCTAAGGACTAAGCCTCGGCAGCGTCATCGAGGTTGACGAGGCCTTCGGGCAGGTTGAGCGTCAACGTCTTGGTGTCATCATCGACAGAGACCACGAAATCCTCGGCGGCGGGAATGAGAATCTCGCCGTTCATGGTGTCGACCACAAAGAGCGGGTTAGCCGCCACAGTGTCATCGACATCCGCGATTACTCCAATGTGGCCGAGCGTCTGGTCAACAATCTCATATCCCACGAGCGAGCCTTCCACGTCGTCCTCTTCATCGGCATCCTCGTCATTCACAGGGGCGAAGACATCGCAGCCGACGACAATCTGGGCCTGAGACACTGACTGGATGTTGGCAAGAGCGACAGTGGACGACCTGTCACCGCGGCGGGTCACAGAGTCCATGCGCATAGGCACAACGCCGCCATTGATCTCAATCAGGAGGAAATCAGAGTCGAAGACGTCATCCGCGTCGCAGTCGGGGCGCAACTTAACAAGGACGTGCCCCTCCTGACCGTCCACCTTGGTGACGGAACCCACCTTGACGACTTGCTCTTTAGCGTCGCCAGAGTGAGAGATGATAGACTCGAGGTCTGTGCGCATCGTTGTTATTTGAGTGATAAAATTAATGTCTGAAAGTATTGAAACGCGAGTGGCCCTTCCAAGCCGTGCGGTAGAGTTTGCGCGCCGAGCGGGGAATGGAGACCCAGATGGACTGGGAGAGAGACTCGCGGCCGAGCTCAGGAGGCGTGAGGCTGTTGCAGCGGACCTCATAGAGGGCGTCGCACTCATCAAAAGCGTAGTTGCCGATTTTGGTCAGCGAGGCGGGGAGGTCGACAGAGGTCAGGGCATGGCATCCGCGGAAAGCGTCGGGGTCGATAAACTGGATAGACTCAGGCAGAGAGACAGATGTGAGAGCCGAGCAGTCGGCGAAACAGCCGTCCGTGACACGCGAGATGCCATCGGGGAGCGAGGCTGAGGCGAGGCTTGAGCAGCCGGCGAAGGCGTTCTTGCCGACATAGATAACATTAGATGGTATGGAGAGCGAGGTCATCGACTTGCAGTTCTCAAAAGCCGCATCGCCAATGGAGCCGACGCCCTCGGGCAGCACGAGGCCGTCAAGAGCCGAGCAGCCGCGGAAAGTGCCGGACGCTATGGCAGTCAGGTCTGACGGCAGGGCGAGAGAGGCGAGAGTGGAGCAGCCATCGAAAGCGAAGTCGCCAATGGAGTAGACGGACTGCGGGATGACGACATCGGCAAGCGAGGAGCAGCCCTCAAAAGCCTGGGGACCTACCTCCTGTACACCGCTGAGCAGTGTGACGGAGCGGAGTGACGAGCAGCCGCTGAACGAACGCCAGTCGACACTATAGACAGTCTCGGGTATTGTGACCTCCTCCAAAGCCTTGCAACCGCTGAAAGCGTCCCAGCCAATGGACTGGAGACCCTCGGGCAAGAGGATGGAGCGCAGGGCCGAGCATTCGCCAAAAGCGCCATCGGAGATGGAAGAGCAGCCCTTGTCAATGATGATGTCGGCGAGAGAAGAGCAGCGGGCGAAAGCCTGGTCGGCAATGTCCGTGCCGGGGAGGATCACAGGATTGCCATCCACGCCGCCCTCATATTCAGAACCGTCAGCGTCGAGGACTACCACGCGGCGCAAAGCGGAGCAGCCCTCAAAGGCCGAGCTGCCGACCGACTTCAGCGCGCCACTGAGCGAAATGCTCTGCAGGCCGGAGCAGCCGGAGAAGGCATGCTCGGAGATGGAAGTGAGGCCATAGGGCATGGTGATGGCCACGAGACCCTCGCAGCCCCAGAAAGCGGATGGGGCGATGGACTTGACCTTGGCGGGGAGGTAGACAAAGAAAGCCTCATGCGACTTGACGCAGAGATGAACCGTAGTGGTGTCGGAAGAGAAAAGCACGCCGTTGCTCTCGAAGAAGAACTTGTTGCCCTTGTCCACCGAGAGCGAGGTGAGACCCTTGCAACGGCTGATGGCGTCATGCTCAATCTTGCGCAGGGCGGTTGGCAAAGCCAAAGTGTGAAGCGAGTCGCAATCAGAGAAAGCGCCCACACCTATATATTGCAGAGTCGAGGGCAATGAAAGGTCCGCCAGTTTGCCGCAGCTTGCGAAAGCCGCACCGCCAATGCTTGTCAGCCCCTCGCCCAGAATGGCCACGCGCAGACCGGCGCAACCGCTGAAAGCCGCGGCTGAGAGATGCTTGACAGAGCCGGGTACGAAGACGCTGTCGAGGCTAACACACATATCGAACGCGTTCTGGCCAATGGTCAGCAGGCTGTCGGGCAATGAGATGGATTGCAGAGAGGCGCAGCGGGCGAAAGCGCGCGAGCCAATGTTGCGCACCGAGGCAGGCACAGTCACATTGCGGAGAGTCTTGCAGAGGGCGAAAGTGCCATCGGCGATGCTGCCGACAGAGGATGGGATCACGTAAGATGACGACTCGTTGGCCTTGGGATAGAGGATGATGCGCGTCTTCTTCTTGTCAAAAAGGACACCGCTCGCCGAGCAGAAGGCAGGGTTGTCATTGTCCACAAAGACAGCGCGGAGCAGTGAGTAGCCGTGGTCTCCGCCAAAGTTAGCGTCGATACGCGTGACGGACTTGGGGATGACGAGGGACTTCATCTGGCTGCACCAGCGGAAGGCCTCGGCCGAGACGCACGTGACGTGATAGCCGCCAACGGTGTCAGGAATGACCACGTGATCCACGCCATCGACAAAGGAAAGCGTGACAGTGGAGTCTGAAGTGACCTCGAAAGTCATGTAGCCGCTCTTGAACTTACCGCCCACGGAAGAGGAGGGCATGAGAGCCGCCTGCCCCGCTACAGAGATGAGGGACAGCAAGAGGGCCGCAAAAAGGGGAAAAGTAAACCTTGGTGATTTCATTGGTCGCGAAAATAATCAAAACACAGATACGAATAACGCAACCAAATGTTGCGAGCGCGAAAGGTTTCGTTTTTGCGCACTCGTTTTTTGCAATATTTTTCAAATATGCGCCATTTTCATAAATAAAACTAAGCCACTTGATAATTGAGTGACAACATCATACATTTGCCGCAGAGGCTCACAATCCATAGTTAGCCACAGACGGAGACAAGCGACGACGGTGGCTGCTCCGGTTAAAATCTTATCACTACCAGACATTAACAACCAAATAAACGACAACGATGAAAAAAGTATTACTTGCAGTTTTCGCTTTTGTGCTGCTCGCGTTGCCATCGGTGGCACAGACAGCAAAAGTACAGGCGCTTTTCGTCTACCAGTTTGCCAAATACACAGGCTGGCCCAAAGAGGATGCCGGCAAGCCGTTTGTCATCAGCGTGGTCGGTGACCGCGACATGGCCGAGGAGCTGCGCAAAGCCACCGAGGGCAAGAGCGTCGGCGGACGAAGCATTGACATCATCTTGGCCCCGACCGCTCTCAAGCTGCCGACCTCGGACATCATCTACTTGGGCCAGGGCATGAATGGATGGCTCGCCAAGGTGCTGAGCGACCAGGCCGGACGCTCTGTCATGGTCGTCTGCGGCAACCAGGGCCAGTGTCAGCAGGGCGCGTGCGTGTCGTTCGTCTCGGGCGGCAACAAGGTGACCTTTGAGGTCTGCGAGCGCAACCTCGCCAAGCACGGGCTGCATATGTCGCCGAAGCTTGTGGCCATGGGTCGCCAGATCCCCTAAGGAGCGGAATTGTGGATGCGCAGAGGCGGTTAGCGTTTTAGGAGCGGTCGCCCTCGCAGCTGAGGCAGGCTCGGCAGAAAGCCACACACACACGACAACATAGTTCACACATTGCGTCGCGGGAGGGTCAGCCTTCCGCGGCGCAATGCTTTTTTGCGGGCGCGAGAGGCAAGGGCAGCCAAGAACGGGCGCGAATGTCGGCTTTTATTACTACTTTTGAGGCTGTTTGAAAAAAGAGGATACTGAATATGCTCATCATAGGAATAGCAGGTGGATCAGGCTCCGGCAAGACCACCGTAGTAAACAAGATAGTCAACGACTTGGACGCGAGCCGCGTGACAGTCATCTGCCAAGACAACTACTATAACGACAACAAGGACCTGACACTCGAGCAGCGCCGCAAGATAAACTTCGACCACCCGAACGCCATTGAGTTCCCGCTGCTCATCAAGCACCTGCGCGAGCTCAAGGAGGGGCGCGCCATCGAGATGCCCACCTACTCGTTCGTGGAGAGCACCCGCATGGCCGAGACCATCCACGTGGAGCCGCATGACGTGATTATCGTGGAGGGCATCCTTGTGCTGACCATACCCGAGCTGCGCGACCTGATGGACATCAAGGTGTTCGTTGACGCGGATGCCGACGACAGGCTCGCCCGCCGTATCTTACGCGACGTGGCGGAGCGCGGGCGCATGCTTGCCAATGTGCTCAGCCACTACGAGAACACGGTCAAGCCCATGCACCTGCAGTTCATCGAGCCGAGCAAGCGATATGCCGACCTCATAGTCCCGCAGGGAGGCAGCAACGAGATTGCCATTGACGTGCTGCGCCACTTCATCAAGAGGAAGATTGACGAGTAGGATATAGGCAAAAAGAGAATAGGCTGTCGCCACCACTCACCCGGAAGCCCCGGACAGTGGTGGCGACAGTTTGTTTTTTATGGAAAGAGAGACTTTACAAGAGAAGAGGGACGCGGGGCTAAGAGAGGAACGGGGGAAAAAACGCAGAGAGGGTGGCAGGGAGAAGGAGAAAGAGCAAGGGAAAAGGAGAGAAAGGGGAATTTCCTGCGAAAGAGCACAAAAAAACAGCGGCGTCCCGTGGACCAATGCCACGAGACGCCGCTTTGCTTATGCAGTCTGCGGCAGCAGGTCAGAGAGGCGGCCGCGACTTAATGGGAGTGTCTCTACTCGGCCTTATCCTCGGGCTTCATAGTGACAATGGCCTTATTGGCCTCGGAGAGGATGAGCTTGGCCCAGGCCTGGATGTCGGCGGCCGAGATGGAGTTCACGCGATCCTCATAGTCATTGTCATTGGTGCCGCGGAGCAGATAGGTTGAGATGAGATCAACCCAGGTGTCATTCTTCTGGAGGTCCTCAACACGCGACTTGACGAGGTGTTTCTTGACCTTGTCGAGGTCGTCGGCGCGGGGTCCCTCATCGGCAATCTTCTTGATCTCACTCTCAAGGATGGGGAAGAGCTTGTCGAAGGCCGCGGGGTCAGTGTCGAACATGATGAAGAGCTGATACTCCTCGTCAGGGGCTTTGGAGAGCGAGCCGAAGACCGACACGCCATACGAGCCGCCCTGATCCTCGCGGACGCTCTCAAGGTAACGCATAGAGAGGACTCGGCCAAGGATGACCAGGCTCATGGCGTCGCGCTGTGAATAGGCGTGCTTGTGGCTATAGATGAGGGCGTTGGAGATCTTGCGGGTTGTCATGGGGACAGCGAACTCCTCATTCACGTCATGCTGCGGCATATAGGTGTCGCGAGCCACCCACTTGGCGTCGCGCTTGCCCACGGGCAGGTTGCCGAGCCATTTGCAGACGGAGGGCATGACACTGTCGATGTCAAACGAGCCGACAATGACGAAATCGAAGCCCTTGGCAGAGGAGAAGCGCGCCTTCTGGGCGTCGAGGACGGAGGGGAGGGCGAGTTTCTTGAGGTCGTCGGTCGATGAGATGGAGACGGCGTAGGGGTTGCCGTCATGCATCATGTTGACAAGGCGGCGGCGGAAGACGCGGTCGGGGTTCTTGTCGGCGTTGGCCAGGAGGCTCTCCATGCGGCCGTAGTAAGAGGCGTAGGCGGCGGAGTCCTCATGTGGGGCTGCGAACTTGAGGTAGACGAGCTGGAGCATGGTCTCGAAGTCGGCCTTGCTGCTGGAGCCTGAGACAGACTCAGTGTAGCGGCCTATGGAAGTTGAGGCGTCGGCATTCTTGCCGGTGAGGGCCTTGCGCAGCTCGCTGTTAGAGAAGCGGCCCGTGCCCATCTGGCCAATCACACCGCCGGAGAGAGCCGCTGAGACAGCCTCGGACGAGGGGAGAGTAGAGTAGCCGCCGCGGCTGACGCCCTCCAGATAAATCTCATTGTCGGCAAGCGTGGTGGGCTTGAGGAAGACGCGGATGCCGTTGGCAAGCGTGGCGACGCGGCAGCCGTAGACCTTGTCGTCGGCCCATTTCTTGACCTTCTTGGCCTTAGGCTCGACCTCCACGAGGCGGGTGTCCACAACCTCATCGGCATAGGGCTTCAGATCCTTGGCTGAGGTCTCGGCGGCGAGAGCCTTATACCCGTCGACATCGAGAACGCCGTTGTCAGAATCCATGGCTGAGACGAGCAGCACGGGGGCGGGGGCGAGAGCGCGGTCAATGTAGGCCTTGACGGCCTCGGGGGTGACGGCGGGAGCCACGGCGCGGACAATAGAGCGGTCGAACGCGATGGGCGTGATGACGTTATTGCTCAGGAAAGCGTTGTAATACTCAGAGACATACTCGTCATTCTGCACCTTGTTGCGGTTCTCGTAGGCGTCGTCATACATCTTGATGTAGTCATTCACGGCGCGCTCCAGCTCACCCGGGTTGACGCCCCAGCGGCGGAGCTTCTCAATCTCATCATAGAGGATTCGCGTGGCCTCGAGCGTCTTGCCGCTCTGGGCCGACATGGCGAAGAGGACAGTGTTGAGGGTGGGCGTCAGCTCAGTGTCATACATGACGGCGTAGGAGAAAGGCGCGCCAGCCATGACGAGGTCGTGCATGCGGTTGTTGAAGATAGACCCGCAGAGCGACGCCACAATCTGGCTCGCGTGGAACTCGACAGAGTTGCGGATGGAGTCCGGCACAGACGGGTAGCGGAACTGCACCTGGAGCGATGTGCTGGTGGCCTCCTTGTCGCGGAGGATGGAGAAGACAGGCTCAGGGCTGACAGGCACTTGGAAATAGGTGCGCTCGGCAGGATTGACAGGCGCTGGAATGTCCTGCCACAACTCCTTGATCTTGGCCTCGATATACTTGGGGTCGATGTCGCCTACTACCACAATGCCCTGCAGGTCGGGGCGGTACCACTTGTGGTAATATTTGCGGATGGCCTCGTAGGGGAAGTTGTTGACCACTGCGGTGTCGCCAATGACATCGCGCACGGCGTAACGGGTGCCGGGCATCGTGTTGGCGTTGTGGGCGAAATACATGCGTCGGGAGGCGGAGGCACGGGTGCGCCACTCCTCGCGGATGACTCCGCGCTCCTTGTCAATCTCCTTGCCGTCCAGGGTGATGAAGCCGCTCCAGTCGTGGAGCACGAGCAGCGCGCTGTCCACAATGGCGGGGTCGGCGGTGGGGACGGTCGAGAGGTTATAGACAGTCTCGTCGAGGCTGGTGAAGGCGTTGACATTCTCGCCAAAGCGTACACCCACGCGCTCCAGGAAATTGATGATTCCCTTGTCGGGGAAATTCTTAGTGCCGTTGAAGGCCATGTGCTCCAGGAAATGCGCGAGTCCGTCCTGGTCGTCCTCCTCAAGGATGGCGCCCACCTTTTGCGCGATGTAGAACTCGGCGGTGTTCTTAGGCAGCTCATTGTGGCGGATGACGTAAGTGAGGCCGTTGCTGAGGCGGCCGACGACCACGGCGGTGTCCGGCTGAAGCGGGGTGAGCGACTGCGCCGCGCCCGAGAGCGAGGCCGCCGCGAGACCGCAAGCCAGTCCAAGAGTACGCGTTAGTAATCTCATTGACTTGAAAGTTTTACGATGGTATGTGAATAATTAGATTGTCTATTGTCTGTTCAAACACTGGTTTTCAGAGAAAGACGCAGAAGAAAATCGTCAGCGCGGCTATGAGGAGACAGAGGAGGCAATTGCAGCCTGGCGCGACATTTGCCCCGTCAGCTCCATTTGCAGCATTTGCAACATTTGCACTTTTAGCGCCTTTTGCGCCACTGAAAATTTTCGCTATGTCGAAGATGCCGAAGGTCGTCTTGCGGTACATCTTATTATATAGCGCGCGCTTGGGGTGGAAGATTCCCATTCCGCGCTTGCCGTAGCCGGGGATAAGCGCGCGCTTGATGGCGCGTGTGGCTCGTCCGGAGGTGCGGGCGCTAAAGCTCTTTTTGAGCGAAGGGGTCCTAAATCCTATTTTCATGCCGCTACTGCCTATTGCGTTTCAGCTACTGACGAGATGACCGACCGCATGAAGTCCCCCGTGGTATACGCATATATGCAAATTTAGCGTTTTGGCAGCCAAAATATTCACAATTGGAAAGTTATTTAGGGGGCGAGCCGCCGCTTTAACATATTCATCCGCCACAACACCCCCTTTTTTCCGGCAGACACGCGAGAATCCGCCCTGCCCTATTTTTTTGATTTCCCAATTGCTTGATTTATATATGGTTTTGCTGTTTCGCTAAATTATTTTCAAAATAATCACCAAATTTATTTGGAGAATAAAATTATCAGCGTAACTTTGCAATGTCAAGATGAGACAAGGAGACAGCAAGCGACTCGAACCCGACTCAATAAGCTAACGCGTGGAATATCAGCTGAGCCATGCGGAGGCGAGGCGCCAAGAGACGGATTAAGAGGATTTGCATTTCGTTTAATTGTTTTTTATTGACTCACCAATTCAGTTTTACCAATTCAACTTATCAATTCACACAAACAACAAACACCTGGAGCCGACGAGGACGACGCCACAAGGCGCAAAAACGCGACAAGCGGCAAGCCTGCGAGCCACGAGGCGGGCAACCCCGAAGACTCCAATCAAACACATCAAATGAAATGGCAACTTACAAGCAAGGCATTCTCGGGCCGTTCAGCGGCAAAGTCGGAACTGTGGTCGGTAGCTCTTGGCGCGGCATTGCGTATATTAGATCACTGGCTGCGAAAGTGGCTAACCCAAGGACCCAGGCGCAAGTCGCAGCCCGAGCCAAACTCTCAGAGGTCGCTTCAAAACTCCGACCCTTCAAGAACATCATCAGGGCAGGATTCGTCAACCCAGGCGGCATGAGCCCATGGTCGGCGGCCATCAAGCGGAACATGAGCCACGCCAAGGAGACGCAGGACGGATACGCGATGGAGCTTGACGCACTTGAGCTCACTGACGGCACGGACAGCTTCACCGTCAACGCCGCTGTGACAGCCACCTCGGCGGACTTCGAGTGGACCGCGCCCGAGTTGACGGACGACTTCTACGGGGCGCGGCTCTACGCCGGGGCATATAACGCCAAGAACGGCAAGTCGACCACCACGAGCGCCGACCTCACCGCCAACGAGGCGTCCATGAGCCTGACGGACATAACGACCGGCGACGCTGACGAGGTGCACATCTTCTACTTCGTGGCGACGGGCAGCCTCAGCTCCGTGACGAGCCACGTCAAGGCCTGATAGACCGGCGGGCCGCCCCACCCCACTCCACCACGCGCTTTGTTCGCGCCGAGCCCCCGGCTTTACCCCTCTTCTTGGGGAGTGGTAACCGGGCCGGGCAAGAGAAGGAAAGGCGGCCCGCCTTTTATAACTCCACTTTCTTCTGAGTTCATTCCAGTGGGCATCACGCCCTGCACCAATTCACACACAGACACACTTATCCAACCATCAACCAACACATCTTATCAATCAACAAAAATTTGTCGTTATGCTAAAATTCAAATTATATCGCAAGGAGAACACCTCCGACTTCTGCCGCGGACGCCTCTATGTCAACATCCCCGATGACGACTATTCGGAGGCGGCGGACTCCAACCTGTCCGACTTCGCCGTGTGCGACACACTGGAGCCGCCTGTGCGCCCGGCGTCGCGTTTCATACGCGGCAAGACAGCCGTGCCTGCCGGGACATATGACGTGGCGTTGACACGCAGCCCCAAGTTTGGCCGCCTGCTGCCCATCCTCATTGACGTGCCGGGCATGACGGGCATACGCATCCACCGCGGCAACACGGTGGCGGACACCCGGGGCTGCATCCTGCCGGGCCGGTATGTGGGCGAGGGGCGCGTGGCGGACAGCACACCCCGCGAGATGGACATTGTGAACATGCTGGCCCGCGACGGCGAGATGGCGGTCATCGAGATCATCAATGACTTTGACGGGGCGCAGGTCGAGGAGGACCGCTCGCCATGCCTCTCCACGTCGCCGCTGCTCAAGCTCGTGCCGCAGGTGGTGTGGGACAAGCTGAGAGGGCTGGCTGCGGCGTAGGGAGGAAGAGATGACTGAGATGTTTTGACTAAGACGTCAAGAAAAGGATGATGAGTGCCGGGAGTCGCTTCGGGATGCGGCTTTCGGCACTCTGTGTTTTTGCACTTTTTGGCTATCTTTGTGAGGATGGGCGGATTGGCGGCCTTGCTGTGTCAGATTTTGGCGCGGCGTGGGGTGAAATTTGGCCAATCAGAGTGCAAGCAAACCATTGTGCGCAAGCGAACCATTGCGCAATCAGGCAAAAGAAGAAAGAAAAACGACAGGCGATGAGCAAGACCATATATGACGTCCTGGACGAGATAAAGGCCAAGACACAAGACGAGAGGACCAAGGGCGCGGTTTTTGAGCGGCTCATCCAGAGGTGGATGACGGTGGACCCTTTCTACTCGGCGCGATATGACAAGGTGTGGATGTGGAGCGAGTTCCCGGCCCGCAAAGACCTGGGCGACGGCGACCTCGGCATTGACCTTGTGGCGCACACGGTGGACGGGGGCTATGCCGCCATCCAGTGCAAATTCTACTCGGATGACACGGTGATAAGCAAGCAGGCGGTGGATTCGTTCATCAGCCAGAGCGGACGCGGTTTTCACGACCCGCTGACCGACCCCGAGGGCAAGGGGGCGTGCGTCAAGTTTGCCGAGCGCATGTGGGTCTCGACCACCGAGAAGTATGGCAAGAACGCCAAGGAGGCCATGCAGGGCCAGACGCCACAGGTGGTGGAGGTCTACCTGAAAGACCTGGAGGATTCGGGCGCCGACTGGGAGAGGCTGCTCAATGGCGAGCCGGTGAAGCCGAGACCCAAGCCCACGCCGAGGGACTACCAGGAGGTCATCATCCAGGACGCCGTGCGCCACTACGCCATCAAGGGCAACGCGCGCGGACTGCTCGTCATGGCGTGCGGCACGGGCAAGACGCTCACGTCGCTCTTCATAGCCCAGAGGCTGACGGCTCTCGCCGCGGCCGAGGACACGGCCGAGGGGCGCGTGCCGGAGGGTGGCAAGCCGAGGCCGCAGACCATCCTGTTCCTCGCGCCCTCCATAGCCCTTGTCAGCCAGAGCATGCGCAGCTGGGTGGCATGCGCCGCCGAGCCCATTGGCGCCATGTGCGTCTGCTCAGACACGCGGGCGGGAGACACCACCGACCCCACGGACAAGGACGACAACGACACCCTGCGCGAGAGCCTGCTGGACCTGCCTGTGGCATCGTGCACCGACCCCGACGTGATAGCGAGTGAGGTCAGCAGGCTCGGGAAGCTGCACCGCATGGTGGTCATCTTCTCCACCTACCAGTCAATTGACGTGGTGCACAGCGCCTTGGCCCAAATAGATGGCGGGCGGGCGCGGCTCGACCTCGTCATATGCGACGAGGCGCACCGCACGGCCAACGTCATCATGAAAGGCCGCGAGAAGATTGCCGACCAGTCGGACTTCACCAAGGTGCATGACGACAGTTACATCCCCGCCCGCCGCAGGCTCTACATGACCGCCACGCCGCGAATATACCGCGAGGGCGACAAGAACAAGGCCAAGCTGAATGACGACATCCTGATGTCGATGGACGACGAGGAGGTGTATGGCGAGAAGTTCCACACCCTGTCGTTCGGCACGGCGGTGGAGAAAGGTCTGCTGACGGACTATAAGGTGATGATCCTGACCATCAACCCGCAGCAGGTGGCCTCGCCCGAGTTGCTGAACGCAGTCAAGGAGCTGAGCGCGATAGAGGTTCCGGAGGAAGAGAAGAAAGAAGAGGAAGAGAAGAAAGAGGAGAAGGAAGAGAATGGCGAGAAAGAGGGAGAGGACGGCAAGAGAAAGCCTGTCGCCAAGGAGAGCGCGGCCGAGCTGCGCGCCAAGGCCAAGGCCGAGGGCATCAGGCACATAACGCCCGAGCAGACGGCCATGATGCTCGGCTCGCTCGCGGCGCTGAGCAAGCAGGTGACAGCCAACACGGCCGACCCCTTCGCGGACCAGAGCCCCGAGGAGCGCGCCGAGCCGCTGCACACGTGCATCGCCTTCTGCGACAACGTGAACCGCACCAAGAAGACCCGCGCCGGGCGGTATGTGACAAGCGAGACGTCCGAGATGTTTGAGCACATTGCCAACATATATCGCGAGAAGCTGGAGGCGAAGGGCGAGATGGACGCCGAGAGCGCCGACTACATTGAGCGGATGGCGCCCGCCACGGCCAACTACGTGTCGGGCGAGATGGACACCAACGAGCGCAACCGCAACCTGACCATCCTCCGCAACCCCAAGCAGGGCGAGACCCACATTGTCTGCAACGTCAACTGCCTGAGCGAGGGAGTGGACGTGCCGGCGTTAGACTCCATCGTGTTCCTTGCAGCCAAGAGCTCGCCCATCACGCTCATCCAGAGCGTGGGCCGAGTGATGCGCCGGTTCGAGGGCAAGAAGTTCGGCTATGTCATCATCCCCATCGTGGTGCCGATGGACGCGAGCGCCGAGGAGCAGCTCGACAAGAACGAGAGGTTCAAGCTGGTGTGGGACGTGCTGAACGCCCTGCGCAGCCACGACGAGCGATTGGCCGCCGAGCTGTCCAACCACACATACCGCCACGTGGTCATCGCCCGGCCCACGGGCGGCGGACACGGCGGCGGGTCGGGTTCCGGCAGCGGCGGCGGGTCCCATCCCGGAGTTAGCGACCCCGACATCATCAGCCAGTTGCAGTTTGACTTTGACGACAAGCTCTACGCCCGCATGGTGGAGAAGGTGGGCGACCGCTTCTACTGGGCCAACTGGAGCAAGAGGGTGGGCAGGGTGGCCCACAACTTCATTGCCCGCATAACGGAGCTGATTGGCAAGGGGCAGTACCGCGACGAGATGGACCTGCTGGTGCGCCAGCTGAGGCAGTGCGTGAACAGCTCGATAGGCTATGACGAGGCCATAACGTTCCTCGCGCAGCACTTGGTGACGCGGCCCGTGTTTGACGCCCTCTTTGCCGACTACCACATGGAGGACAACAACCCGGTCTCCCACACCATGGGCCACATGGTGAATCTGCTGGAGGGCGAGGCCTTTGTGGACGACCGCCGGGTGCTGGACGACTTCTGCGACAACGTGCGCCAGGTGTGCGGCTCGCTGGACGACTTAGGCAAGAAGCAGGACATGATCCGGACGCTCTATGAGCAGTTCTTCAAAAACGCCTTCCCCAAGACCACCGAGCAGCTCGGCATTGTCTACACCCCCGTGGAGTGCGTGGACTTCATCATCCGGAGCGTGGACGCCATCCTTGAGCGCGACTTTGGCAAGGAGAAGGGCCTCGCCACGCCCAACATCCGCTGCATAGACCCCTTTGCAGGCACCGGCACGTTCACCGTCCGCGCCCTGCAGTGGCTGCGCCATGGGCAGCGCCGGGCCAAGATGGAGGACATCAAGAAGAAATACAAGCACGACTTCCTCGCCATCGAGATAGTGCTGCTCTCATATTACATAGCGGACGTCAACATAGAGAACGCCTACAACGCCATCGCCCGCGAGGAGTGGGAGGCCAAGCGGGCCAAGACCCGCGAGGGCCAGCAGGAGGAGAGGGAGAAAAAGGAGAAGGAGGGCGAGGCGGACACCCCGCCGCAGTATGAGCGGTATGACGGCATATGCCTCGCGGACACCTTCGCCATAACCGAGAACCGCGCCACGCTGCCCATCCCCGGCCTGTTAGCCGAGAACACCCGGGCGGCCGAGGAGGCCGTGACGCCCGACGCCGAGCACCCCCTGACCGTCATCTGGGGCAACCCGCCCTACTCCGCCGGCCAGAAGTCCGCCAACGACAACGCCCAGAACATGAAGTACAAGCAGCTGGACGAGCGCATTGGCGAGACGTACGCGGCGCACTCAAGCGCAAGTCTCCAGAAGCCGCTCTACGACACCTACATCAAAGCCTTCCGCTGGGCCACGGACCGCATTGCCGAGCAGGGCGACCGGGGCGGCATAGCCGCCTTCATATCCAACGCCGGGTGGATTGACGGCAACAGCCAGGACGGGATGCGCAGGTGCCTTGAGGCCGAGTGGAGCGACATATACGTCTATCACCTCAAGGGGAACCAGCGCACCAGCGGAGAGCAGAGCCGCCGCGAGGGAGGCAAGATTTTCGGGCAGGGCTCCCGCACCCCCATAGCCATCACCATCCTTGTGCGGCGGCCGGGGGCGTTGCCCGCCAGCAACCGCGCCTCCATCCACATGGCCGAGGTGGACGACTACCTGACGCGCGAGCAGAAGCTGAAGGCCCTCACCACCACCCGCTCCGTCCTGAGCGACGAGTACGCCGCCGCGGCGCACCTGATCACGCCCAACGACAAGGCCGACTGGATCAACCAGCGCGACGGGGAGTTCGGGAAGCTGGTGATGCTGGGGGACAAAAAAGACAAAGAGAATGAGAAGGTGGTGTTCTTGACCTATTCGTTGGGCTTAGCTACCAACCGCGACGCGTGGGTCACCAACTTTTCAAAAAGCGCACTGACGGACAACGTGCGCGGAATGATTGACGTCTATAACGCACAAATAGGCAAACCCGAGAAAGAGAGAACGGAGGACACGCATAAAATTAGTTGGACAAGAGCCCTCAGAAATAAATGTGAAAAAGGGGAGAGGGTGGAGTTCAACGGGAACGCCATAACCGACATCCTATACAGGCCTTTCTGCATCCAGAACAGCTACAACGACAGGGCTTTGATTGAAGTCCCTGGTCAATGGCCCAAGCTCTTCCCCACCCCCCGCCATCCGAACTTAGTGATCTGCGTGAGTGGCGTGGGAGTGACCAAAGAGTTCACGTGCCTGATAAGCAACATCATACCTGACCTTGAGCTTGTGGGCAAAAGCCAGTGCTACCCCCTCTACTACTACGAGAGCCGAGCGGAGGAGGAGGCAGAGCGGAAGAAGTCGGCGAAAGAGAAGGGGGAGAAGGATGGCAAGGGCGAGCAGCCGCAGCTGCCGGGGCTTGAGACCACCGGTGGCGAGGCGGCGGCCGAGGGCTTTGACGCCGAGGGCTACAGGCGCCGGAGCGCCGTGAGCGCGTGGGCGGTGAGCGAGGCTTGCCGGCGGATGGGCGTGACGCGCCACCAGATGGCCGAGGCCCGGCTGAGCATGGGCCAGATGGAGGGCCTGCTGAGCGTGACCGACGCGGCGGGGCGGCAGCGCATGCGCAAGCTGACCGACAGCGAGGAGGAGGAGCTGAGCCGCGAGGCCGTCTTCTTCTACACCTTCGGGGCTCTGCACTCGCCGGGGTGGCGCCGCCGCTTCTCGGCCGACCTGAAGAAAGAGGGGGCCCGCATAGGGCTGACGGCCGACCCCGCCCTGTTCCGCCGCACCGCCGTGCGGGGCGAGGCCATGGCGCGGCTGCAGCTGTGGGCGGCGAGCGGCGAGGGCGACGTGAGCGACCTGCTGCCGGAGGCGCCCGAGGGCATGACGCTGCGCGTGGACGGCGCGCCCGCCACGCTGCCGCTGCCCGCCGCCGCCATGCGGCTGACCAAGATGCGCTTCACGTCCAAGACCGACAAGAGCACCATATGGATAACCGACTGCGTGAGCCTGACCGGCATCCCCGACGAGGCCTACCGATATGTCGTGAACGGCAAGCCGGCGCTTGAGTGGGTCATGGAGCGCGTGGCCGTGACGCAGGACAAGGCCAGCGGCATTGTGAACGACCCCAACGCCTGGGCCGAGGAGCACGGGCAGCCCGACTGGGCGGCGCGCCTCGTCTGGCGCGTGGCCATGGCGTCTATCGCCATGACCCGCATCATGAACCAGATGGACGCCGAGGAGCGCGAGAGCGGGGCGTATGGGGGAGCGGACGCCCAGACATTCTGACGGGCAAGGAGACGCAAACAGGCGGAAAAAGACTATATTAGCGGAATAAACGGCGGCGGAATGTCAAGAGTGCGCTAACGACTTTGAACGTTGGATCTATATTCTCAAGAACATGGAGACATTAGAGAGAATGCCCTTCAGGGCTCAGAAATCAGTCTTCGACCGCCTTGCCGAAGTGTGCGAGGTGGCCAAGATGAACATGGCCGAGAAGCGGAACTACGACGCCAGCCTCATGGCCTATCTCGACGCCAAGAACCAGCTCTACTACTTCCAAAACGGGGAGCGGATGGCCGAGGAGAGGGGATATAAGGACGGGATGGAGAAAGGCATGGAACAAGGTTTGGAGAAAGGTTTAGAGCAAGGCATGGAACAAAAAACAGTCGAGATAATAAAGAACCTGTCCGCCTCGGGGATGGACGTGCCATTCATAGCAAAGGTGACCAACCAGACCGAGGAGAGAGTGAGGGCGGTACTCGGCAGGTAAAAAGCTCTTGGCGAGCCCAAAGAAAGCCCCCCACTCAGAAAACCCCGGAAACACTAAAAACCATAAAGATGAAGAAAACCTCCCTGCTGATGGCCACAGTGATGGCCACAGTGATGGCCACACCCGCCGCGGCAAGCGCGGCGGCGAACGCAAGCATAGCAACCACCGCGATGGCGGGCCCCGAGGACGAGCCGACCGGGCAGGCGGAAGAGACGGAAGAGTATGACATGTCGGATGGGACCTATGATGGCGGGGCGTGGAATGAAGACCCTGCGGAAGAAGAGGAAGTGGGCTATGAGGACTTCGGCCTGACGGACGAGGAGGTGGCTGAGTTCATCGCCACCGACACCGTGCAGGGCGCCGTGGGAGGCATAGCCGCCATTGAGGGGGCGCACGCCACCATCAGCGTGCCGGGCGACATGCGATTCCTTGACAAGTGGGACGCGCAGAAGCTGCTGGAGCTCTACTGGGGCAACGCCGCGGACGCCACGGTGCTGGGCGCCCTGGTGCCGGCCGACGCCGTGATCATGAACGACATTGAATTGGCCTTCATACTCTATTACACCGGGGAGGGCTATGTGAGCGACGACGACGCCAACGACGTGGACTATGACGAGTTGCTGAGCGACTTGCAGGAGTACACCCGCACCACGAGCGACTCACTCGCGGCCTGGGGCTACCCGCGGCAGGAGCTGGTGGGCTGGGCCAAAGCCCCCACGTATGACAGCGAGAACAAAGTGCTGCGCTGGGCCCGTCACTTCAAATTCTACTTCCCTGACGGGGAGGCGAACGAGGCGTTGAACTACGACTGCCGAATCTTGTGCCGCCGCGGCTACGTGATGCTCCAGGCCCTGAGCGACATGACCGTGGCGGACTCCGTCATAGCCAAGGGCGACGAGCTGTCCGCCCTCGTCAAATTCGACAAAGGCTACCGATATGAGGACTTCGACCCGGACAAGGACACGGTGAGCGACTGGACCATTGGCGGCCTCATTGCCGGCACAGCCCTGCTGAGCAAGGCCGGCGTCTTCGCCAAGATAGGCATCCTGCTTGCCAAGGGATGGAAACTGATTCTCGTGGCCATTGTGGCCATTGGCGGAATCATAGCAAAAATACGCGGCAAGAAGAAGGATGAGAAGGAAGAGGACAGCGACAAAGACACCGACAAAGCAGAGGGCGACGACTCCAGCAAGACAGAGGGAAGTGACAAGCCCAAAGAGATAGAGAAATAAAGAGACAGATAAGCAAAAAAACAGCCTCCCGCCACCCCAGGCGGGACAGGCGCAAAAAAAGACACACTCCCCGCCCCGAGAGCCTCAGCGCAGAGGCCGCTCGGGGCGGGGAGTGGCACTCTCGGGATAGAAACGGCCGAAAAATTACTATCTTTGGAGACAGGCGGCGGAGTGGCGAGACACAGCCGGCGTGACAGATGGCGACACGCGTGGTCATCGAGCGGCGTGACAGATTGCGCCTTGACACGCCCGCCTGCATAATAATTAGGCGGCAAGAGGCAGAGGGCGGTTATATATTATCGTTTTTGGCTATTTTTGCGGCAACGAAACGCATAAAAATAACGACAACCGACAAAATGGAACTCACCATAGTAAAAGTAGGCGGCGCCGTGGTGGAGGAGCCGACATCACTCTCGGCCCTCCTTGACGGGTTCGCCGGCATAGGCGGCAACAAAGCCTTAGTTCACGGGGGCGGGCGCTCGGCCACCAAGATGTCAGAGAAACTGGGCATTGAGGCCCACATGGTGGAGGGCCGCCGCGTGACCGACGCCGAGACCCTCAAAGTGGTGACAATGGTCTACGCCGGCCTCGTCAACAAGAACATCGTGGCCCAGCTGCAGGCTCGCGGCGTCAACGCCATAGGCTTCACGGGCGCCGACCTCGGCGTGATACTCTCCGCCAAGCGTCCGCCCAAGAAGATGAGCGACGGGCAGGTGGTCGACTTCGGATATGTGGGCGACGTCAAAGAGGTGCACACCGACGTCCTGTCGGGCCTCATAGCCCAAGGCGCAGTGCCTGTGATGAGCCCCATAACGCATGACGGGCAGGGCAACCTCTTGAACACCAACGCCGACACCATAGCGAGCGAACTGGCGCGCGCCATGGCCAAGGCCGACTTCAGCGTCCGCCTTGTCTACTGCTTCGAGAAGCCCGGCGTGCTGATGGACGCCAATGACGACACCACAGTGATCCGCGAGCTGGACTACGCCACCTTCAAAGAGTACCAGAGGACAGGCATAGTAGCCGCCGGCATGATTCCCAAACTCGACAACGGCTTTGACGCCATCAGGATGGGAGTATCGTCAGTGACCATAACCAACGTCGAGGGGCTCAAGACCGGCCTCGGCACGACACTGAGGCTGTAAAAAAAAGAGCCTCGAAAAAGGGGTCTCAAAAAAGGATAGAGGCAGAAACAAGAAAAAGGCGCACGCGCGCCGGCAGGCACTTATGGACAGATATGTGGAAGAGAGCATCGAACTGCTCAAAAAGATGATAGCCATCCCGTCAGTCAGCCGGGGCGAGTCCGCCGTGGCCGACATGCTCCAGGCTCAGCTGACGGAGTGGGGCATGGCGGTGAACCGCAAAGGCAACAACCTATGGGTCCGCGAGCAGGCGTGCTCGGGCGGCAAACCCGTCATATTGCTCAACTCGCACATAGACACCGTGAAGCCCGCCGCCGGGTATACCCGCGACCCCTTCACCCCCGAGGTGGAGGACGGCAAGCTCTACGGACTGGGCAGCAACGACGCCGGTGGCCCTTTGGTGAGCCTCTTGGCCGTCTTCCGCCGCCTGACAGCCATGGAGGAGGAGCGCGGATACTCACTCATCTTCGCCGCCTCGTGTGAGGAGGAGGTGAGCGGCCGCGGCGGCCTGGAGAGCATACTGCCCGAGATAGGCAACGTGGACCTCGCCATTGTGGGTGAACCCACCGGCATGCAGCCCGCCGTGGCGGAGAAAGGCCTCATGGTCTTGGACTGCACAGCCATAGGTAAGAGCGGCCACGCGGCGAGGGGCGAGGGCATCAACGCCATCTACCAGGCCCTGCCGGCCATCGAGTGGTTCCAGACCCACATGTTCGACCGCATCAGCCAGTTCCTGGGCCCCGTGAAGACCACCGTGACGCAGATTGAGGCCGGGACGCAGCACAACGTCGTGCCGGACACATGCCGATTCGTGGTGGACGTGCGCGTGAACGAGCTGTACACCAACACCGAGCTGCTCGGCATGATAAAAAGCGAGTGCCCCACAGCCCAGATGCCCATAACCATCCAGGAGCGCAGCACCCGGCTAAGCAGCTCGCGCATCCCGATGGACCACCCGATTGTGAAACGCGCCATGAGCCTGGGCCTCAAGCCATTCGGGTCACCCACCATGAGCGACCAGGCCCTGATGCCCTTCACATCAATAAAAATAGGCCCGGGGCAGTCATCGCGCTCACACACAGCCAACGAGTTCATCGAGATAGACGAGATCCGTCAGGGCGTGGAGACATACATGAGCCTCTTGAAAGACCTGAGGATATAAAAGAAAAAAACGTAACACATACACCCCCAACATCATAACAGATCATGAAGCTCTGGGACAAAGGATATTCAGAAGACGAGCGCATAGACCGCTTCACCGTAGGATTGGACCGCGAACTGGACCTGCACCTCGCGCCATTTGACGTGCTGGGCACCATGGCCCACATAACCATGCTCGAGACCATAGGCCTCATAGGTCATGACGAGCTGCCCGTGCTGCTCGCCGAGCTGAAAAACATATACAAGACCACGCAAGACGGCACCTTCGTGATAGAGGACGACATAGAGGACGTCCATTCGCAGGTGGAGCTGATGCTGACCCGCAAGCTGGGCGACCTGGGCAAGAAAGTGCACAGCGGCCGCTCGCGCAACGACCAGGTGCTGCTGGACCTCAAACTCTACATCCGCTACCAGATAGAGGACCTGACCAAGCACCTCGGCAAACTGTTTGACGTGCTGCAGGCCCAGAGCGAGAAGTATAAAGACATCCTCATCCCCGGCTACACCCACCTCCAGGTGGCCATGCCCTCATCTTTCGGCCTGTGGTTTGGCGCATATGCCGAGAGCCTGACCGACGACATGACCATGCTCGCCGCCGCGTGGGACGTGGCCAACCAGAACCCCCTCGGCGCCGCCGCCGGCTATGGCAGCTCGTTCCCACTGAACAGGACACTCACCACCAAGCTGCTTGGCTTCAGCGACTTGGCATATAACGTGGTCTACGCCCAGATGGGCCGCGGCAAGACCGAGCGCATAGTCACCTTCGCCTTGGCATCCATTGCCGAGACCATAGGCCGCTTAGCGTTTGACGGCTGCCTCTTCACGAGCCAGAACTTCGGCTTCATCCACCTGCCCAAGCAGATGACCACAGGCAGCTCCATCATGCCCCACAAGAAAAACCCCGACGTCTTCGAGCTCGTCCGCGCCCACTGCAACAAGATCCAGGGCGCGCCGAACACCATACGCCTCATCTCGGGCAACCTGCCGAGCGGCTACTTCCGCGACATGCAGATAATAAAAGAGGTCTTCATCCCCCTCTTTGAGGAGATAAAAGACTGCATAGACATAACCGCCTACGCCATAGAGAACATCGAGGTGGAGCGCGACGTGATGAAAGACCCCAAATATAAATACGCCTTCTCGGTCGAGGAGGTCAACCGCCGCGCCCAGGCCGGCACCCCCTTCCGCGACGCGTATCGCCAGGTGGGCATGGAGATAGAGGCCGGGCAGTTCGACTTCAACGGCGAGCTGCATCACACCCACGAGGGCAGCATAGGCAACCTGTGCAACGACAAGATCCGCGAGAAGATGGACCGCATCCGCAGCCGATTCACCTTTGGCGAGGTCAACGCCGCCCTTGACAACCTATTGAAGTAGGGAGGACGGGCGATGCCAAGAAAAATAGCCTCGGCGGCAGGGGCAGCAGCGTCATTGGCACTGACATTGGCAGTGGCGATGACGTCATGCTCGGGCGGAGCGACCTACCGCGGAGTGGTGACCATAGACCTCAACCGCACGGCGAGCCAGCCCATGACGCTGACCTCCGTCCTCTCCGACAGCGCGCGGACGGCAACCATCAGCCCCGACAAGAACGGCGTCTACGCCTTCGCCACCGACACACTGCCCGCGGACATATACGTGGCCACCCTTGACGGCGACCACCGCCTGCCCATGCTGCTCGTGAGCGGCGAGGGCGTGAAATTTTGCGGGACAGTGGCCGAGTGGGACAAGATGACCACATCTGACGAGCCGAGCCGCGTGATGATGGCGGCCGAGCGGCTGCGCCGCCGCCTTGCCACAGAGAGCGACTCGGCACTGACGGCCGCGAGCCTCTCCACACCCGCGGGGCGCGGCATAGTGGCCGACAGCCTGACCACGCTGCGCCGCGCGGCGCGGGCCGAGGCCGACGAGCTGCTGGCGCACCTGCCGGACTCATCGCTTGCCGCCCTGCCGGTCATAGGCCTGCCCGGGCTTTATGACGACGTGGCGGACTACCAGGCACTTGCGCGCCGCGTCTGCGACATGGCGGCGCGACATCCCGAGATGACCATCCTGCGCGACAAAGAGGCCGCCCTGCGAAAAGTGGAGCGGCTCATATCGCTGCGCAAGGCGTTGGCAGATGGTAGCGACGCGCCGCGATTCCTCTTCACGAGCGAGGCGGGCGACCAGATTAGCGAGGGCGACATGGCGGGCAGGCGATACGCCTTGGCATTGATGCCCGACTCCGCCACGACACCGGCAAGGGCTGTGGACATGGCCTTGCAAATTGCCAAAGAGGGAGCGAAAGTGCTCATCGAGGCTGACAGCCGCTTGACATTGACCGACAAGAACATAATCCGCGGGCGATTCAACAGGCTTGACAACCGTGGAGACTTGGCGCTCTTCGCCCCCGCCATGGTCGTAGTCGACAAAGAGGGCAAAGTGTCCGGCCTGTGGCTTGACACATTCCGGAGGCGGCAATAACTTGCGGGCAGCCGTAACTTTATGCCGGCCATATTCCTCAAAAGACAATTGTTAGCTATCTTTGCACCCGCAAAAAGACATTAACCTCAAGAGATGAAAAAACAACTCTACATACTGGCAGCCACCGCCATGGCGTTCCAGGCCTGCAGCAGCGACAAAGGCAAGCCCGTCATCGAGGGCACGATAACCGGCGCCGCCGACTCACTGAAAGTATACATTGCCCCGACAGGCAAAGAGTATGAGATGTGCGACTCGTCCGAGATAGCCTCCGACGGCACATTCCGACTTGTGGGCAACATGCAGACCGAGCCTACCTTCTACCGCGTGAGCCTCTCCGACGGCCGCTCATTCACCGTGGTGCTCGACTCGGCCGAGACAGTCAGCGTGAGCGCCGACGCGTCCAAGGGCATCCTGCCGGGCAACGTCACCTTCGCCAACTCGCAGGTCAACACCGACATACAGACCGTCGAGGCCGGCTCGGCAGCCTTGCTGACCAAGATTCGCAACGGCAACGCCACCACGGCCGACGTGACCGAGTTCAAGGACAGGCTGAACCAGATAATATTGGCCAACCCGCGCTCCATGGCCGGATATTACATCCTCTTCCAGCGCATTGGCGGCTACGCGCTCTACACCATGGACGACAAGAAAGACATGGCCATGTTTGGCGCCGTGGCCACCTCACTCCAGATGGAATACCCCAACAGCCTGACCGTCAAAGCCCTCTGCAACGACGTGCTGGGCTATCGCAAGGCGCAGAAAGACAAAGCCAAGAGCGACTCACTGCTCCAGACCGCCACAGTGCTCAAGTCGCCCAACATCAGCCTGCCGGACAAAGACGGCAACACGGTGGAGCTGACCTCGCTGCGCGGCAAGACCGTCCTCCTCTACTTCTGGGCGGCGGCCGACCAGACCAACCTCAAGGAGTTCCTCGCCCTGCGCTCCATCTACAACAAGTATCACAGCCGCGGGCTGGAGATCTACGCCGTGTCGTTTGACACCGCCAAGCTGATTTGGCAGAACGCCATAGCAGGCACCGAGTGGGTGAACGTGTGCGACTTCAACGGTCCTCAGGGTTGGGCGGCTGCAGTGTATAACGTCACAGCCATCCCCGCCAACTACATCATAGCCCCCGACGGCGAGCTGATTGGCAAAGACCTCTTCGGCAAACGGTTGGACAACAAGCTGAACGAGATTCTCAGATAAAGAGAGCGGCGAGACAGCCCAGCCAATAAGAAAAAAAAGGACGCCCCGCACGCCGAAGCCCCATTAACTGTGGCGTGGCGCGCGGGGCGTCTCTTTGACAACCCACTACCCTCACAATCACAAACAGCGAGAGCCAAACGCGACAAGAGATGATCTACTTTGCGTCCGACCTGCACCTCGGTGCGCCATATATCGAGGACCACAAGGCCCACGAGGCCAAGATAGTGCGTTGGCTTGACAGCATAGCCCCCACGTGCGACGCCCTCTACCTGCTGGGCGACATATTCGACTACTGGTTTGAGTACAGGACAGTGGTGCCCAAGGGCTATGTGCGCTTTCTGGGCAAGATAGCCGAGATGGCCGACAGGGGCACGGAGATCCACTTCTTCACCGGCAACCACGACGTGTGGATGTTCGACTACCTGCCCACAGAGCTAGGCGTGACCGTCCACACTGGCGACTACACGCTGCGCGCGGGGGGCAAGACCTTCCACCTCGGGCATGGCGACGACATAGGCTACGACCGGTGGTATCACATGATGATGTGGGCCTTCCACAACAAGTTTTTGCAGGCTTGCTACAGGTGGGTTCACCCCGACCTGGCGGGCCTAATTGCCACCACATGGAGCCGCAAGAGCCGCAAGGGGCATGACGCCGACGAGGAGCGCAAGGGTCGCAACACAGACCCCGAGCGGGAGCGCCAGGTGATGTACGCCCGGCAATTGGTGGCCAACGGGTCGGACGCCGATTACTTCATTTTTGGCCACAGGCACGAGATTTTTGACGCGCAGGCCGGGCCGGACGGTCAGCGCGTGCTGGTGATAGGCGACTGGATCCGCAACTTCTCATATGCCGTGTTTGACGGCGCAGACGTCAGAATATGTAAATATGGAGCCTGAGAACTACTCGAAATATATATCGACAGCGGCCTACGTCCTGCCCATCGGCTGGATTGTGGCCATGGTGGTGCGCAAAGCCGGGCGCGACGACTCGGAGTTCACCACCTTCCACATGCGCCAGGGGCTTGGCCTGTCAATGATAGAGCTGATTTGCTGGGGATTGATACACAAGTTGATAGACAACATCCCGTTGGATAGCTTCGTGCTGATAGTCCTTGTGTACATGGCATGGGTCGGCATACGCGGGACGGGCAAGGGCATCAAGCGCTACCAGCCTTTCCTGGGTCGCTGGTTTGACCGGACCTTCACCTTTATAAAATAAGCGGGGGAATATTGGTTATTCACCCTGCCCGCGTCTTTTCAGCTCGTCTTGCAGAGCCTGGGCCCGCTCATAGTCCTCATTGTCAATGGCCTCGTTGAACATCTTGTGGATGGCCGAGACGGGGAGGTCCTGTAGCGTCAGCTTGCCATCGGGCCTGCGCAGTGAGGCAGCGCCCCGTCCGCCATTGATGAGGCTGATGACATGCTCGCGGACAAAGATGGGCGCCTGACAGCGGAGCGCGAGAGTGACGGCGTCGGAGGTGCGGGAGTCGAAGACAATCGGCTCGCCGTCGCGGTCGCAGACAATGCTGGCGGTGAAGAAACCTCCCTGCAGCTCGTCAATGATGACACGCGAGACCGAGACTCCGAAGCGGCGGAGCATATTGACCATGAGGTCGTGCGTGAGGGGCCTTGGCAGCGTGACGCCCTCCATGCTCACGGCGATGGACTGCGCCTCAGAGAGGCCGATGGCCATGACGATGCGCCTTGAGCCCGTAATCTCCTGAAGCACCAGGTTATACGTGCCGCCTGGGCCGCCATCCATAATGGCCGCCACCCTGAGAGCCACGAGAGCGTCAAAGTCCCTTTCCATTAAATTTGTTTTGGGGAATGAAGATAGCACTTTTTCGTCAAAAATCAACCACTCGTTTCCTATTTTCAATTAATTGCGCTAAATTCGCGTCGTTAAGTCTGTGTGGCTCCTCAAAGTGCCGTGCTCGGAGATGGCGGTTCCAATAACGCCGTTCGGGGAAGGCCGCCCTCAGGCATCATATTTTTACGTCATACAAAGTAAAATGTACGCAATCGTTGAAATTGCTGGTCAGCAGTTCAAAGTAACGAAGGACGCAACGCTCTTTGTTCACCACCTCGCAGAGAAGAATGAGGGTGACAGCGTTGAGTTCGACAAGGTTCTCCTCATTGACAACGACGGTCAGGTAACCATCGGCGCACCCGCCATCGCAGGCGCGAAGGTATCAGCGAAGGTTCTCGTGCCCCTCGTAAAGGGCGACAAGGTCATCGTCTTCAAGAAGCGTCGCCGCAAGGGCTACCAGAAGAAGAACGGCCATCGTCAGCAGTTCACCCAGATTCAGATCGAGAACATCATCGGTTAATCTCACAACCCCTTAAAGACTAAACAAAATGGCACATAAAAAAGGTCAGGGTAGCTCTAAGAACGGCCGTGACAGCGAAAGCAAACGACTTGGCCTGAAGCTTTTCGGCGGTCAGGCATGCCAGGCAGGCAACATCATCCTTCGTCAGCGCGGCACCCAGCATCATCCGGGCGCTAACGTTGGCATGGGCAAGGATCACACCATCTTCGCTCTCGTTGATGGCACTGTCCAGTTCGTCAAGAAGGCCGAGGGCCGTTCTTACGTCTCCGTCATCCCCGCTTAGGCGGAGTTCTGCTGAGTAAAGCTCGCAAGGAGACTTAGAACACCTCAAAGAAACAAACTCCCGCACGCTGCGATCTCGGCAATTGAGAATAGCAGGGGCGGGAGTTTTTGTTATTTTCTCCCCCCAGGAAACACACAGGACATTCACATCATAGCATATTCCCATGCTTACACTTAAGCTCATTCAAGAACAGAAGGACTTTGTCATTGAGCGTCTCAAGGTCAAGAACTTTGACGCCACTGCCATTGTCGACGAGATCATCGCGCTTGACAACCAGCGCAAGCAGCAGCAGGTAGAGGCTGAGGCCATCCAGCAGAAGATGAACAGCATCTCAAAGTCTGTGGGCCAGCTGATGAAAGAGGGCAAGAAGGCTGAGGCCGAGGAGGCCAAGGCTGAGACAGCCAAGTTGAAGGACCAGATTAAAGACCTGGACCAGAAGCAGAAGGAGACCGGTGACGCCCTCATGGCCAAGCTGGTGCTGCTGCCCAACCTGCCAGCCCAGATCGTTCCTCCCGGAAAGACCGCGGCCGACAACCAGATTGTCTACTGCTCAGTTGACAAGGAGCCGGAGCTTGGCCCTGACGCCCAGCCTCACTGGGAGCTGATCAAGAAGTATGACATCATCGACTTCGACCTCGGCATCAAGGTGACCGGCGCAGGCTTCCCGTTCTACAAGGGCAAGGGCGCAAAACTGCAGCGCGCCCTCATCTCCTTCTTCCTCGACAACGCCATCGCGGCCGGCTACCAGGAGGTTCAGCCGCCCCTCATGGTCAACGAGGACTCAGGCTTCGGCACGGGCCAGATTCCTGACAAGGAGGGCCAGATGTATCACGTCAACCTTGACAACTTCTACCTCATCCCGACCGCCGAGGTCCCTGTGACCAACATCTACCGCGACGTCATCCTGAAGAGCACCGACTTCCCCGTCAAGAACTGCGCATACTCACAGTGCTTCCGCCGCGAGGCAGGCTCATGGGGCGCTGACGTGCGCGGCCTGAACCGTCTGCACCAGTTTGACAAAGTCGAGATTGTGCGCCTCTCTCACCCCGACCACTCATATGAGGCGCTTGACGAGATGGTGGCTCACGTACGCGGCCTTGTCGAGAAGCTTGAGCTTCCGTTCCGCATCGTCCGCCTTTGCGGTGGCGACATGAGCTTCACCTCGGCCCTGACCTACGACTTCGAGGTCTTCTCGGCCGCACAGAAGCGTTGGCTTGAGGTTTCGTCAGTCTCTAACTTCGAGAGCTACCAGGCCAACCGCCTCAAGCTCCGTTTCAAGGAGGCAGGTGACAAGAAGACCCAGCTGTGCCACACGCTGAACGGCTCGGCACTCGCGCTGCCCCGCATCGTGGCCGCCCTGCTCGAGAACAACCAGACGCCTCAGGGCATCAAGATCCCTAAGGCCCTCGTCCCCTACACCGGCTTCGAGTACATCGACTAAGACGGACGCCGCGCCGCAAGGCCGGCGAGACGAGATAAGACCCAGGCGGGGAGCCGCGGCGGCCGAGAGAGGCGGCCGCGACTTCCCGCCATTTTTATTTTGCTAAACCCCACACACAAGAAGACACACATCACATCATGCGTTTCCTCTTCAACACCACCTTCACCGTGGAGGACACCCTGCGCGCGGGGTGGCTCAACTGGATGCGCGACGTCTACGTGCCGCAGATGCGCGAGGCGTCGGGCGTGACCGACCATGAACTGTACATAGTAGACGGCACACTGACCCTCGGCTCGCAGAACTACTCAAGCCAGTGGCGCTGCTCGACAGTGGCCCAGCTGGGCGCGTTGCGGCAGACAAGCGCGCGGCTGTGCCAAGAGATAATGGAGACGCACGGCGAGCATTGCCTCGCATTCTCGACCCTCATGCGCGGGCTGCCGCTCGGCATAGACTAAAACCCGGGGGCGAAAAAAGCACAACGAGGTGAGCGAGCAGAAAAAGACACGCATATTGGGCATAGACCCAGGCACCAACGTCATGGGCTACGCCCTGCTGGACGTGGAGGGCAACCACGCCGAGGTGGTAGTGCTGGGCACAGTCCAGATGGCGCGGGTGGCGGACCATTACGCCCGCCTGCAACGCATCTTTGAGCGCATCAACGTCATCATCGAGGAGTTCAAGCCTCAGGAGTTGGCCATAGAGGCGCCCTTTTGCGGCAAGAACGTCCAGACGATGCTCAAGCTGGGGCGCGCGCAGGGCGTATGCATGGCAGCCGCCCTGCATCACGGCATGCCGGTGACCGAGTATCCGCCCACGCGCGTCAAGCAGTCCATAACCGGCATAGGCTCGGCCAGCAAAGAGCAGGTGGCCGACATGCTGCAGCGGATGCTGCACTTTGCCGACATACCCAAATATCTCGACGCGACCGACGCTCTCGCCATAGCCTACTCCCACTTCCTCGCCAAGCAGCTGAGCGACAAGATGGGCGGCGCGGGCGACACCCACGCGGTGAAAATCCCCAAGGCCGCGGGCAAGAAGACCTCGTGGGCTGACTTTGTCAGCTCGAACCCCAACCGAATACATAAATAAACGTAAAACAACATATAGCAGTGCTGAACCAAAAAGACTACGACTACGAGCTTCCCGAGGAGCGCATTGCCAAATACCCTCTTGAGCAGAGGGACGCGTCGCGCCTGCTGGTATACCGCCATGGCGAGATAAGCGACGCCCATTTCCGCGACGTGGCCGCCCTCCTGCCAGAGGGCTCCATGCTGGTGCGCAACAACACGAGAGTGATCCGCGCGCGCCTGAAATTCGCCAAGGCGACTGGCGCCGTCATTGAGATCTTCTGCCTTGAGCCACTTGAGCCGGCAGAGGTGGAGCAGGCCTTCGTGACCCGCGGGCACTCGGTGTGGAAATGCATAGTGGGCAACTCGAAGAGGTGGAAAGAGGGGACTATAACATGCCAGATTCCATCCAACGGCCTGATTTTGAAGGCCACGCGATTGGAGCAAGACGGCAACACCTCAACCATCCGCTTTGACTGGGAGCCGGCAGACCACACATTCGCCGAGGTCATCGAGTCGGCAGGCGTAATCCCCATCCCGCCCTACCTGAACCGCGAGACAGAGAGCATTGACGACACGCGCTACCAGACCGTCTATAGCATCCACAAGGGTTCGGTGGCAGCCCCCACGGCGGGTCTGCACTTCACGCCCGAGGTGCTGGCCGACGTCGAGGCGCGCGGTCATGAGATTGTCAACGTGACACTCCACGTGGGCGCCGGAACATTCAAGCCTGTGCAGACAGAGAACGTGGAGGAGCACGTGATGCACACCGAGCACATAGTGGTGGAGACGTCCGTAATCCGGCACTTGGCGGAGCGGGACAAGAGCATAGTGGCCGTTGGCACCACATCGGTCAGGACATTAGAGAGCCTCTATTGGCTCGGCGTCAAACTGCTTTGCGGAGAGAGCATTGACGAGGGACTGGCCCAGTGGGACGCTTATCACCTGCCGCAGGACTACTCGGCCCACGACGCTCTGACAGCCTTGGCCGACCATTTGGACAAGAGCGACATGACGGAACTGCACAACCAGACCCAGATAATGATAATGCCGGGCTACAAATTCCGCATGGTGGACGCCCTGATAACCAACTTCCATCAGCCGCACAGCACTCTGCTGCTGCTCATTGGCGCCTTTGTGGGGATGGACTGGAAGAAGATATACAGCCACGCACTTGAGACGGGCTACCGTTTCCTGAGCTACGGCGACTCGTCTCTCCTGATGCCTTAGGGGAGGAGAGCCAAGCCACCCCTAAGCACCGACAAGCCTAAAAAAACATCACAACATAAAAAAACGCAAGAAGCCCATGGGAACTTATGTAGAGAACAACCTGTCGAGAGACGAGAGAGTGGTCTATGAGGCCCACTACCATTGGAAGATATGGATTGAGCCGAAGAGCATCCTGACGCTGTTCATCCGCCCATTCATCATGACCAAGACCGACGAGTTCGCCATAACGAACAAGAGGGTCATAATGAAGACGGGCCTCATCTCTCGCGACGTGTTTGAGATGACAGTGGGCCACATCGAGTCAATCAACGTGGACCAGAGCATCATGGGCCGCATCTTCGGCTATGGCACTGTGACCATAGTCGGCTCTGGCGGCACGAGGGAGAGCTTTGAGGACATAGCCGACCCCATCAGGTTCCGCCGCGCGTTCATGGACACCATCTGATAAATTTTAACCGCGGACTTTAAATTTAACATTAGCGGTTTGCATTTGTCACATCTTCTCGCCATATTCGCGATGTCGAAATAAAAACACAGAATGCATAGTCTTAACAACATATGGTGGTGGCGCCCGTCTTACTTTCAAACCCGGAGGTAAGCGCTTGCGCATGTCACTCAACAGAGACGCAGAGCCTTGTCGATAACTCCGGCAAGGCTCTTTCTTTTTATCCGGAAGACTAAGCGAGACAGAGATAAGAAAAACAACGTCCTAACCATAGAAAAACAGAGAAACGTGAACAAAATGCCAACATTCAGATATACGACCGAGACAGTGACGCGGCTTGGCGACTTGGTGACCCCGGTGGGCGTCTACATGCGCCTGCGCGACCTCTATCCGCAGAGCATACTGATGGAGAGCTCGGACTACCACTCGGCCTCGAACGCTCGCTCGTTTGTGGGGGTTGAGCCCATAGCCCGGGTTGAGGTGTCTCACGGGATGGCCTCGTGCCAATATCCCGACGGGGAGACCTTCAGCCACGCCATAGACAGCGAGTTCACATCGGCGGACGCCATCAACACCTTCCTGCGCTCATTCCAAGTGGAGGGCGAGGGGCATTGCGGTCTTTTCGGCTACACGACATTCAACGCCGTGCGCTATTTCGAGAACATCCCCGTCAAGGACGAGAAGCACCCGAGCTATGACGCGCCGGACATACTCTACGTCCTTTTCAAGACCATAATAGAGTTCGACCACTTCAACAACCAGATGCGCATCATCACATTGCGGGGCGAGGGCGAGACCGACGGCACGGCCAAGATGGAGCAGGCGTTGCGCCGCACGGACGTGCGCACGTATGAGTTCCACCCCGTGGGCGAGACGACCAGCACGCTGACCGACGAGGAGCACAAGGCCAACATCCGCAAGGGCATAGCCCACTGCCTGCGCGGCGACGTGTTCCAGATTGTCCTGTCGCGCCGCTTTGTGCAGAGGTATGAGGGCGACGACTTCAAGCTCTACCGCGCGCTGAGGAGCATCAACCCGTCGCCCTACCTGTTCTACCTCGACATGGGCGGATTCAGGATTTTCGGCTCGTCGCCCGAGACACACTGCCGCATCGACATGGGCAGCCGCAAGGCGTACATAGACCCCATAGCCGGGACCACCAAGCGCACAGGCGACCCCGAGCAGGACGCCAAGAACGCCCTCTACCTGCGCAACGACCCGAAGGAGAACGCCGAGCACGTGATGCTGGTTGACCTGGCGCGCAACGACCTGAGCCGCAACTGCCATGACGTGAAAGTGGACTTCTATAAGGACATGCAGTACTACAGTCATGTTATCCACCTCGTGAGCCGCGTGTCAGGCACACTTGACGAGGGCGCGGACCCAGTCAAGGCCTTCATTGACACCTTCCCCGCCGGCACCCTGTCTGGAGCTCCCAAGGTGCGCGCCATGCAGCTGATCAGCGAGATTGAGCCCCACAACCGCGGAGCCTATGGCGGCTGCGTGGGCAGCATAGGCTTTGACGGCTCGCTGAACCAGGCCATAACCATCCGCACCTTCGTGTCGCGCAGCGGCGAGCTGTGGTTCCAGGCGGGCGGCGGCATCGTGGCCAAGAGCAACGAGGACTATGAGCTTCAGGAGGTGAACAACAAGCTGGGCGCCCTCCGCAAGGCCATATTCATGGCCGAGAAAATGTAAAAAGGCCCACGCACAGGGAAGTCAACAACACACATCTATTCAGGAAACATGAAACGCAACGTCGTCATAATAGACAACTACGACTCGTTCACATATAACTTGGCGCACCTGCTTCGCTCGTTAGGCGCCGAAGTCACAGTGCTCCGCAACGACCAGTTTGAGCTGCCCGAGCTTGAGAAGTTCGACAAGATAGTTCTCTCGCCCGGCCCCGGCATCCCGAGCGAGGCGGGGCTTCTGCTCGACGTGATCCGCGAATATGCCGGACGCAAACCCATGCTGGGCGTGTGCCTGGGCCATCAGGCCATTGGCGAGAGCTTCGGCGGGAGGCTGACCAACCTGAGCGACGTCTTCCACGGGGTTCAGACGCCTGTCAGGATTGTGGCGGACGACTACATCTTTGACGGTCTGCCACGCGAGGGACTGCCCGTGGGCCGCTACCACTCGTGGGTGGTGGACACCGAGGGCTTCCCCGAGTGTCTGGAGATAACAGCCGTGAGCGAGGAGGGGCAGGTCATGGCCTTGCGCCACAAGACGATGGACATCCACGGAATACAGTTTCACCCCGAGAGCGTCCTTACGCCCGACGGGGCAACCATAGTAGGCAACTGGCTCAACAAATAGGCTAAAAAGGTTGGGCAGCCGCTTTCAGACAGAGAACAGTTAGAACAAGAGATCCTCAACACAAAAAACATCCAAGACATGAAAGAGATACTCAAGCGTCTCGTGGCAGGCGAGCAGCTGACACAGGCCGAGACCGAGCAGATTTTGATCAACATAACCAAAGAGGCCTATCCGCAGGAGCAGGTGACCGCTTTCATCATGGGCATCCAGATGCGCGGCATATCGGTGGACGAGCTTTTGGGACTGCGCTCGGGCGTGCTCAAGACCGGCGTTCCTGTGGACTTCAGCGAGTATAAGCCCATAGACATTGTGGGAACAGGCGGCGACGGCAAGAACACCTTCAACATCTCGACCTGCGCATGCTTCGTCGTGGCTGGCGCGGGATATAAGGTGGCCAAGCACGGCAACTACGCGGCCACTTCGGTCAGTGGAGCGTCTAACGTGATTGAGGGTCATGGCGTCAAGTTCACCAACGACGAGAGCCAGCTTCGGCGCAGCATAGAGGAGTGTGGCATAGCCTATCTGCACGCGCCACTCTTTGCCAAGGCCCTGAAATTCGTAGGCGGCATCCGCAAGGCTCTCCAGATTCCCACCTGCTTCAACCTGCTGGGCCCCATTGTCAACCCGTGCCGCCCCGCCTATCAGGTGCTGGGCGTGGCCAACCTGGACCAGATGCGCCTCTACAACAACGTCTATCAGAAGATGGGCATAGGCTATTGCATTGTCAACAGCCTTGACGGATATGACGAGATTTCGCTCACAGGCGACTTCAAGGCCCAGACCAAGAGCATGGAGAAGATTTTCAGCCCAGCCGACCTCGGGTTCTCCAAAGTGAAGGCCGAGGAGGTTTGCGGCGGCACGACCAAGGCGGACGCCATCAAGATATTCGACAACATATTGAACGGCACAGCGTCAAAGGCGCAGACCGACGTCGTGGTGGCCAACGCCGCCTTTGCCATCCACGCCATTGAGCCGGAGAAGTCCATTGCCGACTGCGTGGCCATGGCCCGCGAGAGCATAGAGAGCCGGAAGGCCCTCAACACACTGAAGGCTTTCGTTGAGATCAACTCATAACTCCCCAACAAACGAAGGTCGACAAGTGAACTACTTAGACAAAATAGTGGCCCGCAAACGCGAGGAGGTCGCAGAGGCCAAGGCCGCCACACCCATTGAAGCCGTCAAGGCCATGATGGCCGACGCGCCGGCGCCCCAGCCCTTCGCGCAGAATATCATGGAGCGTAACGGCATCATATCCGAGTTCAAGCGCAAGAGCCCATCCAAGGGGCAGATACACTCGGGCGCCATATCGCCGTCGGAGGTTGTGCCGGGCTACTGCGAGGCGGGCGTGTCCGCCATCTCGTGCCTCACGGACCATGACTTCTTCGGTGGCTCACTTGCCGACCTGCGCGAAGCCGTGGCCGCAGCCAACAAATACGGCGTGCCAGTGCTGCGCAAGGACTTCGTGATAGACGAGTACCAGATCTATGAGGCCTGCGCCAATGGAGCCTCGGCCATACTGCTCATAGCCGCCATATTGACTCGCGAGGAATGCAGCCGTTTCGCACTCACCGCCAAGCTGTTGGGCATGGAGGTGCTGCTTGAGTTGCACAACGAGGACGAGGTGGGCTACGTGTCGGAGGGTGTGACAGTGGCGGGCATCAACAACCGCAACCTGCGCACCTTCAACGTCGACCTGGAGCACTCGATACGCGTGTCGCACCTGCTGCCGGAGGGGATGCCCCGTATCTCAGAGAGCGGCATACGCGGTGTGGAGGATATGCGCCACCTGCGCTCCGCCGGTTTCGACGGGTTCCTTGTGGGCGAGTGCTTCATGAGAGAGGCGAACCCGGGCGAGGCCTGCAAGGCACTGTGCGCCGAGCTTGGCAAAAAATCATGAGCCGAAAGAGCTGGAGCGGAGACAGTCACTAAGAGAAAAAGACAAAGCACATGAGCGTCAAGATAAAGATTTGCGGCATGACCAACATAGACAATATCAGCAAGATATTGTTTTTGGAGCCGGACTACATAGGGTTCATACTGTGGCCCAAGTCGCCACGCTGCGCCATTGGCAAGCTGAACACCGACATGCTGTCCATCATCCCCCCGACAGTCAAGCGTGCGGGCGTGTTTGTGGACGCGAGCGAGACAGAGGTGCGCGACGCCATATCGGTCTACGGGTTGGACACGGTCCAGCTGCATGGCCATGAGAAACCCCGCTTCTGCGCCCAGATAAAGGACTTGGGCGTGGAGGTCATCAAAGCCTTCCACATTGAGAACGAGCACGACTTCGACTCCGTGTGGGACTATACCGAGGTGGTGGACTATTACCTATTTGACACCAAGACACCAGGCATGGGCGGGTCTGGCCAGAGCTTTGACTGGCAGCTGATTATGCGTCAGCCACTGCGCACACCGTGGATACTCTCGGGCGGCATAGGGCCGGACAACATAGCCGAGGCGGCACGCAGCGGGGCATCAATAATAGACCTGAACAGCCGCTTTGAGACCGAACCCGGGATAAAAGACTACGCGCTGCTGCGCGACGCCTTTGACAAAGTAAGAAACATCCAATAAGAAAAAATACCGCCGCCCCGCCCAACCTTACTGAGTGCGGAGGGGCCGGCACTAAACACCATTACCAGCGATGTCCAAATATCAAGTATCAGAAGACGGCTTCTATGGCCGTTTTGGCGGACAATGGGTTCCCGAGATGCTCTACCCGAACGTCGAGAACCTGCGGAAGAATTACCTGAAGATCCTCGAGTCGGAGGAGTTCAAGAAACAGTTCTTCGGCCTCATGAAAGACTACGTGGGCCGCCCCACCCCGTTGACCCACGCCGAGAGCCTCTCCGCCATCTATGGGACCAACGTCTACCTGAAGCGCGAGGACCTCGCTCACACCGGAGCCCACAAGATTAACAACGCCATAGGCCAGGTCATCATGGCCAAGATGATGGGCAAGGACCGCATAATAGCCGAGACCGGAGCCGGTCAGCATGGTGTGGCCACGGCCACGGCCTGCGCCCTCCTGGGCGTCAAGTGCCAGGTGTATATGGGAGCGTTGGACATTGAGAGGCAGGCGCCCAACGTGGCCCGCATGAAGATGCTGGGAGCGGAGGTCGTGGCAGCCACGAGCGGAAACTGCACGCTGAAAGACGCCACCAACGAGGCCCTTCGCGACTGGATTTCCAACCCCGAGGACACGTTCTACGTGATTGGCTCGGTGGTCGGCCCGCACCCCTACCCCGACCTTGTGGCGCGACTGCAGAGCATAATAAGCAAAGAGACCAAGGAGCAGGTGCGCGAGCAGACGGGCAAAGACCTGCCGGACTACGTCATAGCCTGCATTGGCGGAGGCAGCAACGCCGCCGGCTCATTCTATAACTTCTTGGATGACGAGAGCGTCAAGCTTGTGGCCGTTGAGGCTGGCGGACTGGGTCTCGACTCGGGCGAGACAGCGGCCTCGATAGCCCGCGGCACAGAGGGCATCATCCATGGCAGCCGCACTATGCTGATGCAGACGGACGACGGCCAGATTACCGAGCCGTACTCCATATCGGCCGGGTTGGACTACCCCGGCGTCGGTCCGCTCCACTCATATCTTGCAGAGCAGGGCCGCGCCACCGTCCTCTCAGCCACCGACCAGGAGGCTTTGGACGCCGCCAAGCTCATAACACTCAAAGAGGGCATAATCCCCGCCCTGGAGAGCGCGCACGCCCTTGCCGCCCTGCCAAAGATCAAGTTCAAGAAAGACGACCTGGTGGTAGTGACAGTGTCAGGCCGCGGAGACAAGGACATGGCCACCTATATGAAGCGCCTCTTTTAACCACCCCACTTATTGTCGGACTTTATTTCAATCGAACACGATGAATCGCATAAACGACATATTCAGCAAGCGAGACGGCCTGCTCTCAATCTACTTCACGGCCGGCTATCCATCACTCGGCGACACCACACAGGTGCTGCAGGCTCTTGAGAAGGCGGGAGCCGACTTTGTGGAGATAGGCATGCCATTCTCAGACCCGTTGGCGGACGGGCCAGTCATCCAGCGCGCCAGCTTGGACGCATTGCACAACGGCATGAGCGTCAAGACCCTCATGGAGCAGCTGAAGGGCATACGCGAGAAGGTGTCCATCCCCATAATCCTGATGGGCTATATCAACCCCGTGATGCACTACGGGATTGAGAAATTTCTGGATGACTGCCAGGAGCGCGGAGTTGACGCCCTCATCCTGCCCGACCTGCCATGGGACGAGTATGTGGCGCACTATAAGAAGATGATGGACGACCGCGACATCCGCTTCATCCCCCTCATCGCGCCTCAGACCCCCGATGATCGCATACGCCTCATTGACCGGGACGCCGATGGCTTCATCTACATGGTGGCGTCGGCCGGCATAACGGGCAACATCAAGACGAGCGAGGACTACCGCACGGCCTACTTCGAGCGGGTCAAGAAGCTCGGGCTTCGCAACAAGCGCATGATAGGCTTCGGCGTGAAAGACAAGGCGGGATTTGACCACGCCTGCGCCCACGCCTCGGGAGCCATCATCGGCACGGCCTTCGTGAATTACATCAAGGAGAACGGCGTGACGGACGAGGCTATTGCCAAATTCGTGAAGAGCGTGAAGGGCGAGTAGCGCGGCGGACACGAGATAAGATTGGCTGGGCTTCCATTCATTTGTGGAAATCCAGCCAATTATTTTTTTGGGGGTGTGAGGCAACGTCACACAAGGCGCTCAAGGCGTTTAATCTCGCGGGCGATGGCTGGAATAACATCCTCATTTGCCACTTCGCCTTTGAGGCTGTAGACAACAAAGACCTTACCGCCAAACATCGCAGTGAAATCATCAAAAGAGGACTTCATTCTGGCGGACAAAGAGTAGCCGCCAAAATTAGACTTTGCAGTAACAGGCTTTATTTGCAGACCTATCTTGTAATCACCGACATTAATGACAAAGTCGACATCTCCGGCATGATCCAATTCAGGGTCGCTCTCCTCGAATTCATAGTCGGGAAACTCCTCAGCGAGAGAATCAAACACAACGGACTTCTCACGGATATATCCATCGTAGGTGCGATTGATGGTCACATTATAGACATAGTCAACGCAATCTTCAAGGGAGATCTCATTGAAAGCCTCAAGCCACGACGGAATGACGCAATTAATAATCTTATCATAGAGCCTCTCGCCAAGTTCCTCAATGCTTTGCCGTGTGACCTTTGTCGACTTGGCAGGGTCTTTGGTAGCAGTATAGGCATTGTCAAAATACCAATCCTCCCACTCCTCAATAGACTCAGGCTGACATTGGCGAATGAGAGCCATGACTTCGCCGACCTTGTTGGGGCGCGACAATTGGTATAGCTGGCATGAGTAGTTGAGCACATGCTCCATCTTGCCGAAATCGAGTGAGTGTTTTTTGTATTCCATAAGCAGTGATTATGATGTTTTTCAAAAAAGACTTCCACAAAGTGATTGCGTGTCAGGATTGAACTTGTCTTCCTCAATATATTCACAGACGAAGCAGATTTCATCTTGCGCCTGCGATCGTGTTTTTGACTTCAGATGCCAAAGCCTTAAATCCACCTCTTGCGCCGTCATGACCCGGCAATCGAGATAAGGGTTGAAATACTTGACCTCCTTGCCGTCGGCGAGTCTCCGATTCACGAAATCAAGATGCTGATTATATCTGAGCGAGACAAGATTATTCAGGTCAGCGACTTTTACACTATTCAGGTTGTCGATTATCGACCTGACAAGTCCTCTATCTATTTCACATCCCACGCTGTTTCTGCCAGACAACATGGCGGCCACAGTAGTCGTCCCAAGGCCGAAAAATGGGTCCAGGACAACATCGCCAGCCTGAGAATACATGTTGATGAGGCGAAATGGTATTTCAAGAGGGAAAGAGGCGTTTCTATCGCGCGAGGACGAACCAACGATTTTCTGCTTTACTCCTTTAACATCCCATAAATCAGAGAACCATTTATTTCGCTCCTCCCAAAAGAAAGCACTGCGCCGACGAGACGTCTTCTCCTTATCTGAGGTGAAATCTCTCTTACCTCCTTTGCGGAACACGAGAATCCACTCATGCTCAAGAGTCACGTAGGCCCCACATGGCAACATTCCACTTCCCATAAACTTGTTTGGCGCATTGGTCTGCTTACGCCAAATGACGCCAGGGAGATTAACGAAACCGATATTCAGACACGAGTTGATGATGCGCGAATGGTTATTAAAGAGGCGGAACTCCTTGTTGACAGTCCGTGTGGCGTCACCGATATTAACACACATGATGCCACCATTCCTTAACAGACGGAAACATTCGCGCCAAACTTTGTCAAGCTCGATGTGCATGAGTTCAAAAGCCTCTGCGGGATTAGTAGTCAACGCGTCAGAGATTGCGGGATTTTGAGCGGACATAATCTCATCCCACATCTCAATCATAGGATATGGAGGCGACGTGACGACCAAGTCGACTGACCCGTCAGCCATAAACTCCATTTTCTGCGAAGCCCCAAAACTCACCCTGTGCGTAGTCTCCATGCTTTTCTGCTATATCAATATTATAGGGCGACGGTATTCGCCTTGATAATCCGACAGTGTTAAAACCAAAATTGTGCGAAAGTAGGGATAATAGGCGACACGCCAAAAACTAATCATTGTGGCAAGACCAGCGGAGACAAACGAGAGCGGATCCGCCCGACCATTTTGTGTGCCGGGCGGATCCGCGCCATGACTTAAAATCGTCATGCGGCAAGAAGCCGCAGACGCACAAGTTCTTTAGAAACCGAAGTTGACACCGATGGTGTAGACGCCTCCGATCTTGTCGGTGTAGACGAACTCGCGCTCGTTGGTGTTGAAGAGGTTGTGCGCGCTGAAGTAGACCTCGCAGGCGTCGGCGGGCTTGTAGCCTACCTTGAGATTGACGGTGCAGCGTGGATCGACCTTCTGAGTGCCGAAGAGCGTGGTGTACTCCCTCTTGCCGATGATGTTGGCGAAGGCGGAGAGGTCCCACTTAGAGGTGGGCTTGTAGATGAGGCCTACCATGCCATAGACCGAGGGCGCGGCCTTGTGGCGATAATTGTCTTGGGTGGAATAGGGTTCGGCCACGCTCGTGCCGAGGTAGTACTCCTCGTTCTCCTCATTGTAACGGAGGTTATACTTGAGGGCGTAGTAGAGGCCGAGGGGGTTGCTGATGCCGTCAATCGACTGGCCGCTCTGGTAGGCTGAGAGGAGGGTCTGCTGGTAGGCCTGCTGCTGCTCGCGGCTCATGGAGGTGTAGGAGCCGAGGACGACATTGACATCCGAGCTGTCGCCGGCGTCGTGGACGTATTGGACGGCGTCGCCGCCTGTTGCCGCAGTCGTGAGCGCGCCCTGAATGACATCCTTGAGGAGGGGTACGAGGCCAACCTGGTCATCAGCCACAGCCTTGGCGCTGGCTGTGAGCTGGGCGGCAATCATCTCAGCCTGAGAGTACTGGTAGTAGTTGTCAATGATGGTCCGCTGGATGTTGGCGTTGACCTTGGCTATGAGCTTTGGGGAGATAATCCAGTCGATATTGAGGCCTATGCCATACTGGTTGACCACGAACGGGACCTCGTCATAGCGGATGTAGCTCTTGGTGATGAGTCCGCTCTGGATGTCGGAGGCGAGAGTCTGCATCACCTCCATGGCGTTCTCGCCAGTGTAGGAGCCGAGAGCGGTGAGCATGGCCGACTTGAGGTCAGCGTTTTTGAGCGCCACGTTGCTCTGGTAGCTCTTGAGCTCGCCGTAGTCCGTGGAGCGGGAGTAGAACGCCTCGGCGTCGAAGAGGAGCTTGGGCGTGGGCTTCCAGCGGTAGCCGACCTCGAAGTTGTCGATGTGCATGAGTGGCGCGTCCTCGTTGCCAAGGAACTGGATGTAGCGCGGGAGGGCACCATTGTCGCGGCTCCAGTTGAAATTGGAGCTTGTGTTGGCGAGGATGGCGGAGCGGAAAGAGCGTCCATAGCCGATGCGGACGAAATTGTCGGCATTGATGAGGTAGGAGGCGGCAAGTTGCCAAGAGAAGTTCCACTTGTCGGGGATGCTGGTCTTGTCGGCACGCACCGCGGCAATGGCACGGAAGTCGCCCACCTTGTAGTCGAGGCGGAGGCTGGGCGCTATGTCCTCGAGCTGCGCGGTGTTATTGCCTTTGGAGTAGTAGCCCCAGTAGCCGGACATCTCCTCAAGGCCGTTGCCGTAGTCGAAATATCTGGGCTTGGCGTCCTTATATTTGACGAACTGGTAGCTCACGCCCGGGCGGATGCTGAGTCCGCCGACCTGGAAGTCATACTCGGCCTGGGCGTTGAAGATGTGGGTCTCATCCATATTGAAGCCTTGCGAGCCGACAGCCATGTTGACAGGTCCGCCGGAGTAGTTGGCAAGGAGATGGAGACCATAGATGGAGGCGTTGAGGTTGGCGTAGCCCGTCTGCGACTTGCGGAAACGGAGCGCCACGTCCTCATTGCCGACAGGCGTGGTGATGTAGTAGGCGTATTGGAAACCGCCCTCGATGTCGAAGCGGACCTTGTCAGAGGGCGTGAGCGTGACGTAGCCATTGACGCCTGCGGTGCGGCGGGCGAGCTTGGGGTCGGCCCATTGCTTGTGGACATCGACCTCTGACGAGATGGCCGACACGAGCGTATAGGTGCCTGTCTCGCTGTCGTAGCTGCTTATTTTATGCATTCGGTCGATTTCGCTGACAGTGAGGTCGGCGCCCGCTGATATGTCAGTCAGTTTGCCGGAGGCTATAGCGGCGGCGAGCTCATCGGAGGTGAGTGTCTGGCCGGCCGTGAAACTGTCGTTGCTGTCGGCCACGTAATAGCCGCTTTGCGGGATGAAGGGGAGCGTGGAGTGTTTGCGGTAGCGCAACTGGTAGTTGGCAGTGAGTCCGAGCGCCAAAACGTCATTGACCCTCTGGCGGATGCCGAAATCAGCCACCGTGGTCTGATTGCCCATCTGGAGGTTGCCTTGGGCCACGCAGTTGGCGGCATCGGGCTTCTCAGTGATGATGTTCACCACGCCATTGACGGCATTGGGGCCGTAGAGAGCCGACGTCGCGCCACGGACTACCTCGATGCGCTCGACATCCTCAATGGAGACGGGGAGCGTCTCGAAGAAAGGGGCGCCGGTGGCATAGTTGTGGGTTATGCGGCCATCCACCATGACGAGAATATTGGCATTCTCGGTATAGAGGATCATGTTGTTGTCGGGGATGTTGGAGAGGCCGCGCATCTGGACATCGTAGATGCCATTGGTCTTCTCGGAGACAATCATTCCGGGGATGAGACGGAAAGCCTCCTCGATGGTGGAGACGCCATAGGTTCGCATCTCCTCGCGTGTGATGACAGTGCTGGAAAGTGGTGAGGTGAAAGTCAGCTCCTCCTCCTTGGAGGCAGACGAGACATTCTTGTTCATGATGAGGGCGAAGAGCTCGTCGACAGAGCTTACGCCCAAGGTCTCAACCGCCTGCATCAATTGCTCAAGCGGCAGCTCTGACAGTTCCTCGGTGCTCATGGCAAGAATCTGCTCACGCGAGAGCCTGTCTTGCGCAACAGCGCACACCGTGAGGGCGCACAGAGCCAATGTAGGCAAAAACTTTTTCATAGTTTCTAATGGGATTTCTTCTAAAAGCGGGCAGGCAATGCCGGCAGCATGACCGACCTCGCAACATTATTTGGTTTAATCGAACCAAAGGTACGCACTGTTCGGCAAAAAAGCAATAGTCAGGGTGGGCATATTAAGGCCCGGACAACAAAAAATGAGGATTTTTCCAACAAAAACAGAATATCAGAAAAGCCGGAGCGAGGGCAGTCAACGGAACCGGCAGAGGGCAAGAAACGCATCAAGTGGCCAAAGCACACATTCGGACGCAAAAGGGAGCGCGGCAAACCGTTGAAAGCCAAAGTAGGCTATCTTTGCAAGCAGAAAAAGAGCCACAGGGCAAACAAGATGTACGCAGACCTACTTCTCCCACTACCCATCCAACGCCTGTTCACTTATGAGGTGCCGCCGAGCATGGCCAATCTCATAGGCCGGGGGCGCCGTGTGCTGGTGCAATTCGGCAAGAAGAAGTTTTACGCCGGCATAGTGATGGAGACTCATGACAGGAAGCCGGACTACGAGACAAAGCCGCTGTGCGAGGTGGTGGACACGGAGCCAATAGTGACAGAGGCCCAGCTGAGCCTTTGGCAATGGATAGCGGACTATTACGTCTGCACCCTTGGCGAGGTGATGAAAGCCGCCATGCCTCAGGGCCTCAAGCTGGAGAGCGAGAGCAAACTGATGTATAACGCCCAGTGGGGCAAGACGGCAGACGATGAGCCGGACGAAGAGGCCATAGGCAAACTGACGCCGCGCCAGAGCGAGGTCCTGGCCTTCATCCGCGACCAGAAAGTGTGCACGATAAGCGACGTGGCCAACCATCTGGAAGGGGTCAACCCCGTGAGCCACATCCGCGCCCTGTTAGACTGCGAAGCCATATACATAAGCGAGGAGCTGCGCGACGCCTATAAGCCCAAGAAAGTGAAGGCCTACAGCCTGAGCCGCGAGATGCGCGACGAGGGCACACTATACGCGACCATCGAGACCCTTGAGAAACGCGCCCCGAGGCAGTTGGACGCCCTCATGGCATTCATGCAGGCGGCGGGCGGAACGGGTCGCGCGACAGAGGGCGTCAGGGTCAAGCAGGGCGAAGACGCCAAGTTGAAAGATTACTCGGCCCAGCTGGGCGAACTGGCCAGGAAAGGCATATTGGAGATGGAGACCGTGGAAGTGTCGCGCCTCAGGGCGACCGACGAGCCACTCGCCGCGCCCAACCCGCTCACAGACATCCAGACCCAAGCACTGGCCGACCTTGAGACTCAGATGGAGACAGGCCGCCCCACACTGCTCTACGGGGTCACAGGCTCAGGCAAAACAGAGATATACATCCATTTGATTGCCAAGACATTGGCAGAGGGCAAAAACGTGCTTTACCTTTTACCGGAGATTGCCCTCACCACCCAGATAACCGAGAGGCTGCGACGTCACTTCGGTGACGACATGGCGGTCTACCACAGCAAATTCTCAGACTCCGAGCGAGTGGAGGTGTGGAAAAAGATGCTCAGCCCCGCGGCCCCCAAAATAATCCTTGGCGTGAGGTCGTCCGTCCTGCTGCCGCTCAGCAACCTGGGCCTCATCATTGTCGACGAGGAGCACGAGAGCAGCTTTAAGCAATATGACCCCGCGCCGCGGTATAACGCCCGCGACATGGCAGTGGTGCTGGCCGGGCAGAACAGGTCGTCGGGATGCAAGATATTGCTGGGCAGCGCGACGCCGAGCCTTGAGAGCTGGGCGAACGTCAACACCGGCAAATATGGCATGGTGAGGCTGACCAAGCGTCACGCCGGGCTTGAGCTGCCGACCATCGAGGTCATAGACATGACCGAGGCACGCCACAAGAAAGCCACGCGGTCAATGTTCTCACTGCGCCTGAAAGAGGTGATAGACGGGGCGTTGAGCCGCCGCGAACAGGTCATCCTATTCCAGAACAGACGCGGATTCTCGCCAGTGGTGGAGTGCAGGCAGTGCGCCATGGTGCCAAAGTGCGTCAACTGCGACGTCAGCCTGACCTACCACAAGTCATCCAACCAGTTAGTCTGCCACTATTGCGGCTATTCCACACCAATGCCCACCACATGCCCGGCGTGCGGCAACCCGACCCTCGCCCCGCAAGGTTTCGGGACGGAGAAAATCGAGGAGACGTGCCACGAGCTGTTTCCCACGGCAAGAGTGGCGAGAATGGACATGGACACGGCTCGCAGCCGCAAATCGTTCGAGCAGCTGATAGCCTCGTTCGCCGCGCGCGAGTATGACATACTGATAGGCACCCAGATGGTGGCCAAGGGGCTCGACTTTGAGGGGGTCTCCACCGTGGGCATAATGAACGCCGACGCACTGACCAACATGCCGGACTTCAGGGCCGACGAACGCGCCTACCAGCTGATGGCCCAGGTGAGCGGACGCGCAGGGCGCAAGGGCAGCCAAGGGCACGTCTACATCCAGACCAGCCTGCCGGGCCACCCGGTGGTGACATGTGTGAAAGAGGGAGACTACGAGGGCAACGCCAAGCGAATCCTCGGAGAGAGGGAGGCGTATCACTTCCCACCCTACTCGCGGCTGATGACACTGACAGTAAAGCACCGCGACTCGGCGACGGCGCAAGACGGCGCGCGGATTCTCGCCCAGCAGCTGATGGGGCACTTCGGCAACATGGTGAGCGGGCCCATCCAGCCCGTCGTGGCCAGAGTGTCCAACCTGTTCATGCAAGAGATAACAATCAAGATGCCGAGGTCCGCCCCTCCTCAACAGGTGAAAGCCATCATGATGAACGACGTGAACACGCTGCTCGCCGAGTCGAGATTCAAGAGCATGGTGGTGAGGATAGACGTGGACACATATTGACCCGGACAACAACACAACGAGAGGCCGGCAGGAGACGGCCCAGCGCAAAGATGAAAATAATAGCAGACGACAAAATCCCATTTCTCCGCGGCGCGCTTGAGCCCGTGGCCGAAGTCATATACAAGGAGGGCAAGAGCATCAGCAGGGCCGACGTGATGGACTGCGACGCCATCATAACCCGCACACGCACGCGTTGCGACGCGTCATTGCTTGAGGGGACGGCCGTGCGCGGCATCTTCACAGCCACCATAGGCTTTGACCACATAGACACGGCATACTGCCAGCGCGCCGGCATCTATTGGGAGAACGCCCCGGCGTGCAACTCGCGCTCCGTGGAGCAATACATAGGCTCGGCGCTCGCCGTCCTCAAGCTGCGTCATGGACTGACCCTGCGCGGCAAGACCATAGCCGTGGTGGGCGTGGGGCACGTGGGCAGTCTCGTGGCGACCCTGTGCGAGAAGTTGGGCATGCGAGTGCTGCGCGTCGACCCGCCCAGGGCAGAGGCTGAAGGGCCGAAGGGTTTCACCACATACGAGGAGGCATTGCCACAGGCCGACATCGTGACCTACCATACTCCCCTGACAGCCAAGGGCCCACACCCGACGCTCCACCTCTTGGGCAGCGACGCCATAGCCATGATGAAACAGGGCGTGGTGGTGATTAACAGCAGCCGCGGACCAGTTTGCGGCACGCGCTCATTGGTCAGCGGTCTGCGCAACGGGCGCATAGGCCACGCCGTGATAGACGTGTGGGAGAACGAGCCGGACATAAACCGCGACCTGCTCTCGCTCGCCACTATCGCCACGCCCCACATTGCCGGCTATAGCACAGACAGCAAACTGCGCGGCACAGCCATGGCCGTCTCGGCCCTCTGCCGCCACTTCGGCCTCCAGACCCCATGGACGCCGCCCACGCTCCCCGCCCCCGCGAGCCCCACATTTGACCCCTCGGGCTCAGCCGACGCTGAGGAGGCCGCCGCCCGCATGTTCCTGCACGTCTATGACATTGAGGCGGACTGCCAGATGCTGCGCGAGCACACAAGCGAGTTTGAGAGGCTCAGGGGCGACTATCACCTCCGCCGGGAGATAGACTCGTTCCGCCTTGCCGGCGAAGACCATTTCGGACTTAGGCAGTTCGGAATAAAATAAATCAAGAGATGCATTAGAGGAAAATGGCCGCCGTAACAACCCAGGGCATAGTGCTGTCCGCCGTCAAATATGGCGACAAGGGCGTAGTGGTCAACGTCCTGACCCGCGAAAACGGGCGACGCGCCTTCATGGCCTCAGTGGGCGGCGGGAAAGGCAAAGGAGGCGGTATGGCCGTGCTGACACCTTTGGCCCTCATCGAGTTCGTCTCCACAGGAGTCAAAAGAAACGCCATGCAGCGGATGAGCCAGACTCGGTTCCGCCGACCACCAATCCGCACATGGACAGACCCCGTGAGGCGATCGGTGGCCATGTTCGTGGCCGAGCTGATGACCAAATCAGTTCCAGAGGACGTGCCGGACGAGGAACTCTTCGACTTTGCCGACATGGCCATAGGCAGGCTTGACGACGAGATTGGCGGGGCCTACAACTTCCACCTTTGGTTCATGATGCAGTTGGCCGCCTACTTGGGCATAGGTCCTGACACGGGGCGGCACGGCGCAGCCATATTCGACATGGAGGCCGGGACATGGGAAAGCGCCATGCCCATCCATCCGAACATATTGACAATGAGAGACGCCGACCTGTGGGAAGAGTTGCAGAACATGGGCGTGGAGACGTTGGACAGCGTGAGGATGACGCGCGCCGAGAGGCAGCGGATGATTGAGTCACTGAGCCAATATTACCGCCTCCACCTACCGGGCTTTGGCGGACTTAAGTCGCAGGCCATATTGGCAATGCTGAACTGAGGGTTCAGACGGGCCGAATGTGTCAAATTGTAGCGGAAAAGTCCAAAATAAAGAGCCTCCGGCACACAAGAGACACGTTTTTATTGTAAACCCTTGCAAAAACGGGATAAAAAAATTATTTTTATAAGTGGCAAAAGACCTCTTTTATGGAAAACGACCACGACCCAAGCATAGACCAAAGCGCCGAGGAGATTTTTCAGGCAATGGCCTCTCGAGTCTCAGCGGAAGATTTGGAAAGGATTAAACTGGCTTACAGCGTAGCGCGCGAGGCGCACAAGAACCAGAAGCGCAAAAGCGGCGAGCCATACATAATCCACCCGATAGCGGTGGCGCGCATTGCCGGGCTTGAGCTCCAGCTGGGAGCGAACCCCGTCATCGCCGCCTTCCTGCATGACGTGGTGGAGGACACGCCGTGCACCGTGGACCAGGTGGAGAAGCTCTTTGGCCCGGACGTGGCATTTCTGGTGCGCGTGGTCACCAAGCAGAAGAAGGACCACTACGAGATGAGCAAACAGCTTGACAACTTCAAGCAGATTTTGGACTCAGTACGCTATGACATCCGCGCCATCCTGGTCAAGCTCGCCGACCGCCTCCACAACATGCGCACCTTGGACAGCATGCGGCCCGACAAGCAGATGAAGATAGCCGGCGAGACTGACTACTTCTACGCCCCCCTCGCCAACCGACTGGGGCTCTACAAGATCAAGACAGAGCTGGAGAATCTGAGCTTTCGCTACCGTTGCCCACATGAGTACGCCAACATGGAGGACATGCTGCGCAAGGACCAGACGGACAACCGCGAGACGCTGGACAGTTTCGTCTCCGAGATACGCGAAGTGCTGGACGCCAACGACATTTGCGCCCGGATTGAGATTGAGTATCGAATGCCATACTCCATATGGCGCAAGATGCAGAAAGACAACAAGGACTTTTGGCACACGGAGCACCGCCACTTCGTCTCAGTCATCTTCCCCGACAAGCAGAAGCGGACGGAGAAGAACACGTGCCTGCTCATCTACTCACTCCTGACGGACCGTTTCCGCGAGAAGCCTGGCGGCATAGCCAACTATGTGGACAACCCGAAAGGCAACGGATACCGCTGCTTCCACGTCAAGCTGCTGTCCGACCGCGGCCAGTGGGAGGAGGTCCACATAAGCAGCGAGCAGATGGTGAAAGACTCGCGGATGGGGTGCATGGCCACCAGGTCGGAGGAGAACATCAAGCTGTGGCTCGACAAGTTCCGCATCGTGCTGAAAGACTTGGCGCAGCAGAGTCAGACAGAGAGCTTTATTGAGAACGTGGCCACGTCGTTCTATAACGACGACATAATGGTGTTCACGCCCAAAGGCCGCGCCATCATCCTGCCCAAGAACGCCACGGCCCTCGACTTCGCCTTTGAGGTCCACAGCAAAGTGGGCAGCCACGCCAAATATGCCAGGGTCAACGGCAAGCTGTGCAGCATAAAGACAGGCCTTAGCCGAGGCGACTGTGTGGAGATTGGCACAGACGACACCATTGAGCCGCAGCCGGACTGGATGGACTACGTCTTGACATACAAGGCGAAAAGGTTTTTGCGGAACTACTTGGCGGACCGCCCGCACGCATCATATTGCCGGTGCAAAGAGTGCCACCCCATCCCGGGAGACGAGGTGATAGGCTTCAAGAGCGACACGGGCGAGGTGACGCTCCACAAACGCAACTGCCCGACAGTGATACGCCTGGCCACGCAATTTGGCGACTCGATAGTGTCAGTCGACTTCAAGGAGGAGCCCAACCAGTTGTATCCCGCGCAAGTTCACATCAAGGCCATAGACCGGTATCACCTGCTGTCTGACCTCATTGACTGCATCACCAATAAGCTGGGCTTGTCAATTGACAGCCTGCACACCGTGACGGAAGACGCCATAGTGGACTGCACGATCAAGTTCTACATCCACTCATTCAGCGAGCTGAACTACATATCGTCCCACCTGTATAAGATTGAGGGCGTAGAGGAGGTTCAGAAAGAGGACACCTGGTAGAAAAATAGGCACAAGCCACTGCTCTCGGCTCAGCAAGGGCTTACGACGAGTGGCATAGACAAAACAGAAAACGATTACCGCCCGCCATCCTGACTGGGATGGCGGGCGGTAATCGTTTTATATTCAAACCGCAGAGGAAGCCCTGTTAGTTAATGGCCTTGAGAATCTGGTCGATCTTGGGCGTCAGCACGATTTCAGTCCTTCTGTTTTTGCAACGCCCCTCCTCTGTGGCATTGTCAGCCACGGGAGCTGTATCGGCCCGGCCAATGGCATGGAGGCGAGACTGCGGGACGCCGCCTGCCACGAGCACACGGAGCACAGAGGTCGCCCTCTTGGCGCTGAGGTCCCAATTGTCTTGGATAACGGTTCCGCGGAGCGGGACATTGTCAGTGTGGCCCTCGACCGCGATATCGACATCGGCGGTGACATCCTTGAGAATGGCGGCAATCTTGCGTATGGCCGAGATGCCCTTGTTGTTGACCTCATATTGTCCCGAGGCGAAGAGCAATTTCTCCTCAAGCGAGACGTAGACCTTGCCATCCTTATGGACGACAGTCAGCTCGTCAGAGTCGAAATCAGTCAAAGCGTTGGCTATGCTGGTTTTAAGCGCGGCCATTGCCTCATCCTTCGATTTGAGCTGGGCTTCAAGCTCCTGCAACTGCTTGGCTTGCCTCTCAATCTCTGCCTGCTTGGCGCGCAGCTCCTCCTGCTGACCCTCAATTTCGCGTTGCTGGTCGGCCACTTGCTGAGTCTTTGTCGCTAAGGCGGCATTGCTTTGAGACAGTTGCTCCGCGCTTTCGTCGAGTGCTTTCTTGGCCTGTGCGAGGGCAGTCTTCTGCTGTTCGAGGCTTCGGTTGGAGCTGATCAGCTGGTCGGTGTTTGTGGCCAGCTCGTCTTGCATCTGCGAAAGGTGGCGCATGAGCGACCTGTACTCAGGCACATCGCCCATCTTGGCTGCGAGCGCGGCGAGGTCGTTTTGAAGCACGTCGAGACGGTTGGACAGAGTCCTGTTGCGTACACCGGCGAGCGCGGTATCTTGCGCCAGAGCGCTGTTGAGGCGATTTTTGTCGTTGATGTCAGACTGCAGCTCGGCGAGGTTTGTCTTGAGTTGCTTGAGCTCGACCTTTTGCGCCTCAATCTTCCGCTGATTATCCGCCGTGGCCTTCTGGCACTGCTGGAACCGGCTGGTGGGGACGCAGGCCGACGCGGCGAGCAGGAGCGAAAAGGCGGCAAGGCCTATTGATATTTTCATGGATTGGAACTTTCAGAGTGATTTACTTATTCAGGCCTTGGGGACATTCTTGAGGGCCTGGCGGAGGAGAGTCCAGAACTTCTCCACCGTCTCGATATTAACGCTCTCGGAGGGCGAATGAGGGTGGAGGATCGTAGGTCCGAAGGAGACCATGTCCCAATTGGGATAGGTGTCGCCGAGGATGCCGCACTCAAGGCCGGCGTGGACGGCATAGACATCGGGATCGGCGCCGAAGAGTGACTTATATGTGTCCTTGACGACAGCGAGGGCCTCGGAATGGACATCGGGCTGCCAGCCAGGGTACTCGCCAGAGGTCTCGACGTGCGCATCGGCCATGCGGAAGACACTGTCAAGCGAAGAGGCCACATCGTCTCGCTCACTCTCCATAGAGCTGCGAACCAGGAAATTGACTGTTATGACATCGCCCTCAGTCTTGACAATGGCCATGTTTGATGACGTTTGGACCATGCCGGGGAGGTCGGGGTTCATCTTGATGGTTCCGTTGGGCGCGGCCTGAAGGGCGTTGATGAGGTCGTCTGCAGTCATCTCGTCAATGACAGTGGCCGGGAGGTCGACCTTCTCGGCCGTGAAAGAGAGCTGCGGCTCGGTGGTTGAGTACTCGTTTCGGAACATATCCTCAAACTCATCGACAGCCTCAAGGAAGTCGTCGAAATCCTCCTCATCGATAGTGACGGTGGCCACGGCCGAGCGCGGGATCGCGTTGCGCATATTGCCGCCGTTGAAGTCGACAAGCATACTCTCATAGTTGGCAGCCGCGAACTTGAGGAAACGCGTCATGAGCTTATTGGCATTGGCTCGACCGAGGTTAATGTCCATGCCAGAGTGGCCGCCATGGAGGCCATCGATCTTGAGCCGCACAGCCACATCGGTGTCAGCGGTCTCGACATGCGTCGCATGGAAAGTGACGTTGACATCGACGCCCGAGGCGCCGCCAATGCAGAGGCCGCCCCACGACTCCGTGTCGAGGTTGAAAAGCATTACGCCATTGAGCACGCCGGGATTGAGGGCCGACGCGCCACCCATGCAAGTCTCCTCCTCGCGGGTCACGAGCACCTCAAGCGGGCCATGCTCCACACTCTTATCAGCCAAGACAGCGAGAGCCGCCGCCACGCCAATGCCATCGTCAGCGCCGAGCGTGGTGCCAGTGGCGAAGACTGAGCCGTCAATGACGCGCGTCTTGATGGGGTCGGTCAGGAAATCGTGCTTGACGCTGTCATCCTTTTGAGGCACCATGTCCGCATGGCCCTGAAGGATGACAGGCTTGCGATCCTCATAGCCGGGAGTGGCCTTGGCGCGGATGATGACATTGCCACCATCGCGGATGACCTCATGACCGAGGCTCTCACCCACCTTAGCCACATAGTCGAGAGCGGCCGCCTCATGACCAGAGGGACGTGGGATGAGGGTGAGCTGGCGAAATTGACTCCAAAGTGATTTGGGCTCAAGTGAGAGCAGATTATCGTTGAGTTCCATAATTGTATATGCTGTTGTTATCTGTTAGTTCTTGTTGTCTGATTTGAGAGCCATGGCCCTGATGGCACCCGTCGCGGTGTCAAACAAAAGGCTGTGGGAGGTGAGCATGGCAGCCGGCAGTGTGGCAATGACGCCATTTTGCGTGCAGCGCACCTCGGCTTGGCAAAGGAGGATGTTGCGGTCGAGCACACGCACAGAGACGCAGCCCGGGATGTAGTATCGGAGTCCGGTCAGCGGGGCTGACTTGCGCTCCTTTGAGTTGTCGGGCAGAGCGTTGACCTTGGCCTTGTCAGAGAACTCAATGTCCACATAGACGGGCTTACCAGTCAGGTCGAGGGCGTCAACAAAGCCGGCGGTCTCAGAGAAACGGATGGGGACAAGGCTGCTCGCCCCGTTATAGTCTGGCGTGACATCGACATATTTTACCACAGTCACGGTGTCGCGGCGGCCCGCGAACATCTCGACGTGCTGACGCTCAAGGGCGTCAATGCGTTTGAGAGCGAGAGCGAGTGAGCCGGCATCCGGCAGGCGGGCCTCAACGTCGCCAGAGAGCAGAGCCACACGCGCGGCGCGCAAAGAGAATATGCTTTGGGCGGCATCCTCGGCCATGGCGGCCTTTGAGGTGCGAGAGACCACCGACTGGGCAAGTGGAACGTCTGCGAAATTGGCGTAAGAGAGCTCAGGCATCGCCTCCCGGGAGTCGTCAGCGGCCTCCGGGGCGCAGGCATTGATGCCTGCCAAGACACCATCAGCGGAGAGGGAGACTGACGGGAGCAGGGCGGCATCGGAGGCAGAGACCTTGAAACGCTTCGTGTAATCTGCGCATCCGATGGCCTGGACCTCGGCCGAGACGAGACTCCAGCGCATGGCGTTTTGCGTCACCACGTCGGTCAGGTTGAGCAGCCGCGTGGAGTACTGATAGAAAGGACCAGCGGACTCGACGATGACGCGCGCCGTGAGCTTGACCCGGATGAGTGTCTGCGGCAAGGCGTATATGACTCCGCCATTGGCGGCATCGGCATCTTGCGCCACGGGTGTGACGGAGACCGAGCCATTATCTTTCGCCATGGCGGCGGACTGGAACATGAGGATGGCGGCAAGGGCCAACGGCAGTGCTTTATATCGTTTCATTGTCTGATTTTCTGATATTTTTGTTCGCAAATATAGTCCAATAGGGCCAAAGCTCAAAGACAAAAAGGCGCAGTGAGGGCATGGTCGCGGCATGCGTGCTCACGCCATGGAGTCGAGTTTAGCCTGGAGAGCCTTCATCTCGTCGCGATACTGCGCCGCCTCGATGAAATTCATCTCCTTAGACGCTTTTTTCATGGCTTTCTTGGCCTTATCGATGGCTTTGCGCAGGTCGTCGGCCGTCAGCGGGGCGTTGGAGCGCGGCTTGCCATATTCCGCCATCTCCTCGGCCACCATTGACATTTGCCCCTTGGAGTCGTCAGAGAGAGCCGCGACGAGTGAGCTGCGCGAGATGGCTTTGTTGAGACCTTTGGGCGTGATGCCGTGCTCGGCGTTATAGTTCATCTGTTTCGTGCGGCGGGCGTTAGTGGCGTCGATGGTCGCCTGCATTGAGGGAGTGATTTTGTCGGCATACATGATGGCGAGGCCGTTGAGGTTTCGCGCCGCGCGGCCGACCGTCTGGGTGAGCGAGCGCTCCGTGCGGAGGAAGCCCTCCTTGTCGGCATCGAGGATAGCCACAAGCGAAACCTCGGGCATGTCCAGTCCCTCGCGGAGCATGTTGACACCGATGAGCACATCGAACACGCCCTCGCGCAGCTTGCGCATGATCTCGACGCGTTCGAGCGTATCGACATCGGAGTGTATATATGCGCACTTGACACCCAGGCGAGACATATACTCACTCAATTCCTCCGCCATACGCTTGGTCAACGTGGTCACGAGGGTCCTCTCACTGAGTTTGATACGTTTAGAGACCTCCTCCATGAGGTCGTCAATCTGATTGAGGCTCGGGCGGACTTCAATGACGGGATCGAGCAGTCCCGTGGGGCGCACAACTTGCTCCACCACCACGCCACCGGCCTGTTGGAGCTCATAGTCAGCCGGCGTGGCTGAGACATATATGACCTGATTGGTCATCTGCTCAAACTCGTTGAATGTGAGAGGGCGGTTGTCCTTGGCGGCGCGGAGGCGGAACCCGAAGTCCACGAGACTCTCCTTTCGCTTGCGGTCGCCACCATACATGGCGTGGATCTGGGGAATGGTTACGTGGCTCTCGTCAATGACAATGAGGAAATCTTTCGGGAAATAGTCGAGGAGGCAATATGGTCTTGCGCCCTCCACACGCCCGTCGAAATAGCGGGAGTAGTTCTCAATGCCAGGACAGTAGCCGAGCTCCTTAATCATCTCCATGTCGTAAGTCACGCGTTGCTCAAGCCGCTTCGCCTCGGCATCTTTTCCTTGCGATATAAAGTCTTGGGTCTCACGCACCAGGTCATCCTGAATATGGCGGATGGCATCGTGGATTTTGTCTTGGCTCGTTATGAAGAGGTTGGCGGGGTAGATGGTCACCTCGTCGACCTCTGAGAGCGTGTCGGCCGAAATGGGGTCGATGGTCTCGATACTCTCAATCTCATCGCCGAAGAAGATAAAGCGATAGGCGAAATCCTCATATGCCACATAGACATCGACAGTGTCACCCTTGACACGGAAGTTGCACCGGTCAAAGGAGACCTCGTTTCGCGAGTACTGCGACTCCTGCAGCTTGCGGAGGAAAGAGGTTGGCGTAATCATCTGCCCCACCTTCACTTGGATCACACCCCCGAAAAAGTCATCAGGGTTTCCCAAACCGTAGAGACAAGAGACGGAGGAGACTACCACAATGTCGCGCCGGCCGCTCATGAGCGCCATGGTAGAGCTCAGACGAAGCTTATCAAGCTCCTGGTTGACAGCCAGATCCTTCTCAATATAAGTATCCGTGGCCGCGATATACGCCTCTGGCTGATAATAGTCGTAGTATGAGACGAAATACTCGACCGCGTTTTCAGGGAAAAAGGCCTTGAACTCCTCATAGAGCTGAGCAGCCAGAGTCTTGTTGTGGCTCAAGACGAGCGTCGGGCGCCGGGTCTGAGCTATTACGTTGGCGATGGTGAAAGTCTTGCCCGAGCCGGTCACGCCGAGCAAGACCTGGCTTTTGTCGCCGGCCTCGACACCTTGGACAAGTTGGCGGATAGCCTCAGGCTGGTCGCCAGTCGGCTGATATGGTGATACAAGCTTGAAATCGGACATTTGCGAGCAAAAAAAGATTGTCTATGGCAGAACAGGTTGATTGGCAAGCACGGGCGTCTGGACAACAAACAGGCCGCGAGGCTAAATCGCCCCACGGCCTGATGGTTAAATATTCTTATGCCCTGAAGCGGGACTGCCTGAGCGTCAATGGGCGTCAGACTAACGATACCTGCTTCTCTTGGCGTTGCGCTCGTATATTCTGCGAGTCTTCAGGTAATTCTTACGAGAGTATTTTGAGGAGCTCGTGAACTTCGAGACATCGGCGAAGCGATATTGCACGCCGAGCGAGATGGTCCAGAGGCAATCGAACTTGCCCTTGGAATCGACCCAACCGCCTTTTCCGTCAGGATAGCCTTGATGGGCATCCAACTCGTCCGAGAAGACGATGTCACCTTGTCCCTCAAGGAGGATCCACAGCTTTGGGTTGACAGCCATGCGTGCGCCGATGAGGCCGAGAGCCTGAGCCGCGCCCTTCATACCGCCGTCATAATAGAGCCACTTGTTAGCGTCTTCCTCCCAACCGCCTGCGGCAGCCGTAGCCAAATAGCTGTCGACGTCAATGACATCAGTGTCAGGCTCCTTTTTGCAGTTGAAAAGGATGCCACCGGCACCAATGCCGAAGTACGGGGTTATGAAGCGAGCGTCGTCATAGCCCTGAATGAGGTCAAGGAAACTGACTTTGGCTATGAGATCAAGGTCCGCGAAGAAACTCTTGAAGACGATACCCTCCTTTTGCGCGCCATGAACCTGACCAGCATCTACAGCAAGCCTGACGCTGAGCCAGTTGAGGGTCTGCTTTTCAGCGAAGGCGCCGACTGTCCAACGCGCACGGCCCTTGTCCACCAAGTCACCGAAGTAGATGGTGGCGCCAGCCTTTCCGCCGACAGAGAGACCGAGCTTCCACTTAGGGATACGGCCACGCGGATTATTAAATTGAGCCATTGCGCACTGTGAGACCATGAGTAATATCAACAGTGACAGGATGGAGGTGATTTTGCGAAACATCTTATACTATGCTGATGAAACAGTTCCTACATAGAGGTATAACCAGCCGCAAATATGGCAAAAAAAAACGAGATAGAGACGTTGGGAGGTCACAAAACTTCATTCATTATGTGATTTACCTATCAAATGTTTTTATCCCGTCCCCAAGAAATATTAAAACTTACTAATAATAAGCACGAAGAAGAGCCACCTCCGCAAAGATAGTCGTCAAAAGCGTAACTTAGCGAGGGAAGCGCATGGCGGCGCGTAAAGACCTCCCCAACGACAAGAAATCATTTGGCAATGGAAAGATTCGAGAATGTAGACCTCAAACCATACAACACCTTCGGCATCTCAGTCATGGCGGACGAGATGTATGACTGCTACGACGAGATGGATGTCCATGAGGCGACTAAGCTCACCATGGGCAAGCCCCGCTACGTCTTGAGCGGAGGCAGCAACGTCTTGTTCCTCAACGATTTCCACGGGGCTATAATACGTCCGCTCATTGGTGGTGTGGACATAAAGTTCAGCGACTTCAGCGATACATTCGTGCGAGTGGGGGCCGGTGTCGTATGGGACGACTTTGTGCGTTGGAGCATAGATAACGGGCTGTATGGCATAGAGAATCTGAGCGGCATCCCCGGCCATGTGGGCGCGAGCCCGGTCCAGAACATCGGAGCGTATGGCGTCGAGGCGAAGGATGTCATTTTCAGCGTAGAGGGCGTTTGGGCTGACGAGCCAGGGATGTTCGACCTGAGTGCGAAGGAGTGCCAGTTCGGGTATCGTGACAGCATATTCAAGCATGAGATGAAGGGGCGCGGCGTGATTACGCACGTCACATTCCGCCTGAAAAACAAGCCGGACTATAAACTTGACTATGGCGCCATAAGACAAAAGATTGCCGAGCGCGGGGCGGAGCCGACGGCCGCACTGATTCGCGAAGTGGTGAAGGAGATAAGGGACAGCAAGTTGCCCGACCCGGCCGTGATGGGCAACGCCGGCAGCTTCTTCAAGAACCCGGAAGTGAAGCCGGATGTGGCAGAATCCATTAAGCGGAGCTTCCCCGACATGCCGTCGTTCGCCATGCCGTCGGGCTTGGTCAAAATACCAGCCGGTTGGCTCATTGAGCAAAGCGGGATGAAGGGGGCGAGCATTGGTCCGGCCGCAGTACACGACCGGCAGGCACTTGTGATAGTGAATAAGGGCGGAGCCACTGGCGCCGACATTGTCGCCATGAGCGACGCTGTTAGGGGGAAAGTAAAAGAGAAATTCGGGATTGACATAACGCCAGAGGTGAACTTCGTTTAGAGACAGACACCCATAGAGAACAAGACGGAAGCCCGTGCTTGCCTGACACGGTCAGCAAGCACGGGCTTTTTCGTCACATTCTTGTCACACAGGCTTCCAGCCCCTGTTTACGACTCCGTCATTTTGAGCCCATATCCTCGAACTGGCGTTTGAACCATATCTTTTTGAGGGCGTCAAGTGCACGAATGCGCCTCATGAGCGCATCGGCGTCAGCATCAGGCGAGAGAATCTCATGCGATACATTCACGCCAAATGTTCCACCCGCGATTGAGTCCGCCAAAAGGTTCTGGCCAGTGGCGAGATATGGGGCGTCAGAAAGTGTCAAGTTGGCCAGCGTGGGGATTATGTCCTCGTGCGAGCCATATCGGCTACTCGCGAAATCACGCCACCGCTCCGGGGCGTCTGGCACATATAGGTAGAAGGGGACCGAATATTTCCACATCTCGTCCTCGCCCTCGTGATAAGGCAGCACGAGGCGGGTGTTGTGATCGCCCGTGATGGCCACGATGGTGTGTCGGCCAGCGGGAGAGGACTTAAGGGCCGTCATGAAATCGCCGAGAGCCCGGCTGGTATACTGGTAGCCGCGGAGGTAGTCATAGATGACCGCCTGGTCGTCAATGGCGAAGGCGGCAGGCTCTGAAGGGATTTGAATGTCGGGAAGCGCATAGTCAACGGGGAACTCAAACGGCGTGTGGTTGGTCGACGTGAGGGCCATGAAGAAACGCGGCTTGCCGTCCTCCCGCGGCGCGTTAATCTTAGAGAGGAGGAAATTGAGCATGGAGTGGTCATAGACACCCCAAGTGTGGTTAAGCTCGGCATCCGGGAACTCCTTGAGGATCTCGAACTTGCCAGTCACATCGTCAAAACCCTGGTGTGGCAAGACGTCAATGAGGTTTCTCCACGAAATCTCGATGCCCGAGACGAAATGCGTCGAGTATCCGGCGTCGCGCCACAAGCGGGCGGACGAGTACGGCAGCTCAAGATTACGATAACGGCTCGTGAAGAGGCGCGGATAGGGGCAAGAGGTTGTCAAAGCCTCCACCGCGTCAATAGTCCCATTTGTAGCAGAGAGGAAATTGAGCCAAACAGGGTCCTCGGCAAGGTGCTGGCGCATGGAGCAGAGCAGGTCCATCGAGTAGATGGAGTCATACTCCATAAGTTTATGCCCCCAGCTCTCGCAGACAATCAAAACGACATCATAATCCTCACAGAGGGGGCGTTTAGTGGTTCTCGCCACAAGGGCGCTATCGGCAGAGAGGGGCCCGCTGTCACTGGCGCCAAGCCAAGCCGTCGCGGCCTCATGCTCGCTCGCGAAGCCGTCCGCCCGCAGGATGTCCTCGTCAGGCTCCATCTTAAACTGCTTTTTCTTCTCGCTCCACGCCTTTTTGAGCATGAACACGCAGTTAGGCACGCAGTCATTCATCATCTGCGAGGGGGAGACGTAGACATCCTCGGCGCGGAGCGTGAAAGTCCCCAAACTGCCACGGAGAGAGACTCCCAGAATGACGACCACGACAGCCGCCGTGACCCACAGACGGGCGCGCCGTGCGAGACGGTCTGCCAAGCCAAGCATCCACCGCCCGGCGAACCATGCGAAAGCGAATACAATGGCAAGCCCGATGAGAATGGGGATGACGGGCGCCTCATTAATGACACCCTTGGCCAAGACTGCCGGGTCCTCGTCAAAGAAATCGAACGCCACAATGTCAAAATGCCGGCTGAAGTTATTGTAGTAGTGGACATCACAGAGCCCCAGCAGCCCGGCTACTGATGTAATCACAGAGATGTAGACATGGCAGAAACGCTCAGCCCCGGGCGAGAGCCTAAGCGGAGCGGCGCAAACCGCGATGGCCGCCACAAGGACAGGTAGCGCGGCGTAGGCGGCGATCTGGGCGTCAAAGCGGAGGGCGTTGAGCAAGAAAAGGGGGATGCAGCCGGCGTTGTCGGCAAACACATCGGGCGACGCGAATTTGCAGACGAACACGATGCGCACAAGCGCGAAGCCCCCTATGACCATCAGCATGGCCACAATCACATGGAGCAAAGCGGCCACCCGTGGAGCGGCAGACTGCGGATTGAGATGTTGCAAAGCGATTGGTTTAAGTTTTCAAATACACACAGAAAAAGCCGCACAGCGACAGACGATATGTTCGGGTCGCGTGCGGCTTGAGCTGTTATCGGGCACTGAAGCCCGTGGCATCAATACTCGTCCTCGTTAAAGAAAAAATCTTCGTTGCTTGGGTAGTCGGGCCACAGGTCTTCGATGCTCTCGTAGACCTCACCGTCCTCCTCAATCTCCTGGAGATTCTCGATTACTTCGAGAGGGGCGCCAGAGCGTTGCGCGTAGTCAATGAGCTCATCCTTGGTTGCAGGCCAAGGAGCGTCCTCGAGCTTGGAGGCTAATTCAAGAGTCCAATACATAGCAAATTGTTTTTATGGATCATTAACAAGCCGCGAATGTATAAAATATTCGATTTCTTGGCGCGCCAAGAACCCTAAATTTTATGCTGATTTTTCAATCCTCAATGTCGTCAAATTCATAGCCGACATAAACCTCCTCCTGCCCCTGAAGGTCGGCCGGTATTTCAAGCAGTTTGAATATATCGTCCTTGTCTTTGGGGCGATAATCGTCAAGCCACCTGAAGCCGTTAAGGAGTTTGTCCTTCTCACCTGTGAGGAATGGCGGGTTCATATTCCCCTTAGGAGCGACGCGCATCATAATGTTGTTTATGCGCCTGTCCTTGAGCCAGATGCTCATATTCGAGCTCTCAGCGCGGTTGACGCCGATGAGGTTTGGCCCGTCCTTGGGGTAATAGATGGTCTGGCCATTGCCGTCGACATCAATAAGGTAGAGCTCATTGTCGCGTATGTAGCCGGTCATCAGTTTGCCCTTAATCTGGTCATAGCCGACAGAGTCGGGCTCTTGCGAAATGACGAACGCGGCCTCAATCAGCTCAGACTTGTAGAGCGTCTGGTTCTTGGTGTAGAGCTTGATGACATTGGCTGTCATCTGGCTGCCTTGCGACCACACGACAGGGAGTTGGAAGAGGGTTGCCACAGAGTCCCTGAAGTCGAAGACTAAGGAGTCGCAACGGGCCTGCAAATCGGTGCGGAAGGCCTTGACGTGGTGGAAAGCCTTAATGATGCGGCTCGTGTCACCCAAAGGCACTACCCTGAACGTGTCGGCATGAAGGTAGAGCGTGTCCGCGGAATATATCTGCGTGAGGACGGCCCGCCGAGTAGCGAGCGCCTCTTGTGTCTTCTCGTTATAGAAGCCGTAGTCGCCCTTGATGGCCATATTGTTGGTCGAGTCGGTGAGGACCATGTCGTTCCATGCCGTTCCGAGGCCTTTCCTCCTTTCGTAGAGCAGTGTCCTGCCAATGAGCGTGGAGCGGTTCTTGATAGAGTAGAGCCTGTTGTTCTTCTGCAGTCGGGCCACATCGGCTCTTGTGTCATACCAGCCGTTGTCCGAGTCGATGACCATCGAGTCGGTTGTAGTTATGGTTGTGGGGCTCAAGATGGTGACAACCTCAGTGTGCGTGTTGAACGCTGCAGTGTCAGACACCATGTGATATTTGGGCGAATCGCCCACGACGTTCTCCTTGAAATAGACGTCGTTCGTCATGGGGAAATAGACTCCGCGCGTCGAGGTGAGGACGTTTTGCCTGTTGACAACCTTGCCGCCATTATAGAAGAAGGCCTTGTCGTTCAGACGGTCATAATCGAGGAACTCCGTATAGAGCCACGTCTCGCCCTTGTTGGCACGCACATTCTCACGAACCTTGGCTAAATTCTGGTTGCCGAGATAGGTCAGCTTGTTGCCATAGAGGTGGACCGAGTCATTTTGCACCACGTGCACGTTGCTGTAGCAAATAACGACATTGGAGTCGTTGAACATATAGGCTGAGTCGCAGTAGAGTATGGTGTTGCCATGTGACAGCCTGACATTGCCATTGAGCGACTGCGTGTTCTTGCCAATCTTGTCGTCATGACGCAAGACATCAGCACGGTCAATCTTGACCCTGATGGTCTGCTGCGCCGAGGCAGACGACAGGGCGCAGAGTCCCGCGGCCCAGAGCAGTATGAGACAAAGAAATCTTGTCATGCGGTGGCGTTAGTCTGTCCAGCCTGGATACTCGAAATCGCAGCCTTGCCAATCGGGGGTTATGACCACATAGAGCTCCTTTTGCTTTTTCTTAATCCACTCGTCGAGGACCTGCTTGCGCTTCTCGCCCTCAAAGAGGTTCTTAAGCATGTCGTAGTCATCATTGATGTTGGCCTTGTGGGGCTCATACCTCTTAAGGAGTCGCACGATGCGGATAGTCTCCCTACCCTTCTTCTCGTCCATCATGACAAATGGCTTGGAGAACTCGCCCTCCTTGAGGTTTTGGACAGCCTTTGCGATCTCAGCGGGTATTTCGCTCAACTGGAATTTCGAGGTGCCGGTCTCAGGGTTGACCATCACGCCGCCATTAGAGCGAGAGTCCTTGTCCATTGAGAAATTAGTCGCGGCATCCTCAAAAGAGATCTTACCTGTGTTGACCCAGTTGGTCACACTGTCAAGGAAAGCCACACCCTTCTCGCGGCTCGCCGCAGACACTTTGGGCTTGAGGAGGATGTGACGGCAGTTAATCCTGTCACCCTTGCGGTCGATAAACTGGATGATGTGATAACCGAACTCAGTCTCAACGATTTTTGAGACCTTGCCCTTCTCGTGCATATTGAAGGCTACGGCAGAGAACTCGGGCACAAAGCCTGCCTTTGAATACCAGCCAAGGTCGCCACCGCGAGAGGCAGAGCCAGGATCCTCAGAGTAAAGGACCGCAAGCGTCGCGAAATCGCGCCCCTCGGCCACTTGCTTTTGGAAGTCGCGGAGTCGGTTCTTGATGCGGTCAATCTCAGCCTGCTCTATTTCGGGGTATACCACGATCTGCTGAATCTCATACTGAGTAGAGACATAGGGTATGCTGTCCTCGCTCAGGCGCGAATAGAACTTGCGCACGTCGGCCGGAGTCACCTTGACATCCTTAGTTATGTTAGACTGCATCCTCTGCGTAATCATCTGGGTGCGCACTGTCTCCATCTGGTCACGCCTGATTTGCTGGATGGGCTTTTTGAAATACTCCTCAAGCTTATCCTGCCCACCGACCTGCTGCGTGAAATAGTTAAGTCGGGCGTCAACCTGCTGAAGGACCTCGCTGTCCTTGACCTCGACAGAGTCAATTATAGCCTGATTCTGCATCATCTTCTGAATGAGAAGCTGCTCAAAGATGTGACATTTCATGTCACCGTCAAAAGAGACGCCCTCAATCATAGCCTGCCCATATTGATACTCAATATCTGAGTTTAATACGGCATCGTCACCGACAGAGGCCACAACCTCATCGATAAGTTTGGTCGTGCTCTGGGCATGGGCACAGAGCGAGGGCATGACGACGAGCGCCAAAGCCGTTAAGATAGCGTGTTTAGTCATTATTTTCGTAGAACTTGATTGTTCCTGCCTTAACCGCCTCATCATAGAGGTCGCGGTTGGCAGAAGAGAGGAACTCGAGCTTACGTTTGCTTACGAGAATATTCTTTATATCGCCCCTGACATAATCAAGCGGGGATTGTCCGCCGGCGGCGATAGCCTCAGTGATTTTGATAAGATAAATATTACCCTCACTCTCATATTGGCTCACGGGCTTACCTACCAGAGACTTAGGGTCGTCAGGGGCCATATCAGAGGGAAAGAACTTCTTGACAGAGGAATAGGTGGTCCAGGTATCAAAAAAAGTCTTGTACTGGGTCGCGTTATTATACAGATACTCCTCCACCTTAGCCGACGCGTCGTCGTCAAGACTTGTTATCAACTTGACAAACTTCTTAAGGTCAGGAGCATTGGCAGGAAGAACGGCATAGAGTCCTTTGATTATCGGCTCATTAAGGATGAAATTTTGCTTCATGTCCTTGTAATAAGCCTCCACATCCACGTCCGAGACTGAGGAATTGAATTTTTGGTCGACAAGCTTATTCTGATAAGTCTCTATGATAAGTGACGAGCGATATTCCTCAACAGCAGCCTCAATGTCGTCGGTCTCGTTAGAGAGATATTGCACAGCCTTCTGCAATAGCACTTGACGAAAAACCCAAGCCCTTATAAACTCGTCAGCAAACACTGCGCTGTCAGCCGGCGATGAGACTACAGGCAATGTCGTCATTAGCTGGTTACGAGTGAGAGTCGCGTCTCCAACCGAAACAATAACTACATCCTGATCATCTTGCTGCGAACAAGATAATCCGGACAAAAGGGCGAACGATACCAATATGGCACATACAATTTTTTTCAATAGACTATTCGGAATATGTTAGGGGCTGTCGACTAAACGTAAATCCATTAAGAGACACGCCAGACTTGTCAAGACGCCTCATCTTAATCTACGGCAAAAATAATGCAGCAGTGCATACAAAACAAAAAGAGAGGGAAGAAAAACCTTCCCTCTCTCGCTTTATAAAGACTCCTGATGGAGTTATTTACTCAGCCTTTGCCTCCTCAGCGGGAGCAGCCTCTGCGGCCTCAGCCTTCTTTGAGCGGCTGCGACGAGTCTTCTTCTTCTCCTCCTTAGCCTTGGGAGCAGTGAGCATGTTGGCGTTGTAGTCAACGAGCTCGATGAAGCACATGTCAGCAGAGTCACCCTGACGGGCACCGGTCTTGAGGATACGGGTGTAACCGCCTGGGCGGTTAGCGACCTTCTCAGCAATCTCACCGAAGAGTTCCTTGGTGGCTGCATTATTCTGGAGATAGCTGAAAACCACGCGCTGCGCGTTGCGCTTCTCGTCGATGGTAGTCAGGTTCTTGGTCTTGTTGATGAGGGGCTCGACATAGACACGCAAAGCCTTAGCCTTGGCAACAGTCGTTGTAATCCTCTTGTGGAGGATGAGCGAAATTGCCATGTTGGAGAGCATAGCTTTACGATGGGAAGCCGTCCGACCAAGGTGGTTGAATTTCTTATTATGTCTCATCGTAATTTATTCTTTATCAAGTTTAAACTTAGCCGTGTCCATGCCGAACTGGAGACCAAGGTTAGCGAGAACCGAGTCAAGCTCCTCGAGCGACTTCCTACCGAAGTTACGGAACTTAAGAAGATCGTTCCTGTGATAGGTAACCAGCTCACCGAGAGTATCCACATCAGCCGCCTTGAGACAGTTGAGCGCACGGACAGAGAGGTCCATGTCACCGAGCCTTGTCTTAAGAAGCTGCCTCATACGGAGAACCTCCTCGTCAAACTCATCACCGCCAGCCTTCTCACTCTCATCCATGGTAATCTTCTCGTCAGAGAAGAGCATGAAGTGATGGATGAGGATTTTGGCAGCCTCCTTGAGAGCATCCTTGGGATGGATTGAGCCGTCAGTAGTAATCTCGAGCAAGAGCTTCTCGTAGTCAGTCTTCTGGGCTACTCGGTAATTCTCAATCGTATACTTGACGTTGACAATCGGGGTGTAGATGGAATCGATAGCAATGGTGCTGATATCCTGACCCTCCTCCTCGTTCTCATCGGAGCGGACATAACCGCGACCCTTGTTAATCTTGAACGTCATGTTGAACTTAACATCCTTGTTAAGGTTGCAGATGACGAGCTCAGGGTTGAGGACTTGGAAAGAGTGGATGAACTTGCCGAAATCACCAGCCTTGATTTGGTCTTGGTCAGTGATATGGACAGTAACCTCCTCTGACTCCACATCCGAGTTGCTGTCAAGCTTACGGAAGCGGACTTGCTTGAGGTTGAGGATAATCTGCGTTACATCGTCGATGACACCGGGGATGGTGGCAAACTCGTGCTGGACACCGTCAATTTTGATTGACGTTATGGCGAAACCTTCGAGCGAGTTGATTAAAATTCTTCTTAAGGCATTTCCAATGGTAATGCCATAACCTGGTTCAAGAGGACGAAATTCGAAACGACCGAACTTGTCGTCGTTCTCGAGCATTATGACTTTTTCGGGTTTTTGGAAAGCTAAAATTGCCATAAGAATAATTTTATTTAGAGTACAGGTCGACGATCAACTGCTCCTTGATGTTCTCGGGAATATCAGCCCTCTCGGGGAGGTTAAGGAAAGTGCCGGTGCTGGTGTTGGCATCCCACTGGAGCCAAGAGAAGCGGGCAGCTGAGTTAGCTGCGAGAGAGTTGGTGATGACCTCGAGAGACTTGCTCTTCTCACGGACACCAACAGTCTGACCGGGCTTAACTCGGTAAGAGGGGATGTTGACAACCTGACCGTCAACTACGATGTGCTTGTGGCCAACGAGCTGGCGGGCAGCAGCGCGGGTGGGGGCGATACCGAGACGGTAAACTACGTTGTCGAGACGGCTCTCAAGGATGGCGAGGAGAACCTCACCAGTTACGCCCTTAGAGCGCTTTGCATCCTGGTATGCGATGCGGAACTGACGCTCGAGAAGGCCGTAGGTGTACTTAGCCTTCTGCTTCTCCTTCAGCTGCGCACCGTACTCGGAGAGCTTGGCGCGACGGTTCTGACCGTGCTGACCGGGAGCGTACTTACGCTTCTCGAAATACTTGTCGGGACCAAAGATTGCCTCCTGAAACTTACGGGCAATCCTTGTTTTGGGACCAATGTACCTTGCCATTGTTGTTTTTTGACTTTATGATTTTGATTTCAAATGATGAATATGGCAGCCGCTAGATTATCGTGAAACAATCATAACCATTCATTATTCAAAACACAAAATCAAAAACGTGGTTGGATGATAATAGATAAACTATACCTTGCGACGCTTCGGGGGGCGGCAACCATTGTGAGGCAGCGGAGTAACATCAACGATCTCAGAGACCTCGATGCCTGCTGCATGGATTGCGCGGATAGCGGACTCACGTCCATTACCCGGACCCTTGACATAAACCTTGACCTTACGGAGACCGAGGTCGAAAGCTACCTTAGCACAGTCGGTGGCTGCTGTCTGTGCTGCGTACGGGGTATTTTTCTTAGAACCCTTGAAATTCATCTTACCTGCGGAAGACCAAGAGATTGCCTGGCCCTGGAGGTTGGTGAGGGTTACGATGATATTGTTGAAAGAAGAGTGGATATGAGCCTCACCCTGAGCCTCAACCTTAACGACTCTCTTCTTCTGAGCGCCTACTTTCTTAGCCATGATTCAATTATTTAGTAGCCTTCTTCTTGTTAGCGACGGTCTTCTTCTTGCCCTTGCGGGTGCGGGCGTTGTTCTTGGTTGACTGACCACGAACTGGCAGACCGAGACGGTGGCGGATACCACGATAGCAACCGATATCCATCAGTCGCTTGATGTTGAGCTGAACCTCAGAACGGAGCTCACCCTCAACCTTATAGTTGGCACCAATAATTTCGCGAACTGACTGAATCTGAGCGTCACTCCAGTCTGATACTTTTACACTACGATCGATCCCGGCCTCCGAAAGAATATTGATAGCTGTGCTCCGGCCGATACCGTAAATGTAAGTCAATGCGACCTCGCCAATCTTGTTGCTTGGGACGTCGACTCCTGCGATTCTTGCCATAATTAATTAACCTTGACGTTGTTTAAGTTTGGGGTTCTTCTTGCAGATCACGTACAAGCGACCCTTGCGGCTGACGATTTTGCAGTCAGCGCTTCTTTTCTTGATAGAAGTTCTAACCTTCATGATAAGTTATTTGTAGCGATACGAAATACGGCCCTTAGTGAGGTCGTACGGAGAGATTTCAACCTTAACTCTGTCGCCAGGTAGAATCTTGATGTAATTCATACGCATCTTGCCCGAGATATGGGCCGTGATGACATGACCATTCTCAAGCTCCACTCTGAACATCGCGTTAGACAGAGCCTCTTTAATTGTTCCGTCCTGTTCTATAGAGGATTGCTTAGGCATAAGATGGTTTTAAATTCAAGCGCGAATTTACACAATAAGTTCTAATACGCAAACAAAAAAGGCGTTCGCATATAAAAAACTCCCCGCTGAGTTTTGCCCCAGCGGGGAGTGTTACTTATTAGTGAGCTGTAGGCCCGTAAGACCTGCCCATGATTCTGCCTGACTTCATCAAACCGTCATAATGCCTCATGAGGAGGTAGCTCTCAATCTGCTGAAGAGTGTCGAGGACGACACCTACAAGAATGAGGAGCGAAGTACCACCATAGAACTGTGCGAAAGATGGCTCAACACCGGAGATGGTAGCAAACGCAGGCAGGATAGCCACGATTGCGAGCATGATTGAACCGGGGAGAGTGATTCGCGACATAATCGTATCAATGTATTCAGCAGTCTTCTTACCTGGCTTTACGCCGGGGATATAGCCGTTGTTCTTCTTCATATCCTCTGCCATCTGCTGCGGGTTCATGATGAGCGCAGTGTAGAAATAGGTGAAGAGGACGATGAGCAGACCGAACACGAGGTTATACCAGAATCCTGTGAAATCAGAGAACGTTGAGACGAAACCTTGCGTGGCATCCTGATTCACAAAACCTGCGAAAGTCACAGGGAGGAACATGAGAGCCTGCGCGAAGATGATAGGCATGACGTTCGCGGCGTTAATCTTAAGGGGGATGTACTGGCGGACACCGCCGTACTGCTTGTTACCCTCAATCCTCTTGGCGTACTGGACCGGTATGCGGCGGGTAGCCTGAACCAGAGCGATAGTGCCAACGAAGACGAAAAAGAGAACCACGAACTCGATGAGGAGCATGACGAGACCGCCACTGGTGTTGCCAATAGAGAACTTATCAAGGAACTCAGCCCACAAAGCTTGCGGGAGACGTGCGATGATACCCACCATGATGATGAGCGAAATGCCGTTGCCGATGCCACGGTCAGTAATCTTCTCACCAAGCCACATAACGAACATCGTTCCCGCTGTCAGGATGATGGTGCTGCTTATGGTGAAGAAGGTTCGGCTGACACCAGGGGCGAAGGCCTCACCGGGAAGCTGATAATAGAGGTTGGCGATGTAAGCCGGAGCCTGCACGAGCAGGATCACGACAGTTAGCAGACGAGTAATCTGGTTGATCTTGTTGCGTCCACTCTCACCATCTCTCTGAAGCCTCTGGAAGTAAGGTATGACCATACCGAGAAGCTGGACCACGATCGATGCCGAGATGTAGGGCATGATGCCAAGTCCGAGGATAGAAGCGTTAGAGAACGCGCCACCTGAGAACATGTCAAGAAGACCCATGACACCACTGCTAACCTGACCATCAAGTTTGTCAAGTAAATTTGGATTTACACCTGGCAGAACGACGAAAGAGCCCAAACGATAAACCAACAGGAATCCTAACGTCGTTAGGATCCTGTTTTTAAGTTCATCGATTTTCCAGATGTTGCGAATGGTTTCGACCAGTTTCATCATCTGTTATTATTTTGCCTCCTCTGCTTTTTTAGCCTTAGAGACCTCCTCGGCGCTACCACCAGCAGCAGCGATAATCTCCTTAGCCTTCTGAGAGAACTTGTGAGCCTTGACGCTGAGCTTGGCGCTGAGCGTGCCGTTAGCAAGAATCTTTACGAGGTCGTTCTTAGAGACCATACCGTACTGGTTGAGAACCTCGGGAGAGATCTCAGTAACGCCAGTCTTGTCTGCGAGAGCCTGAAGCTCAGAGACGTTGATGGCCTTGTACTCAACACGGTTGAAATTCTTGAAGCCGAACTTAGGAAGACGGCGCTGGAGAGGCATCTGACCGCCCTCGAAGCCGAACTTGGTCTTATATCCCGACCTTGACTTAGCACCCTTGCTACCACGGGTAGACGTGCCGCCGCGACCGGAACCCTCACCACGACCTAACCTCTTATCATGATGGTTAGAGCCGAAAGCGGGACTCAAATTGCTTAAATCCATGATTATAGACTAATCAATTAGTTGTTAACTGTTTCTACCTTGACAAGCTGCTGAACGCGAGCAATCATGCCGCGGACACTGGGCTTGTCCTCCTTGACGACCGAATTGTAGGTCTTGCGGATGCCGAGAGCGATGAGAACCCTTCTCTGGTAAGCGGGAACGTTGATGACGCTCTTGACCTGGGTAATCTTAATCTGTGCCATTTCGTGAGCGAATTAACCGTTAAACACTTTGTCGAGAGAGATGCCACGCTGCTTAGCAACAGTGTAAGCGTCGCGGAGCTCGCCGAGCGCCATGATGGTAGCCTTGACGAGGTTGTGAGGGTTTGAAGAGCCCTTAGACTTTGCGAGGACGTCAGTCACACCGACAGTCTCAAGGACGGCACGCATAGCGCCACCGCAGGTGAGACCAGTACCATGAGATGCGGGCTTGAGGAAAACCTGAGCGCCGCCGAAGCTGAAGAGCTGCTCGTGAGGAAGGGTACCATTGATGATGGGTACACGGATGAGGTTCTTCTTGGCAGCCTCGGTTCCCTTTGCGATTGCAGCGGTAACCTCGCTGGCCTTGCCGAGACCCATGCCGATAACACCCTTGCCGTCACCGACAACAACGATAGCAGCGAAACTGAAAGCGCGGCCACCCTTGGTAACCTTGGTGACGCGGTTGATGTGAACGAGACGATCCTTGAGCTCAAGGTCGTTTGTGTTCCTTACTCTGTTAAGATTTTCTGCCATCGGAGTTTAGAATTTGAGACCAGCCTCGCGAGCTGCGTCGGCCAGAGATTTAACACGTCCGTGATAGAGGTAGCCGTTGCGGTCGAAGACGACCGTGCTGATGCCAGCTGCGAGAGCGGCCTCGGCGATGAGCTTACCGACCTGAGCAGCCTGAGCCGTCTTGTCGCCCTCAATGTTCTCAATGTTCTTAGAGCTCTTAGCGAGAAGAGTCTTACCCTCATTGTCATTGACGAGCTGGACGTAAATCTGCTTGTTGCTGCGGAACACAGTCATGCGCGGGCGCTCTGCAGTTCCGCTGATCTTGCCGCGGATACGCGCCTTGATCTTATTGCGTCTTGCTATTTTAGAGAATGCCATTGTCAAATATTTTTACCATTAGGTTTGACAGTCGGTCGAGCCGACTATGCGCCAGCCTTAGCAGACTTACCAGCCTTGCGACGGATCTGCTCGCCAACAAACTTGATACCCTTGCCCTTGTAAGGCTCCGGCATGCGGAAAGAGCGGATCTTAGCGCAAACCTGGCCGAGGAGCTGCTTGTCAGCAGTCTCGAGTGTGATGATCGGGTTGCTCTTGCGATCGGTCACAGCCTCGACCTTGATTTCGGGCGGGAGCTGGATGAAGATTGCGTGAGAGTAACCGAGAGCGAGCTCAAGAATGTTGTTCTGAGCGGTAGCGCGGTAACCTACGCCGACGAGCTCGAGCTGCTGCTTGAAGCCCTCAGACACGCCTACGACCATGTTGTGGACGAGAGAACGGTAGAGGCCATGGAGCGAGCGGTGCTCCTTGTCGTCGGTCTGGCGGGTGAAGTTGATATGACCATCCTCGACAGTAGCGGTGATGGAGTCAGCAATCTTCTGGCTGAGCTGGCCCTTGGGGCCCTTGACAGTGACAATACCGTCTTTGATGTCTACGTTGACGCCGGAGGGGATAGCCACCGGTAACTTACCAATTCTTGACATTTCTTATCCCTCCAGTTTAGTAGATGTAACAAAGGACTTCGCCGCCGACCTTCTGGACACGAGCCTCTTTGTCAGTCATGACGCCCTTAGACGTTGAGACGATAGCGATGCCGAGACCATTGAGGACGCGGGGCATCTCACGGTAACCGACATAGCTGCGGAGACCTGGGGTAGAAACCCTCTTGAGAGCCTTGATAGCTGATACGTTGCTCTGCGGATCATACTTGAGAGCAATCTTGATGACACCCTGCTTGTCATCTTCGATAAACTTGTAGTTAAGGATATAGCCTTTCTCGAAGAGAATCTTGGTTATACCTTTCTTCAAGTTAGAAGCGGGAATCTCAACGACCCTGTGCTTCGCAAGGATGGCATTCCTGATACGAGTCAGGAAGTCCGCTATGGGATCTGATACCATATAATTAATGAAAGTTTAAATTAATCACGGCGCACCGTGACAATATTTAACACTTAGTGAATTGTTGTTTTACCAGCTTGCTTTCTTTACACCCGGGATAAGGCCCTGAGATGCGAGGAGACGGAAGTCGATACGTGAGATGCCGAACTGACGCATGAAACCACGTGGACGACCGGAGAGTTTGCAGCGGTTGTGGATACGGGTGGGGCAAGAGTTCTTTGGGAGCTCCTGGAGTGCCTCGTAGTTACCCTCAGCCTTGAGCTGCTTGCGCTTCTCAGCGTACTTCTCGACAAGCTTGGCCCTCTTGCGCTCGCGGGCCTTCATTGATTCTTTTGCCATACAGCTTAGTCCAATTATTTGTTATTCTGCTTGAAAGGCACACCGAAAGCCTTGAGGAGAGAGAACGCCTCAGCGTCGGAGCCCGCAGAAGTCACAAAGGTAATATTCATTCCCTGAATTTTAGCAACAGAATCGAGATTTATTTCAGGGAAAATGATTTGCTCAGTGATACCGAGGGTGTAATTGCCACGTCCGTCCATCTTGCCGGCGATGCCGTTGAAGTCGCGGATGCGGGGCAGAGAGATGCGGATGAGCCTCTCGAGGAACTCGTACATGCGCTCGCGGCGGAGGGTAACCTTGACGCCGATGGGCGAGCCGGCACGGAGCTTGAAGCCTGCGATATCCTTGCGCGCCTTGGTGGCGACTGGCTTCTGGCCAGAGATGAGGGACATCTCCTTCATTGCGATCTCGATGATCTTCTTGTCCTGGGTGGCGTCGCCGAGACCCTGGTTGAGGACGATCTTCTCGATCTTGGGGCACTGCATGACAGAGCTGTAGTTGTACTCCTTCATGAGCTGAGGAACAACCTGCTCCTTATAGAACTTCTTAAGAGATGGTTCGTAAGCCATTATTTGATTTCCTCCCCTGATTTTTTAGAGTACCTTACTGATTTGCCTTCGTCGTTTGCACGACGGCCGATGCGCGTAGCCGCTCCGGTCTTGGGGTCCTTGACGTTAAGGTTGGAGATATGGATGGGAGCCTCCGTCTTAACGATGCCGCCCTGAGGGTTGGCAGCAGAGGGCTTTTGAGCCTTGCTGACCATGTTGAGACCCTCGACGATGGCACGGGACTTTTTAGGGTCGACAGAGAGGACCTTGCCCTCCTTGCCCTTATCATCGCCAGCGTTAACTATGACGATGTCGCCTTTCTTGATATGCAATTTAGCCATTGTCTTGAGAAAAAGATTAGATGACCTCGGGAGCGAGGGAGATGACCTTCATGTAGCCATCACGAAGCTCGCGGGCGACGGGGCCGAAGATACGGGTGCCGCGGAGCTCATCAGCGTTGTTGAGCAGGACGCAAGCGTTGTCGTCGAAGCGGATGTAGGATCCGTCGGGACGGCGAACCTCCTTCTTGGTGCGGACGATGACAGCCTTGCTAACAGTGCCGGGCTTGATGTCGCTGGAGGGGATTGCGGACTTGACGGTCACGACAATCTTGTCACCGATGGATGCGTAGCGCTTGAAAGAGCCGCCGAGGACATGGATGCAAAGGACCTCCTTTGCGCCGCTGTTGTCAGCAACAGCCAGTCTTGATTCAGTCTGTATCATTTGTTACTTAGCCTTTTCGACGATTTCAACTAAACGCCACCTCTTGGTCTTGCTGAGGGGCCTGGTCTCCATGATTCGGACGGTGTCGCCAACATGGGCCTCGTTGTTCTCGTCATGGACATGGAACTTCTTCGTCTTCTTCACGAACTTGCCGTAGAGGGGGTGCTGCTCGCGATCCTTGATGGCGACGACGATGGACTTCTGCATCTTGTCGCTTGTTACGACGCCGACGCGCTCCTTCCTATGATTTCTTTCTTCCATCACGTTTATTTTTCAGTGTTTGTCTTCTCGGTAAGGATGGTGAGCATACGAGCTATATCCTTACGGGTCTGCCTGATTTTCATCGGGTTCTCGAGTGGGGAGATGGCGTGATTGAGCTTCATCTTCTCGAGATCGAGCTTCGCAGCCGCGATTTTCTCCTCGAGTTCGGAGATTGAAAGACCCCTAATTTCAGATGCCTTCATTTTTAAGCGTTTGCGGATTCAACATAGTCACGACGGACAATGAACTTGGTGGGGATTGGGAGCTTCTGAGCTGCGAGGCGGAGAGCTTCCTTAGCCACGGCGAGGGAAACGCCCTCACACTCGATGAGCATCATGCCAGGCTTGACAGCAGCTACGAAGCCAGCGGGATCACCCTTACCCTTACCCTGACGGGTGTCGGCGGGCTTGCGGGTTATAGGCTTGTCGGGGAAGATGCGGATCCAGATCTGGCCCTCACGCTGCATGTAGCGGGTGACCGCGATACGGGCAGCCTCGATTTGGCGTGCGGTGATCCAGAGGGTTCCGAGGGACTTGATGCCGAAGGAGCCGAAAGCGAGCTCGGTGCCACGATGAGCGACGCCGTCGTTCTTGCGCCTTCCGTCTTGCGGCCTTCTATATTTGACTCTCTTAGGTTGTAACATCTCGAATAATCAATTAACGTTGCTGGTTGTTATTCCTGCGGCCACGGGGGCGGCGATCGCCACGGAAACCGTTGTCGCGCTCAGAGGCGGGCTTCTGACCCTTGTCGATGACGGGGACAGTCAAGTCGCGCTTGCCATAGACCTCACCTTTGCAGATCCATACCTTGATGCCGATGACACCCATCTTGGTGTGAGCCTCGGCGAGGCAGTAGTCGATGTCTGCGCGGAAAGTGTGGAGAGGAGTGCGGCCCTCTTTGAACATCTCCTTGCGGGTCATCTCGGCGCCATTGAGACGGCCAGAGACCTGGATCTTGATGCCCTCGGCCTGGTTGCGCTGCGCGTTCGCGAGAGCAAGCTTGATAGCGCGACGGTAGGCGATACGGCCCTCGAGCTGACGGGCGATGCTGTTAGCGACGATAGTTGCGTCGAGATCAGGGCGCTTAACCTCGTAGATGTTAATCTGGACGTCCTTGCCGGTAATCTTGCCGAGCTCCTCTTTGAGCTTGTTGACCTCAGCGCCATCCTTGCCGATGATGAAACCGGGCTTGGAGGTGAAGATGGTGACAGTGACCATCTTGAGGGTGCGCTCGATGAGGATGCGGGAGAGGTTCTTCTTGTCGAGACGCTCGCTGAGGTAGCTGCGGATCTTCTTGTCCTCGACAATCTTGTCACCGAAGTCGTTGCCGCCGTACCAGACGGAATCCCAACCGCGAGTGATACCGAGCCTGTTGCTTATTGGATTAATTTTTTGTCCCATGACTTATTTTTCCTGGTTATCGGTTGGTTTGCTGTCAACGAAGATGGTGACGTGGTTGGAGCGCTTGAGGATGCGGTGAGCGCGACCCTGTGGCGCGGGCTGGATGCGCTTGAGGATACGAGCTGAGTCTACGTAGATAGTCTTGACGTAGAGGTTAGCATCCTCAACATTCTTGCCCTCATTCTTCTGCTTCCAGTTGTCGATAGCCGAGAGGAGAAGCTTCTCGAGTCGGTAAGAGGCGTCCTGACGAGAGAACTTGAGTATACCGAGAGCGAGGTTAACTTCCTTGCCGCGGATGAGGTCAGCAACGAGCTTCATCTTGCGGGGGGAGGTGGGGACGTTGTTCAACTTGGCGAAGTACTGAGTTTTCCTTGCCTCCTTGATGGCCTCCGCCATGTTATGTTTTCTTTTGCTCATTTGTTAGTTCTTGAAAAAGTTGATTACAAGCGACTACTTGCGGTTGCCGCTGTGACCACGGAACGTACGTGTAGGAGCGAACTCGCCGAGCTTGTGTCCGACCATGTTCTCAGTGACGTAGACAGGGATGAACTTGTTGCCATTGTGGACGGCAACCGTGTGACCGACGAAGTCAGGGGAGATCATGGAAGCGCGAGCCCAAGTCTTGACGACCGACTTCTTGCCGGACTCGTTCATGGCGAGGATTTTCTTCTCGAGCTTGAGGTTGATGTACGGTCCTTTCTTTAAAGATCTGCTCATGTTAGTTTAGGTTAGCAGTTACTTTTTACGTCTCTCAATGATGTACTTGTTCGTGTTCTTCTTGGGAGCGCGTGTCTTGTAGCCCTTAGCGAGGAGGCCCTTACGTGAACGCGGGTGTCCACCAGAGGCACGTCCCTCGCCACCACCCATTGGGTGATCGACAGGGTTCATAACGACGCCACGAACGCGTGGGCGACGGCCGAGCCAGCGGCTGCGTCCTGCCTTGCCGGACTTCTCGAGTGCGTGGTCGGAGTTGCCGACTGCGCCGATAGTAGCCTTGCAAGTGATGAGGATGCGGCGGGTCTCGCCAGAAGGCATCTTGATGACTGCGTAATTGCCATCACGAGCTGAAAGCTGAGCAAAAGTACCGGCACTGCGAGCGATGATGCCGCCCTGACCGGGACGGAGCTCGATGTTGTGGATGATGGTGCCGATAGGGATGACAGAGAGGGGGAGGGCGTTTCCGACCTCAGGAGCTACCTCAGAGCCTGAACCGATGGCCTGACCGACCTGGAGGCCATTAGGGGCGAGGATGTAGCGCTTCTCGCCATCTTCATAGACGAGCAGTGCGATGCGAGCAGAGCGATTAGGGTCGTACTGGATCGAATCGACGACTGCGGGTACACCGTCCTTGTTTCTCTTGAAATCGATTACACGATATTTCCTCTTGTGGCCACCGCCGATATTGCGCATGGTCATCTTACCGGAGTTGTTACGACCGCCGGTTTTCTTCAGAGGACGCAGCAAAGACTTCTCTGGCGTGCTTGACGTAATCGTATCAAACGTGCCAATAACTTTGTTTCTCTGCCCCGGTGTTACGGGCTTTAATTTCTTGACTGCCATTTGTGCTAAATATTGCTGTAAAAGTCGATAGTGTTGCCCTCAGCCAGGGTAACAATTGCCTTCTTGTAGGAAGGGGTTGAGCCGGAGATGATACCAGCCTTGGTGTAGCGGTTCCTCTTCTTGGCGGGTGCGATAAGGGTGTTGACCTTAACGACCTTGACGTCGTAGAGTCGCTCTACCTCCTTGGCGATGGTAGGCTTGTCTGCCTTCTTGTCGACGATGAAACCATAGCGGTTGCTCATCTTCTCCGTGATCTTGGTCATCTTCTCAGTGACCAGAGGCTTGATAATAACACTCATTGTGGTAGTACTCGTTAGGCGTTTTTGGACTCGATCTGCTTGAGGGCGCTCTCGAAGATTACGAGGGTCTTAGCCTTGAGGATTCCGTAGGTGTTGATGTCGCAAGAAGAGATGATCTCAGTCTTCTGGAGGTTGCGCGCTGAGAGGTAGATGTTCTTGTCGACGCTGGGGAGGACAAGGAGGGAGCGCGTACCCTCGGCGATGTTGAGGTTGTTCTTGAATGCGATGAAATCCTTGGTCTTGGGAGCCTCGAAAGTGAAGTCCTCGACTACGATGATGCTCTGCTCCTGCGCCTTGTAGGTGAGGGCTGAGCGGCGAGCGAGATCCTTAAGCTTCTTGTTGAGCTTGAAAGAGTAGTTGCGAGGCTTGGGACCGAATACGCGGCCACCACCGATGAAGACCGGGCTGCGGAGAGCGCCTGCGCGTGCACCGCCGGTGCCCTTCTGCTTCTTGATCTTGCGGGTAGAGCCCTGAACCTCAGAACGCTCCTTAGATTTATGAGTTCCCTGACGCTGGTTTGCGAGGTACTGCTTAACGTCGAGGTAGATTGCGTGGTCGTTGGGCTGCTCCATGCAGAAAACAGCCTCAGAGAGGGTGACAGTCCTGCCAGTCTCCTTACCTTCTTTGTTTAAAACCTTAAGTTCCATTTCTTCTACTGCTCAATGATTAAGTAAGAACCCTTGCAACCAGGGACAGAGCCCTTGACTACGAGGAGGTTGTTCTCGGGGATTACCTTGATGACCTTGAGGTTCTCGATCTTGACGCGGTCGCAGCCGGTGTGGCCAGCCATGCGCATGCCGGGGAACACACGAGAAGGATAAGATGAAGCGCCTACTGAACCTGGAGCACGGAGGCGGTCGTCCTGACCGTGGGTGCTCTGGCCGACACCGCCGAAGCCGTAGCGGCCGACGACGCCCTGGAAGCCCTTACCCTTAGAGGTGCCGACGATGTCGACGAAAGAGTCCTCTGCGAAAATGTCAACAGTGACAGCGTCACCGAGGTTGAGTTCCTTGTCGAAACCAGAGAACTCGACAAGCTTGCGTGCGGGAGCTACGCCTGCCTTCTTGAAGTGGCCGAGCATAGGAGCAGTGGTGTGCTTCTCGCTCTTCTCGTCATAGGCCAGCTGAACGGCCTCATAGCCATCGGTCTCTACAGACTTGATCTGCGAAACGTAGCAAGGGCCAGCTTCGATAACAGTGCATGGTATGCTCTTACCCTCGGCACTGAAAACGGAAGTCATTCCGATTTTTTTTCCAATTAAACCTGGCATTGATAAAAATGTAAAAAAATAATTACTTGTTTAAGCCTTAGATCTCGCGAGTATCACTACTTGCGGGGCGTATCACTACACCTTGATCTGAACCTCTACGCCGCTGGGGAGTTCGAGCTTCATGAGGGCATCGATAGTCTTCGAGGTAGAGCTATAGATGTCGATGAGGCGCTTGTAAGAGCTGAGCTGGAACTGCTCGCGCGACTTCTTGTTGACGAAGGTCGAGCGGAGAACGGTGAAAATCCTCTTGTCGGTTGGCAGGGGGATAGGGCCGCTGACTACCGCATCAGTGGCTTTGACCGTCTTGACGATCTTCTCTGCAGACTTGTCGACCAGATTGTGGTCGTAAGACTTGAGCTTAATACGAATCTTCTGACTCATTGTTTAAATTAGATGAACTGATTTGAAAAGTATCCGTCCACCATGGGGATAAAGAGTTAGTAATCAGGCTTTTAATACACTTGAGATACACGCATAGACAGCATGAACCCCGGGGCATATTGATGAAATATGGGCGTAATATTGGATACGACCACACCTCACCGCCTTACCACGGTGCAAAGATACAAAAAGAATGGGGCGAACGAAGAGTCATTCGCTCGCTCGCCCCATTTTTAGGATTATTTAAGAAGTTCGGGATGTCCCTTTACCTCCTTGAGGACCTCAGTAGCGATGCCCTTAGAGAGCTCTGCGTACTCAAGGAACTCCATTGACTGAGTTGCACGACCTGAAGACATGGTGCGAAGGTCGGTGACATAGCCGAAGAGGTTAGCGAGGGGCACCTTGGCCTTGATGATACGCTGACCGTTCTTCTCCTCCATGCCCTCAATCTGACCACGGCGGGTGTTGAGGTCACCGATGATGTTACCCATGTACTCCTCAGGAGTGAGAACCTCAACCTTCATGATAGGCTCAAGAAGGATGGGCTGAGCCTTGGCGCAGGCCTCCTTGAAGGCGCCGCGAGCAGCGAGCTCGAATGAGAGAGCATCAGAGTCAACGGGGTGGAATGAACCATCGAGGAGAGTAACCTTGAGGTTCTCGACAGCGTAGCCAGCGAGGACGCCATTCTTCATTGCATCGGCGAAGCCCTTCTCGACTGCGGGGACAAACTCCTTGGGCACGTTACCGCCCTTGACCTCATTGACGAACTGGAGACCAGTCTTGCCCTCGTCGACAGGCTCGATGCGGACAATGATGTCAGCGAACTTACCACGACCACCAGTCTGCTTCTTGAAGACCTCACGATGCTCGCAAGAGCCCTTGATAGCCTCGCGGTAAGAAACCTGGGGTTTGCCCTGGTTGCACTCAACCTTGAACTCACGGCGGAGACGGTCGAGGATGATGTCGAGGTGAAGCTCACCCATACCCTCAATGACAGTCTGGCCAGTCTCCTCGTCGGTGCGGAAGCGGAAGGTAGGATCCTCCTCAGCGAGCTTGAGAAGCGCGTTGGTGAGCTTATCCATATCCTGAGTGCTCTTAGGCTCGACAGAGATGCCGATGACAGGATCGGGGAAGTCCATAGACTCGAGAGCGATAGGAGCATTCTCGTCGCAGAGGGTATCACCAGTCTTAACATCCTTGAAACCGACAGCAGCTCCGATGTCACCTGCCTCGATGCAATCGAGAGGAATCTGCTTGTTGGATTTCATCTGATAGAGGCGGGCGATACGCTCCTTCTTGTCAGTGCGGGTGTTGAGGACATAAGAGCCTGCGTCAATCTTGCCCGAGTAAACACGGATGTAAGCGAGGCGGCCTACGAAAGGATCGGTAGCGATCTTGAAAGCGAGGGTAGACATAGGAGCGTCTACACTGTGCTCGCGGGTCTCAGGCTCACCAGTGTGAGGGTTGGTACCCTCGACAGGGGGAAGATCGGTTGGGCAGGGGAGGAAGGTTACGATAGCGTCGAGAAGACGCTGAACGCCCTTGTTGCGGAAAGAAGAGCCGCAGAGGACAGGGTTGAGAGTCTGCGCGATGGTACCCTTGCGGAGACCCTCGATGATCTCATCCTCAGAGAGCTCGCCGGTCTCAAGGTACTTCTCCATGAGAGCCTCGTCCTGGCCTGCGACCTCCTCGAGCATCTTGGCGCGCCACTCCTCAGCCTCAGCCTGGAGGGACTCGCGGATGTCGCGGTACTCATAGGTTGAACCGAGCACGTCGTGGTCGGTCCAAACCATCTCCTTCATCTTGATAAGGTCGACAACGCCCTCGAAAGAATCCTCAGCGCCGATAGGTATTACTACAGGCACAGGGTTAGCCTTGAGGACCTCTCGGATCTGGCGGACGACATCGAAGAAGTTAGCGCCAGAGCGGTCCATCTTGTTGACGAACGCGATACGGGGGACGTTGTAGCGGGTGGCCTGATGCCATACGGTCTCAGACTGGGGCTGTACGCCACCTACAGCGCAGAAGAGAGCAACCGCGCCATCAAGGATACGGAGCGAGCGCTCGACCTCAACAGTGAAGTCTACGTGGCCCGGGGTGTCGATGATGTTGATCTTGTAGGTCTTGTCGTTGTACTTCCAGTTGGCGGTTACGGCAGCAGAGGTGATGGTGATACCACGCTCCTGCTCCTGAACCATCCAGTCCATTGTCGCAGCACCGTCATGGACCTCACCGATTTTGTGCGTGATGCCAGTGTAGAAGAGGATACGCTCGGTGGTAGTGGTCTTGCCGGCATCAATGTGGGCCATGATGCCGATGTTGCGAGTATATTTAAGGTCAGACATGGGGATTGGCTTAATTTATTAGTTAAAAACGGAAGTGGGCGAATGCACGGTTGGCCTCGGCCATCTTGTGCATATCCTCCTTGCGCTTGAAGGCGCCGCCCTCAAGGTTGTAAGCAGAGGCGATCTCTGCAGCCAGCTTCTCTGCCATAGAGTGACCGCTACGCTTGCGAGCGTAGAGAATCATATTCTTGATGGAGAGGGTCACCTTGCGGTCAGGGCGGATCTCAGTAGGGACCTGGAAGGTTGCGCCACCGACACGGCGGCTCTTGACCTCGACCATAGGGGTGATGTTCTCAAGCGCCTTCTTGAAGAACTCGAGGGGCTGCTTGCCCTCCTTCTCAGCCTTGGGGGCGATAGCGTCCATGGCGTTGTAGAAGATGCCGAAGGCAGTAGATTTCTTGCCGTCGTACATGAGGTTGTTGACGAACTGGGTTACGAGAGTGTCGCCGAACTTAGGATCAGGAAGAAGGATACGCTTCTTTGGCTTAGACTTACGCATTTTATTACAGTCTGTTTATCAGCTTCTATATCAGCTGTCAATTATTGTGTCTTCAAAAGGCGCATTCGCCAATTTACTCAACCGTTAAGCAACAACCGACAAACAGAAGACTGGCTTGTTAAATAATTTGGTCAGCTTTAATGTAGGGAGACCGGACTACTTTTTCTTTGCACCTGCGGCAGCCTTACCCGCCTTAGGACGCTTAGCGCCGTACTTTGAGCGACGCTGGTTGCGGCCCTCTACGCCAGAGGCATCGAGAGTACCGCGGACGAGGTGGTAACGAACACCAGGGAGGTCCTTTACACGGCCGCCGCGAACGAGGACGATAGAGTGCTCCTGGAGGTTGTGGCCCTCACCGGGGATGTAGGCGTTGACCTCCTTACCGTTGGTGAGGCGGACACGGGCTACCTTACGCATAGCCGAGTTAGGCTTCTTGGGGGTGGTGGTGTAGACACGCACGCACACGCCTCGGCGCTGGGGGCAAGAGTCGAGTGCAGGAGACTTGCTGTTTGCCTTGAGCTCTGCACGGCCCTTGCGGACGAGTTGTTGAATTGTAGGCATTGTAGTTTTTAACTAATAAATTATCAATGAGTTGCGGGCGAAGCCAAGCGCAATAGGGCATAGTTCGCACGCAAATTTCGGTCGCAAAGTTATGTTATTGGAACGTAAAAGGCAAGAAATCAGGGAGAAAAAGTTTCTATGCCATTAGGGAATAGGGGAAATCGGCACAGCGCAATGGCATCAATTCGGAATTATGAGTTTTTGGGATTCACCGGTCCTGCGATTAACGACAACATAAAATCCACTGCTTAGGCGACTGCTATCTGGGAAGTCGCCCTTATAAGTGAGACACAAATTTCCAGAGAGGGAGTATACGCACATTTCATCACCCAGATTAGCAGTGCCACCTTTTTTGGGGGTAGATGTCGCGCATGTCACACGCGCAATATATTCACACTTGGCGGCTTCAGAATACCCTGTCCTATACATACCGCCTATTGTTTGGACGTTTTCCTCGTATAATTCGCCATTGAGATACGCATCCCACTTCAAGTCGTGATTTCCATCATATTTTTTAGGGAGCACGGTCTCCGTCAGGAAACAGCCCCAAAAGGCATATGCGCCAATACGCCTAAGCGTAGACGGCAATTTCACATTCAACTTTTTCTCCGTTATATAACTGCGAGCGAACGCACTGTCACCTATTTCTTCAATACCTTCCGAAAGCACGAACTCCGTCCCATCCGGCGACGCAATGCCGGAGAATGAGTTTTCACCTACCGTTTTGAGAGTACCGGGAAGTGTTATAGTCCCCTCCAAAGGGCAGTCACAAAAGGCGTTCGCTCCAATAGTCTTAACAGACTTGCTGAAAACGACAGACTTCAACCTATAGCAACCCATAAAAGCACAACTGCCGATACTATCAAGACCATCAGGCATCTCAATCCACTCAATTTTGCGACAATGAGCGAACGATTTATGAGCAAGGGTGCGCATTCCCGATCCGAACTTTACTGTTTTAAGGTTTGGAGAGTTCTCAAAAGCATAATTTCCGATGTATGAAAGGCTATTGGGGAATGTGATATCAGAAAAGAGACTCGCTCCAGTCTCGTAAGGCAAACCTTTGACTTCCAAAAAGTGGGTATAGGCATCATAACCGCCACTCATAAATGCAGCCTCGCCAATGGAGTCAACACCCTCGTCAAAGGACAATTCAGAAATGTTGTTAAAGTAGAACGCTTTTCTCCCAAGAGATTTTATGTTTGAAGGGACGTGGAGCTGGCTTATATTATTATAAGCGAAACCCGTGAAATTCGAGATGTCGCACTCTGGCCAAACGAAAGATTCGACCCCACAGGCTGCGAAGGCATCATTACCTATAGATGAACAATTTCGAGGAAGAGAAACGTCCTTAATCCCAACGCTCCAAAAAGCCCAATCATCGATAGAAGTCACTGACGATGGTATACGGACACTATTCAATTTACATTCCCAAAAAGCGCCCTCGCCAATGGTCACAAGCCCCTCATTCATCTCAATATCGGTGATACCCGTGTCGGCAAACGCATATTTCTCAATTTGCCTGACAGTGTTAGGAAGGTGCAGTCTCCTTACATTGTTATTACTTTTAGGATAACTGCCAAAATACGTTATGGAGCAGATACCAAGCTCATCAGGGAGGTACAAGTCCAACAGTTCATTCACATCACCGTTATAGTCAAAGCCATCAACAGCACATCCATCCAAGTCCAGTTCTTCCGCTGTCGCTATGTGAGAGACTAAGCCATCGGATGTTTGGCCTAAGACGGGGGGAACACACAACGACAGCAAACAAGAAATTCCGACATATCCTCTCATTTGACATCCTCCTCATAAAAAATGGGTTTCACAGTCTGCACTAACCTAATTGGTAGCACCATGATGTCCACATTAGCCTGAGACCTTAAAAACTGTTCTCTCATAATCATTTACATTATCAGTTAATAGCAGTATTAGAATAAAAAAGATTCAAAGGCCGGCCACATTGGCAGCAATGGCAGGCACACATATGAGATTATTTTTTCAAAAACATTCCAGACTCACCAGTAGTAAGGTTTTTCTTTATATAAATCCCTGCGGGTAGTTGTTCTGACTGCGAATCGTTTGTGCTGACAAGGTTTCCCGAGAGGGTATAGATAGCGTAACGAACATCACGGGACTGTTTGGGATCTCGCAGAGAGGTGGGCTTTGAAGAATCTGATATTACAGTTGCGACATATGAGCAGCTGGCGTCGATAGAGTTTCCGAAATCTGGCGAACCGCCAATGCTCTTCACGTTCTCAGCGTAGAGGGTTCCGTCATGGTAGGCATCCCATCTCATTTTCTCGCCTTTCTCGTTAACCTGTGGCAGCTGCGTTGTCTGCAAAGCGGTGTAGAGGAAAGCCTTTTCGTCGATTAGCCTCAACGTTGTCGGCAGCGAGACAGATACAGGGTTTAAGTTGTTTTGCACGTGATAAAACGCCCGAGACCCGATCTCCGAAATACCGGCAGAGAGGACGAAATGAACATCATCGCAGAAATCGACACAAGCAAAAGAGTAGTCACCAACCTTCCGTAGGGAGCCTGGCAGTACTATTTCACCAGAGAGTTGGCAATTCTCAAAAGCGAACTCCTTTATAGCCTCAAGCCCTTCTTTAAAAGACACTTTGCGCAGCGACGTACAGTCTTTGAAAGCTTCTTTCCTCAAAGTCTTAAGTGAGGATGGGAATGACACCTCTGCCAACAGAGGGCAGGCAGCGAATGCTCTCCATGCAATACATTCAACACCATCGCCAAAATCGACGTCTTTCAACATTGGAGAAGAATCAAAAGCACGCTCACCAATGTACCTCAAGGACGACGGGAATTTGACGTTTGAAAAACGAGAATCATTCTTATCTCCACAGACATCTAAACAAGAAGCGAAAGCGAAATTCCCGATGGAGTCAATACCCTCAGAAAATGTCAGGTTTTCTATGGGATTATGGGAAAAAGCGTATTTGCCGAGTGATTTCACATTAGAAGGCACATGCAATTCCTTGATGTCATTGTGATAGAATCCCCTGAAATTATAAAAATCAACAGTAGGCCACCCGACTCCGGTCACCTTGCTGAAATGAAAAGATAGAGTTCCGACACTTGAGCAGTAAGGAGGTAAATTGACTACCCCGAGATCAAGTTCAGAGAAAGCCAAATCACCTATACTTTTTAACGTGGATGGAAATTTGACAGACTTTAGCTGCGATCTGAGGAAAGCTGCCCTGCCAATAGACTCAAGGCCTTCATTAAAGACAATATTTTCGAGTTCTGATTGACCCCAAGCACCATCTGCGATTTTCCTGACAGAAGGTGAGAGTATGGCAACCTCCTTGACAACGACATCGTAATCATCCGCACTCTCGATAGTACATATATCTAAGTCCTCAGGCAGAACAAGCGACAGAGTGTCACTGGTGTCTCCACTATATAGAAAATCCTCCAAAACACAACCGTCCGTAATTACAAGCTCGTCTATAGTCGCGGCATGACGAACTAATTGGGCATGAGCGTTAGCGCAAAGGAGAAACAGCGCAAACAATAAATATCTTGCAACCATGGTTAGTCCTCCTCTGGATAGAAGATTGGTTTTACCGTTTGAACAAAACGTATGGGCACGCTTGCTTATGAGCACATATTTTTAATGAGGAAATCGACATCTGAGCCAGCTGATTCATCTTTTTGGCAAGACACAAAGACAAACAGGAAGGAAAGAAATACTAAGAACTTGTTCATCGCGGTAATAATTAGATTTTTGGAATAACGGGGAAGTGCATAAAGCAAGATTTGTAGTTGCATTTACGCTTGTCTTGCAAATATAAGTAGACCGACCCAGAAAAACAAACAGATTTAACACACAAGTCGCCGCTTTAACATTCTACGCCTGTCACATTACCGCACCAGAACATTTGTATGATTTTAGCATAATATGCAAAATCTACAACATGTGACGAACCTGTCTTTGCAATGCTAATTTATCTCGACGATGATTGGCTCATATTATTGGGGAACAGCGTTAGCAGTAACGGTTAAATACTGGCCATAGAGTCGGGTCAATAGATGGATTTGCGTATTATCGGAAAAAGCCCCAACTCTGACAATTCCGAGCGGGGCTTTATTGGGGATATCAAATTTCGCCTTAGGCTAAACCTTGGCAGCTGCTGATGATTTGCGAAGCCAGAGAATGAACAAAACTCCAGCCACTAAGGCTGCGCAACAGCCTACTGTGGGGCCAAACCAAGTGCTGTCAGGGAGGAGGTTAAGACATTCGGGAGCCACAAAGACATAGGTGGTGCAGACGGCCGTCATCCAAAGAGCCGGGATGAGAGTTATGATGAACGGCTTTCGGGACAAGGCGAAGAAGACCGTGATGGACCAGAGAGTGAAGACAGAGAGAGCCTGATTGCACCAGGCGAAATAGCGCCAAATGATATTGAAGCCGTTGGCATCCTTGAGACTGTAGAGGAGGACACCGAAAGTGAGGATGAAGAGCGGCACGGAAATGAGGAGACGCTTTGAAATGCTCTTTTGCTCAAGGCCAATGTAGTCAGCCACAATAAGTCGGGCAGAGCGGAGTGCCGTATCGCCTGACGTTATAGGCGCAGCTACAATGCCAAGGATGGCCAAGACACCGCCGAACATGCCAAGCCACTCATGCGAGAGGGTTGTTGCAACGCCAGCACCTGTGAAGTTTCGGTTCGTCTCAGGGTCAACAAGCCCGTGCTCACCGAAGAAGGCTGTCGCAGCCGCCGCCCAAATGAGAGCCACGACACCCTCTGTTACCATTGCGCCATAAAAGACAGGGCGGCCATGACGAGAATCTTTGAGGCAGCGCGCCATCAAAGGGGACTGCGTGGCGTGGAAGCCGGAAATCGCACCGCACGCTATCGAGACGAACATCATCGGGAAGATAGGATTGGTCTCATATTTAGTCCCGAAGCTCTCCCACATCTCCGGCAACTGTGGCTGGTAATAAAAAATGCCGAAAAGAATGCCCACAGCCATGAAAATGAGAGCGAAAGCGAAAACGGGATAGATACGCCCAATAATCTTGTCGACAGGGAGCATGGTGGCCAAGATGTAGTAGATGAAGATGACTACAATCCAGAAAACGGCATCCGCCCAGCCCGGGCTCATAGCCGCCAAGAGCTCAGCAGGGCCTGAAATGAAGACAGCCCCGACAAGAATCATAAGCACCATGGTGAAGACACCGAAAATGGCCTTAGTCCTCTTGCCAAGATAACGGCCGATGATCTCTGGTAGACTCTCACCGTCATGCGCCAAACTCATCATGGCAGAGACGAAGTCATGAACCGCACCGGCGAAAATAGTTCCGAAGACAATCCAGAGATAACTCGCGGTCCCGAACTTGGCGCCCATGATGGCGCCGAAGATGGGTCCGAGTCCTGCGATGTTAAGGAACTGGATCATATAGACCTTCCAAGTCGGGAGCGGAATGTAGTCTACGCCATCGGGGTGAGAGATGGCAGGGGTGGGCTTAGAGTAATCATAGCCTATGACACGTTCGACGAAACGGCCATAAAAAAAGTACCCGGCCACGAGGGCGACAAGGGCTATTATGAAAGTAATCATCTAAAGACGTAAAAAATTGTAAACGCGAATATATGGAAAAATATTCAGCGGTATCAGTAACTTTTTACAGCCAAAGGATGGATTTCTGTATCCGATGGTTGTATTTTGAGAATGTGCTAATAAATATGTGTACATTTGCTTTCATAAGAGGCGATTTAATCCTTAACTTTCATCAAGCATGACAACAAAAATTACACACACGGCCCTTTCAATCCTTACTGCCTTAACTGTCTCTGTTATTTACGGAGACAGGGCAGACGCTCAAAAAAGGGCAGACGACACAGCTGTGATGAAAGCAGCCGAAACAAGTCTGGGGCAAAACATGGATTTTTTTGTCAATGCAGCCCGATCTGCAAGATTTGGAGACAAGACAGTGACAGAAGAAGATGGCACGGTGAAGCTCCGCATGACCGGCAAGGTGCTTGGGCACAGCAAGAGCTATATGGTGACAGCGTGCAAGGAAGACGACGAGAAGAAGATTCACCACATCGGGATTTTCTTGCCAGAGAGTCAAAATTGGGCTGATTTGAAAGGAGACTACGACAACCTGAAAAAACAGCTGACCACATTGTACGGATCGCCAGCAGAGACGTCTGAAAATTTCATTGGCACGGAACCGGTTTCAAACGAAGGAAAAATGGCAGCGCTCAAGAGAGACGGGACAGACTTCACCACTAAGTTCACGCATGGCGGCACGACTATCCTGCTCAGCATAACATATGCCGAGCAGTATGGCGCACACGTGGGCATGCTCTATTTGGATGGGAAGATGGCAGAGGACGTAGCCGAATCCCTCAACGCGGGATTAAAAAGAGACAATTGACGAGAGCCTATTTAGCGGGATTGCGCTCCATTGTCACGTAACGATAAGAGAGGCCTGACTTGGGGTCGGTGCGGACATCGGAAGTCCACACCTCATGCCATTCATCGAATGGGGGGAAAAAGGCGTCGGCCTCAGGAAACGCCGTGTCAATAAGCGTCAGGTGGATGCGAGAAGCCAGGGGCATGGTGGAGCGGTAGAGCATCTCACCGCCTATGACAAAAACATCAGACTCATCTTTAAGGGCTTCAACCATCTCAGGAATGCCATTCAAAGCCTCAACACCCTCCAAGCCAGCGAGTTCACCACTTTCTGCCAAAGACTTGGAGATGACAACATTTCGGCGGCCAGGGAGTCGGCGGTTCGGGATAACCTCGTTTGTGCGCCTTCCCATGACAATGGTGTGGCCCATGGTCAGTTCCTTAAATCTTTTGAGGTCCTCCCGAATGTAGACCAGCTGATCTCCATTTAGACCGATGGCCCGGTTGCGGTCGATGCAGGCTATGAGATTGAAAATTGGCATGAATAAGATTAGTGCGTTTGTGGGAATGATATTGCTTACGTTAAGGCTGAATATTTGAGAGTTGTCACTTGACCAAGATACGCCAAGACCGTTTGCCGATTCGCACCATATAGACTCCCGTCTTTGGAGCGGAAAGAGTTGAGCCTGTCGTCTCACAAATCTTTATGCCAGTGACAGTATAAAGCCCCTTAATCTGCTTTCCGGCGCCTTTGACGGTGACAAGAGACCCTTTGACGACTATCTCAGGGCCGGACTGCACAGAGGTCTCGGTCGGTCTGAAATTGGGATTTGACCAGGAGATGGCCACGACCGACTTAGCGCGGTAGGCGAACGTAGTGCTGTTTTCGCCGGGCGTGATGGCCTGGCCACCGACGGAGATGAGCAATGGTTTTTGCGAATAAGTTATAGTGACGCGGTCGCCTCCATTGGCGAAGAGAGGCGCTGACGACAATTTTGAGTCACCGTCAATTTGATATTCAATCTTATAAAGAGCCTTTTCCGGATTAGTTTCCGGCTCCGGGTGTTGGAGTCCCTGTCGCCAAACGGGTTTATAGTCGCCGTCGAAACCGAGCCCGCCGCAGTTGAGCCAATATGCCACAGTCCCGTTGGCGAACTCCTGGTCAGAGAAGGCGCAAGTGGTGTATCTGAACCTGCTGTCGTAGGGGTCGAAAGGCTTTGACTGCGCGCCACCGCGGATGGCGACCTTTGAAGCGAGACTCTCATCAACGCCTACGCCCTTGCACTCTAAGAGAGGCGCAACCGAGCGCGAAGAGGGAGCGGCGTCGGATGTCAGGAACAGGAAACCGTTCACGGAGCCTTGACCACCTTGGACGCCGACGAGCGTCACGACATATTTCTCGACACCGGACACCTTCGCATTCTTGTCCATTATGACAGAGCCGGCAAAGCCAACCGCACTCAAAGCTCCGTTATTGCGGCCGGCAAAGATGTGGATGTAGAGAGTCTTTCCGTCATCGCTCTTCTGATAGACCTCATTGTCAGGATCAACAAGCATCAGCGCATTGTCAAGCACAAGATTATTGACAGAGCCGCCGAACTTGACATTTCCGAAAAGGCCACACATCTCCGCGGAGAGATTGGAGATGACCTGCCCCTTGAAATGAGCGGAATAGGACGGAGCGAAAGGTAGTTTAGCAATATACTTAGAGATGGATCGCAGGTCGGAGTTGCCATAGTATGCGGGAAGGAAATTGACTCCGCGGGCTATTGTGACATCCGTATTGCTGTGCAGACCCGAGTTTGGGTCATTGAAGGCATAAAAAAGATCCGAGAAATTGACTTGCGACACAGCAGACGCAGCCTTGTGGCCAAGGTCAGACTTCTCGAAAGTGAATGTATAAAACGGGAAAACCTCTGAAAAAGCCTTGCCCCAGGCGGAAGCCTGATAGACATTGGCGAGAGAGGCCGGCACGAGAAGAGAATCTACGGCACCAAACATCTTATTCTTCGAGAAAGCCCCTTTGGGCAGAGACGGAGGCTGGGGAGCCGCCACGCGCACGCTCGACAAATTGGGGCAGAAGCCGAAAGATGACGGCGCCACAGACTTGAGCGAGGCGGGGAGAGACACACTGCGCAGTTTGTCAGAGCCGTGGAAAGGGGCCGTGGCGTCATCGCCAACAGACACGACAGAGACCTTGCGGTCTCCTCTCATGACATATTCGGGAACATAAGCGTCAACCGCCCCACCCTCTTTGGCGCTGAAGCCTGTGAGACTGCACGTGGCGCTGTCCGCATTGACGGAGAAAGAGAGCGAATATCCACGACCTTCCGTCACCACGGTTTGAGCCATGGATGGTAGTGGGGGTAAGGCGGCAAAAAAGACGGCAAGCGCGAAAATTCTCTTCATAGGAGGGGGGGAGGTTTGATCTTCGCTTTGGGGTGAGGAAAACAAGTGTTGATTGGCAATAGCAATCTCGTAACGCGAAAATAAACAAAAAGTTGTGAGGTGTGCAAAATTTGCAACAAAAAGGCGAGCCGCCCTCCGACATGCTGTCAGAGGGCGGCTATCCCACCTTATATTTCAAAGATTGTCTTACTTCTGCTTGCCACCGCGGTCACGGTGACGGCGCTCAGCGCGGTTTGGTCGCGGAGAGTCGGAGTAACCCTCGCGGAAGTCACGCCCGTCGCGGCGATCCTCACGGCGGCGACGGCCACCGAAGCCGAAGCCACCACGGCGGCCACCCTTATGGCCATCACGGCGTGGAGACTCACTATCGTCATCGGAGTCCTTGCGGGGCTCAGCCTTCTCGACAATGAGACGGTAGCCGTCAACGACCCGGCCGTTGATTGCATTGACAATGTCCTCGGAGAACTTATTGTCCACATCGACAAAAGAGAAATTGCGCATGATGTCGATATGACCAATATTGACCTTCGCAGGCAGGTCGCGGGTGAACTGGTTGATGAGGCCGATGATGTCAGCCGGGCGGATGGCGTCCATCTTGCCGACATTGATGAAGAGGCGGTCCATATTCTCGTCACCCGGGCGGGCTTGGCGGTCGCCACGGTCGGAACGGTCGGACTTTTTGCCGTCATCGGGGATGTTGAGGTCGTTGGCAGCCTGATAATACTTGTTCACGCTGTCGAACTCGGCAGAGATGAACTTGGCGATGATGTCCTCCTTTGAGAATTCAGCGAGTTTCTCTATGGCCTCGGGGATAAACTTGGAGACGGCGGCATCCTCCTCGATTTGCTGCTCGGCAATGCCCTGAACGAAATGCTGGAGCTTGATTTGGCAAATCTCGTCAGCATTGGGGACCATCTTGCGCTCGAACTTCTTGCCAGAGATTTTCTCAATCTGCTTGATCTTCGAGAGCTCCTTCTTGCAGACAATGGCGGCAGAGATGCCATTCTTGCCAGCGCGGCCTGTACGGCCAGAGCGGTGGATGTAGACCTCGATGTCGTCGGGGAGGTTGTAGTTGATGACGTGCGTAAGGTCATGGACATCAATGCCGCGGGCAGCGACGTCGGTAGCGACAAGAATCTGGAGATGCTTCATCTTGAAGCGCTGCATGACCATGTCGCGCTGCACCTGCGAGAGGTCGCCATGGAGGGCGTCAGCATTGTATCCATCGGCGATAAGCTTCTCAGCGACATCCTTAGTCTCCTCGCGGGTGCGGCAGAAGACGATGGAGTAGATGTCGGGGACCATGTCCACGATACGTTTGAGCGCGAGATAGCGATCAGAGGGGCGGACGAGATAATAGTTATGCTCGACAGTGTCAGCGCCTTGATTGGTTCGTCCGATCTTAATCTCGATGGGGTCCTTCATGTAGTTGCTTGCCACCTTTGCGATGAAAGGAGGCATGGTTGCCGAGAAGAGGAGGGTCTGGCGGGTCTCAGGAGTCTCATTGAGAATTGTCTCAAGGTCATCCTTGAAGCCCATGTCGAGCATCTCGTCGGCCTCGTCGAGGACCAGCCAACGGATCTCGTCAATCTTGAGCACGCCGCGCTCAATGAGGTCGATGACGCGGCCCGGGGTGCCGACTACGATTTGGGGGTTGGAGCGCAGCTGCTTGATCTGCTTGCGGATGTCAGAGCCGCCATAGACGGGGCAGACATCGACCTGCGCCTTGAACTTGGAGAAATTGGTTAAATCTTTAGCGATTTGGAGGCAGAGCTCACGCGTCGGGCTGAGAATCATGGCCTGCACGTGTGTGACAGAGGGGTCTACCATCTGGACGATGGGGAGGCCGAAAGCGCCAGTCTTGCCTGTTCCTGTCTGCGCGAGGGATACGATATCGCGTCCGCAGTTGAGGATTTCGGGTATGCTTTTCTCTTGAACGGGGGTGGGCTCTACGAAGCCGAGCTCGCTGATGGCCTGGAGCATCTGCTCGTCGAGGCCAGTCTCTTGGAATGTTGCCATTAGGTGGTAAAAAGATTAGAAAATGAAGGGAGGGGCGGCAAGCTCACGCCTGAAAAAGAACGGAAAGTGATAAGAACGAAACGCCCTGCTCCGGTCGTCTCAGATTAAAGACCGACACTGCGCGTATTCCCAAGCGCCTTCATTTCCCAAGAGGAGGCGTGAAAGAGAGCCTCCGCGACGAAAAACCTAAGAGCGACAACCCAACAAAATACCGCGGCAGCCAAACCGCAGTGGCGCCAATTGAGGCGGTTGAATCTGAAGACGAGGAAATCTCGGCGATGCCGATTTTCTGAAAAGACACCGCGAAGATAATCCGCCATGTTCAAAAAAGCCACAGTGCGCAGCCTCCGTTGTGTTTATTTAACAACAAATTAGTATATTTGCGAGTAAATAGCCCGAGAATGGAAACATTAATCCTGGCGACAGGTGTGATATATTTCCTTGGCCACCTGCTGACCCACTTTTTCGAGAAGTCCAAGGTGCCCGACGTGTTGATGCTGATAATCTTCGGCATCATAGCCGGTCCCGTGACGGGCGTCATGACCGTGGAGCGCATAGGCGACGCGGGTAGTCTGTTCACCCAGTTCGCCTTGATAATAATACTCTTTCAAGGCGGGATAGACATCGAGTTGGGCAATCTGGTCCGCTCGGCCCGCCAGAGCGTCTTGATGACCACCGCGTTCTTCGCCGTCTCGGCGTGCGCCGTGGGGCTGATTATGCACTTTGGCTTCGACTACTCGCCAGTAGCCTCGGCCGTGACCGGGTTCATCTGCGGCGGCACGTCGTCGGCAGTGGTCATACCGCTGTTAGGGATGATAAGAGCGAGCAAGAAAGCCGGTGCCATGCTGGTGATAGAGTCGGCGTTGACGGACGTGCTGTGCATAGTGTTCACGATAGGCATGCTCCAGAGCATAGAGAGCGGCGAGTTCAAGATATGGATGATAGTGTACACCTTGGCGACATCTCTGATCGCAGCGTCCGTGATTGGCGCCGTGGGCGGAGTCTTCTGGCTAAAAGTCATCAATTGGGTCAGGCGTTTCAGGAACACGCAGTTCGCCACGTGCTTCTTCATGTTCGTGATATACGGCTTGGCGGAGATGTCTGGCTTCAGCGGAGCGATAGCAGCATTGGCCTTCGGCATCGTCATGGGCAACGCCCGCGCTGTCAGCCACAGGCTGAGCAGGGTATACAAAGACAGCTATCCGGTCGGTGTAATCTCGGACGCCGAGAAAAAATTATATGAGGAGCTCGCCTTCTTAGTCAAGATATTCTTCTTCCTGTATCTTGGCATATCCATTCCATTCGAGAGCGCAGGAGTCGCAGGCGTGGCCATATGCATAGTCATAGCCTTGTTCGCGCTCAGGCCCTTTTGCGCAGGGCTGCTCACTGGCAGTCAGATGACAGCCCACGACAAGAGCATAACGGCCGTCATGCTGCCCAAGGGACTGGCCGCAGCCGTGCTGGCCGGGCTGCCAGCGCAGTATGGCATGGTTGAGGGTCCCTACATACAGTCCATAACCTACCACGTTGTATTGTACAGCATAATCATAACATCCATCCTGATCCCGTTAGTTGAGCGCACCCCATTAGGGACAAGGCTTGACAAGATATTCAGCAAGAAACCCGTCACGAAGCCATCAACGGAAGAAGAAACAGCGAAATAGGAGATGACAACAACAGGAGAGACAAGGCTACTCGTCATAGTTGGACCGACGGCAAGCGGCAAGACGACCTTCGCAGCACACATGGCCCAAGAGATGGGCGGGGAGATACTAAGCGGCGACTCCCGCCAAGTGTACCGCGGCATGGACATTGGCACAGGCAAAGACATTGCCGACTACACAGTAAACGGTCAAGCCATCCCGTATCACCTGATTGACATAGCCGAGCCAGGCGAGAAATATAACGTGTACCGCTATCAGCAAGACTTTGCGGACGCGTACGCAGACATAACGGGGCGCGGCCGACAGCCAATACTATGCGGTGGCTCAGGACTTTACATTGAGGCCGTTATTAAAAATTATAATCTGCTCTCAGTGCCACCCAGCCCCACCCTACGCGCCAAACTGGAGGGCAAGACACAAGACGAGCTCGCTCAAATCCTCTCAACATATCAAAGCCTGCATAACACGACGGACCTCGACAACCGCCGCAGGACGATACGCGCAATCGAGATTGCGGACTACCTGAAAAGCCACCCCGAGGAGGACGGTCCGACCGGCGGAATGAAATACACAGTTATAGGTCTCGACATTAGCAGGGAGCTGAGGCGACAGAGGATAAGCAGGCGGCTGCGAGCCAGACTAAGGGAGGGTATGATAGATGAGATCAAGGGCCTCATAGATAAAGGCGTATCGCCTGACGACCTGATTTATTATGGACTTGAATATAAGTTCGTCACCCTGTATTGCACAGGGCAGTTGAGCTACGACGACATGGTCAGCCAATTGGAGATTGCCATTCACCAGTTCGCCAAACGCCAGATGACATGGTTCAGGGGGATGGAAAGGCGAGGCACGAAAATCAACTGGATTGACGCAAGCGTGCCGATGGAGCAGATGACAGCAAAGGCCTTAGGCATATTCAAGTCTGAGTGCGAATAGCACTGCAGTAACAACAGAGACAACAACATAACAACCGATGAAAATACAGAAAGCAATAGCAGCGCTCGCTTCATTGGCCTGCGTGACGCTCACGGGTTGCGAAAGCGATGACGAGGCCACGCTCAGCGCCGCGGAGATTGAAGCCGCGCAGACGACACTCAACGGTGACATGGTGGTGTCCGCCCACGCATGGATTAATGGCGAGGACAAGACACTGCTGTCAAGCGGGGCTCCTATAAAACTGAAATTTGAAAAGAGCGATGACGACAAAATGAACGTCTGGATGGACGCTATTCAAATCGGCTCCATGCCATTCACAGTCTACTTTGGCATTGTCATTGAATTTGCGCCTCTCAACTCGTGGGAAAAGAACGAGTTGACGGGCGACGGCTGGGTGCGTTTCAGCGGCAGCCACGGCAACATCAGTTATGGGGCCATGCCATCTTCGCCTATTGATACGACGACAAAGGGCGACGGCAGCACAATGGCCGGCTATGTCAACACAGAGACTAAAGAAATTCAGTTCACGACAAGCTTCTCAGCCATGAATGTTGAGATTTCCGCCGACCGGCAGGACATCGACCCAAGCAGAGTTGAGAATTACGAGGCAGAGAAAGAGCAATACGAAAAAGACTTAGAGGAATATAAGAAGACGCACAACCAATAACAGTTAGTTATACGTCATACCCACGAACGCCCCGACAAGCAAAGCGCTTATCGGGGCGATTTTTTTCACCGCTACACGATTTTCAGCCACATAACCAACACACCCAAAGGCTGTTGTAAAATTTCGCCAAATCATTGTCTTTCTGCTATTAAGAAAGCATTACAAATTGAGAGTCCCTTTTGTTATTTAAAATTATTCTTTCTAAACTTGCAAGCGGACGTAGAGACGTCCCGCCGTTGAACCACCAAATACAACATAAGAGAGAATGAATAGCAGGATCTCCACGAAATCGCGAGGTGAAATAACAGACAGCGTTCACAACATATCTATAACAGAAATTGAGGACTGCCTCAAACACACGACAAGTTGGAATGACTGGAGAAACAAGTTAATGATGAAACACAACAATGATGAAAACATTAAAGACCTTTTTGACGCTTGGGGCGATGTCGCTTATTAGCCTATCCATGACGGGTTGCATGGAGGAATGCGTCGATGGTTTGGGATACATGGGCTACATTAAAAACTCGACTGATAATCTAATATTCCTACACGTATACGAAACAGACACGGAAGGGGCTTCCCATTTAATCAACAGCGAGACCCTCTGGCCTAACGAAATCCCCACCTACAGCCAACCTATTCTATTGTCGCAACCATACCTCAGAAACAGGAATTTCAAAATAGAGCTTTGCGACAGCGTTATTGTAATATTACCAAGAGGGAAAGAAGAGGGTGATTCAACAATACGTTTTGAATTTCGGAATGTTGGAGACAGCAGCGAGAGGGAGTACTACTACGAGTTCACGGACGACTACATCACCGAGATTGCCGACACCATGCGGAAACTCGGTGTGCCACCATACAGACTCAGCAAAGAGGTGGTCAAGAACAGCGGCTCGCAGGACTTCACTCTCGACATTGTCACTCCCGACAAGACCTACACTTGTGAGGTCAACACAGGCGAAGAGGCAGAGATTGAGATGAAGTGGCTGATGGAGAGCGAGGACACGTGCGGACTGCGCAGGTACGAATTCCAGTTTAAGGACTCAACTATGACCGTCTACCCGTTCGTGGAAAGCGGCGGGAAGCTTCACCCTCACAGGTTCTTCTCGGCAGTGACGACCAGCGAGGGTGGGGGAATGAGGACATATGAGATTACAGACAAAATGCTTAGCGATATGAGTAAAGAGATGGAGAAAGTAAAGGTAGTGAGACCTGAGATGTTCAAATAGACGAAAGCCCTGCCAAGATAGACGTCAAAACACTTGGTGGGGCTTTTCTTATTCCACATCATCAGAGGCCACACCAAAGTAATCTGTGAAAATCGGCGATGATGAGCCCACTGCGCTTCGACGCGAAAGATATTCATAAAACCGTGAGACAAATTTGCGCATAACAAAGACACCTATAGCGTCATACATAAGCAAAACATGGGGACATGACGCGATTGCAGAACAAAAGCGAGCGAGGGCTAAAGCCGACACGTCGGCGGGTAATAACGCCAGCGCTTAGCATATAAATGCGCGCAAATTGGAATTAAGAATTTTTTATTACTAATTTTGCCATGCTCAAGAGGTGTGTACACTTGGGCGGAACAAAATGAGCAGTGTCTTAAAAAATTTCATCACGCGTGCGGTGACGGGCATATTGTTTGTGCTCGTCGTGGCGGCCATGTTCATACTTGGGGCACGGACCGGCGCATTAACCTTTGCGGCGATAATGATCGCCATAATTGTCCTTGCCACCCACGAATATTACAGGATGCTGCAAGCCGGCGGCATGTCACCGCATTACCTGACAGCCATGTGCACCAATTTGACAGCCTTCGTGCTGGGCTTTCTGGTGTGCAAACATATTTTGGACTATCGATGCCTGCTGATAATCGTCGGTTTCGTATGGATTATGTTCCTTGTCGAGCTTTTCAGCAAAAACAAGAAGCCTCTTGAGAACATAGCCTTGACAATGCTCGGGTGCGTATATATCGGCCTGCCGTTCGCCCTCTTCAACTTATTGGCTTTCAAGACGGGGGAGTACGACTATTGGCCGATAATCGGCATCTTCGTGCTCGTCTGGGTCAATGACACTGGCGCATATCTGTGCGGTGTGACAATGGGCAAACATAAACTCTACGAACGCATCTCGCCAAAGAAGACCATTGAGGGCTTCGTGGGTGGTGTCCTTTTGACCGTCGTCGTGGGAATCATCTCCTATGTCTGCCTTGGGGACTGCTTTTTCCATGCAGGCCTGCCATTCACCATCGTGACCACGGCGGTCGTCGCCATCATCGGCACATGCGGCGATTTGGTTGAGTCTATGTTCAAGCGGTCAGTCAACATAAAAGACTCAGGCACCATATTGCCTGGCCATGGCGGTATTTTGGACCGTTTTGACGCTGTCATGTTCGCAGCCCCGATTGTCAGCCTACTTTATTATTTCTTCATCTAAAGAAAAAACAACCATTAAGAAATGCTACTCCACAAGGAAGGAAGGCTCTCTGTAATACTCGCTTTACTACTCTTCGTAGTAATAAATGGAGCCGCATGGTGGCTCGGAAACAAGACCGTGGGTGAGATTGTGACCGTAGTCACTCTCATACCGTTGTGCATCGTTATTAATTTCTTCCGCCGTCCGGCCCGTCACAAGGTCGTCATGGATGGCGCGGTGGTGTGCCCGTGCGACGGCACTGTGGTTACCATTGAGGAGACCTATGAGCCCGAGGTGCTTAAGACTCAAGTGCTTCAGGTGTCTATCTTCATGTCCGTATTCAACGTCCACATAAACTGGTTCCCGATTGGTGGCACAGTAGAGTATTATCGTCACCATGACGGCCGCAAGATGGCCGCATATCTTCCCAAGTCGTCAACCGACAACGAGCGTTCGTCAGTCCTCATCACCACGAAAGATGGTCAGAAGGTACTGGCGAGACAGGTGGCGGGCGCGATGGCCCGCCGCGTGGTCACCTATGCCAAAGAGGGTCAGGTGGTCAAGCAGAGTGACGAGATGGGCTTCATCAAGTTCGGCTCACGCGTGGACCTCTACCTGCCAATAGGCACCAAGGTGGATGTCAAGCTCAAGGACAAGGTGACTGGCAGCCAGACAATTCTGGCCTGGCTCAAGTGACGGTGCGAGAGACCAGACCATAAGCAAAGACAAAGAGGCCCGTCTTGACCACGACAAAAAGTGGGGAGACTGGCCTTTTTACTTTATACATCCTTTTACTTAACAAAAACAAACGACGACAAAGGTGAAAACAAGGGGTAGTTATTTTGAGTTGATCGACCAGACCTACTACTTTCCGCAGGAGGGCTTCGACCTGGAGAACGGCAACCTGTTCTTCAACAACATATCACTCCGGTATATCATCAGCAAATACGGGACGCCCGTCAAGATTACATATCTGCCAAAGATAGGTGATCAGATAAAGCGCGCCCGGAACCTTTTCAGCAAGGCTATACGGAGCAACGGCTACCGGGGCGAGTATAAGTATTGCTACTGCACGAAGAGCTGCCACTTCAGCTTTGTCGTAAAAGAGTGCCTCCGTTATGGGGTTCAATTGGAGACCTCGTCGGCCTACGACATAGACATCGTGAAGGAGCTTTACCGCGAGGGTTGCATCCAGAACGACATCATCATCATAAACAACGGTTTCAAGAGCGACCTTTACCTCAGGAAAATCAAGGAGCTGGTTGACATGGGGTTCTCGAACTGCATAACGGTTCTTGACAGCATGACCGAGTTGGACCGCCTGACGGCCATCATGGAGGGCAAGCACGTCAACGTCGGCATCCGCATGGCCATTGACGAGGAGCCGCAGGCAGCCTACTACACCAGCAGGCTGGGCATACGCCCGTCTGAGATTGTCAAGTTCTACAACGAGAAGATAAAGGACAACCCTGCCGTCAGCCTCACCCTGTTCCATTTCTTTGTGGATTCGGGAATTAAGGACAACCTGTATTTCTGGGGCGTGTACCAAAAGGCCATAAGCCTTTACGCAGAGCTCAAGAAGCAGTGCGAGACACTTCACATGATTGACCTTGGCGGCGGCATGCCCATCAGGAGCAACCTCGCCTTCGAGTATGACTATAAGTATATGGTCAACGAGCTGGTCAGGAGCCTCAAGGAGATGTGCCAAAACGAGGACATAGACGACCCGGACATCGTCACCGAGTTTGGCAAATACACAGTTGGCGAGACAGGCGCGGTCATTTTCAAAGTGATCGAGGCCAAGAGGCAGAACGACACCGAGCTGTGGTATCTGATTGACAACAGCCTCATGACCACCATCCCAGACAGTTGGGGCATCGCGGAGAAATTCATCCTCCTGCCAATCAACAAATGGGACCGTCCATACCAACGCGTCAACATTGGCGGCATAACGTGCGACCACGCCGACTATTATAACACAGAGGACCTCAACCAGCAGGTCTACATGCCCATTGTGGAACCCAATGACCCGGAGCCCCTCTACATCGGCTTCTTCCACACCGGCGCATATCAGGACTCCATATCAGGCTATGGCGGCATCAAGCATTGCCTCATCCCGAGCCCGAAGCACGTTGTCATTGACCGCGACGAGAACGGTCAGATTGTGGACTACCTGTTCAACGACGAGCAGAAGCCCGAGGACATGCTGCGCATCTTAGGCTATAATAAATAAAAGATAAAACGATGGACGGCGTCAAAGTTATAAAAGGAAACGCCTCGACCTACACCCTTGACGGGTCGATGGGCCGCGGTTCCAAATTTGGCGGCGTCATGACGGGTTGCGACGTCGATGGCAGACAGGTGACTGTCAAAGCCTTGGAGAGATATTGGGAGGGGCTTGGCGACTTGATGGCGCGACTGAGCCAAATTGAGCGCAGAGACATAGCCCGAGTGATAGAGTCGTTTGTCGGAGACGACGGGCGGCTCTACGTTGTCCGCGAGAAAGTGGAGGGCACGGATCTCAAGACAATCTTCGCCAACAAGAAAATCTACGGCAAGATTGACGAGGACCAGTTTGTCAAGATGGGATGCTCAGTCCTGAAAGCCCTCACGGCCATCCATGGCGCAGGGATAATCCATCGCGACATTAAGCCGTCAAACATAGTCCTGCGTCATGAGCCCGGGGCAGACATCGTGAAAGCTGACTTCTCGGACATTGCGCTGATAGACTTTGAGCAGAGTCAGCCATATCCCGCCACCGGCACACCCAGGACACAATTCGCCCTCATCTACTCCCCCCCCGAGATGCTGCTCAAACACAACGAGTTGACAGGGCCAAGCTCCGATTTGTTCGCTCTCTCGACCACCATATATCACCTCGTGATGGGCAAGACGCCCTACACAGACTGCAACCCCGAGGTTCTCATCAACCTGCAGCTGACCTACCCCATGAAAAAGCCCGGGCGGATGACGGACGAGCTGTTCAGCGTCTTGAGCCGCGCGGCGAACAAGGCATCGTTCAGACTGCCACCGCGGAGGTTATCACCCGAAGAGGTGACAGCCACATTGCGAAAAGGCATAGAAGGGCGATACCAGTCGGCGAGTGACATGTTGCAAGACCTGGAGAAAGTAGGCCACGCCCTCCGCCCCGCCAATTGGTGGCAGAGGACGTTCGGCGACTGAGTGACACCCGACTTGCACGGCGAGGAGAAAATCGGCAAGCGAACAGAGACCAAGACAAACAGACCACATCATGAAACAATATCTGGAGTTAGCAAACAGGATACTGACAGAAGGCAACAGACGCGGAGACAGAACCGGCACTGGCACGATAAGCGTGTTCGGACATCAGATGACATTTGACCTTGAGGAGGGTTTTCCTCTTCTGACGACAAAGAAACTCCACACTAAATCAATCATATACGAGTTGCTATGGTTTCTCAGGGGCGACACCAACGTGCACTACCTGCAAGACCATGGTGTGAGGATTTGGAACGAATGGGCCGACGAGAATGGCGACCTCGGACCTGTGTATGGCCACCAGTGGAGGTCATGGCCCGCACATGACGGCGGCACTATTGACCAGATAAAGAACGTTGTGGAGATGATAAAAAACACGCCTGAGAGCCGTCGCCTGATAGTCTCGGCGTGGAACGTGGCCGACATTGACCAGATGAAACTGCCGCCATGCCACACCATGTTCCAGTTCTACGTGGCGGGGGGCAAACTGAGCTGCCAACTTTACCAACGCTCTGGCGACGTCTTCCTCGGCGTACCGTTCAACATCGCCTCTTACGCCCTGCTGACAATGATGATGGCGCAGGTATGCGGACTCAAGCCCGGCAAATTCGTGCACACATTGGGAGACGCGCACATATACCTTAACCACATAGACCAGATAAAGCTGCAATTGACCCGCGAGCCATACGCGTTGCCGACAATGAAAATCAATCCCGACGTGAAAGACATCTTCAGCTTCCAATATGAGGATTTTGAGCTGGAGAACTACCAGTGTTGGCCACACATAAAGGGAGAAGTGGCTGTTTAGAACAAAAAAACATCATCAGCAGATGAAAGCCAAAATAGGAGACACCGTGCGCTTCCTTAACCAGGAGGGCGGCGGCAAAGTGGCCAGAGTTGACGGCCGCACAGTATATGTAGAGGACGAGGACGGATTTCAGATACCCGTGCTTGACAACGACATAGTAGTTATCGACGAATCGGAGGTCAAACTTCAGGGCGACGCCTACAGCCGCTCAGCGCGAAACGCGCAAAAAGTCCAGGGGCAGCGTCCCAAAGCTTCAGCGAGCCTCCCCGAAGGCAGCAGTTGGCGCGAAAGGATAAAAGCAGACGAAGAGGAGGAGGAAGACGAGGATGAGGAAGAAATCATCATCCCGGCTCCACGCCCAACACAGCAGCCGAAGCAACCCGAGAAGCCCAAACAGGAGCAGTACACTTTTGACGCAGACGCCACCAACGACGCCGAGCCTCACTTCTACGTGGCCCTGACACGCACCGATGGCGGCAATACCGGCACTCTGGACCTCCACGTGGTGAACGACTCCAACTACTTCGCCAGCTACGCCATAATGAGAACCGACGGCAAGGGTCAGTCCACACTCATTGCCGCCGCCACCATTGAGCCGAACACGAAAGAGAAGATAGACACACTGAACCCCATGCAGGTGGACGGTCAGACATGGAACGTGCAACTGCTCATGTATAAGAAGATACGCAGTTTCACGCCTCAGCCAGTCTACAACACAGAGATAAAGCCCCGCGGCGTCAAGATGTTGCGAGACGGCAGTTTCACAGACAACGACTTTTTTGACTGCAAGGCCCTGCTGCTGCCCGTCATCAAAGACGAGTTCGCCATGAAACTGGAACAGCTGAGCGAGAAAGAGCTAAGGAAAGGCGCAGGCGAGGGCCGTCATCCCGAGCCAGCGAAGAAATCAAAGCCAAGCCGCTCGACTGACCTCATTGAGGTCGACCTGCACATTGACGCATTGCTGCCAGACACCCGCGGCCTCGACAACAAAGACATGCTGGAGGTGCAGATGAAGCACGTCCGCACAACAATGGAGGAGAACATCCACACGCAGGGTCTCCGCATCGTCTTCATCCATGGCGTGGGCGCGGGAGTGCTCAAAGGGGAGATTCGCCGCCTTTTAGACCGCAAATACCCCAAGTGCCAATATCAGGACGCGTCATTCCGTGAATATGGCTTCGGAGCTACAATGGTGACAATTGCGTAGTCCGCACTCACCACCAAAAGGCCGGTATAACAGGCGCACATGACAACATTATTCGTCTTCGCAAGACATCAAGTCTTGCGAAGACGAATGTTTTTTTTAGAAAATATTCGCAAATCGCAGCAGGTGTGCCAAGCTATGGCACAGGAGGTTCTTTACTTTGCAATGTTCAATCAAAAAGACAACTAAAAAGCAAAGCAATGAACAAGACACTTTACACCCTCTTGGGCTGCGCCCTCACCCTCGCAGCCGCCCCCGCTATCACGTCATGCTCGGATGATGACGACGACGCAAAACCAGCAGTCTCTTTCGCAGAGGGCTCTGAGAAAATCAGCCTCAGAGTAGGCGACACTCACCAGATTGAGCTGCTCAACTCACAAACCCCCACCTACACATCGGAGGACGACTACTTCGTGTCGGTGGACGAGACGGGACTCGTCACGGCAAAGCATGGCGGCTTTAAGACAGCCATCAACGTGTACGACTCCGGGACAACCATCACAGACTCTGTCACAGTCAGCCTGACATACACATGTATGTTCGACCTTCTCTATGGCCAAGTTCCACTTGAGCTCAAAACAATAGACAACGTCAAAAAGGTATTCGACGAACCAGAGGAGACAAGCACCAACACTGACGGCAGCACCAATTACTTCTGGGACGAAAGCATCGGAACAAGTAGTACTATTATATTGATGGTCACAGCAGACGAGTCTGGCAAAGTTCAAAAATCATTGGTACGAGTCAACAAAGCCGCATGTCAATTGGACGCTGCTCTGAGCAGCACAACGAGAATGGCTGTATTCCTCAAGGAGAAATACGACTATATTGGTTACGCCAGCTCATACTACTGGTATTCCTTCACGCCTAACACCAGAGTAAACTACTACTTGGCGGTTGATTTTGAGACAAAATACACAGACCTGTTCTACATTGAGAAAGACTACTTAGACAGCCAATCATCCAGCAAGTCACTATCTCTCGAAAATTTGAAGTCGCTTCCTACTCTTGACCCAGATTTTTGCTTAGAGTAAAAAAATCGCAAGACAAGCCACAATGCTGGCATGGCACGGACAATCCGGCACCTCACTCACAAGCACGCCCGCCCCGCGACAGATGCGGGGCGGGCGTGTTGTTTTGTATTCGGCAGCAGCTGACGGAGGCTAAGCAGCGGGACCTCAGGTACAATGACAAAAGTCATGATTAATTGAAATTCGCCTAAGATAAGAAAGTAGAGGCGCAAAAACATTGCCATAAGTGTCCCCAAAAGTCTTTTTTAACAGCATTGAGACATCCAAAAGTTTTTTTGAGCGTAATTTTGTCTTTTGTGCATCTATATCTTGACACAAGAATGACAAAAGAAAGACAGCGAATTGTCGAAATCCTGGCCTATGTCGGGACTTTGGCCGCCCTACTGCCACTTTTCGCCATGCGCGACTTCTCGCCAGACAACGAGTTGCGCTATCTCGGCATAGCCGACGAGGCTCTGCGGAACCATACGTTCTTCTCATTCACCAGCCATGGCGCGCCATATGCTGACAAGCCGCCCCTCTATCTGTGGATTGTCATGCTGCTACGGTGGCTGACCGGGCTTGAGAATGGACTAATCTTGTCACTTTTCTCGCTCATCCCTGCATTGGGCGTCATCCGCATCATGGACCAATGGGTCAAGAATGAGATGAGCGCCATTGGCCGTCTCGCCACAGGGCTTATGCTCATGACCTCGGTCTATTTCCTCGGCCCGGCCGTCATCATGAGGATGGACATGCTCATGACCCTGTTCATCATCCTGGCGTTCCGCTCTTTCTGGCGCATAATCCACGATATAGATATCAGGCGCGAGCAGTGGCTCTTTCCCGTGTGGATTTTCTTGGCTGTTTTCACCAAAGGGCCGCTCGGTTTCGGCTTCCCACTTGTCGGCACCATTGCCTACTTGCTTTCAGCAGGTCGCTGGCGCGAGATTGGCAAGGCGTGGGGATGGCGCACTTGGATAATCCTTTTGGGAGGATGCGCAGCCTGGTTTGGCGCCGTGTTCGCGGAGGGAGGGCCGGACTACCTGCACAACCTCTTGTTCCATCAGACAGTAGGGCGCGCTGTCAACGCATTCTACCACAGCCACCCGTTCTACTACTATTGCATAGCCATCTGGTACATCATAGCCCCGTGGTCGCTGCTTTTGCTGGGAGCGATAGGCTCGGCAGTCACCTTTAGGCGCAAAGAGATGAGCGAGACACAGAGGTTCTTCGGGGTGGCGGCCTTGGCCTCTTTCATCCTGGTCTCATGCGTAGACTCCAAACTGCAAGTCTACACGCTGCCACTGCTGCCGCTCCTCGTCTACGCCTGCGCCTTGGCTTTGCCCAAGTTCAACTTGTGGGCCAAGCGGATTTGCCTCGGACTGCCGCTCGTCGCTTTGGCCGCAGCTTGGCCTGGACTCATCGCTATGATTGGATTCGGTTTCACCTACTTGAGCATAGCCCCGCTCTATGTGGCGGCCGCGATACTCACCGTTGGCTCAATTGTAGCTATCGTCATACTGTTCCGCGCCAAAGAAAATATGGTTGAGAAGTCGGTGGTTTGTGCGGCCGCGACCTTGATTGTGACTATCTTTGCAGGCTCGTGGGGAGTGCCACGTATCAACCAGTATATTGGCTATAAGGCTCTGTCACAGAAGATTCAGGAAGTGTCCGCGCAAAAAGGCAGTGCGGGAGTCACATTCTGGCACCTATCAAGCGGCGAGTGCCTCGACGTCCTGCTGGGCTATGAAGTCAAGGAGATAACGCTGGACGAGTTTCCTGAGCCTCCATCAGTCTCCGAACTTGACGACAGGCTGAATAACACCCTCTTTGTCACATCAGCCCGATATGCGGAGACTGTCTATGAAAGCCTGAACCCTATATTCGTAGGCAACAGCGCGATTATATATTTCCCACCCAAGGGCGGCTCAACCCAACCAATAGACGAGGATGTTGCGCCAGAAAATCAAGCAAATGAATAAAACTCAAGGATATAAGCTGACCATTGTCGTCCCCGTGTATAACGAGCAGGACAACATGGCCAATTTGGAGGAGCGCCTGAGCTCCTATATAGCCACGGCGCCAAACAAGTCGTGCGTACTCTTTGTCAACGACGGCTCGAAAGACGACAGCCCCCGGCTCATCGAGGAGGCCTGCTCGCGCCATGACGGTTTCTTCTTCATTTCGTTAGCCAAGAACAGCGGTCTGAGCGCAGCCATGAAGGCAGGCATTGACACTGCCGAGTCGCCTTACGTCGGCTATATTGACGCTGATTTGCAGACAGTTCCCGAGGACTTCGACCTGCTGATGGAGCACATAGCCGACTATGAGCTTGTCATGGGCATCCGCGCCAACCGCAAAGATTCGTTCTTTAAGAACCTCCAGAGCAAGATAGCCAATGGTTTCCGGCGGATGATGACGCATGACGGAGTGCAGGACACAGGCTGCCCGCTTAAGGTCATGCACACAGACTATGCACGCCGCGTGCCGTTCTTCACAGGCATGCACCGCTTTCTGCCAGCCCTCATCCTGCTTCAGGAGGGCAGAGTCAAGCAAGTGCCAGTCCGCCATTTCCCGCGCACTGCCGGCGTCTCCAAATACCATTTGTGGAACAGGCTTGTGGCTCCATTTGTAGACTGCTTCGCATACCGTTGGATGAAGAGCAGATATATAAACTACTCTGTCGCAAAGGGAAACATAGCGGACTAACGGAGACTTGCAAGAAATGGAGAACAGCTTGGCAGTCATAGCGATAGGTTTTTTAGCCCAGGCCTTTTTCTCGGCTCGAATCCTGGTGCAATGGATTAAGAGCGAGAAGGCTCACCAGGTCCTGTCGCCCTCACTCTTCTGGCTGCTCAGCTTGGCTGGATCGTACCTCTTGTTCATCTACGGGTGGCTGAGAGACGACTTCGCCATTGTCATGGGGCAGGTGGTCTCCTATTACGTTTATCTGTGGAACCTTAAATTGAAAGGTGTTTGGGGCCGGGCACCACGCGTTCTGCGTTGGGTCTTGACACTCACGCCTGTTCTGGTTCTCTGCTTCGTGGCGAGCCATGCCGCTGAATATTTCGACAAGTTCTTTTGCAATGACAACGTGCCGCTGTGGCTGCTGCTGTTCGGCTCGGCCGGGCAGATATTGTTCACGCTGCGCTTCGTCTATCAGTGGATATACTCTCGGCGCGACAGAGAGTCCGCCCTGCCCAAAGGTTTTTGGGTCATCAGCCTCATCGGGTCACTGACCATAGTCAGCTATGGCATCATGAGACATGACATTGTGCTCATTGTGGGCCAGTCATTTGGACTCGTGGCCTATGTTCGCAATTTAGTCATTTTGCATAAGTCCGCCACCACGGACGGAAAAGACGGTTTAAAAGAATGAAAGCATTGGTCACAGGCGCAGCCGGATTTATAGGCCATGCGCTGGTTGGAAAGCTCGTAGCTCAGGGGTATGAGGTCGTTGGCCTCGACAACATTAATGACTATTACGACCCGGAGCTTAAATATGCCCGCCTCACGGATTTGGGCATCGGCAAGGCAAGCGTTGCAGAGGGCGCAGTAGTCGCCAGTGGCGCAAATCCGGCGTTCCGTTTTGTCAAGATGGATTTGACGGATCGGGACGGGCTTGGCAAACTCTTTGAGGCCGAGGCCTTTGACTATGTGGTAAACTTGGCGGGGCAGCCGGGCGTCAGATATTCCATCCAGAACCCGTATGCCTATATTGAGAGCAACGTGGTTGGCTTTCTGAACATTTTGGAGAACTGCCGTCACCACGGGGTGAAACATCTGGTTTATGCCAGCTCAAGCAGCGTCTATGGCAAAGGCGAGCATTTCCCGTATGCCGAGACAGACCACACCGACAGCCCCGTGAGCCTCTACGCAGCCACAAAGAAGAGCAACGAGCTAATGGCCTACGCTTACGCCAACCTCTACCACATTCCGGCGACCGGCGTACGCTTTTTCACCGTATATGGCCCTTGGGGCAGGCCAGACATGGCTCCATTTTTGTTTCTCCGATCCATCTTGCGCGACGAGCCGATCCGTGTATTCAATGGAGGCGACATGAAACGCGACTTCACATATGTAGACGACATTGTCGAGGGCGTGGCACGAATGCTTCCTCATCCGCAAGAGTCTGACATTCCGCACTATGTCTACAACATAGGCCATTCGGAGCCAGTCTGCCTGATGGATTTCATATCGACCATAGAGAACGTGGCGGGGCGAAAGGCCATAATGAGAATGGAGGGCATGCAGCCCGGCGACGTCTATTGCACCTATGCTGACACATCGCGGCTTGAGCATGATTTCCACTACCGCCCCGCAGTGACAATTCAGGAGGGCGTCAAGCGATTCTATGACTGGGCAATGACCCACCCCCAGTTCGTCATTGCGGACAAGCAGTAGGAGCGCCGGCAGCAAGCCGGCATATTAACGGCTTTGTAACTCGCACGGAAAGAGAAGGAAAAGTCGCGGGGGTACTTTTGTATGTCTAAAAAACAAAAAAAGACATACATCAGATGAACCTCAGAAATTCTCTTGTTTTAGCCTCTGTTATCGTAGCGCCGGCCATATCGTGCTTGCCATCGGTGGCTGTCATGGCAGTCCCCGCGTTTGAGCAGGCGGCCGATGGCGTAAGCGGCGTCGTGGTTGACGCCAAAGGGCAGCCGATAGTCGGAGCCGCAGTGGTTGTGTCAGGCACAACCAACGCCACCGTCACAGATTTTGACGGAAAGTTCAGCCTGGGAGTGCCTGCGGGCACAAAGGTTGAAGTGTCATTCCTCGGCTTCGAGACCCTCGTCACCACTCTTGCCGAGGACAACCGGTTTATTCTTAAAGAGGATAACAAGGAGCTTGGCGAAGTAGTAGTTGTCGGTTATGGCCAAATGCGCCGTTCAGACATCACCAGCTCGATAACCTCAGTCAACTCAGACAATCTTAATAAGGGCGTAGGGCAAAGCCCGGCCGACCTGCTGCAGGGAAAAGTCCCGGGCCTGGTCATATCGACAAGCAGCGACCCCAACGCCTCGGCGAGCGTCACACTCCGTGGAGCGTCAACACTGCGCACGGGCGAGGCGCAAGAGCCTTACTACATTGTGGATGGCGTCCCCGGCGTCGACCTCTCGCTCATCTCGCCATCTGACATAGAGAGCATCGACGTGCTTCGAGACGCGACGGCAACAGCCATCTATGGATCAAAGGCAGCCAACGGCGTCATCATAATCACGACAAAGAAAGGCGGCGCGGCTCATGTCACCTATGACGGCTATGTGGCGGTGGATAAAGTCGCCAAGCAGATGGACATGATGTCGGCCGACGAGCTGCGCGCTTATGCCAAGGATAACGGCATAGAGCTTTCGGAAGACAAGGGCGCTGACACCAATTGGCAAGACGAGGTGGAGCGCACGGCATTCACACACAACCATAATATCTCAGTCAGTGGCGGTGGCGAGGCGTGCAACTACTTCCTCTCCTTCAACTACTCGGACAGGCAGGGCGTGATTCGCGGCTCAGAGCGCGAGAGGTTTGCCGGGAGGGCTTTGGCCATGAGCAGTGTCCTTCACGGGAAACTGAATGTGTCTCTCGGCGTCAATGCGCAGCAGGATACACGCAAGGGCAACGAGGCCGACGAGCAGGGCAAGTCAGTGGCCGACGCCATGCTCTACTACTCGCCGCTCCAACCGGTAAAGAACGCGGACGGCTCATGGTATGAGAACACAGCCAGCAGCCAGTATTACAACCCGTTGAGCATGATCAACGAGGACACGCAGAAGACGGTCTACCGACGTGTGCAGCTGACAGGCAAGGCCGAGCTTGAGATTATCAAGGGTCTGACATGGACAACCGACTACTCTTACATGTTCAACCAGTCCACCCATAGCGAGTACCACTCCTCGGCCTCGCAGATTTACAAGGCGGACAACGGGCGCGCGCGTCGCAACACCTATCTTGACGACAAGAAAGTGCTGGAGACCTATGTCAACTACGCCAAATCAATCGGCGAGCACAACCGTCTGACGGCAATGGTTGGCTACTCGTGGGAGGAGACAAACTCAAACGACGGCTTCGGGCTCACCGTCAAAGATTTCTATAATGATGACGTGACCTACTACAACCTCACATACGCCAACAAGATTGACGGCATGAATGGAGTGGAGAGCGGAGCCGAGAGCACACTCAGGATGATCTCACTCTACGGCCGCGTTGGCTACTCGTATGACGGCAAATATAATCTTCAGGCCACAATCCGCCGTGACGGCTCATCCGCATTTGGAGTCAACAACAGGTGGGCCACATTCCCGTCAGTCTCGGCCGCATGGAGGCTCAGCGAGGAGGATTTCCTGAAAGACGGGCCATTCTCCGACCTCAAGCTGCGCGCAGGCTACGGAGTCAGCGGCAACTCACTCGGCTTTGACGCATATACGGCAATCCGCACCTATGGCGTCTCCGGCTGGTTCTCTTACACCGACGCCAACGGCGTGACCACGGACAAGCACACCCTCGCAGCCACAAACAATGCCAACCCCGACCTCAAGTGGGAGCGCACCGGGATGTTCAACATAGGCCTCGATTTCAGTCTGCTCGATGGCAGGATTGGAGGCTCGGTGGAATATTACGACAAAAAGACGACAGACCTCATCTACTACTATCCAGTCTCCACAAACCGATATCCCTATGGGACAATGACAGCCAACGTGGGAGACATAACGAACAGGGGATTCGAGATTTCAGTCAATGCTATACCCGTTCGCAACGGCAATTTCGAGTGGCAGACGACCATCAACATCTCCCACAACAAAAATGTGGTTGACAAACTTTCCAACGAGACTTTCTCGGTCGACTACCAGGACCTCGGCTCCCCGGAGATTAAGGGCGCATCGGGTGTCAATGTGCAACGCCTGATGGAGGGCAGCCCCATTGGCCAGTTCTACACTTACGAGTGGGCAGGCTATAACGAGAGCGGTGTGTCGCAATATTACGTCCATGACGCGGAGAGTGGCGAGCGGACAGGCGAACTCACGGCAGAGCCGCAGGACAAAGACCGCGCAAAGACCGGCTCCGCACAGCCGAAGCTGACACTTGGCTGGAACAACACATTGTCTTTCAAAAAATTCAGCCTCAACGCATTCTTCTCGGGCGTGTTCGGCAACAAGATTTTCAACGCCCTCCGCGCCCAATATAGCGCCCCCTCACTCATTTCAGAGGGCAAAAACGTCTTGTCTGAAGTCAAAAGTGAGCAGAGGATGAGCGACGTCAACGCCCAGTTGCCATCTGACCGTTACATAGAAAACGGCAGCTACCTCAGACTCCAGACCCTCACCCTCGCCTATAATCATGGCGGCATATCCGACTGGGTAAGCAACTTGACTGTCTACGCCACCGTCAACAACGTCTTCACTGCCACCGGATACAAAGGCACAGACCCCGAGGTCTCCCTTGGCGGCCTGACACCGGGAATAGACTGGCGAAACAACTACTATCCGCGCACCCGGACATTCATGCTCGGCCTTAAGGTTAACTTCTAACCAAACAACTCTAAGCTCTCAAAGATGAAAAAATATATCAATCCGGCTTTAGCATTAGCATCTCTCGTGACTGCCACGGCATGCACCGACCTCGATGTCGATGTCAAGTCGAAGTATACCGAATACCCGACGTCCGACGCGGCCATGGAGGCCAAGATGGCCGATGTCTATTACGCCTTCCGCGGAGCCCTCGGCCGATCTTATAATGAGATTCAGACACTTGCGTCAGACGAGGCCGCAGGAATCAGTTTCAACGGCGACTACTATGATGATGGCAGGTATGCGCACCCCACGCTCCACAACTTCCTTCCTGATGACGGAGCAGGCAACTACTGGAGCGACCTCGCCGGCGGCATCACAAAGTGCAATCAAGTAATTGTGGACCTCGGCGGAGAAGACGCCGACAAGTCTGTTACAGCCCCCGCGCGAGCCATGAGGGCATTCTACCACTTCATCCTCATGGACAGCTATGGCGATGTGCCCATCCTCGACAAAATCCCCGATGAGAGTGAGGCGGTCATCCGCTCCCCGCGCAAAGAGGTTGCCGAGTTCATTGAAAGCGAGTTGCTTGACATCATACCTTACCTCAACGAGAGTAGCGACGAGTCGACCTATGGCAAGCCCAACAAATGGATGGCCGAGGCGCTGCTTGTCAAGCTCTACATCAACTGGGCGGTCTACACCGCCGACAATGTCTCGGACTACGACCCCGCCAATGTCAACGCCAAGCTTGACGACTGCGTCAAATACTGCGACGACATTATATCTTCCGGCCTCTTTGAACTCGGAGATGACTACAGGGCCAAATTCCTATACAACAATGGCAGTCAGATAAAAGACTTTATCTATGCCATGCCGTACGACTGCCAAAACGCTCAAGGCCTCACCTATGGCCGTTTTCGCGCCTTCAGAAAAATAGACAATGGCGCGACCATCGGATATTATGGCGGCAAGATGTCAAAGAGTTGCGCCGGCAACATAGCCATGAACCCCGACTTCGCCGACCTGTTCAGCCTTGAGGGGGACCAGCGAAACGAGCTTGTACTTGGCGGTCCCGTGTTCATACATGACGCCATCTCTGGCGAGCCGACCACCTCACCCTACTTGTATTCAGTGACCAGCGCAACAGACCCGACCGCGACGGAAGAGGTGCAGCTTGAGTTCACCAAGTCCATCACACTTGTTGACGGCGGTGAGGACCAGCTTAACGTGGGAGCCAACTACAACGGATGGCGTCAAGGGTGGAGATCCATCAAGTTCTACCCCAACCCTAACGAGTATGCCGCCTACAATCGTAACCAGAGCAACGACGTACCCATCTTCCGTTTCGCAGACATCCTCCTGACCAAGGCGGAGGCCATCCTCCGCGGGGCGAGCGCAACTGGTGGCGACACGCCGATGTCGCTCGTCAACATGGTGCGCACAGCCTCATCAGCCCCCGTGCTAACGTCGTCGCCCTCCTTGCAAGACATTCTGGATGAGCGCGGACGTGAGTTTTTCGATGAGAATTGGCGCAGAAACGACATGATAAGGTTCGGCACTTTCGAGAGCGAGTACGGTTTCCACAGCAAGAGCCTTTCCGGCGCGCGTTTTGACAAGACTTGCCGTGTTCTTCCCGTCCCGCAATCCATCCTCAACGAGAACAGCAACTGGACGCAAAACGCAGGCTACTAAGACATTCTCGAATTAAACTCATCATATCCGTTCTTTCTTTTTTCTGCGGAGGGGTGTCAGATTATTTGGCACTTCTCCGCTTTTTCTTTTCATTTGCCTATCATGAACATTTTCAGAGCACCTGTCATAGCTATCAGCGCTTTAGCAGCCCAACTCTTATGCCCCATCTCATCCATTGCCCAGTTTGAGAAATATGGCGGCATATACGCGGCGTATCCCGAGCCGGAGCGCATTTCAAATCCCGCGCCCCCCAAAGGCTACTCGCCATTCTATATCAGCCACTTCGCGCGCCACGGCTCCCGTTGGCTGCCGAATGACTCCCGATACGAAAACATGGTGGCCCTTTTCGCCGACACGGCAAACCTTACGCCCCTCGGCCTTGACGTGCGCAGGAGGTTAGAGGTCGTCATGGATGACGCCCGCGGGCGAGGTGGAGACCTGACTGCGCTTGGCGCACGGCAGCACAAAGAGATGGCGAGACGCATGATTGAGTCATACCCTGGCATCTTTGACCGCGAGGCGCATGTGTCTGCCCGTTCAAGTGTCGTCGTCCGATGCGCCATGAGCATGAACGCCTTCTTGGTCCAAATGGCAAAGATGAGACCGGAGGTTGATGTCGTGGCCGAGTGCAACAAGCGTCACATGAGAACAATAGCCTTCACGTCGGACGAGATGAAGACGCTTGAGGACACACTGCCGTCCAGGTGGACCATGAACCCATGCCGACTCATGGCGTCACTCTTCCGCGACACGACTGCCATTGGCTGCAAAACAGCCGACTTGGCTTCCGAACTCCACGCCATAGCCTCCGACATGCAGGACGTGCAAATAGGCGTGTCGCTCTATGACCTTTTCACAGAGGGCGAGATGCGCCAGATATATGATTGCCGAAACCACCAAATGCAGACTTGCAACGGGATTAATGACCAAAACCACTACATTCCGCAAAGATGCGCAGAGTCCCTGTGGCTCGACATCCGAGACCGCGCTGACAGCATGATTGCCATGCGGAGTCACGGGGCAGACCTGCGTTTCGGTCACGACACAAGCCTCTACCGCCTCCTATCCCTCATGGGGCTCTTCGCAGACGAGAATCGGATGGACGTGATAATCCCGATGGGAGCTAACCTCCAGATTGTCTTCTATCGCCACAAAAAAGGCAAGGGAGACACACTCATCCGCGTCATGCACAACGAGAGGACAATAACCCTACCCTATTTGACCGAGGTTGCCGAAGGCGGTTTCTACAAATGGGAGGATTTAAAATTTTTTGTAGACTCGAATCTCGCCTTGGCCAAGTCCATGATGTAAGAGCATCACGTAATTAGAATTGCAAGTTTCACGCCCCACGCACAAATTACACATATATTTCGTAAATTTGCCGCGCACCTTGGAGAGAAGCCGTTAAGCCTTTGCGCCAGTGGCGGTTTCGAGAGCCAAGAAACATAAGACAGTTAGATTATGAAGCAGAAATTCGACGTGATTGAGAGCACCTGCGTGCCTCTCCCCATTGAAAATGTAGATACCGACCAGATTATACCCGCACGTTTTCTAAAGGCCACCACAAAGGAGGAGAAGTTCTTCGGTGACAACCTTTTCCGTGACTGGCGTTTCAATCCCGATGGGACAAAGAAAGATTTCGTGCTTAATGACCCGACTTATTCTGGTTGCATTCTTGTGGCAGGCAAGAACTTCGGTTCGGGTTCAAGCCGCGAGCATGCCGCATGGGCGATAGCGGGCTATGGATTCCGCGTCGTCGTCTCAAGTTTCTTCGCTGACATCCATAAGAACAACGAGCTCAACAATTTCGTACTTCCCGTAGTGGTCTCAGAGGGCTTCCTCGCTGAGCTTTTTGACAGCATCAAGGCCAACCCCAAGATGAAAGTCAAAGTCGACCTGCCCAACCAGACCATCACCAACGAGGTCACGGGCAAGAGCGAGAAGTTCGACATCAACGGCTATAAGAAGCACTGCCTCATGAATGGCCTCGATGATATCGACTACCTGCTCACCAACAAGGAGAAGACGGAGAAATACGAGGAGGCGAGCTGCCAATAACCCGGCTACAACCAACAGTTAACATTTCTCAGGCTGACGCACCCTGCACTGTGGGCGTCAGAGCCGAATGTGACGTTATAAAACCGGCCTCTTCGTCTTATTGATGAAGAGGTCGGTTTTTGGCATGTTGGCCCCCACCCCACCCGCGACAAAAGACGCCTTCACGTTAGACTAAATGAGCAAAGCCAAACTTGCTTTGTGCTTTGCCATTGTGAGAGAAGGCGCATAAGTATGAACAGTTTTGCAACATCTCTATCAGGGGCAATGTTAGAAATATTAGACACGACACTGCGCGACGGCGAACAGACGGCCGGCGTCTCGTTCAACCACGGAGAGAAACTCTCGATAGCCAAGATGCTCATTGACGAGGCTCTTGTCGACCGCATCGAGATTGCCTCCGCCCGCGTCTCGGCGGGCGAGCTTGAGGCGGCTACGGACATATGCTCCTGGGCGCGCAAGAATGGGCATCTCGGCAAGGTGGAAATCCTCGGCTTTGTAGACTCGGGGGCTTCAATCGACTGGATATGCAAAGCGGGTGGTAAGGTCTTGAACCTTCTGGCCAAGGGATCGCTCCATCACGTCTCAGAGCAGTTGCGCAAATCGCCCGAGGAGCATGCGGACGACATCGTCGCCAACGTCGACATGGCGGTCAAGCGCGGCCTCCGCGTCAACCTGTACCTTGAGGACTGGAGCAACGGAATGAAAAACTCCCGCGATTACGTCTATTTCATGATAGACAGGCTCCAGCACGAGCCCATTGAGAGGTTCATGCTCCCGGATACTCTTGGCATCCTCAATCCAGACGAGGCATTTGACTTTTGCCATGACATAACGTCCCGCTACCCCGGGTTGCGCTTCGACTTTCATGCGCACAATGACTATGACATGGCAGTGGCCAACGTCATGGGGGCAGTCAAAGGCGGCGTCACAGGTCTCCACACCACGGTCAACGGCCTCGGTGAGCGTGCGGGCAATGCCCCCTTGGCCTCCGTTGTGGCAGTGCTCAATGACATGCTCCAAATCCCCAACTCAATCAATGAGAAACGCCTGACGCACGTCTGCCGCATGGTGGAGAGCCTGTCCGGCGTCCGCATCCCGGACAACAAGCCAGTGGTGGGCGACTCCGTCTTCACCCAGACAGCGGGAGTTCATGCGGATGGCGATAACAAAGGCAACCTCTATTGCAACCCTCTCCTGCCCGAACGGTTCGGACGTGTACGCCGCTACGCGCTTGGCAAACTCAGCGGCAAAGCCAACATCGCCAAGAACCTGCAAGAGCTGGGGATGAACCTGTCAGCCGAGCAGATTAAGCTTGTGACCCAGCGCGTTATCGAGCTTGGAGACAAGAAAGAGAGCCTCTCTGCCGAAGACCTGCCATTCATCGTAGCCGATGTCCTTCGCGGCTCACTCCCATCTTCCGCGCAGCAGCGACCAGACACAATCAAGGTCGTCAACTACTGCCTTAGCCTGACAAGGGGGCTCAAGCCTGTGGCCACCGTACGCCTATCCATTGACGAGCAGGAGTATGAGGACACAAGCCGAGGAGATGGACAGTATGACGCGTTCATGAAGGCTCTGTGGAAAATCTACGACCGCCTTGGCAAAAACCATCCCAGACTGGTTGACTACAAAGTCTCCATCCCGCCAGGCGGAAAGACAGACGCCTTGGTTGAGACTGTTATCGTTTGGGACAATGACGGGCAGGAGCTACGCACCCGCGGACTTGACGCCGACCAGACGGAGGCAGCCATCAAGGCTACAGTGAAAATGCTGAACATCATTTAGTTTGAATATTAAAACATACACACATACAAAATGAAATTCAATATCGCACTTCTCCCGGGCGACGGAATCGGCCCCGAGGTTGTTGAGCAGGCTGTCAAAGCAGTCAACGCAGTCTGCAAGAAGTTCGGACATGAGGCCACCTTCACCAAGGGCCTCGTAGGCGCTTGCGCCATTGACGCGACAGGCGACCCATTCCCAGAGGAGACATTCCAGACCTGCCTCAAGAGTGACGCCGTACTCTTCGGAGCAGTAGGCGACCCGCGCTACGACAACAACCCGACGGCAAAGGTGCGCCCCGAGAACGGACTCCTTGCCATGCGCAAGAAGCTCGGCCTCTTCGCCAATCTCCGCCCTATGGAGACCTATAAGAGCCTTATTGACAAGAGCCCGCTGAAGCGCGAGCTCGTCGAGGGCGCAGAGTTCCTTTGCGTCCGCGAGCTCACAGGTGGCATGTATTTCGGTGAGAAGGGACGCCGCGACAATGGCGACACCGCCTATGACACCAACCTCTACCATCGTTTTGAGGTTGAGCGCATCCTCAAACTCGCATTTGAATACGCACAACTCCGCCGCAAGCACCTCACTGTTGTCGACAAGGCCAACGTCCTTGAGTCTTCACGCCTCTGGCGCGAAGTCGCCCAAGAGATGGCTCCCCAATATCCCGACGTCACCACGGACTACATGTTTGTTGACAACGCCGCCATGAAGATTGTCACCTGCCCCAAGTTCTTCGACGTACTTGTTACCGAGAACACTTTTGGTGACATTCTGACCGACGAGGCGAGCGTAATCGCCGGCTCCATGGGCCTCCTCGCCTCCGCATCCATCGGTGAGCACACCAGCCTTTTCGAGCCCATCCATGGCTCATACCCGCAGGCTGCCGGCAAGAACATAGCCAACCCGTTGGCAACCATCCTCTCTGCAGCCATGATGTTCGAGTATGCCTTCAAACTCAAGGCTGAGGGCAAGGCCATCCGTGACGCAGTCACCGCAAGCATTGAGCAAGGCTACGTAACCGAGGACCTCGCAGGCGATGGCGAGAAGCACTCAACCTCCGAGGTTGGCGATTGGGTAGCAGCCCATATCTAAGACGGCAGCGCAATCCGCGCTCTTCGTTTTTAGTTCGAGCAAAGAGCCCCCGCAAGTGAAAAACTTGCGGGGGCTTATGTTGTTCATAGCGGTGAGAATGCCTTCTATCTCATCAACCAATATGAGCCGCAACAATCTTAATTTGCGGAAACAGCATATGCTTCAGCCATTGAGCGTATTTTCTTTATGGCATACTGGTAGCGACTAATCGCAGTGTTTATACTGATGCCGAGTTTGTCTGCGACCTCTCTGAATTTATAGCCGCCCTGAATCATCTCAAACACAATCTTCTGGTCTTCAGGGAGCTCTTGCACTTTCTCATAGATAAAGTCGAGTTTACCCTCTCGCTCAATGACTTCTTCCATTCCGGTCTCAATCATTCCAAAGATAGGCGAGCCGACTTCCATCAGATCCTCTTTCTTCACCACCTTAGCCCGGTAGTAGTCCTTGAATTTATTGTGAGCGGAAAGAGATATCAATCCAGACAGCTTTCCAAACTCTTTATACTTGTCGCTTCTTAGATAGTCAGAAATTTTAATGAGCACCTCCTGCCATATGTCACAAGCGACATCATAATCTCGTGTCTCAAAGTAGAGCGTTCGCATTGTCTTCGCCTGATATCGTGAGGCGATTACGCAAAAAGCCGCATCGTCACCCATGCGATAACGATTAACGAGTTCCTCATCGCTGAGCATCTTAAGGGTACTCAAATTGATTTTTGCGACTTCAGCTTTTGCTGTGATTATGGGCTTGTTCATGGCTGTGTGGTTTTTAGAGGTTTGCTTTGTAACCAAAACACCCGTTTCGAGTATTTATTACACAGCAAAGTTATAAATGTTTTCATTGCCGACAAACAGAATGAGGTAAAAATTACAAACTGGTCGTGTTTTTTTTACTCAACTCTAATTATGCCACACAAAAAAAGCCGACCACCTGATCAAGGCAGTCGGCTGACAACATCGTTTATGTAAACGTCAATATTATTCCGCGGGCTTACGTCAAGCTTTAAGGGTTCCAGAGAACTCCATCCTAAAACCCTTCTCGCGTTTCATCTTCTCATACTCAGTTTTATCAAACTCATAGAGGAAAGCTCCGTTTTTGGGGGTAGCCTCCCCCGCCATGTCAGCTTTCCTCAAGATGCCCAAATGCGTCATCTTCTTAGAGAAGTTGCCTCGGTCAAACTTGACGCCGAGAATGGCCTCGTAGAGTGTCTGTAGCTCCTTCATGGTGAATTTCTCGGGCATCAGGTCAAAACCGATAGGCTCGAAGTGTATCTGGTTGCGGAGGCTTTGCAGCCCTGCCTCTAATATGGCATCATGATCAAAGGCTAAAGGCTGCACATCCAACCTCCTCGTCCCCTCGGACTTAAGTGGGAACCAGCGCGCATCGCTGGCATCGTCGCCTCCTTTCACCTCGGCCATCTTGACGAGGGCGATGAAAGGCACAGTTATGACTCTTTCGGGACGGGGATCACGGTTTTTCGCTGAGAACACATCTATCTGCTTCATGTAGACATCAGCCGATGCCGAGGTGTCGAGTCCAGTCTCCTCATATAACTCCCTTCGAGCGCACGCCTCAATGCTCTCATCGCTCTCGCGGAAAAAGCCGCCAGGAAACGCCCATTGGTTTTTAAATGGCTCCTCGCCTCGCCTTACGAGCAAGACATTAATTTTCTCACCATCATACCCGAATATTATGCAGTCCGTCGTGACACTCGGGTGCCAGAATTTTGATTGGAATACTATCTTTTCGTCTATTTCGCTCATGTCCTACCGTGCGCTATAATGTGTGATAAATACACTGCAAAGTTAATCTTTTGTATAAAACACACAAAGAGCATTGCGCTTTTGTTTTGGAACAGCCCAATAAGCGCGTTTCCACGCCAAGCGAGAGAGCTCCTTCCCGCGCTTTAATCAAAAAAGAAAGAGTCCCGCGCCAACGTAAAATCGGCCCGGGACCCTGTTTAATTTCTCAAGCGCAAAGGCTTAAGCCTCAAATTTTGACGCTATGAGTTCAGCTGTCGCCTTGAATTCAGCCTCTGTGAGTTTGACACGCTCGTTGGTGAAGTTGAGTGTTGACTCGCTGTCCATCGGGACGAGGTGGATATGCGCATGCGGCACGTCAAAACCGAGGACTGCGACACCCACGCGCTTGCAGCCTAAAGCCGCCTTCTGCGCCTTTGCCACTTTCTGAGCGAAGAGTGTAAGGCTGGCCATGCGCTCCGGGGTCAGGTCAAACAGGTAGTCAGTCTCGACCTTGGGCACGCACAGAGTGTGACCCTTTGCGAGCGGGTTGATGTCAAGAAAAGCGTAATTCTCGGCATCCTCCGCAATTTTGTATGACGGGATCTCGCCGTTTATTATTTTGCTGAAGATTGTTGCCATTTTGCTGTGCCTTTAATCATTAATATTCACAAGCCTTCCTCTCGTCATGACAAAGCTCATGCAAGATTTGCTTTGCCCGTTTAGCTTGTCAGGAAGGGCTATCTTACTCGATGGAGAGTGCGATATCCAGCACCTCGAAGCTCATCAGACCCGCCGGGACTTTAATCTCAGCGACATCACCGACCTTTTTGCCGATGAGACCCTTGGCGATGGGCGTGGCAATTGAAATCTTACCAGCCTTGAGGTCAGAGCCCTCAACCTCGGGAACGATGGTGTAGGTCACAGTCGCCTTCGTCTTGACGTTACGTATGGTGACACGGCTGAGCAGCTGCACTGACGACTTGTCAAGCTGGCTGATATCTATAATTCGGCTGTTGGCTATTACGCCTTTGAGTTTAGCAATTTTGGTCTCGAGGTGGGCCTGAGCCTCCTTCGCTGCGTCATACTCAGCGTTCTCGGAGAGGTCGCCTTTGTCGCGCGCCTCGCTGATAGCTGCGATGACTTTTGGACGTTCGACGCTTTCGAGCTGAGCCAGCTCCTCTTTCATCTTCTTGAGACCGGCTTCGGTGACGTAGTTGACAGATGACATATTGTGTCCTCCTTTTTTAAACGAATAAAAGAAGAGAATCCTGAAACAGAATCTCAGGATCCTCGTCTTTTGGTGTATTGATTATTATTTATTTCTAAAGGTCTTACGGGTGCCCTCGTTGGTTTGCTTTGGCCTCCCGTTTTGTCGTTTTTGACAATGCGAAGTTACAACATTTTTTCTTTAGAGACAAAAATTATATCTCAGGCCGACGGAAAATGGCATCAAGTATGACAGCCCTGCGTGCATCTTCAGCAGTCAAGCCACATCCGTCATTAGGTTTGGAAGAATCTGTCGCCACGTCGGCAGTAGACCGTTCACCCTCCTCGGGCAGCCGAGCTGGAGCGGATGGTTTGGGCGGCGCTGCAGATGGCTGCGGACGCTGGGATTGCGCGGCCTCGACCGTCCGCGTCCTCATCATTTGGTCGAGAATCTTCTTTATCCTTTCCTGTTCATCCTGCTCCTTTGCTCTCCTTGCTCGTTCTTCCGCCTCTTGCTGCTCCCTTCTCTCTATCTCTTCCACAGATTCACCTTCGTCCTCCTCATCTTCGCTGCCATCGCCCTCGTTATCGGCGTCTTCATCATCCTCATAGTCATCAACATCCTTTTCGGCCTCCGGCTCGTCAGGTTCGCTCTGTGGAGACTGCGCAGTGGGGCTCGGGGCCGCGTTTCGCTTAGCCTCTTCCTTTTTTTTCGCCTTGCGCATCTCACTCACAATGGAGATTGTCACGAAAATAATGAATATGATTAGCTCTTTCATTGGCTCTGTTGAGGTTGGTCAATCTCTCAAAGATAATCTTTTTTGTTGTCATCAGGGCTTTCCATATCCCTAATAACGCAACAGATAATTAAAAATGCGCCGACTGGAGTCAAGTCCAGTCGGCGCATCATATGCATTAGGGCTAAGACAGCCTACTTTTTGCTTTTTGCTATGTTCTCCACGAACTCGTCGAAGAACTTCTCGGTGTCAGTCGGGCCTGAGCTTGCCTCGGGGTGGAACTGTGTCGAGAACATCGGCTTGCTCTTGTGGCGGATGCCCTCGTTTGAGCCGTCATTGATGTTGACGAAAGAAGGCTCCCAGTCGGGTCCGAGCGTGGTGGTGTCGAGAGCGAAGCCATGGTTCTGGCTTGTTATATAGCACTGGTTCGTGCCGCAGCGAATCACAGGATGGTTGTGGGCACGGTGGCCATAAGGGAGTTTGTAGGTCTTGCAACCAGCTGCTATGCCAAGGAGCTGATTGCCGAGGCAGATGCCGAAGATAGGCTTGCCAATCTCAATGGCCTTCTTGATGTTCTTGACGGTGGCTTGACATTGCTGCGGGTCGCCAGGTCCGTTAGAGAGCATAAGACCGTCATAATCAATGCCTGTGAAGTCATAGTCCCAGGGCACGCGGACGACGGTCACATCCCTCTTGAGGAGACAGCGGATGATGTTGAACTTGGCGCCGGTGTCAACCATCACGACTTTATATTTGCCGTTGCCATAGGTGGTCACCTCCTTGGGAGAGACCTTGGCCACAAGATTCTCCTTGTTCGGATCGACGAACTCGACGGGCTGGTCGATGAACTCGAGCTTGCCGAGCATCGCGCCCTTCTCGCGTATCTTCTGCGTCAAGGCGCGGGTGTCAATGCCCTCGACAGCCGGGATGTCCTGTTCCTTGAGCCATTGGCCAAGGCTCTTCTGAGCGTTCCAGTGGCTATAGTCGTGCGAATAGTCAGAGACGACAACTCCAGCAACGTGGATTTTCTCCGACTCGAAGAACTTCATGAGGCCCGTAGCGGGGTCCACGTCATCATGAGGCACACCATAGTTGCCTATCAGGGGGTAGGTGAAGACCAGGATCTGGCCTGCGTAAGACGGGTCGGTTAGGCTCTCTGGGTAGCCAGACATCGCAGTGTTGAACACCACCTCGCCGGCGCGTGAATGGTCACCGCCGAAAGATACACCCTCAAACGTGGTGCCGTCTTCGAGCACCAGCCTTAACATCTTCTTTGAGTCGGACATCTTTGTCTTATTGTATTTTAGGTTGTAGTGAGTGGCGCAGCCCTCAGGCTTTTCCACACCGCCCGCAAAATTACAAAAAAACTCTTGTGAACTGCCCCTGCGACGTGTCTATTATTTCACAGCGGGCGAAAAATAGTCAATGCGCTTACTGTGCCACAATTTCCACTGGAGTTGCACCTTGACGTCAGTACGTCTCGGCCCGGCGGTACGGTCATAGCCAGTGCCCACGTCATCGCGGTCTACATATTTTGTATGCGTAGCCCAAAGCCAAAGTTTAAACGCCTTTGCGATGCTCAAGGTCAGCATGCCAGTCGCCGTCAACCCCTCGCCCGAGCATGTGGCGAACGCCATGTCATAGAGCACCATAGGGCGGCGGGTGTATGTGCGGGCGGCGTAGCTGTCAGTGTCGAAGTAGCTCGCACTGGCGGAAAAGACTACGTTGCCTTCACAGAAAGTCGCCTTCATCGTCTCGGCCACAAGGAAACCGGCAGAGTGCGTCCCGTCAGCAGACACGGCATGCGTCCGTTCGCACAGAGTACCGAGGGTGAGTCTTTTTAAGGGCGAGGCTGAGAACACAGCCTTGTAACTCGTGGCGCGCGTGTCACTTATCCGCCCATGGTATGGCAGGGCGTCAGTGCCGTAGTCCTCAGAGTCCATAGTAGTCACATCCTTGTCCGAATGGCGTATGCGCAAGGAGAGAGTCGAGTTTCTGCTGATGTCATAAGTGGCGTTCACCCTCAAGACCCAGCCTGCCGTTGGCGCCCACACGCCACTTTGCAGCCACGCCAAGCGCCAGGCGTCCACATTGGCTCGAACAGTGAGGCAGGCCAAGGGCGACGCCTCAACGCCAATGTACAGCCCCCCCTCACCGCCAGCCCTGCTTGTGTGGCAAACAGGTTGCTGGATTTGCGCAAGATAGCCGCGTCCGAATTTGCGCATGGCCACCGAGAGGGAATTAGCCCCTCCGAGGTCGAAGTCAGCCCCGATGACGCCACCCCACGCATTGCGCCCTTGGCATGCAACCTCGCCAAAGACATGGGCTCTGCTGATGGCGGTGCGGAAGTCGGCGCTTATGGTCGTCAAATCATGCCCCGTCGGCATATTAACCCGATATAATTGACCATTATATCCCATGGGGATTCGCGAGTGCCAATTGTTCGCGCCTACGCCCATACGCGCTGGTCCGACGTCAGTCGAGACATAGCCTCCCAAGGTGACTATCCGGTCATTGTGGCGATATGTGCGTTCTGTCGAAGTGCGGTGGTAGCCTGTGGTGCGGATGGTGGTTGCAAACGAAGATCCGTCGGCCGATGTTCGTGTTGTCGCGTCAGCCCTGACAGACGAGGCGAAAATGGCGGCACGATGCCGCCCCGAGCGCATCTCCATGGCCAAGCCGCGCATATACTCGCTTTCGGCCGCAGACATTGACGGAGATATGCCTGTCGCCACCCTGCACGCCGACACACCCATGATGGTTGGGCTGAAGCCAAACCCAGTCCAAACTCCCAACCCCTGTCCCAACCGAACCGCATAGTTGCCAATGACAGCCTTTGTCACTACGCCTCGCGCCGGTTTATAGCAAACGTAGCCGCCAGCGTAATCCATCAAGCCTGCACCCATTTTCATCTGCGGCTCGCCCGCATCATTGTCGGCCACCATGCCTAAAGACAGCCGACCACCCACATCTGCTTTAATCCTTAGCAATTGGCCAAGAGGGGCGCCGGCGTAGGCCGCTTCCGCTGTGTCGGTCTTTTGAAATCCGAGTGGCAGCGGGAAACGCCGGCTGATTCTTGCTATAGCATTGACTTTTAGCGTCTTTTTCAAAATCGTGGAATCTTCAAGCCCATTTAGATGAGCGATGCGGCGCAGCATATTAATATCCATGGGAGATAGTCCTCTGACAGTCATAAGCTCCTGATGTGTCAATATGCCACCCGCTCGTCTCCTGTGACGCACAATGGCATTGGCTTTTCTCTCGTCAAGGAAAATAAGCTTAGAAAGGTCCTCCACAGTCGCCGTATTGAGGTTCAAAGGGGCAACAGCCAGTTCACGGAGTTCAGCAAGTCCGTCTCTTGCATTCTCATCCAGCCTTTCCTCCTCGGCCAACTGTTCCGCAATGGCGTCAATCATCCCGTCAAGAATGTCGTCAGCCTCATCTGCGTCTTGCGCCCTGACATACGAGGCGAGAAGGCAAAGCGTCAGGACGAGCGCAGACCTCAAACCCATGCCGTGCAGCGTCATGGCCAATTTGGATGAAATGTCAAGGCTGCGCCCGATGTGACACCCAATTGCGCATGGTGCGACACAGAAGCCCGTATGCCCCAAAAGTCCCAATCGTAGCCTGCACCCATGCTCATCTCCGACCCGAGAGACGAGAACCCGGCCGTGAAGAACAGACCATTTATAGGTCTCACTGAAATGCCCAAGCGACCTACGGCATCCACGCCAACCTCTTTCTCCACCTCAGCGCAAAGGGCGAGATACCTGTGTGCTCGCCATCTGATGCTGCCCCAGATGTTTGTAGGCAAATCGGCTTCACTGCTTGCATACCTAAAGGCTCTCCTCTCTATGTTACGGACCGACAATCCTATCTGCCACTCATCAGCCGGACGGCACACTATGCCAACCACGCTGAAACCGCTACGGCCTCTTTCCCCCAAAGGCAGCGTATGGACAATCCCGTAATAACCCATACCGATGGCCATACGGCCAAAGGAGCGAGACGCCTCGGCGCCAAAGGCTGTGAAGTGGCTGTCCACCCCACCACTGCGCGACACACTGACAGCCGTCGTCAGGGCTTTGGCGGGCAGGGCTGCAGTGGCAGACATCTCGGTCAAATCTGTCAGCGCATACGGGACGTTGCCACCCACGGTGACAGTGAGTCCACCCAACTCAGTCATGGCGGCAGGGTTAGCAGCCTCAGTGGGGCAGACGAGACTCTCGGAAGTCAGTCCGCCAGACCCGACGCAACCGACGCTGCGGCTCACGATGCGCTGCCCCGCCGCCCAGGTGGTGGTGAGAGACAGTAGCAGCGCCAGGGTTTTTCTCGTCACGGAGACTTATGATTTTGGGGGAGATAGGATTAGGGACAGAGAAGCCCGCCCGCGAGGTGGCTTTTTCAATAAAGCTCCTTCCACTCGAACCTGTTGCCCATGCGGTCAATGAACCTCATCAGGTCCTGGCGGCTGACAGACAGGCTGGCACGGTTATCATTCGGGTGGAAAGCTAACCTGTCCGCGGTTTGCAGTTTGTCATCAAGGAAAAGTATGACCTCATGGTTCTTGTCGTTGATGAGGCCAAAGGGACTGACAGAGCCGGGCCTAAGGCCAAGGTATTTCATCATCCTCTCGGGAGACGCGAAAGAGAGTTTGCCCTCGCCCAAGCGATGCTCCAGGTCGTGCATGTCTATGCTCTGGTCGCAGTCTAAGACTACGAGATAGTGCTTGTTGCCCTTATGGTTACGCAAAAAGATGTTTTTGCAATGTTTGCCCTCAAGGGCCGTCCAATATTTCCGTGCGTCCTCAATGGTGGGCGTGGGCGGGTGCTCAATATACTGGAACTCGATGCCCATCTCGCTCAAGAGGGCGTAAAGCTCTGGCTGTCCTATCATGTCTTGTGATGCCGTCTTTGTGACTTTTGTCTCTGTGTCTGAATAAGAAAAGCGGGGGCGAACCCATCTTGTGTGGGTTGCTCCCGCCATGTATTGTGTGGCTTTCAGTGGGTTTGCCAGTCGTTTTAAGGCTTGACCACTTTTGCGCGGACAATCTCAATCTCCTTGCGGATGTTGTTCATCTGCTCCTCAGAGAGGCTGTTGTCATCCACGCTCGTGTAAATCTTGTAGAGAGGCTGCAAGTCGGCGCTTATCTCGCTGAGGTTAGGCTCACCCTCCACCTTGCCGAGGAGCTCGACGAGTTTGACGAGCGGCTCTTTCTGGCTCTGGAGAATCTTAATCATCTCCTTGTTCTCAAAAGTCTCTTGTGAGATATGGGTAGCGATGTAGAGACCCTCAATCCAACTGCCGGCGACAATCATGAGGCTGACGGGGCCGCGGCCATTCCTGTTCAGGTAGTCGTAAGAGTCGTAGAAAGAGTTGGAGATGAGCTCGGTCATGCCCTCGCGGTTGTTCTCATTGTCCTCCATCTTGCTTGCCAGCTCAGGGTCGACGGCGCGTGTCATGTCGAGAGCGTCAATGAGGGCGCGGATGGTCTGAGTGTAGTCCATCACGTTGCTCTGCTGATTATATGTCGACGCGTAGCACAAGTCAGCGCTGTAGACACCCATATTGACGGCGCGCTTAGCCTCGGTGACGTACTTGTCGACATTTTCCTTGGGGTTGCAGATGTCTAAGATATAGGCGGCGTCGATGCGGTTGAGCATCTCGGTAATCTCAAATGCCGTGGGCAGCGGGTAGACAAACTCATGGACGTTCTGCTCAACGTCTTGCTTGCTCATGACGTTCGTCTTGTCCTGACTGCCACTTACAGTGCAGCCGGTTGCCACGATAGCGGCGGCGCAGACCAGTGCCGCCTTTGTCAGCTTTTTATTCATATTCCGTGTTTGGTTTATGATTTATTTCCTTATTTACTTAGTTGTCCGAACAAAAGTAATAAAAAGATGTTTAAAAGGCGTGCGTGACGAGTGATTATTTTACGCTTTTTAGGGCGACGGACACCGTCAGAACTTTGTGGTCGGATGTCGGCAAATCATGCTCGGCATAGTCGGCCGACGCCATATCTTTAGTCGTCAGGATATAGTCAATCCTAAGTGGTGGCAGTTCACCGCGGTAGGTCCGGGCTAAGCCGATTCGTCTGGGCGCACGGGTGTCCTTAAGTCCTCCGCGCCATGACGTAATGGTATGGTAAGTATGGGATATAGGCGTGTCATTAAAGTCACCGCAGATGACCATGGGCAGATTTGTGTTATTGACTACACCGCTCAAAAGGGCTATCTCACCCTCACGCTCGTGAAAGGCCGTACGCATCAGTCCATAAGTCTTCCTCAGCTTGTCTATCCTTTGCGAATCCATGTCATCGTGTCCGCTGACTGCTTTTATCAGGTCATGATTGAGCATGAGAGACGCCAAGTGGCAGTTGACAACGCGTATTGTGTCCTCACCAATAATGACATCGTCGGCAATGGCCGCATTATGCGCGACGAGGCTTGCCGCATCCTCGCTCGGCTCTGTCACTTCCGACATCGGATGGCGCGAGAGAGTGGTCTGACCTAACGAGCCTTTCATTCGCGCATCGACATACGGGTATTTCTCGATTAGTTCGCCAACGTTGGCCACATTTCGTTTTTCCACGACAGACAAGTCTATCATCTCCTGGAGACAGATGACGTCAGCGTCCGAGCTAAGAAGAAAGGACACAAGCGAGTCCTGCGCGTGCTTCATGTCCATTTCGTTGGCATAGCCGAACGTATGCACGTTGTACGTCAAAATCTTGACAATCGGGCTGCCTTCGGGCAAGCTTTCGGAAGAAGAGGGGACATCTATCACCCGCAATGCGCTCGGCCCGGTTGCGCACGCCGTAGCCAGACCAACCGCGAAAATGAACCAGGACTTGAATGCGAAGCTGATTATGGTGACGCACGCCAACGTCAACCACAGATAAGGGAACGCGAACCAGCTGAGACACAGTTTGCCAGCCTCGTCGGGCGCAATGCGCACAGACCAAGCCGCGAAAGCCGTGGCGAGAGCCAACAAGACGACAAGCAGGGTTGCCAGATGCTTAAGGGCTTTGAGAAAAATCATCTTACCCTCCTATTGTTTGCTTTTATCGAACAGCGTAGCCTTTTCTTTGTCCGTCAGACTGTTGTAGCCTCTGGCGTTAATCTTTTCAAGTATGCGGTCCACTTCGCGGTTCTCCTCAGCCTTACGCTTGTTGAAGTCCCAGTCTGGGTTCCCGCCGCGGACAATTTTCATTTTGGGCTTGCGCCTGAACAGTGACGATATGCTTGAGTCAGCCTCACGCCTTCCACTCCAATATTTTGCGAGTCCCCAGCCAGCCAACGCTCCGCCCAGATGAGCCAGATTGCCACCCACGTTTGAGAGCCCGACAAGCATGATGACGGACAGCAACACGTAGGTCAAGGTGACATATTTGATTTTTACCTCGCCGAAGAAGGTGACCCACACCCTGCGGTCTGGCGCAGCCACAGTGGCCGACACCATTATGCACATGATCGCAGCCGACGCGCCAAGCAAAATCCCTGAATGGTTGACGTATATGAGCGACGTGAGAAAAGCCGCGGCGCAGCCGGCCAAGCCCCCTGCCACATAGGCCGTGAGGGCACGCCGCTCGCTCCCATAGGTCTGCATGAACATGCGACCGAACCAATAGAGCGTCAGCATGTTAAAGATAAAATGCAGCAACTCATAGTGGGCAAATATGTTTGTCGCGGTGGTCCAAGGCTTGAATATCACATCGCCACCTATGGGCATGGCCACATACTCCATCATCCAACCCGGCCGCACACCTCCACCGACGGCAGCCACGTCGGCCAGCCGCATGATGAGGAAAATCGCCGCATTGATATATATCAGCTTTATTATGACGTCGTTATACCTGAACGACTCCCGTATTTCCTGCGCTATAGACAAGGTTCTGTGTTTTTAGTGATAGTGTGTGTCCGCCCGCGTCACGGGGCTTATTGCCTTGCGGGCCTTAGTTGTACCTCTGCACTTTCCAGTAGCGGAGGAGCAGGAAGCCGAAAAGCATTCCGCCAAGGTGCGCCCAGTGGGCGACGTTATCGTAGTCCGCCCCATGGATGCCGCCAAAGAGTTCAATGAGAGCGTATATGAGGACAAACCACTTGGCCTTCATCGGGATGGGCGGGATGAGCAACATGATGCGCATATTCGGGAACATCATGCCAAAGGCCAGCAGGATGCCAAACACCGCACCTGAGGCGCCAACAGTCACTTGCGCGTTGACATACATGTCCTGATATTGCATGATGAAGTTACGAGCTATGGCCTCAGCGCCTACCGGGTCTGTCCCGATGGTGCTGTTGTAGTCATTGAGGAACTTGTTAATCAACTGGGCGCACTCGGTGGAGAGAGGGATCACGTGCTGATTGACGAACAACTGTATGTTGTCGCGGCTCAGGTCGTTGAGCGTATTGTCAACAGCAGAGATGAGCGGGTTGATGTCATAGGCCATAGCCAGCTCCTGAATCACGCCCGAGCCTATTCCGCAAGCCAAGTAATAGAACACGAAGCGGCGCACGCCGAGCGCGTTCTCTATCAACGTGCCGAACATCCAGAGCGCAAACATGTTGAAGAAAATGTGGCTGAGATTGGCGTGCATGAACACGAAGCTCACAAACTGCCAAATGCCGAAATTGCTTGCGCCGACATAGTGGAGGCCGAGCCAGTTGTCCAAGTCAACGCCTAAGCTTTTCTGGAAAACGTAGGTGGCCGCAAAGAAGAGAACGTTTATTATGAGCAGGTTCTTGACTGCCGGGGTCATCCTCATGTCAATAAGGTCTTGTTGTTGTCTTTTAGTTGAAAAGGGTGTCGATATCCGAATCGCGGATCAATTTGATTATTGCATGTCCGCCCGGTGTTGCCTGACGCCCGGGCGAGGCCATCAGCTTGTCATACAAGTCAATCATCTCAGCCTGCGTCAACATCTGCCCATAGGGCATGGCTCTGCGGCTTGCCAGTCGGCGTGCCATGAGGTCAGCCACGTCAGAGTGAATATCAACCTCGCCATTTCTGCAATCGGCTGTTAGAGACTCAATCAACTCGCGGACTGACTGAATGTCCATTATGGCAGGGATGGCGTTTATCCTCACGCACCCCTCGGCTGTGTCAACCTCAGCCTCTATGCCCATGGTGTCCAACTCGGCCGTAAGCTCGGATATTATGCACAAGTCCTCCGCCCCCATGGCTATGACGTCAGCAAAAAGCAGACGCTGGCTTTCAACGGCAGAACGCCCGACCATGGCTTTAAGGCTGTCATAGAGCACTCGCTCGTGCGCCCTGTGCTGGTCAATCACGAGCAGGCCATCCGCGGCCGCGCACATGATATACTTGCGCTTATATTGTGAAAGTTCAGGGCGAGGCATGGCAGCGGAAAGCTCAGAGGTCTCAAACAGCGGTTGCGGCGCGGCCCAAGCCCCGGAAGGAATTTCAGCCCACTGATCCGGGGATGAGATGGAAGTTGAGCCGCCTTGGCTTGGATTGGCTCCACTTCTGAAGACAGCGCTGCCTGATGATGTCGAGCCTCCGCCAGCTGCCGATGAGTATATGGTCTCCCAGCCGCGTATGTCGCCTTGCGACGAGCGGTTGGAGAAAGATCCCGCATATTGCGCAGCCTGCTCGCACTCATTGACAAACGGGTTGTAGCCGTCAGTCGTCTGAGACGCCGTGGGGTCGAAACGCGGGATGTCAATACGCTCACCGCTGTCAAAGTCAATCTGCGGAAGTATGTTATTGTCGTTCAGGCACGAGGCGATTGCCGCATTGAGAATCTTCCAAATGGCCTGATCGTTGTCAAACTTAATCTCAGTCTTCTGGGGGTGGACATTGACGTCGAGCGCCTGCGGGTCCACAGTCAGATAGAGGTAATAGGCCGGTATGTGGTCGGCGGGTATTATGCCCTTATACGCGTCCGTCACCGCCTTGTTGAAATACGCGCTCCGCATGTAGCGGTCGTTAGCGAAGAAATACTGGTCGCCGCCAGTCTTTTTAGCCGTGTCGGGAGTGCCGATGAAACCGCTTATCCGCACAATGCTGGTGTCCGACTCGACAGGCAGCAGGTGCTTAGCCATGGTCATGCCGGCCACACCTGCCACGCGTTGGCGCACATTGCCCGCCGGCAGGTTATAGAGCGTCGAGCCGTTCGATGTCAGGCTGACACCCACATTCGGGTGCGCCAAGGCCACACGGAGAAACTCCGCGCACACGTGGCGCATCTCGGCTGTGTCCGACTTAAGGAAGCGTCGGCGGGCCGGGACATTGAAAAACAGGTTCTTGACACAGAAACGGCTGCCCTTGGGCGTGGCGCACGGCTCCTGGCTCACCACGTCAGCCCCCGACAGTTCGAGCTTTATGCCCAAGTCCTCACCCTCCTGCCTCGTGAGAAGCTCGACCTGCGCCACGGCCGCGATTGAAGCCAGCGCCTCGCCGCGGAATCCCATGGTGTTCAGGTTATATAAATCCTGGGCGGTTTGAATCTTACTGGTGGCGTGGCGCTCAAAGGCCAACCTCGCGTCAGTCTCATTCATTCCGCACCCGTCATCGGCCACCTGAATCTGTGTGCGCCCGGCGTCCTGAACGGACACGCGGACCTCCGTGGCTCCGGCGTCTATCGAGTTCTCCATTAACTCCTTGATCACCGAGGCGGGGCGTTGGATGACCTCGCCCGCGGCAATCTGGTTGGCCACGGTGTCAGGCAGAAGATGGATTACGTTCATTATGATAAGAGTGGGTGAGGTGAAGCCTCTATTTTTCTACGACTTATGCGTCAGTATGTGCTGAATGATCACATCGAGATTTCCGTTGAGCAGATAGTAAGTGAGGAAAGCGAGAATGAAGAAGATGAAGAGGCGGCGCACCCTCCTTTGGCGAGACCCGTCCTCCATCTTTGGCTTGTAGGCCTGGTGCTTGAGCCTCATGGCGCCGTTGCGGAGCATGCCGCCCGTGCCTGCCAACTTCTCAACCTCCTCCTCAAGCCCCAAGGCCTTGCGCCGCTCCTCGACATAGTCCTTGTATGGATTGTAGTAGAGCGGCTTATAGTCAAACTCCTTGTGCTTAGGCAATTGAATAAACGACTTCATCGGCTGTCGGCTTTAGGGATGTGTGTGTCTCTCTCTCTTAAATCTCGTAGTCGGTGCAGGCGCGGACGTCAAGCATCTCGCCCACCTGCTTGGCTACAGCCACGTGACGCGGGTCAGTGGCATAGGCGCGCAGGCCATCCATGTCGTCAAAAGTGGCTTCGAGGGAGAGGTCGAACTTCTCGGCCGGGTTGCAGTTGATGCCAATCTCTATGCTGCGGAGCGTAGGGATAACGCCCATGAGGGCGTTGAACTGCGTGCGGATTGCCGGAAGGCGGGTCTCTTTGACGCTCTTCTCGACGTCGTCGCGCAACTTGAAGAGAACAATATGCTTAATCATAGTACTGTCTGAATTGAGCTTTTCGCGAAAATAACTCCTAAATTCGGATATTGGGCCACATGTATGCCTTTTTGTTGCGAGCGTTTAGTATCTTTACAGCGCGTATGCCAACAAGGATTGAATGGCTTGGCATACGGGACGCGCCGCCAAGGTTGTCGGTCGGGCGCGGCAGATTTTTAATTTTAGTATAAGCAACGTGAAGAATTTCAACAGGGGCGCAGATAACGATGTGCGCCAAAGGCAGACTTTCATTCCAGATGGCACGGCATCCCTCCGGTCCGTCTCGCTTGAGGATGTTATGTTCATTAATGTCGAGGGGGTGCCAGAGCTCAGTGATTTCAGCAACTTGTCGCCCACCATGCAGAAGTTTTGGGGCAAGGCCTCTGAGCCTCTTCGCAAAAATGGCGAGTCGGCGGCTGAGGTCTATCCCCATGCCGGCCTCTATGCCGAGTTCGGCAAGGTGGCGTGTGTGACAGCCGGCGTAATCCGCCGTCGCGAGGGCTTTGACCAGCCATTCTTTGTGACCACCTCCTTCGTGTCTGACGACGAGCGCGAGGTCCTCGCCAATTTCTCGGATGTTGTGGACAACCTGTTCTCTGACAGCAAGAAACCCCATTACCTTTGCGGCCACGGCATATGGCAGCGCGACATGCCATTCATAGCCAAACGTCTGCTGGTCAACCACATGCCCCTGCCTTCTATTTTTGACAACAAGGCCCGTTGCCCACTCCGCGCCCAGTTGGTCGACACGGCCGAGAGCTGGACATTCTCCGACCACAGCGCGCCGAGGGTCCCGGCCGACCTGCTTGCCGAGGTTTTTGGACTGGATTGCGAGGATAGCGATTACGACGAGACCGTGGCCAATGACATCTTCTATACCGACGGCGACATTGACGCCCTCAAGGCACGCTCAGAGCGCAAAGCCCTTCTTAACGCCCAGCTCGTGCTCCGTTTCAGGGGCGAGTGTGTGATCGACCCGGGTCACGTGGTTCGCAAAGCGTGATTTCATGATGGATAACATCATATCCGTGAGGGGCAAGGCCCCCGTCATCGGGAGCGGCTGTTTCATTGCCCCCACGGCGACAATCATAGGCGACGTCACTCTCGGAGACGGATGCTCGGTGTGGTTTGGGGCTGTGCTGCGTGGTGACGTTGCCCCGATTCGCCTCGGCAACAACGTCAATGTCCAGGACAACGCTGTCATTCATGGCACGTTAGACAAGTTCTCGACCACGATTGGCGACAACGTCTCAGTGGGTCATGGAGCCATTGTGCACGGGGCCACCATTATGGACAACGTCCTTATTGGCATGGGGTCCATAGTCCTTGACGGGGCGACGGTGCAACCAGACACAATAATCGCGGCAGGCGCCGTCCTCACTGGAGGGCGGACAGCCGAGAGCCATGGCATATATGCCGGCACACCCGCCAAGCGAATCAAGGAGCTCTCTCCCGAGCAAAGCGCCGACACCATCACGCGCATCGCGTCGCACTACGCCGAATACGCGTCGTGGTATGACACCGGGATTAAAACCGACTGACCGCGCCTGTGCCGAGGCCTGTCATCGACGCTTAGCCTCAACAAAACCTTTTACCCATGGTCACCAAAATCATCCGCGCCATCATTTCGGCCTGCCTGCTTTTTTGCGCCTCAACCCTTTGCCATGCCCAAGACGAGGATTACTACAGTCAAGCGTGGTGGGGTTGCGAGTTGTCTGGCAACCAGACGACGTGGCAGATACAGAAATACCGTTTCGGCATCAGCAGCCAGTTCGCCACAGTCTCAGACAAGGGGCTGATAACGTTCTCTGACGACTGCATCGAGATAAGTTGCGAGAATGTCCAGATGCACTTCCCCGTCAAGGAGTACAAACGGCTCTCCATAGACTCCTTCTGCGTGACACGCAACGGGGAGGATGACTATTTTGACTACATCGAGGTGGTCAAGACAAAGATGAAGGGCAAGGTGACATATCGTTTCATGATGGCCATGCTGGACCCCGACGGGACAATGCAGAACACGCACATATTTGTGTGCCAGCCAATTAACAAATACGAAAAACGAACCACATCCATGGGCACAACCGTGATGGCGACCAAGTCCGACGGCATGCCTGTGCAGGTTCCAGACTAATGATTGCTCTTTTTGATTCCGGCTATGGCGGACTGACCATTTTCAGCTCCGTCCGTCAGCGGTTGCCACACTACGACTACATCTATTTGGGAGACAATGCCCGCGCGCCATACGGATCCCGTTCTTTCGACGTGATATACCGTTTCACACTCGAGGCTGTCAATCAGCTCTTCGCCATGGGCGCCGACCTTGTCATCTTAGCCTGCAACACGGCATCGGCAAAGGCCCTGCGCACCATTCAGCAGGTCGACTTGCCTCGGATTGACCCGTTAGGCCACCGTCGCGTGCTTGGCATTATACGCCCGTCGGTCGAGGCTCTCGGCCTTTACACGCAGTCGGGCCACGTTGGCATCATGGGGACCAGTGGCACAGTGAACTCACATTCCTACCTGATTGAAATGGGCAAGTTGTGGCCCGAGGTACATGTCAGTCAGCAGGCCTGCCCGCTTTGGGTGCCGCTCGTCGAGAATGGCGAGTTTGACAAGCCGGGGGCGGACTATTTTGTCAAGAAATATACGGATGAGCTGATTAGCCAAGACCCTGACATAGACACTGTCATGTTGGCCTGCACGCACTATCCGCTCCTGACGCCCAAGATTTCGCAAGCACTGCCATCCGGCATTCGGCTCCTGACGCAGGGTGACATCGTGGCGCAGAGTCTCGTGGATTACCTCTCACGCCATCCCGAGCTGGAAACGCGCCTGACAAGGGGAGGCACAGCAAGCTTCTACACAACAGAGAACCCGGACAAATTCGCCGGCACAGCAAGCCTTTTCTTCTCAGGAGACCTTGACGTAAACCACGTCGAGCTTGCTTAGGTGACCATGGTCGGCAATTAGTCGGGCAAACGTCACATACAAGAAAAATCCCGCCCCAAGTATCGTTTTTACTTAGGGGCGGGATTATTTTTTGCGGTTGGGGACTGAAGGTTTGACGCTTACCCGTTTATCTCTCTGTCCTTGAAGCCGATGAGGTAAAGAATCGTGTCAAGTCCGTTTTGCGAGATTGAGTGCTGGGCAGTGGCCTTGACTTTCGGCTTGGCGTGGAAGGCGATGCCCAGTCCAGCCTCCTGAATCATCGGCAGGTCATTGGCTCCATCGCCCACAGCAATACACTGCTCTAAATGGATGTCCTCCTTGAACGCCAAAAGTTTAAGCAGCTCGGCTTTCTTCGCGCCGTCCACTATGTCACCCACATGGCGGCCAGTCAGCTTACCGTCCTCAACCTCCAACTCATTGGCAAACACGTAGTCTATTCCGAGCTTTTGTTTGAGGTAGTTGCCGAAATAAGTAAAGCCGCCAGACAGGATGGCGGTCTTATAGCCGCTCTTCTTCAACGTGCGGAACAGACGCTCCGCGCCATCAGTGAGCGGCAGATTCTCAGCCACGTCTTTCATCACAGACACATCCAAGCCCTTGAGCAGGCCAATGCGCCTCATGAAGCTTTGCTTAAAGTCTATCTCGCCTCTCATGGCAGACGCCGTTATCGCAGACACCTCGTCATAGACGCCGGCACGGCGAGCAAGCTCATCAATAACCTCCGTCTGTATCAGCGTCGAGTCCATGTCGAAGCACACAAGGCGGCGGTTGCGGCGGAATATGTTGTCGGCCTGAAAGGCAATATCCACATCGCACTCCTTCGAGACCTCGATAAAGTCCAGTTTCAGCTGTTCCTCGTCGGCAGGGATGCCTCGCACCGAGAACTCGACGACGCTCATAACGCGTGAGTTCAACGCCTCGTGCAGAGAGCGGCGGCCGGTCAGGCGTGAAATCTTGTCAATATTAAGTCCCTGCTCCTTTATTATGCGCGTCACAGCGGCAACATGGCGTCCCTCAAGCTTGCGGGCCATGAGGGTTATTATGTTGCGGCTCTTGCCCTGCTGGCTCACCCAGTCCTCATAGTCGGGATGCGATATGGGGCTGAACTTGATTTGCAGTCCCACCTCGTAGGCCTTGAAGAGCAGGTCTTTGAGCAGAGACGACGAATCCTCGGTCTCGTCAGTCAGGCTGATCAACATACCGAGGCTCAAGTCGTTATGGATTACGGCCTGACCAATGTCCAAAATATCCACCTTGTGGTTGGCCAGGACGTCTGTTATCTGAGATGTCTGTCCGGGTTTATCCGGGCCTTGCAGGCTGATGAGTATAAGCTCGTTGTGTTCGTCTGCCATATCTGTCTTTTGCGCAGGGGCTTTTTCTTTTATCTTGCCGCCCGCCACTCTCGTTATTTAGGGGCTTCCGGGCTGTCTACTTGCCGGCGCCTTTTGTGAGTTTAATCTGTATTATCTCGCCCGAGCTTCCAAGAGTCATCGCCACAATCCCGGTTGTGCCATGCCCCAACGCCACACTGCCGTGAGCCTCAAAAGGAGACGCGGCGGCTTCGCTGCCATCTATAGACGAATAGACGTGGGCAAGCGACGATTTAGCGTCAAACGCGACAATGAGACCATCAAGAGACTCAACCTGCGTGACGCTCTTATAGCCTGTTATCCATTGAGTCCTCTCGGTCGGGGCGTCTCCATCCGTATCCACCACGAGGGCTCTCCTTGTCCCGATGACAGCGTAGGTGTTAGACGCCAAAGGAAGCGCTATCACGTCAGTCCCTATGCTATCCGCCCTGAGTTGGCTTATCTTGCCGTTCTCTCCGTCAATGAACACCGGTGTGCCGTCTGAAGTTGTGGTCACAAAATATCGGCCATTGGCGCTGACAGCCATCCGGCTCTGGTCGCCAGGCGCTAAGGGCGAAGTGGACAGCCTTTTATTGCCGCGCCTGTCGACATAGTAATATGCGTACTGGTCGTGATAGACGATGTAATCCTTCTGGGCGCAGACGAAATGTCGCGGAGCTCCGCGCATGACGCCTTCCGGTTTCACGGCTTTCCATCCGTCAACCTGTTTGCCGTCCGGGCCAAAGACTACCGGTCCGCTTTTGCATCCGACAAAGAACCTTATCGGGCTGCCATCCGAATATAAAGCCGAGCTAACTCCACTTTGCGATGGAGACGGGAGCGCAATGGGGAATGGGCCCACGTCATTGCCAAGGCGGTCAATGATATAGAGCGACTTTTCAGTCGTGAACAGGTATTGCAGTTTGCCGTTGGCATAGAAGTCAACTTGGCTCACAGTCCCGACAATGGGCGAGTCGACCGGTCGTCGCCAGAGCAGCATGCCGTCGGCGCCCACAAGGCACACCTTGTTGTCCATGTCTTGCGCGATGCATTCCGTGAGTTGGGTATAGTGGTTGGTAACGCCCCACAGCCGTCCGCCTCTTATCGAGTCGAGCCTCGTCTGCCAGGTCACGTCAGCGCCCGCTTTCACGTCGTCGGCCTCATCCCCATTTGCGTTTTGCGCAAAGATGCTGATGTATGGCAGGCTGCCGGCTCGGGTCATCATGTGGCATATGGTGCCAAAAGTCTTGCGTCCCCGCCTGTGGCTATAGGCTGGATTGTGTTCAGGCTCAGTCTCGTAAGTCAACGTGGAGAAGTCGTTGCCGAAGTGCGACATGAGATTGTCAAACTTAGTGTCGCCCTCCATCGTGTTGCCAGTCACGTAGTCAGCAAGGACACGGCGCAGCGTGCCCATGTCATCTGCGAAGACGAGGGCGTCCTCATATCTGAAAAATACTCTTGCGGGGATTTGGTGGTTGAAAAGCATGTTGAGGAAGAACGTCTCGTCATTGCTCTCAAAGCCCCCATAGACAGGGATTGAGACGTCAGACACCTGCTCGGCATCCGCTCTGCGTGACGACACGCCAGCCGGCACGGCGCTCGCCCCCGGCTGTATCTCGCCAATGACCATGGGGGGTGTGCCACCATGCATGGCCGTGAGAGCCTGGGTTAGCGTGGCGTGAGCCTTAGTCCCCCCGTGAGTATCCACCACGAGGAAAGCCCCGCTCTGCGTGCGAGCCGAGTCCTGGACCGTGGCGTTGCCATAGTCACAGAGCGCCAGCTCGGACTCAAAGACTTGAGCAATCAGGGCCTCGATGTCAACATTCGTCTTGGCGAAAATCTCGCTCTGCGTGTTGCGATATTTCTTACCTATGGTATCCTGCCCCAGAAAATCAGTGAAAGAGGGGGAAGAAAGCCCTCTGCGTCCCGCACCAACACGCGTAAACCTTGTGACGCCTTTGGGGATGCGCCTTGCCAGGCCTAAAGCCGACGTGTTGTCCCTGGAGGTGAGCATTGCCAGCGAAGGGTGCTGTGATATGGCAAAGCCGTCGGCCGAAAGCCCATCATCATGCAGGCTCAGATCAAAAGCCATCCATTCGCTCCCTTGCCCCTCAAGCAATATGGTGTTGGCGAATTGGCCAGTTATAGGGTTCATGTCGGCAGGGACGGACAGCGCATACTTGCCATTGAGGAAAATGGACGCCGCGGCAGACGACGACACCGTCCGCTCAATCTGGGCGAACTGAGGGTCATCGCACATGGGCGTTATGCTGTCGTTGCCAAAAGATATGAGCAGGTCCGGAGTGGTGGAAGTGAAGAGGCATCCACCGCCGGCAGCCATGTAGAGCGGCTCCGAATAGCCCTCCTCTCGCAAAAGGAAAAGACCATGGCCAAGGACGGATGTGTCTTTCACCTCAATCCCGTCACGATCCCTGAGGGCGTTCATGGCCTTGTGCCACTCCATGCGATTGCTGAGGCAGAAAGAGGCGGCCAATTGGCGCATCTCCCCTTTTGCCGTCAGCATGAAGGATATGTAGATGTCCCTGCCAGACAGAGGCGGGTCCTCAATTACCCCATGTCCGAAGAGGGAGTCAATCCGCGCGGCCATCTCGCGCACGGCCAAACCACCCAGCGCATCTGTCAGCTCCTGCCCATATATGGGGTCGGCAGTGCGCTCCGCTATCGACGCCCTGTCACCAAGACGGACGACCACCGCCGTCTCGGTGGGCAGACACCTCATGGGCGAGGGGGCCTTGTAACGTCGGTTCAGGCCTATCCATACGGCCGCTACGGCCACAGCCATGACGACAATCATGGAAAGGCCCGTTATGATGATTCGTTTAGCAGCCGCTGTCATAGGAATAGGGTTTGTTGGTTGCTATGCTTTTTTGCCCGGGATGAGGGCCTTGACAATGGAGAATATGGTGTAAAGCGCGATTGTGACGCTTATGCCACCCAACCCCATCATGATGATGGAGACAAGGCCGACGGCCAAAAGGATGACCTTAAGCTCATTGCCCTTCCACGTCCAATGCTTCACCTTGAGAGAGAACATAGGGATCTCGCTGACAAGCAAGCCGCAGAACACGGCGACCATGACGAATACGACAGTCGGCGTCATGATTGACTTGAACAAATCCTCATTGCCCGGCAGCATCCATATAAGCGATGCAGTGAAGAGGCCGGTTGCCGTGGTCGTCAGGCCGAGGAAACTTTCCGTCTGACGCTCGTCTATGTTGAACTTGGCAAGGCGCAAACCCGCGAAAACGCTCAAGACAAGGGGAATGAATGTCAAGACTATGTCACCCATTGCCATGTCAGTGAGGGGCTTGACATACGAGCCTGTGAGGAACCACCGGACATAAGTGGAGTATATGGCGGCGGGAGCGAGACCGAACGTTATGTTGTCAGCCAAAGAGTCAAGCTCTTTTCCCATGGGTCCACTCACGCCGAGGGCGCGGGCCGCAAAGCCATCAAAGAAGTCGAACACGGCTCCCGCTATGATGAAAAGAGCAGCCGCCTGCAACTCACCCCCGAACGCGCACGCCGCGGCCAAGACGCCGCACAAAAGGTTCATGGACGTGATAGTGTTCGGGATGTATTTCTTGATTGACATGATTTTTGTTGTGTGTTAAAATGGCAAAATGCGATCTCTCGTCAGCTCGATGGCCATGACGGAGGTGTCGTCGAAAGTTTTTCCGCTCGTGAAAGTTTTCTCGGCCAATTCCTGTATCTCATTCATGGTCTTGTCTATCCCCATGTTCTTCCTCATGATAGCCATGAGTTTCTCAGCGTTACTGCCGAAGCCAGACTGCTCCTCAGTTTCAATTAGCCCGTCAGTGAACATCACGAGCAAGTCGCCCTTGCGCAGCCTGATGTCGCCCTTGTCAACGCCAGGCAGTTCGTCGAGCATGCCGAGGCCTATTGAGCCCGACACAAGCTCGCGGACGTGGCCGCGGCTGTTGAGCAGCGGGGGCAGGTGCCCCGCATTGACGTAGCTCAGATGGCCTGTCAGGCAATCATACCTGCCGATAAAAAGTGTTATAAACTTCTCACCCTTAGTGTTTTGGCAGACACGCCTATTGAACTCGGTCACGAGTTTGCGTAAATCGCAATGGGCCGTGAAGAGCGACCTGACCATGGCCTGGAAGTTGCTCATCAGCAGGGCCGCGGCTACACCTTTTCCGCTCACATCCGCCATGCAGAACCCGACGGAGCGGGGCGAAAGCTGTATGATGTCGAAGTAGTCGCCGCCCACCTGGTCATGGGGATGGTAATAAGACCGCGCCCTGGTATGACCAGTCTGCAGCAGCATGCCCTCGGGGGGGATGAGGCCGGCCTGTATTCGAGACGCGAGAGCGAGCTCCTGTCTGAGGCTCTCCTGCCGCAAGATGCGCGACTGCATCTTTTTGTTCTCGATGGCGACGATAATCAGGTTCGAGAGAATCTGGATGAACTTGAGGTTGCGCAGCGTTGGGCTGATGCCGTCGCCAAGCTCAGTGTCTCCCACCAGGACATAGCCCATCACGCGGTGCTTGTGCCGCAGGGGGATGACAGCGTCGAAGCCCTCGAGAGCCTTATTTTCGCAAAGGGCGAGGTTCTCGATGGCGTTCATCTCCTTCAGGTCGTGCTCAATGTCAATCTGGTCTCGCTGGGCGTCAGCCACGTTGCACTGCAGGATGCACCTCCATCCGGTCTCAGCAAGCGTGAAGACGAGGATTTTGCCCACTTGCAGCTCGTCGCGGAGCAGGGACTCGAACTCCTGCATGAGCTCCTCGACCGTGCTGTCCTCGTTGACGGTCTGCGCGACGTCGAGCAGCAGGTTGAGTTTCTCCTTATAGAGCCTCACTACGTTCCTCTCGTTTGCCATTATCGTTGGTTTGCGGCCTCGCCTTCGGGCCTTGTGAACACCATGGAAATAAATGAAAAGCCGCGGGGTTTGCGCATCAGCGCCCGCCCCGCGGCCTTTGGCTTGTTTGTTATGTCACAGAGGCGGGAGCCTCATGCTATTGAGCTGCCTCAGACTTATTTGACGCGCTCGACGTAAGAACGGTCGCGTGTGTCAACCTTGATCTTGTCGCCAGTGTTGACGAAGAGTGGAACCATGATGGTGGCGCCGGTCTCGATGGTGGCGGGCTTGAGCGAGGTGGTTGACGAGGTGTCGCCGCGTACGCCCGGCTCGGTGTAGGTGATCTCGTAGACCATGTTGACTGGGAGCTCGGCGGTCAGGACGTTCTCGGTCTCAGCGTGAACGAGGACCTGGATGTTCTCGCCCTCCTTCATGAGGTCGGCGTTAGGAATCTGATCCTCGCCGAGGACGATCTCCTCATAGGTCTCTGTGTTCATCAAATGGTAGTCGGTGCCCTCCTTGTAGGTGTACTGGTACTGGCGATGCTCAACACGAGCCTCGTCAATCTTGACGCCTGAGTTGAACGTGTTGTCAATAACCTTGCCGGTCTTGACGTTCTTAAGCTTGGTGCGGACGAAAGCGGGGCCTTTGCCGGGCTTGACGTGGAGGAACTCGACGATGAAGTACAACTGGTTGTTGTACTCGATGCACATGCCGTTGCGGAAATCTGCAGTAGTTGCCATATTTAATGTTTACTCTTTGAGTAGTATAGTACAAAATTCGTCCGCAAAACTATAAAAACCAAATGAAAAAATCATCAGAGGCGTGGCCTTTTCTTGCGTTTCACAGTCATTTATCTTTTCGCGGCGTACTTAACCGCGGGCGCCGACCATGCTAAGCATTAGTTTCTTGCCGCTTGGCAAAAACCTTAAAAACAAATTCGTGCACACGTTTGTACAAAAAGTTTGTTAAATTTGTGGCGAATTAACCTTTGTCATCATTTATCACAAAAGTCAATGGAAGCAGTTTTCTCATACATCATCGGACTCGGAGCCGCCGTCATGATGCCAATCATCTTCACCATTCTCGGTGTCTGCATCGGCATCAACTTCTCCAAGGCGCTCAAAAGCGGCCTCTATGTGGGCGTCGGCTTCGTCGGCCTGAGCATTGTCACCGCCCTCCTCACATCCAGCCTTGGCCCGGCTCTCTCGAAAGTGACCGAGATATACGGTCTTGAGCTTCAGGTGTTCGACATGGGCTGGCCTGCAGCGGCTTCCGTGGCATACAACACGCTTGTCGGCTCTTTCATCATCCCCGTCTGCCTTGGCGTCAACCTCGTCCTCCTTTTGCTTGGCTGCACGCGCACAGTCAACATCGACCTTTGGAACTATTGGCATTTCGCCTTCATCGGCGCCGTTGTCTATTTCATGACGGACAGTGTCACGCTTGGTTTCTTCGCAGCCATCGTCTGCTATATCATAACCCTCGTTTTGGCAGACATGACCGCCAAGAAATTCCAGAGCTTCTATCCCGGCATGGAGGGCATATCCATCCCTCAGCCTTTCTGCCAGGGCTTTATGCCATTCGCCCTTGTCATCGACAAGGGACTTGACCATGTGCCGGGCATAAACAAGGTGAACATCGACTCTGAGGGCATGAAGAAGAAGTTCGGCCTCTTTGGCGAGCCTCTTTTCCTGGGTGTCATAATTGGCATTATTATTGGATGCCTCTCTTGCGCCAATGCGCAGGAGCTTGTTGACAACATCCCATCCACTCTCGGCCTCGGCATCAAGATGGGCGCAGTCATGGAGCTCATCCCCCGCATCACCAGCCTCTTCATTGAGGGTCTCAAGCCCATCTCGGAGGCCACACGCGCGCTCGTCGCAAAGAAGTTCGGAGCGGACAAGGAGCTTTACATCGGCATGAGCCCGGCCCTTGTCATTGGCCACCCGACGACACTCGTCGTCTCGCTGCTTCTCATTCCCGTCACACTCGTCCTTGCCGTCATCCTCCCTGGCAACCAATTCCTTCCGCTTGCCAGCTTAGCCGGCATGTTCTACGTCTTCGTGATGGTGCTCCCCTTCACCAAAGGCAATGTCCTCCGCAGTTTCATTGTCGGACTCGTCGTCATGGTGCTGGGGCTCTACCTTGTCACATACATGGCGCCGGACTTCACCAAAGCGGCTGCAGACGTTTATGCCAACACGCAAGACAAAGCAGTGGCTGTGCCTGAAGGGTTTGCGGCCGGCTCGCTCGACTTCTGCTCATCGCCACTCGCCAATGTGATTTACGCCTCTGTGCACCACCTCGGCTCCGTGGTAGGCGTAATCATCTTGTCAATAATAACTCTCTGCATGGTGGCCTGGAACAAGATACGCATCAAGGGTAACAAATAAGGCGGTTTCCCGTTTAGATTAACTGACATAAAAAATACCACACGAAAATATGAAAAAGACTTTTGCCTTTCTGGCAGTCGCAGCCATGGCCCTCACAGCCAACGCGCAGCAGAATTACAGGGTGCAGACAGCCTGCCACCCCGATGACGTCAAGCACTATGACACAGAGAAGCTCCGCGAGCGTTTCATGATGGAGAAGGTCATGGTGGCCGATGAGATCAACCTCACCTACACCCTTTATGACCGCCTCATCTACGGCGGCGCCATGCCGGTCTCCAAGTCTCTCAAGCTTGAGACCTTCCGCGAGCTTGGTCCCGAGATAACCTATTTCCTTGAGCGCCGCGAGCTGGGCGTCATCAATGTCGGTGGAGACGGCATCGTCTCTGTCGATGGCGTGGACTACGACCTCGACCACCGCGACGCCATCTACGTGGGCTGCGGTCACAAGGACATAGTTTTCAAGAGCAAGGACGCGACCAACCCCGCCAAGTTCTACATCAACTCGGCTCCAGCCTATAAGGAGTTCAAGACCCAGGTGATCACCCTCGACAAGAAAAAGTACGAGAAGAACAAGAAAAAGTACACCCTCGGCATCACCGACCACTACGGCAAGCCCGAGGACAGCAACGACCGCTACTGCAACCACATGATAACCAAGAAGGTTCTGGAGCAGGTCGACGGCGGCGGCACCAACCAGCTGCAGATGGGCATGACCGAGCTTATGCCAGGCAGCGTCTGGAACACCATGCCCGCACACACACACACGCGCCGCATGGAGTGCTACTTCTATTTTGACGTCCCCGAAGGACACGCCATCTGCCACCTCATGGGCGAGCCTCAGCAGGAGCGCCTCGTCTGGCTCCACAACGAGCAGGCCATCACCTCGCCCGAATGGAGCATCCATGCGGCAGCCGGCACCAAGAACTACACCTTCATCTGGGGCATGGGCGGCGAGAACCTCATGTATTCAGACAAGGACGAGATCAAGTATGTCGATATGAGGTAAAATCATAATTTCATTTATTGGTTTTGAGGAAGCCCGCACGGTTTGCACCCGAGCGGGCTTCACTCTTTTCGGCCAGTGAGTGATTAGCTTGCCCCCTCAAGCCCGACTCGCCGTCTTGAGAAGCGAGTACATCGGGATGCGCCTCAACACTTGTGACGGTACGAGGGGAGAACCACAGATGAAAGGACAATCTTAAGGGCCGCGTATTGGCCGCCTGTCGCCAATTGTCACTATCTTTGCGGGCGTACAGACAATTGAAACCCACTGTAAAAAAGAGAGACGATGAGCATAGCAGTAGTCAAGTATAACGCCGGGAACATCCGCTCGGTACTCAATGCGCTCGGCCGTTTGGGCGTCGAGGCGCAGCTGACAGACGACCCGGAGCAGCTCCGCACTGCGGACAAAGTGATCTTCCCGGGACAAGGCGAGGCGTCCACAACCATGGCACACCTACGGCAGACCGGCTTAGACAACGTCATCCGCTCTCTCCGCCAGCCTGTTTTGGGCATCTGCGTGGGCATGCAGCTGCTGTGCAGCCACTCAGAGGAGGGCGACGTGGACTGCCTCGGAGTTTTTGACGCACCTGTTCTCAAATTCCCCATTCCCTCACCCAACCCTCTCAATTTCAAGGTACCCCAATTAGGGTGGAACAGTATATACGACGTCAAGAGCCCACTCTTCACACCAGAGCAGGAAGGAGCCTACGTCTATTGCATACACAGCTACTATGTACCCGTGGGCCCATATACAGTGGCCACGAGCCGCCACAGCGTCGAGTACAGCAACGCCATCCGCCAAGATAATTTCTTCGCCACTCAGTTCCACCCCGAGAAAAGCGGGTCTGTAGGTGAGCAAGTGCTGAGAAACTTCCTGTCCATCTAAAAAGCTCAAATCCTGCTTTTCAATAGAGAAGAGCCGTCCCTATTTCAGATGGGCGGCACTCGAAATAAAAAACGCCACCCCGGCATCACGCAGGGGTGGCGACTTTTCTCTCTGCCTATTTAGAGAGCCCTCGGGCGCTTAGCCCAAGAGTGAGTAAGTGATGGTGAGACCAGCCATTACGACGGACACCATGCTCATTAGTTTGATAAGGATGTTAAGTGATGGTCCGGACGTATCTTTAAAAGGGTCACCAACGGTGTCTCCCACGACAGCCGCCTTGTGACAGTCGGAGCCTTTGCCGCCATAATTGCCTTTCTCGATAAATTTCTTTGCGTTGTCCCATGCGCCACCTGCGTTGTTCAGCATCACGGCAAGGGTGAAACCAGCTGTCAGACCGCCGCCCAAGAGCCCAATGACACCAGCCACGCCAAAGAGGAGGCCGATGACCACCGGCACCACAATAGCCAATATTGACGGCAGGATCATCTCGGTCTGCGCACCTTTTGTCGAGATTTCCACGCAACGCGCGTAGTCTGGAGTGCCCTTACCCTCCATGATGCCGGGGATTTCACGGAACTGACGGCGGACCTCGTCAACCATCTTGCTCGCGGCGCGTCCCACAGCCTTCATGCTCAAGGCGCAGAAGAGGAAAGCCATCATCGCCCCGATAAAGAGGCCGCCAAGAAGCATAGGGTTAAAAAGAGACAAGTCGAAGGCCGTGACGAAATCGCGCATGGTGGCGTCGGAGAGCGCAATGGCGCCGTCAGGGATCTGAGCCGCCTTGTTTGTGTAGAAGATGGTCTCGCCGACCTGCTTAAGGCCGTCACCCTCGTTGGCAATGCGCACAAGCCACATCTTGACCTCCTCAATATAGGCGGCGAGGAGAGCCATGGCGGTAAGAGCGGCCGAGCCGATAGCGAAGCCCTTGCCTGTGGCCGCAGTAGTGTTGCCAAGGCCATCGAGAGCGTCAGTGCGCTCACGCACCTCGGCCGGGAGGCCGCTCATCTCGGCGTTGCCACCAGCATTGTCGGCAATAGGACCGAAAGCGTCAGTGGCGAGCGTCACTCCGAGAGTGGACAGCATGCCGACAGCGGCAAAGCCAATGCCATAGACACCCATGGCGTAGTTCGAGAATCCACCTGCGCAGCCGAAAGCGGCTATGATGGCGGCAGCCACAATGACCACAGGCAGCCAAGTGGACATCATGCCGACGGCAATGCCCTCGATGATAGTCGTGGCCGAGCCTTGCTGAGTCTGAGCGGCGATGCCCTTGGTGGGCTTATATTCGTCGGAAGTGAAATATTCAGTCCCTTGACCAATGATGACTCCCGCTGCCAAGCCGGCAATGACAGAGCCAAAAATTCCCCAGGAGAGCATTCCGAACCACGCCATGAGAGCCACAGCCACAAGAATGAGGATGGAAGACCCACCAGTGCCGATTAGAAGAGCGCGGAGCAAATTTTTCTGGCTCGCCCCCTCGCTGGTCCGCACAGCAAAGACTCCGATTATGGAGAGGATAGTGCCGATGGACGCCACAATCATGGGGGCGACAATCAGGCTCCACTGCATATCGTCAGAAATGGCCGGGATGGCTGCGCCAAGAGCGGCAGTTGAGAGGATGGAGCCACAATAGCTCTCATAGAGGTCAGCGCCCATGCCGGCCACGTCTCCCACGTTGTCACCCACGTTGTCAGCAATGGTGGCGGGGTTTCTGGGGTCATCCTCCGGGATGCCGGCCTCAACCTTTCCGACCAAGTCGGCTCCCACGTCGGCAGCCTTCGTGTATATGCCGCCACCCACGCGGGCGAAGAGCGCCTGAGTTGACGCACCCATGCCGAAAGTCAGCATCGTGGCGGTGATCTCGACCATCTTGGTGTGAACGTCAGTGCCGGGGTGCACCAGCGTCAAGCCGCAGAAGTCAAGTCCGCTCTGCATATTTTCTGGCGTGAAAACGAGATCGTTAAGTATGTAGAACCATGCGGCGATGTCCAAAAGGCCGAAGCCCACGACCACGAGACCCATGACCGCGCCTGAGCGGAAAGCCACGCGCAGACCTTTGTTAAGGCTCTCGCGGGCGCCATTGGCCGTACGGGCGGAGGCGTTGGTGGCTGTCTTCATGCCAAGGTATCCGCAGAGGCCGCTGAAAAAGCCGCCCGTGAGGAACGCCACCGGGACGAACGGGTTCTGGACACCCATGTAGGCGAGCACCGCAAGCAATACAGCCAAAGCGATGAACACCTTGAAAACCACGCCATACTGGCGGCGCAGATATGCCATGGCCCCGTCGCGCACATAGCCGGCAATCTCGGCCATGCGAGGGGTTCCCTCACTATTTTTCATCATCCCCCTGTAGAACAGCCAGGCGAAGAAGAGCGCCACGACCGAGCTTAGGGGAACAAGCCAGAAGTAAAGGTGCATGATGATTTGTTTTATGGTTATCTTGCGTAAAAATATGCAAACTATTGTTATTACACAAGTGCGGAATTATATTTTTCCACAATTTCGCGGTGACCATGTGTTTTTGTAGCTCACAGACTTACAGAGGATATCAGCCACAAGCAAAAAAAGAAAAAGCAAAGGCACATAAGCCAAAAAGGAAACAAAACCCTACTATTACAATATGAAGAAATCTCTAATGTTCGCCCTTGGCATCTGCGCCACGGCTTGCGTTCTCACCTCCTGCTCCGACGACGAGGATGAGGCGCCCGAGTACACCAACCTCATCACATTCGAGGATGCGGAAATCGACGAGAAAGTGGGCTACATAAACAACGAGTCGTACACCTCTGACGGCGTCGAGTTCGGCAACAACTTCAACAAGGAGTGGTCCAGCTGGAGCGGCTTCGCCACCAGCCAGTTGCACGACATGAAGACGGCCGGCTACAAGAACCAGTACTCAGTATACGGAGAGGGCGGAGCCAACGACTCAAAGACCTTCGCCGTAGTATATGACGGGTTCGACTACGGCAAGCCCATCATCAAGACCACCGACGGCAAGCTCATAGAGCCTGTCTACGCCTACTTCCAGCTCACCACCTACGCCACCCTCGCCCTCCGCGACGGCAACGACGGTCTGTATGGCGAGGCGGTCCAACTGACCACCGAGAAGGCCAACTACTTCAATGTCACCCTTGACGGCTATGTGGATGGCTCCAAGACCAGCAGCGTTGTCGTCTACTTGGGCGACTACCGCGACAGCAAGAGCTACCTCATGACCGAGTGGACCAAGATTGACTTGAAGGGCCTCGGCAAGGTAGACCAGATTATTCTGACCATTGGAGGATCAGAGGACCTCTACGGTGAATACGGCTTTAACGCGCCCGCCTACATAGCCATTGACGACTTCGCATTCAACAGCGTAAGCGAGTAAAAAAGGCACAAAAAAATATTTACGGCCTCGCCTGAGATGCAGGTGGGGCCGTTTTTATTTCTCCTTGAGTGAAGAAAATCACGAACTTAGCCTTGATGTTTCAGGGCGGGAAACTCTACAAGTGGTCAATCATGTCAGCACTGACGCAAATGGTCACCTCAACGCGCCTGTTCTTGTCTCGTCCCTCAATGAGGTGGTTATTCGCCAAGGGGTAGTCATAAGAGAAGCCGCGGGACTCGACACGCGCAGAGTCAACGCCCTGGCGTATGAGCAGGTTGCCGACAGCCAGCGCCCTGCGGAAAGAGACCGTCATGTTTTCATCATAAGGGCCGACGTTATCGGTGTGTCCGTCGACAAAGACATCGGCAAAAGCCCAGACATCAGTCAGTTGGGAGGAGAGGCGTTCCATAGCTACACGCGTCACACTGTTATAGCCGGTCACATTGGGATCCGCGGTCATGCCATCGCCACTGAGCGTCAGGCGAATGGACAGCAGGCCATTGACATCGCGCGGTGTTGACACGCTGACGCCCTCTATTGTCCTGAGGCTGTCCGCCTTGGCGCGCACTATGCGGTCAATCAGCCTCATGGTGCGGCCATCCATCTCAGGCAGTCCCGGCCTTCCAGCCACAGGGCTTTGGCAAGTCACGGACCAGTCAGTGCGCTGGGCTCTCGCGAGCATGGGAGAAGCCGCAAGTGCGCAGAAAAGCAAGAGAGCAAGGGGTTTCATGTGCAAAGAGGGGGTGTCTTAATCTTGCCAAAGGTAATCATTTTCGGCATAAAACAAGCGGAGCGCAAAGTCATCAAGACCTTGCGCCCCGCCTTATCTGTCTATTGCTGATTAAGCTTACTTGGCCTGAGCCTCGGCTGCGTTAATCATATCCTGGCTTGCAGTGATGTAAACCTCGACACGGCGGTTCTGAGTGCGGCCCTCAGCAGTGCTGTTGTCAGCCACGGGGTACTCAGAGGCGAGGCCGCGGGTGGTGATGCGGGTCTTGGCGATGCCGTTTGCGACAAGGACATCAGTGACGGCCTGCGCGCGAGCGAGAGAGAGCTTCTCGTTGACAGCGGTAGAGCCGGTAGAGTCGGTGTGACCCTCGACAGTGATGTCGGCGGTAGAGACGTCCTCGCCAGAGGTGAGGGTCTTAGCGAAGTTGACGAGAGCGGTCTTAGCTGAAGCGCTGAGGGTGCTCTTGCCGGTGGCGAACTTGAGGCCGTCCTCACCGAAAGTCACCTGGATGGCAGTCAGGCCATTCTGGTCAGTGACCTCCTGAACCTTAGCCTCCTCGAGGGCTGCGAGCTCGGCCTTCTTCTTGTCCATCTTCTTGCCGATGATGATGCCTGCGGTGGTGCCGACTGCTGCGCCAGCGGCTGCGCCGATGAGAGCGCCCTTCTTGCGGTTATTCTTGGCTACGAGAGCGCCTACGCCTGCGCCTACAGCAGCACCTGCGCCGCCGCCGATGAGGCCGCCCTTAGTTGCGCTGCTGGCGTTGCAACCAGTCAGAACGATGGCGGTGCAGAGACCTGCCATCACGAAGAGGTTCTTCAATTTCATTGTGTTATGTGAATTTAGATGATTAAGCTGATGAAGCGTCCCCACGAGGACACGTGCCGATATACGCAAAGGTTGTGCCAATTGTTCCGTTTTTATTTCGCAAAACTTCACCGAATATTCATTCGCATCGGACTGCATACAATTTCAGCGCGAATGGAGATTTGCGCAGGCAGAGCCACGGACAATTCGCCACGGCAAACCGAGATGCGGCCGAGAGGAAGAGAAGAGCCTCTGAATTTTCGTGAATTATAAGGCGTTGGACGGCGAAACTTGTTAAGATAGTCACCCGCAGGGCGCACATGCTGGCTCATGCCACAAAAGCGCATGGAATGTGACATTTCAATTATAGGCCTTAGATTGTCTTTTGTGCGATTTTTATGTAATTTCGCCCTTGTTTGCGGAGGTGCGGAGAGTCCACAATGCGTCCGCCCGCCGCAGTCGTGCCCTCACGAAAATATTTCATCACACATTATATAATAATGGTACACGAAGTAAGGAAAGTGGTCATCCTCGGATCCGGCGCCCTCAAGATTGGCGAGGCCGGCGAGTTCGACTATTCGGGTTCACAGGCGCTCAAGGCCTTAAAGGAGGAGGGCGTGCGCACCGTCCTCATCAACCCCAACATCGCGACGATCCAGACGTCCGAGAACATTGCGGACAAGATTTATTTCCTGCCGGTAACTCCCTACTTCGTGGAGCGCGTCATAGAGAAGGAGCGCCCGGACGGCATCCTCCTCTCCTTTGGCGGACAGACGGCATTGAACTGCGGCGTGGCGCTCTTCAAGAGCAAAGTGCTTGAGAAGTACAACGTCCGCGTGCTCGGCACCCCGGTCGAGGCGATCATCGACACCGAGGACCGCGAGATTTTCGCCAATATGCTCAAGAGCATCGACGTCAAGACCCCGCACTCCATTGCGGTCAACACCGTCGAGGAGGCGCTCGCCGCCTCAGACAAGATTGGCTTCCCCATCATCGTCCGCGCGGCCTACACCCTTGGCGGCATGGGCTCGGGCTTCTGCTCCAACCGCGAGGAGCTCATCCAGCGCGCAGAGAACGCCCTCTCCTACTCCAACCAGATCCTCGTAGAGGAGAGCCTCAAGGGATGGAAAGAGGTGGAGTATGAGGTTGTGCGCGACGCGTATGACAACTGCATCACCGTCTGCAACATGGAGAACTTCGACCCGCTCGGCATCCACACCGGCGAGAGCATCGTGGTCGCCCCTTCGCAGACCCTCACCAACAGCGAATATCACAAGCTCCGCGAGCTCGCCATCAAGATTGTCCGCCACGTGGGCATCGTGGGCGAGTGCAACGTGCAATACGCCCTCGACCCGAACTCTGAGGACTATCGAGTAATCGAGATCAACGCCCGCCTGAGCCGCTCATCGGCACTCGCGTCAAAGGCCACCGGCTATCCGTTGGCATTCGTTGCCGCAAAGCTGGGCCTCGGATATGGGCTGTGGGAGCTGAAGAACTCGGTCACCAAGACGACGCCCGCCTTCTTTGAGCCCGCGTTGGACTACATAGTCTGCAAGATTCCGCGTTGGGACCTTGGCAAGTTTGCTGGCGTCTCAAAGCAGATCGGCTCAAGCATGAAGTCGGTCGGCGAGATTATGGCCATCGGCCGCTCGTTCGAGGAGGTCATCCAGAAAGGCCTGCGCATGGTGGGCCAGGGCATGCACGGCTTCTGCGGCAACCAGCCACTCAAGAACATCGACATCCGTCAGGAGCTTGAGAACCCGACAGACAAGCGCGTCTTCGCCATCTCGGAGGCCATGGCCAACGGCATGACCGTTGACGAGATTCATGAAATCACCAAGATAGACAAGTGGTTCCTCTACAAGCTGGAGCATCTCGACCAGATTCGCCGCAAGCTGTCGGAGGCAAAGCACGTCTCCGGCGTATCAGACGAACTGCTCCGCGAGGCCAAGAAATGCGGTTTCTCAGACTTCCAGATTGCCCGCCTCGTCAACAAAGACGCGTCGCGCAAGATGGAGGAGCAGCAGCTTGAGGTTCGCAACTACCGCAAGAGCCGCGGCATAGTCCCCGTCGTCAAGCAGATTGACACCATGGCGGGCGAGTTCCCTGCGCAGATTAACTACCTCTACCTCACATATTCAGGCACGGAGAACGACGTCCACTACTTGGGCGATCACAAGTCGGTCATCGTACTCGGCTCTGGCGCATATCGCATCGGCTCGTCTGTCGAGTTCGACTGGTGCTCGGTGAACGCCATCAACACCATCAAGAGCCAGGGCTTGCGCTCCGTGATGATCAACTACAACCCCGAGACCGTGTCAACGGACTATGACGTCTGCGACCGACTCTACTTTGACGAGTTGACAGAGGAGCGCGTGCTCGACATCATAGACCTTGAGAACCCGAAGGGTGTAATCGTGTCAGTGGGTGGTCAGATTCCTAACAACCTGGCCATGAAGCTCTACCGCCGCAACGTCCCCATTCTCGGCACTTCGCCCATCAACATCGACCGTGCGGAAAACCGCTCCAAGTTCTCAAGCCTCTTGGACGAGCTTCACATCGACCAGCCGCGTTGGAGCGAGCTCACCACGATAGACGACATCTACAAGTTCGTCGACGAGGTCGGCTTCCCCGTCCTTGTCCGCCCGAGCTATGTACTCTCCGGCGCAGCCATGAACGTCGTATCAAACCGCGAGGAGCTTGGCTACTTCCTTAACCTTGCGGCCAACGTGTCAAAGGAGTTCCCTGTTGTCGTCTCGCAATTCATCGAGCAGGCCAAGGAGATTGAGTTTGACGCAGTGGCACAGGGTGGCGACATCGTGGCCTATGCCATATCGGAGCACGTTGAGTTCGCGGGCGTCCACTCGGGCGACGCAACCATCGTCTTCCCCCCGCAGAAACTCTATGTCGAGACCGTCAAGCGCATCAAGAAAGTGGCGCGCAAGATTGCCAAGGCTCTGGAAATTAGCGGCCCGTTCAACATGCAGCTGATGGCCAAGAACAACGACATCTTGGTCATCGAGGTCAACCTCCGCGCCAGCCGCTCGTTCCCATTCGTCAGCAAGGTCCTCAAGGTCAACCTCATCGAGCTCGCCACCCGCGTCATGCTCGGCTTGCCAGTGGAGAAGCCTGCCAAGAACCTGTTCGACATCGACTACGTCGGCATCAAGGCTCCACAGTTCAGCTTCGCGCGTCTCCAGAAGGCGGATCCCGTCCTTGGCGTCGACATGTCATCAACTGGCGAGGTCGGCTGCATAGGCAACACTTTTGATGACGCTATTCTTGAGTCGATGCTCTCAGTCGGCTACCGCATACCCAAGAAGAACATCCTCATCTCATCGGGTGGCTCACGCTCCAAGCTTGAGCTTCTCGACGCGGCCAAGCTGCTCAAAGCCAAGGGCTATAACATCTACGCCACCCATGGCACTCAGAAGTATCTTGAGGAGAACGGCGTGGAGAGCACACTGCTCTATTGGCCAGACGAGAACCAGCAGCCTAACGTTGTCGACTACATCCGCGACAAGAAAATCGACTTGGTCGTCAACATTCCGAAAAACCTCACGCACAACGAGTTGGCAAACGGCTATAAGATTCGTCGCGACGCCATTGACTTCAACGTGCCCCTCATCACCAACGCGCGTCTCGCTTCCGCCTTCATCAAGGCGTTCACCAAGATGGGAGCTGACGAGGTGCCCATCAAGGCTTGGGACGAGTATTAGACCGACTCGGCTTGGCTATCGAGAGCCATCACAAGCCATGAGTTGACACTCGTCAAACAAGAGTCAGACTTACAATAAAAAGCTGCGGCCCTGAGATATTCAATCTCAGGGCCGCAGCCTTTTTATACACTCACCTCCCCCATTTTTAACTTCCTGCCGTCATGCCCAAAATCAAGCAAGACAGGCATGCGCATTAGCGCTTAACGAGGGGAGGGGAAATGAAGTTCGAGGGCTTTCCCTACTTCTTCATCATCAGTTTGCCGTTCTTCACGAAAATGCCCTTAGGGTTGGCAATGTGTCGGCCAGTCAAGTCGTAGGCAGTGCCAGCCTCGTCATCTGAAGGCACTACCACTTGGCGGTCATAAGATGGCTTGCGCTTTGACTGCTCGGGCCAATCTATTTGCCAAGTTATCGGGTCATCGTCATAGCCGTCAATGAGATGGAGATTTTGCACCTTGGAAATCTCCGTGCTCGTCTCGCCAAGCCATCCGCAATATTGGAATATGCCGCAGACCACCTTGACGAACTTGACACTCTTAATCTCCTCGCCAATGCGTATCCCGTCCTTATCGACAGCCCAGTCAATGTCAAAAGTGTTATACTTATTCACACCCTGGGCGTTAGGGTTGAGCTTATCCTCACTGTTTGGCGCTGCGTCAACATAGCCGAAAGCGTCGGCCGAATAGCGGTATTGCACCCAATATGTGCCTTTCCCACTCTGCTCAACGGCATTATTGGGCAGTTTGCCACCACTGAAAGTGAGAGTCTCGTCATCAATCCAGCCGGGCCAATAGGTCTGCTTATGAAACGAGTTCTTGCAGTGATAGCCGGTAGAGTCGCACCTCTGCTTGGTCTGAGGGTCAGTCCAAGAGCACTCATAATAAATATAATTGTCATAGACTGAATAGAACTGGCTGTGCTCACCCGTCTCGGCTGTCGGCTTATAATAAGTTATGGAGAAGTCGTGAAGCTCAGTGGTGTAATACTCACTTCCCGCCAACTCGTACCAGACCACGTCATCGAGGTTGTCACCCACGCCGACATAGACAATGCCTGGCTCAATTGACCCGCCGATTGTCGAGTCGCCATAAACGGCATCGGATGCGGCATAGAAAGCGTTACCGTTAATGAGGAAATCAGAGCCCTCCTTGTTTTCGACCGGCTCATCAAACTCAAAAACAGCATAACCGCCATAAGTGCCAAGGTGCAGGAGGCTGCTATTTTCAAAAATCTCAGTGGCCTTGGTGAGTACATCCTCCTTCGTGTCACCATCCTCATATTCAGGAAGAGCGTTGACAAACTGTCCTGGGGCTGGCAGATAGTCAACCACCTTGAATCCCAAGGACTGGGCTTTGGTGGCAAGACTGAATAATAGCATCAAAAACGGCAAGACAATGGCTTTACCCGTTATTTCAATTTTGCGCATACATCAAAAAAATAAGAGGTGACTGTTATTCCTTGTAAAATTTGTCGCCCGCTTTGATTATTCCTGAGGCTTTTAGTGTATGCCATTTCGCAGAGTCGTTGGCCACGGTATACACTGCGAACTGGAAACCACTATCGCAGACAAGTCCATCATCAGAGACAGAGAAGGTCGCGTCCTTGAGGGCTGCGTAGACGTCATTTTTTGTTGAGAGAGAGAACTTCGTAATATATCCCTCATCATACCTGCCCATCATGATCCACTTCTGACCATATTCGCCCTCGGCCATTGCCGGATGGACTGTGAGAGTCTGCTTATCATCGCTTACAGCCACGTCAAACACCGACTGCTCAAGACCATAAGAGGAACTGAAAGTCAACTTGCCATCCTTGATGGTAAACAATTCCTGACCTAAATAATACCAAGTGCCCTCGACACTCTCGGGATCCTTAATGTCGGCGGGATCCACATAGCCCGACACGAAAGCCTCAAGCGAGTTCTCGTTAAAGGTGATCTTGAGCGACTTGTTGAGGTTGCCAGGCAGCTCATTATACTCACCACTTTCAGCCAATTGCATCGTAGCGTAGCCCGAATAGGATGCGAGGCGGGCCTTGACAGTCTTGGAGGCGTTGTCAGGAGAGACAACCGTGAAATAGCTGCTTGTCATGACAAAGGGGTTGACATCAGCCGACCAGACACTGTCATTATAGAGCGTGCAATTGGTCTGTTTGATGGAATTGCCCGTAGTGTAGTGCAAAACGGGTTTATTCTTGACATACTTGGTGTTGAAAGAGCGCTCGACCGTGTCAACGAGGGCCGTCTCAACGGCAAAGCCAGTGGCGAGAAGGGTCGGAGTGCCGTTGCAGCCCATAAGCGTGAACGTGACTAAAGATTTGTCAGAGCCGAACGTTACATTTGGGGCAGTAGTCACCTTCATCAGATTCTTATTGCCGGATTGCAGACGGTTGGACTGGCAGAGCGGGTAGTTCTTCCACTTATTGGCCTTGGCGCTGAGAGACATCCAAAAGGTTGATGTGCCGCGGCGGTATTGCACATAGACAGCGTCGCCGACCTCAAGTGAATTGGTTGAGCCCTGAAAAGTCCAGTCTCCGACGGGCGAGAGCGCGACTGTCTCAAACACAGTGTCCGCGCGCATCACAATGACTTGCGCCTCGGAGAAATATTGCTCAGTGTTGGAGGTCGAGACTGGCTCGACAAGAGTGGTGACATCTGTGAGTCCATCCTCAGATGAGATGGTTATCTCGGACTCAAGGGGGAATTTGTAGGCCTTGTCATCATACGAGACCTTGAAAGACTGCGAGAAGACTGACGCGCTGGCCAAGCAGAGCGCCGAAAAGATTGTAAAAAATTTCATCATTGTTGTTTAGACTGCCTTTGTTCTTATCTCCAATTTCACGCCAAGGCAAAACGCAAGCAGGCTTTGCTCATTTGGCATAAGTGGGAGTCAACTATTTGCAAATGATTTTCCTTGTCTCATTTCCTACACGGACAATGTAGATCTTGCCGCTCTCAGGCCTGACGACACGTTTGCCGTCAAGAGAGAAATACTCAACTTGACATTCGGCCTCGACGGGAGCCAAGGCTGTGGGCTTGTCTTCCTCGTCCGACACCTCAGTCGTCTTGATTGAGACAAGATCCTCGACTGTGCAGACTGACGAGGTTGACGAGAGTGTGCTGACCACGACAAAGCCGTCTGACACGGTAATTGCCGGGCTCTCGTCAAAGAGATAGGTTTTCACTTGCGTGGCAGTCGTCACTTGGACGGCATTCACGTCACCGCACAATGCTAAAGTGGAACCCATTAGCAATGGTAAATGGAACATTGAAAAGAATTTAGATAATTAAACATGTCCAAGCCGCCAAAGGTCTGACTGTAACAGTGGGGCTCACCGCCCGGGACTTCCACCCGGATTCAATGGGGCTTGGAAAACTTTTATTATAAAGAGGTTTAGGTGTTTTTTTCTAATTCAATTTGTTTTCCCTTACGAGGGCTGGGTCAATTGCAATCATGTGACCGGCGTTAATATAGCAGCTGCGGCTCTTCTTTCCGCCGACAGGCACAAGGACGCCCATCTCGTCAAACTCATACACCTTGCCGGGCGAGGCGTAGGTTGTGGCATCGACCACATAGAGATGGCCAGTATAGGGGTTCTGATAGCAACAGTAGGGGTTGGTCATGCCATCGACAACCTCCTTGACAGTCTCCTTGAGCGCACCCGCCGCGTTCTCAAAGACACCTGCCTCATATTCGCCAGTGGCGGGGTCAATCGTGCCCACATTATAGAGATATTCACCAGTGTGATAACTGAAAGTGGAGCCGATGACAAAGAACTTGCCACTGAGCAGGGTTGTGTTATATGTAGCCGGGATGCCCTCGAAAACCTTATACTCATGCGTGGCGCAGTTAAAGATGACAGTCGAGGGCTGAACGTCATAATAGTCGCCAGGGGAGTTGATGCAAAGATATTCACCGCTTTGCGACATCTCGCCATAGAGGTTAATCACGCGCTGGCCTGCAGTATTGACAATGGGCACGGTGTCGGTAACCTTCATTGTAGAGGCCTCGACAGCCATCACGGTATTCTCATAGTCGTGATTTTCGCTGAAGGCGTATCCGCCAGTGTTGGCCACATATACTTTGCCATTGTAATATGCCACGCCCTCTGGTTCCCAGCCCACCTCGCAAGTGGCCACCTCAGTGAAATCGGAGATGCGTATCTTGGCGAGGTAGCCCTTCTCATAAGTCACGCCAAGCGCGGTCTTGTGGGCGTAGGATGAAATATAGACATAGTCACCGTCGGAACACATGTGCCGGCAATTGGAGATATCCTCCGTCTGGCCAAGTATTTTTCCGCTAAGGTCCGTGAAATAGACAATGTTAGACCAGTTGACAGAGATGGCGAGCATATCGCAGCCGGGGATGACGATGATGTCCTCGGGCGTGTCGCCAATCTTAGTCCCATTGACTTCGCTGAAATAGTTTCGATGTATTGAGCCGTTGGTTATCAGGCTCATCTGCCCATTGTCGCTTTGCCAATTGCCCTCCTCAAGCAGATAAACATACTCAAGCGTGTCAAGATCATAAAGCGACTCAGAGTCATCCTTTTCATAAATGACGTCGTCACCCTTGGGATCCTCGGCGCAAGACGAGACAACCAGCAGGGCGAGACAACAAAAGGCAGCCGCCAAGCGCGAAATGCTTATATGGACGCTATTTAATCTCATATTTTCAGAAAGTATATGTCAATTCAGCTTTCCAACGCAGTGCTGGCAAAGGCCATCGCTGAATGAGCTCGTAATTCTTATTGAGCACATTGTCAACCGAAGCAGCCAAACGGAATTGACGGAGGCTATAAGCCGCAGTCACATCAATGCAGTTATAGGGCTCAAGGTAATCATCCTCAGAGGCGTATGACCACCAGCGCTTGCCGACATACATGTGCGACACGGAGCCCGTGAAACCGCCTGTTGAGACTGACAACACGTTTGTGAATGAGCAAGTGGGCGAGTAGATCAGCTGCCGGTTATACTCATAGTCCTCCGGGTCGGTCATATCCCTGACGTCTTGCAGGGTCAGAGTGCAGAAAAGGGAGAAGATGCCATGGGACAGACGGAGCGAAGTGTCCCAGCCTTTAATAAGGACATAGCCCCTGTTGACCATCCGCCAATTGTAAGATCCGCCCTGCGGGATGCAGATAATCTTGTCTTTCACCTGATTGACATAGACATCAGTCTGTATGTGCAGGAGAGAGTTTTTGTAGTCGAGGCCGAGGTCATATTGCACAGCCCTCTCAGGCACCAGATTACGGCTGCCGACATTGGTGTAGTAGAGGTCATTAAGCGTAGGCACACGGAATGACCGCTTGACGAAGGCGCGGGCCGACAAGCGGTCCGTCACATTGAAAAGGCCGAAGAGGCCAGCCGTTAGGCAGTTTGTCGGATCGGCTACTTTCATTTCCGAGTGATCGCTCACATGGTCAAAGACAGATGAGAGGGAGAGATTGAGCCTGCCGATTTTTTGCCGCAGCGAGGCAGCCGCCTTATAGTCCGAGCGTCGGATGGACGACATGCCGTAGACATTCAGTCCAAGCGTGGAGAAGCGATAGTCGGTAGAGAGTGAGAGACTCATGCCACAGGCGAAATCATAGGCTGCGGCAAAGGAGCCATAAAAATCGTTCTGCGCATAGTAGTTATTGCAATGGACAAAGCAATTCTCAGGAACATCGGAGTTAAACCTCAGATTGTCAAAGGCGTACCGGAAGTTCACCTTATACATCAGCCCGCCCCGCTGGTCGGAATATGAGCATTGTCCAAAATAGCTGAGGTTTTTCTCCGTGCCCACGTCGCCATATTGATCAGAGAGCCGCTTGACGATGCCACCCGGCACTCCACGCTTGGTGTGGTAGAAATAGAAATGGCACTTCCATTTCGGGTTCGGGAAAAATCCTGACTCTATGCGATACCACTCCACATAAGAGTTGCGCCGGCGGGCCGTGGTGTCCTCATACTGCGTATGATAGGAGAACTTATAGTTGCCGTCGGTGTAAAGCCCGTCCACACTGACGAAGAACTTGTCCGCGCGACTGTTGGAGAGAGAAACCGTGTGGGTATTGAAAGAGCCCACTGAGTAGCCGACCTTAGACTCGGAAGAGGTCGGCACCTTGGTGGTGAAATAGCATGAGGCGGCCGAAGAAAGCTCGGATGGGGAGACGAGAGGCGAAGTCTTGTTGCCATTGCAGACCTCGACCTTCTCAAAATTTTTGAGCGAGTACTTGCCGAGATCCACCGTGCCGTTCTGCGTGTTAGTGATTCGGACGCCGTCAATGAACACAGCCGTGTGCTGCGTCCCCATGGACCGCACGTTGATCGTCTTCTGCCCCCCTACCCCGCCGTAGTCCTTGAGCTGCACACCAGCGAAAAACTTCAGCGCGTCGGCCACCGAATTGGCCGAGAGGGACTCGATGACGGCCGTATCCATCACCTGCGTCGTGGTGAAACGCGGGGCCGTTACAGTGACCTCGGATATGACCCGCGAAGTGTCGAGCGCGCAAAAAAGGAGTAAAGTAGTTAGCATTTCGAGGAGGGAGGCGACTCTGGTGAAAATCAGCGTGTCTCAATTCGACCGCGAAGTTAAGCTACAAATCGGGCAAAAGCAAAGAGCAGGCAGTCAACCATCAGCCGAAGAAGAAGTAGGCCAAGGCGATGGCGGCAAAGACTCCTGCCACATCGGCAATGAGTCCGCAGGCCACGGCATGGCGAGTGTCCTTTATGCCTACCGACCCGAAATAGACGGCGAGGATGAAGAATGTGGTATCGGCTGCGCCCTGAAACATGCAAGCGAGCCGCCCGGCAAACGAATCAGCCCCACAGTTTTGCATACACTCAATCATAAATCCACGCGCCCCGCTGCCACTGAGCGGTTTCATGAAAGCCGTGGGCAGGGCGTCGACAAAGCGCCCATCCGCTCCGCAAATATCGACAAGCGAGCGGATGCCGTTGAGCAGGAAGTCGAGCGCTCCCGAGGCGCGGAACATGCCGACAGCCACAAGCATGGCCACGAGAAAAGGTATAATCCCGACAGCCGTCTTGAAACCGTCCTTCGCGCCCTCAATGAAGACATCGTAGACATTAACGCGCCGGCGCATGGCAAGGATGACAAAGCCACAGATGACGGAAAGGAGAATGATGCAAGAGGCGGCCACGGATATGTTTTGAACCACGTCGCGGTCAGCGTCGCGCAGGGCAAAAACCAGTCCCGCAAGCAAAAGAGTCAAGCCACCTAAATAGGCCAGCACGACACGATTGAAGAGGTTAATCTTTTGGACGACAGCCACGGTCACGAGCCCTGCTAAAGTGGACACGTAGGTGGAGAGCAGAAGGGGCAGGAATATGTCGGCCGGATTGGCAGCTCCGCATTGCTGGCGGTAGGCCATGATGGTGACGGGGATAATGGTCAGTCCGCTCGTGTTGAGGACGAGGAACATTATCTGCGCATTAGTCGCACGCTCCTTGTCGGGGTTAAGCGTCTGCAACTCCGCCATTGCTTTGAGACCCATCGGCGTGGCGGCATTGTCAAGGCCCAACATGTTGGCCGCTATGTTCATCGTCATGGCACCGTGGGCGGGATGTCCCTTTGGCACACCGGGAAACAGGCGCGAAAAAAGCGGTGAGATGACACGGCTAAGCCCCCCCACGGCTCCGCCGGCCTCGCCCACTTTCATTAGCCCGAGCCAAAGAGTGAGGACGCCAGTGAGATATAGAGAAATCTCAAATCCCGACTTGGCTGACGAGAATGTCGAATCGACCACAGCCGAGAGGGCTGACGGGTCGCCCGTAGCGATAAACCGCCCAAGAGCCACGACTGCCGCAGCGAGGATGAAAAAGATCCAAATGTAGTTGAGAGCCATAACGAAACATAAAAGCGCCCGCACGGGACAGCCGACTGTTGGCCGCCGTACGGGCGCATATCTTTGCGGCTAAGCGCATGCGCCACATTTAAGCACCATGGGGCGAATGTACTTGGGCCTTAGGGACGCTGTTATTACTGAAGGCGAGACTTGATGGCTTTAGACGCCTCCTCGTAGCCGGGCTTGTCAAGGAGAGCGAACATGTTCTTCTTGTAAGCCTCAACGCCTGGCTGGTTGAAGGGGTTGACACCGAGGACGTAGCCAGAGATGCCGCAAGCCTTCTCAAAGAAATAGATGAGGTTGCCGAGGTTGAACTCGTCGAGCTTAGGAATCTCAACCTTTATGTTGGGGACACCGCCATCAGTATGTGCGAGAAGAGTTCCGAGCTCAGCCATCTTGTTGACCTGGTCGACACGCTTGCCGGCGAGGAAGTTGAGGCCGTCAAGGTTGTCGGCGTCACTCTCAATGACAACCTTCTCGTTAGGCTCAGCCACAGTCACGCCAGTCTCGAAAATGATGCGCTGACCCTGCTGAATCCACTGGCCCATGGAGTGGAGGTCGGTGGTGAAGTCACAGCCTGCGGGGAAGATGCCCTTGCCGTCCTTACCCTCGCTCTCACCATAGAGCTGCTTCCACCACTCGGTGAAATAGTGGAGCTTGGGGCAGAAATTGATGAGAATCTCGGTGCTCTTGCCGTTGCGGTAGAGGATGTTGCGGGCGGCAGCGTAGACAGCCGCGGGGTTCTGCTCGAAAGCTACAGAGCTGTCGGTCTTCTTCTCCATGTCGACAGCGCCGGCGACGAGTTTCTTGATGTCGAAGCCTGCGACAGCGATGGGCAGGAGGCCGACAGGGGTGAGGACAGAGAAGCGTCCGCCGACATTGTCAGGGATGACAAAAGTCTTGTAGCCCTCCTGCGTGGCGAGGGTGCGGAGAGCGCCCTTGGCCTTGTCAGTGACGGCCACGATACGCTTGCGTGCGCCATCCTTGCCCTCCTGCTTCTCAAGCAGAGCCTTGAGGAGGCGGAAAGAGACAGCGGTCTCAGTGGTCGTGCCGCTCTTTGATATGTTGATGATGCCGAACTTCTTGCCCTTGAGGAGGCCAAGGAGGTCAGCGAGATAGTCCTCGCCGAGATTTTGGCCGGCAAAGAGGACCACGGGGGCCTTACGCTCAGTCTGGAGATAGTCGAAGCTGTTAGAGAGAGCCTCGATGACGGCGCGCGCTCCGAGATAGCTGCCGCCGATGCCGGCTACGACCACATAGTCGCAGCAGTCGCGGAGCACCTTGGCGCTTGCCTCGACCTCATCGAGGAAAGCCTCGGTGATCTCGGAGGGCAGGTGGAGCCAGCCAATGAAGTCATTACCTTCGCCAGTGCCCTTGTCGAGTTTCTCTTGGGCTGCGGCTACTTCGGCCTGCAGGGGCTTGATGTCTACAGAAGCCTTTGAAATGTCAATCTTCATTTTTTTAATAGTTAAAGCGTATGTTTGATATTTCGGTTCTTGGGGCGTTGTTGACGGGCGTGGCGGGTCAGTGGAGCTGCTCGGTGAGGAGCATGCACTCGATGACTGGCGACACCTTGCCATAGATGATGTTATAGACGCAATCCGTTATGGGCATTGAGACCTGATAACGCTCATTGATGGCCTTGATGCTCTTGGTGGCGTAATAGCCCTCGGCCACCATGAGCATCTCCATCTGCGCGGCCTTGACCGAGTAGCCCTTGCCGAGCATAGTGCCGAACGTGCGGTTGCGGCTGAACTGCGAGTAGCAGGTCACCAGCAGGTCGCCGAGGTAGGCCGAGCTCTTGATGTCGCGCGGGATGGGGTGGACGGTGTCCACAAACCTCTTAATCTCCTGAATGGCGTTTGAGATGAGCACAGCCTGAAAGTTGTCACCATAGCCGAGGCCGTGGAAGATTCCGGAGGCTATCGCCATAATGTTCTTCAGGACCGCCGAATACTCAGTGCCGTAGATATCGTCAGAGAGCGAAGTCTTGATGAAGTGGCAGGTGATGAGGTCGGCATATCGGCGGGCCAGATCGATATTCTGGCACGCCATTGTGAGGTAGGAGAGCCTCTCAAGAGCCACCTCCTCGGCGTGGCACGGGCCCGAGATGACGCCAATGCGGTCAATGGGCACACCCATGCATTGGTTGAGCCAAGTGCCGATGATCATGCCGGTCTCTGGGATGAGGCCCTTGATGGCCGAGATTACGCACTTGTCCGCCAACGGCACGCGGAGATCCTTCATCACGCTCTGGAGGAAGGCGGAGGGCACGACCAAGAAAATGACATCCGACTTCTCGACCACCTCGTTGACATCCGTGGAGAAAGAGATCTTGCTGGTGTCAAACTGGATGGAGGACAGATAGCTGGGGTTGTGGCCGGTTATGCGGAAAGTCTCGACATTCTTAGGGTTACGGACATGCCAATTGAGATGCTGGACGTTGCAGAGCAACATCTTGGCGATGGCCGTGGCCCAACTGCCGCTGCCAATCAGCCCTACCCTGGGATTGTCTCCGAGGATGGCCTCGGCGCTTTTGGCTACGTCGACCACTTTTACTGGATATTGGTGAACCAGGCGGCGACCTCCTCTTGCTTGAGGGGGGCGAGGCCGAGCTTATTCTTCTTATTGATGTCGCAGAGCATCTGATGCACCTTGCCGGGCTTCATTCCGGTCATGTCAGAAACAGTGTTGATGCCGGCGGCATAGAGCGGCTCGACCCACTCGGCGGGCACGCCAAGCTTGCCGAAAGCCTCAGCAGAGTCGCGCTGGACCTTCTTCTCTGGCTTCATCTGGGGGAAGAGCATGACCTCGCCAATGGCGTTCTTGCCGGTCATAAGCATGACGAGTCGGTCAATGCCGATGCCGATGCCGGACGTCGGGGGCATGCCATACTGGAGGGCGCGGAGGAAGTCCTGATCAATAATCATGGCCTCGTCGTCGCCCTTGTCAGCGAGACGCATCTGCTCCTTGAAACGCTCCTCCTGGTCAATGGGGTCGTTGAGCTCGCTATAGGCGTTGGCAAGCTCCTTGCCGTTCACCATAAGCTCGAAACGCTCGGTGAGGCCTGGCTTGGAACGATGTTTCTTTGTGAGGGGGGACATCTCGACGGGGTAGTCGGTGATGAAAGTAGGCTGGATGTAAGAGCCCTCGCAGAACTCGCCGAAAATCTCGTCAATGAGCTTGCCCTTGCCCATGGTGTCGTCAATCTCCATCTTGAGCTCGCGGCAGACATTGCGGATCTCGTCCTCACTCTTGCCTTCGAGGTCATAGCCTGTCTTCTCCTTAATCGCCTCAAGGATAGGCAGGCGGCGGAAAGGCGCGCGGAAGCTGATGACTTTGCCGTCAATCTCGCTCTCGGGCTTGCCGTTGACAGCCGTGCAGATGGTCTCGAGCAGTTTCTCCGTGAAACTCATCATCCAGTTATAATCCTTATACTGGACATAGAGCTCCATGCAAGTGAACTCTGGGTTATGGGTTCGGTCCATGCCCTCGTTGCGGAAATTCTTGCCAATCTCATAGACGCCCTCGAAGCCGCCCACGATGAGCCTCTTGAGGTAGAGCTCTGTGGCGATGCGCATGTACATGTCTATGTTGAGGGCGTTGAAATGCGTGATGAACGGGCGTGCAGACGCGCCGCCGGCGATGGCCTGAAGCACAGGGGTCTCGACCTCGGTATATCCGGCGCCGTCAAGGACAGAGCGGAGGGTTCGGAGCACGGTAGCGCGCTGGAGGAAAGTATCCTTCACACCCTTGTTGACGACAAGGTCGACGTAGCGCTGGCGATAACGGAGCTCGGGGTCCTCGAATGCGTCATATACCACGCCGTCCTTCTCTTTGACGACGGGGAGGGGCTTGAGGCTCTTGGCGAGCACCGTGAGGCTCTTGGCGTGCACAGATATCTCGCCGGTCTTGGTGCGGAACACGAAACCCTGCACACCGACAAAGTCGCCAAGGTCAAGGAGCTTCTTGAAGACGACGTTATAGAGGTCGGCATTGTCAGCCGGGCAAATCTCGTCACGGGCGATGTAGACCTGAATGCGGCCCTTGGAGTCCTGAAGCTCAATGAAAGAGGCCTTACCCATGATTCGCCTGCTCATCATGCGTCCGGCTATGCAGACCTGGCGCTCGGGTGCGTCGTCAGAGAACTGCTCAATGATGTCGGTTGAGAAAGCGTTGGTCGGATATTCGGCCGCAGGGTAAGGGTCGATGCCCATCTCACGGAGGCTCTGGAGGTTGTTGCGTCGGTTAATCTCCTGCTCGCTAAGGTCTTGGAAACTCATTTGTTCTTTTTGTCTAATTGTACGTCACGCCCGCAACGGGACTCGTCAAGTCCAAAGGCTTAAGGCCAACAATGTAGCCCAGCCGCACGCTTTAGCCGCCTAATAGGTTAGCCGCGTGGAACTTGCGGGTGTCGAGGTCATATAATGAAGTGCTAAGTTAGTCAGAGTAATCGAGAATTGCAAAACAAAAGGCTCGCCACGGGAGGGAGTCGCGCAGGCACCCCTATAAAGCGCGTCGTCCGCCGAAGCCAATCAGATTTGGCATTCGACGGACGGCGCTGAACCGAAATTACAAACAGAAATATGAGTGTGATGTCTCCTCGTGGCTATTCTTTGTGGTAAAAGGTGATGCGGGTCTTGCGGGGTAGCTGGCATCTGAAGTTTTCGCTTCGGAGTCTTTTTTGCTAACCCGACATTGCAAAAGTAGGTATTTTCTTGAAACTGGCAATACGTTTGCAAATTAAAAGTAAAAAAATCTTTATAACAAGCCACAAACAAGAACCTAAAAGCATGACATACAACAACATACCCCAAATGTTAATTTTTTTATACCCATGCGCAAACGATGTCATAACGTGCCAAAAACATCAAGTTAGCAACATCAGAACGTCCCTTGCGTAAAAATGATTGCATATACAATTTTGCGCAAAAGGCATAACTTAGCGCGCCAAATACAAAATAGACGACACACAAAACACATTTCTTCTTTGTAAACCGACACAGACATGAGAAAACTATTTACCACGCTTTGCATATCGGCCGTCGCACTCGGAATGTCAGGCATGGCATCAGCCGAGGGCGTTGAGATTGACGGACTCAAATATAACCTTGACGCGGCAGGACGCACGGCCACAGTCACTTGGGGCGGCAAGTGCTATTGCGTGGGCGACACCTACAAGGGTGAGGTCGCCATACCCAAGACTGTGACATATGAAGGCGTGCAGTATACCGTCACCGCGATAGGCGAGCACGCGTTCATGTCAAGCCGCGGATTGACGGGCGTTGTCATCCCCGAGAGCGTCACAGAGATTGAGAAGAGCGCGTTCGCGGGTTGCCCGGATTTGACAAGCGTCACATTCAGCGGCAAACCGGCAATAAGCAAGATTGGCGGCAAAGCCTTCCTGTTCTGCAAAAGCCTGGAGCACATCGAGATTCCCGCCTCCGTTGAGAGCATTGGCTCATACGCGTTTGAGATATGCGAGAATCTGAAAGAGGTTCAATGGGCCGAGGGCTCAAAGCTCACCACCATAGAGGACTACGTGTTCTGCCGCACGGGGCTCAGTTCGGTCTGCGTCCCCTCATCGGCCACAGCAATCAAGGCTGTCGCCTTTTGCACCAATCCCAACATGACAGAGGTCCTCGTGCCGGCGCAAGTGACATCAATCAGTGAGCAGAACCCGTTCTGCTACAACAGCCAAGTGACCAGCATGAGAGTGGCCGAGGGCAACAAAGTATACGACTCGCGCAAAGGGTGCAACGCCATAATCGAGACCGCCACCAACACGCTTGTGGCAGGGTGCCGAGAGAGCGTCATACCCGCCTCGGTGACAGCCATCGGGCGCAGCGCGTTCAACCATTGCGCCGACCTGACCGACGCGGCTCTGCCTGCCACAATCCGCAGCATCGGCAAATACGCCTACATGGGTTGCACGGGGCTCAAGTCCTTATATTTCCCGTCGACCATGAAAGTCATGGCGGACTCTGTGTTCTGGAAGGTTGAGCGGCTTGACTCAATTGTGACAATGGCTCAGCGGCCCTTCGTGATTGACGAGAGCGACTTTGAGCAGACCATCTATGACAACAGCACGCTCTACGTCCCGGCCGGAACGGCAAGCCTCTACCGCTCGGCAGCCGTGTGGTCCAAATTCCGCAACATCGTCGAGATGGACAAATTCGTCGTTGACGGAATAACATACATCGTTAAGCCAGACGGCAAGGCCGAGGTTGGCCCGGCATCAGAGGGCGTAGACTACGACGGCACGATAACCATCCCCACAGAGGTGGTCAGCGGCACTAAAGTCTATGAGGTTGACGGAGCCGCATCCAACGCATTCACGAGCCAGGAGAAGGCAGTCAAAGTCATATGGAAAGGTAAGTTGAGGCATGCCGACTTCACCGTCTATGGTCAGAAAGGCTTTATCAAAATCGAGGGGACTGATGCGGAGGCCATGGTCTACGGCACCAACGGCGTCATGCTGACAAGTTCTACCAAGAGAGCCATACCTGTCGAGCCGGGCATCTACTTTGTCAAGGTGGACGGCGTCAGCTTCAAAGTGATTGTCGACTAAGGGGCGAAGGGCGGACGACGGCAAACACGGAAAGCCGTCCTAAGACACATTTGCGGCGGGGAAGTCATACTTTCTCGCCGCAAAAACGTTATCTTCGCGCACGATTTGCCGCAAAAAGGCGAAAAGCCGGATAAATGTACGATTTGCTCAACAAAATAGACACCCCCGCGGACCTGAAACGCCTGCGAGTCGACCAGCTGCCGCAGTTATGCGACGAGCTGCGTCATTTCATCATTGAGCAGATGAGTCACGCGCCGGGTCACTTCGCCGCCAGCTTAGGGGTCATCGAGTTGACAGTGGCCATCCACTACGTGTATGACACGCCCTACGACAAGCTGGTGTGGGATGTAGGCCATCAGGCCTATGGCCACAAAATCCTGACAGGGCGCCGCGAGACTTTCGGCACTTTGCGCAAGAAAGGCGGCATAAGCGGCTTCCCCAACATTTTCGAGAGCGAATATGACGCCTTTGGCGTTGGCCACTCATCGACATCCATATCGGCGGCTCTCGGCATGGCCATGGCCGCACAACTGAGCGGGGAGAAAAACCGCCACGTCGTGGCCGTCATTGGAGACGGGGCATTGACAGGCGGAGAGGCCTTTGAGGGGCTGAACAACATGGCCACGGCAAGCCCCGACATGCTGGTCATCCTCAATGACAACAACATGGCCATTGACAAGGTGACTGGCGGAATGAGCCAATACTTGCTGGACATCTCGACCTCGGGCCTTTACAACAGGCTGCGCAACAAGCTGTCACAGTATCTTGACAGGAAGAGCGACTCGGCCACGGGCCACACAAGCCTCTTGACCAAACTGACCAACAGCCTGAAGAACTTGGCGAGCCATCAGGCTAACATGTTCGAGGGGCTCAACATCCGTTATTTCGGCCCTACGGACGGACACGACGTGACATACCTCGTGAGCATACTGCGCGACCTGAAGAGAATCAGCGGACCCAAAATGCTCCACGTCATAACGGTGAAAGGCAAAGGCTTCAAAGCGGCGGAAGAGAACCCCACCAAGTGGCACGCCGTGGGCAGAAGTTTCGACCCGGAGACTGGCGAACCGCTCGTGGCGCCCTCCGACACACCACACGCCCCCCGCTTTCAAGACGTTTTTGGCGAGACGCTTGTCGAGTTGGCAAGAACAGATGATAAGATTTTGGGTATCACGCCGGCCATGCCAAGCGGTTGCTCAATGAACATCATGATGCGGGAGATGCCAAGCAGGTGCTTTGACGTCGGCATTGCCGAGCAGCACGCGGTGACCTTTGCCGCAGGTTTAGCCATATCGGGCTACAAGCCCTTTTGCAACATATACAGCACCTTCGCCCAGCGCGCTTTCGACCAGGTCATCCACGATGTGGCGCTGCAGCGTCTTCACGTCATCTTCTGCTTTGACAGGGCTGGCTTGGTTGGCGCAGACGGAGCCACGCACCATGGTGTTTTCGATATTGCCATGCTGCGCCCCATCCCCAACATGACCATCATGTCGCCGATGACAGAGCCTGAGCTGCGCGACATGATGTACACCGCCCTCGACCCGAAGCTTGGGACCTTGATTATCCGCTACCCGCGCGGAGAGGGCTCGACAATAGACTGGAGACAGCCAATGCAAAAGATTGAGATTGGCAAGGGACGCAAGCTGCGCGACGGCAAAGACGTGGCACTGCTCACACTGGGCCCGATAGGCGTAGAGGCCGAAGCCATAGCAGACTCATTGGCTCAAGAAGGCATCATGGCCTCGCACTATGATTTGCGTTTCGCCAAGCCGATAGACACGGGTCTTTTGGACGATGCCCTTAAAGCGCACAACTTGATTGTGACAATGGAGGACGGGGCTACTGAGGGAGGTGTTGGAACGGCTGTCGTGGAGTATGCCATGGACAAGGGTTTCAGCGGACGGATAATCCGCATAGGCGTGCCAGACGAGTTCATCAGCCACGGAAGCATGGCTGACCTGTACAAGGATTGCGGCATGGACAAAGAGAGCGTCATGAACCGCATACGTCAAGCTTTAGCAAGCATGGCGCGATAGGGCCGCAAACAAGGCGTGCGCAAACTTATCGCGCAAGGAAAGAAAAGCAACCAGACTAATATTTATAATAAGGACTCCCCCTCCGGCTCACAGGCTGGAGGGGGAGTCCCTTTTCTATTTATTCAGCTTGGCTGCTTTACAATCAGGATTTCTAATCCCTGTCTGAGCCAAACAACTGGATGGCGTAGTAAGCCAAAGTTGCGAGAGAAGACAAAGCTGCCACGAGATAGGTGTAGGCAGCCCATTTGAGAGCGTCGACAGCGCCGTCGCGGGTTTCGCCATGAGCGATGACTCCGCTTGCGGTCAGCCAATTGATGGCACGGCGGCTCGCATCAATCTCAACGCCGAGTGTCACGAAAGAGAAAAGGGTGATGACAGCATAGGCGCCAACGATTATCTTGAGGGCGAGGGTATAGGGCATGAATCCAGGGGCGATGAGAGCCAGTGCGAACGACGCTATGAAGATGACATTCAGCACTGTGTTTGACACATTGAGAATGGGGACGAGCGCCGTGCGCAGCGCCATAGCCTTATAACCCTGCGCATGCTGGAGCGCATGGCCGGTCTCGTGAGCGGCAACGGCAGCAGCGGCCACGGTACGAGAGTTGTAGACACCCTCGCTAAGGTTGACCGAGTAGTTTGTCGGGTCGTAGTAATCAGTCAAATTGCCATTTACCGGCTGGATAGTGACATTGTTCACGCCATTTTGGCTGAGCATCATCTGAGCCACCTCGGCGCCCGAGTAAGGCAGCGAAATCTGGCTATACTTTTTGAACTTGCTCTTAAGCGTCGAGCTTACAATCCAGCTGAGAAGGAGGAAACCTCCAAAGATTATCCACAACATCATAATTTCAAGTGTTCTTTAGTTATCTAATAAATAGGTGACAAAGTCACAGTCTCAAAAGCCTTGCCAATAAGGTGGTACGTGACAAAGTGTCATATAGTTTCAGAGCCTCTCACTCGCCAAGCACGCGTCTGACGACAATGTCAGGGTCTATGTCAAAGCAGCGGTAGTCGCCAAAACGGCAAGGCTTGTTGCCAAAGACCGAGCATGGTCGGCAATCAAGGTCTTCGCGCTGGACAACGTCCTCATACCTCTGTCCGTATCCGAGGAAACCGGCAAAGGGATGTGTCTCTCCCCAAATGGAGACCACACGCGTTCCGAAGAGCGAGCACAGGTGCATGTTGCTGGAGTCCATAGAGACCATCGCATCCAAGTTGGCCATGAGCGCCATCTCGTCATTCAGGCGCATGACACCAATCATGTTATGGCATCGGAATGGGGCGTTGTCTATCGCCTTTGAGGCATTATCAATTATAATCCTCGCGCCTTCGGCCTCGACAGAGCCACCACCAAAGATAAAAACTCTCACGTCAGGTTGCGACAACAGGCCGGACACGACTTTGAACATCTTCTCAGCAGGATACATCTTGCCTTTGTGTTGCGCGAAAGGGGAGACGCCAATCCATCTCTCAGCAGAGCGGTTGGCGGCTAAAGCCATTGCGGCAGCCGGGATATCGGGACGATGGCGAGAATATTTTTCGTCGGGGACAACAAGGCCGGCCGCACGAAAGACCTCGGTGTACCGTTCAGTCATAGGCTTAAGCTGCTTACGCTCCTTGCCAGACACGAGCCTCTTCTTGTCAGAGCGGCCCTTGTCTATGGAGTAGACTTTCGTGCCAGTGAGACGGAAAAGCGTCCTTATCACCTTGGTGCGCAGGACGTCATGGAGGTCGATGACAACGTCAAAGCCCTTTTGTCCCTCGGAGCGCAACCCGCCCTCTCGATTTCGCAAGCTCTTGAAAAGCGCGAAAAGACCAGGGAGCCCGGAATGCTCCTTACGGATATTCGTCCCGATAAAATTGAAATTAGGCAACTCCTCAAAAAAGGGAGAGAAGAAAGGCGTGGAGAGGAACTCGAAATAGACATCGGGGTTCGCACGGCACACTGAGGCCACGATGGGCGCGGTCATTGCCACATCGCCCATGGCTGTCAGACGTGTTATGAGTACTGTTTTCATTGATAAGCGGAATTGGTTCAGAAGGGGGTGCGTGACACTTTAACTTATAGCGGTAAGGATGACAGAATGTGAAAGAGAAGAGAAGTTTGATAAACCGGGGGCGCGCAATCAGTCTGACGCGCCCCCGCTGTGCCTTTTGTCTGGTCTTTTATTTCTTCGTAGCGTAGAGGACGGGGTTGAGAGACGGGTCATTGTACATTTTCATCTGCTTGTAGACCTTCATGTACTTGTGTCCGGACTCAATATCCTCCAGAAGCTGCTGGATGGCCGCAGAGAGGTCGTCATGCTGCTCATTGAGGACTGCCAGTTTCTTGGCGCAAGCCTCGACGTGAGCCTTGTCGGCGTCGGCACGGTTAGCCTCGATGCTCATGTGATAAATCTTAAGGGCGAGGATGGAGAGGCGGTCAATGGCCCAGGCTGGGCTCTCGGTGTTTATTCGGGCATCGGCAGCCACCTTCACTTCCTTGTACTTGTCGAGGAAATAAGAGTCGATATACTCGACCATGTCCGTGCGATCCTGGTTGCTCTTGTCGATACGCCTCTTGATGGCGAGGGCGGCGACAGGGTCAATCTGCGGGTCGCGGATTATATCCTCGAGGTGCCATTGCACAGTGTCAATCCAGTTCTTGCGATACATGAGATGCTCGATGGCATCGGCGGGATAAGGGTTGACCATAGGGGTGTCCACGTTATCCGTCTTATGGTAGTCGGCAATAGCTTGATTGAAGACTTTCCAGTAGAGTTCAGTCTCTTTCATTATCCTATTAATTTAGGTAGTGTAATTTGTCGGAAATCCCGACTGGCGCATCCTGTGGTGGAGGCTCCAGCCGGGGTGGTATAGCTATGCGCTGCTCTTGCTGCTTGTAACCCTTGTGGAAAAGGTATTACTTCACGCCGAGCTTAGCCTTTACGAGAGGCGCAGCGTCGATGCTTTGCTCTGAGTGGTAGATGACGACCTGGGCGGCGAGATCGAAGATATAGATGAACTTGTTCTCCTTGCCGACCTCATCAAGAGCCTTGTTGTACTTCTCGATGATGGGCGACATGAGCTGCTGCTCCTTCTGGCTGATGCTCTGCTGAGCGAGGTTCTGGAAGCTCTGGATACGCTCCTGGAGATCCTGGATCTCCTTCTCCTTGGTTGCGCGGATGAGCTCGGGCAGGGAGTCGCGCTTTGCGACATAGTCCTGAATCTTCTGCTGGGCGTCAGCGCTCATGACCTTGAGCTGGTCCTCAAGCTTGGTGGCCTCCTCCTGAAGCTGCGACTGGGCCTGAGTGAACTCGGGGAGTGAGGAGATGACCTCCTGTGAATTGACATGCGCGAATTTGAGATCCTGAGCCGAGGCGCAGATAGAAGCTACGGAGAGAGCGGCTGCGGCAGCCAGTGTCTTGAGAGAAATCATAATTTCTTTGGCTATTTGGTAAATGGAATTGTTCTTGAATATTTAGTTGATGCCGAGCTGCTTCTTGACAAGCGGGGTCACATCGACGCTTTGCGCGCCGTTGAAGAGTATCGCCTGAGAGCTTACGCTACGCTCGAAGATATATATGAAGCCGTTGTTAGCGCCAACTTGCTCTACCGCGCTGCGGACTTTCTGGAGGATTGGCTGGATGAGCTCCTGCTGCTTCTTCTGGAGGTCCTGCATTGCAGTTTGGCGGAAAGTGTATATTCTCTGCTGAAGTTCAGCGAGCTCGGCCTCCTTAGCTTGGGCCTGCTCGGCTGTCATGGTGTTGGCTTTCTGCTGATAGTCCTGCACCTGCTTCTGAAAGTCCTCCTGAAGGGCCACGAGCTGGTTCTCCATCTTTGACTGCTCGTCATTGAGGACCTTCTCTACGTTTTTGGCCTCGGGGAGAGAGGTGAGAAAGGCCTCAGAATCGAAGTGGCCGAACTTAAGTTGCTGCGCATGGGCTGAGATGGCGGTGACGATGGCCAATGCCAAGGCGAGCAAGATGTTTTTCTTGGGCATAATAGAGTTTTATGGGATAATGCGAATATGATTGTGGCAGCGACTATTTGCCGTAGCCGAGTTTTGCGAGGACGGCGTCGGAGATGTCAAGGCTCTTGTCCGTATACATGAGACCGGAAGCGGACGCCTTGTCCCAAACGGCAGAGTAGCTCTTCTCCTGCGCGAGCGAGGCGATTGCGTTGAAAATCTGCTCCTGAATGGGCTTGATGAGGACTTCACGCTGCTTGAAAAGCTCGCCATTCTGGCCGAAATATTGCTGCTGGAGCTTTTTAGCGTCCTGCTCTTTTTGGATAATCTCATTCTCCTTACTCGTCTTGAGCTCGTTGGAGAGGAAGACGCTCTCAGTGCGATAAGTCTCGTAGAGTTGCTCGACTTCAGAGAGCTTGGCCTTGACCTCAGCCTCATACTTCTTGGAGAGTTCGTTAAGCTGCTCATTCGCAGTCTCGTAGGCAGGGATGTTCTTCAAGATGTACTCAGTGTCAACGTAGACTACTTTCTGAGCCACGGCGCAGACAGACGCCACGGCAGCGAGCATGAGGGTGAATAATATCTTTCGCATCGTTAAATCGATTTTTTGATGTTTGCTAATTTATGTGATATTGCAAAGACTTGCAACAAACGTGCCACTCTTATTGCAAGAGAAATCACACAAAGAGACAAGGTTAGAAAGACTGACCCATGACGAAGTGGAACTGGCTGCCACCAGCGCCCGAGTAGCCGGAGACCTCGTCGAAGCCGTAGCCCCAGTCCATGCCGAGCATACCGAAGATGGGCAGGAAGATGCGGACACCCGCACCGGCCGATCGCTTAAGGTCGAAGGGGCTGAAGTCCTCAAACTTGCTCCAGCAGTTGCCCGCCTCCGCAAAGGCGAGGATGAAGACAGTTGCCTGAGGTTGCAGCGTTATGGGGTAACGGAGCTCCATGGTGTACTTGTTGTAGATGTTGCCATCGTAAGAGTAGGAGCTTGTGGCGCGCGGGGTGAGAGATGAGTTCTCGTAACCGCGAAGTCCGATGGTCTCCTCACCATAGGTCGAGTAACCGCTCATGCCATCGCCACCCATGACGTACTTTTCAAAAGGCGACTTGCGGTAACGGTCATAGTAGCCGAGGTAGCCCATCTCGAACTTACCCATGAGGATGAGTTTGCGGTTGGGCGTGAGGGGTTTGAACACCTGACCCTTGAGCGTCCACTTGTGGTACTCGATGAAATTGTAGAGTTTCTGCTGGTCGTCCTCATTTCGCCAATCGTGGTTAGAGAAAGCCGAGTAGGGCGGCGTGAGTTTGACACCAATCGAGAAGAGCGAGCCGCTTCGGGTGAAAATCGGGTTATCGATGGAGTTACGGGTGAGCGTTACGCCGAGCGCAAGGTTGTGGCTCTGTCCGTTCTGCATCAGGAAATACTGCCAATTGCGCAGGCGGTAGTGCTGGTAGGAGAGTTCGAGCGAGAGAGTGAACCAGTCGTCAGGCCAAGTGAGTCGCTTGCCGAAGCCGACCGAGAAGCCGGAGACCTTGCGGAACTGCTTAAGGCTGCTTTTTGAGGGGACGGTGTTGTCGGTCGTAGTGCTGTAGCCCGAGGTGTAGCCGTTGTAGAAGTTGTTATAGTAGCTGGAGGAGACACCCGTCTGCGAAGAGTAGAAGGCAGAGATGGAGAACGAGTTGGGGCGTTTGCCTCCGAGCCAAGGCTCAGTGAAAGAGAAAGAGAGCGACTTGAAATACTTGCCGTTGGCCGAGGCCTTGAGCGAGAGTTTCTGACCATCGCCCGTTGGGAGCGGCGAGTAGGCCTCCTTGTTAAAAATATTCTGGATTGAGAAGTTATTGAAAGAGACGCCAAGAGTTCCGACGAACATGCCGGCACCCCAGCCGCCAGAGAGCTCAATCTGGTCGTTGCTCTTCTCCTCGAGGTTGTAAACAATATCAACGGTCCCATTCTCGTAATTTGGCTGCGGGACAGGGTTGATGGTCTCAGGATTGAAGTGTCCGAGTTGCGCCAACTCACGGACAGTACGGATAAGCTCGCTCTTGCTGAAGAGCTGACCAGGCTTAGTTCGTATCTCACGGCGGACGACATGCTCCTTGGTCTTGTCATTGCCATTGATGATGACCTCGTTGATGGTGGCTTGAGTGCCCTCAACTACACGCATCTCAAGGTCTATGGTGTCACCGACAACGCGGGACTCGATGGGCGTGATATTAGAGAAGAGGTAGCCATTGTCCATGTAGAGGTTATGGACGGCGTCGTCCTCCTCATAGAGACGCTTGTTAAGTTTCTTTGTGTCATAGACATCGCCACGCTTCATGCCGAGCACACGGCTGAGGTAGTCGCCAGTATAGATGCTGTTTCCCACCCACTTGACGTCACCGAGGAAATATTGGCTACCCTCCTCGATGTAGACGTCAATGTCTACCTTGTTGTCGCCATAGGGGACAACAGTCTCCTTGACGACCGTCGCGTCATGATAGCCATGCTCATTGTAGTAATCAACGAGCGCGACGAGATCCTTCTCGTAGAGGTCCTTCACGAACTTCTTGGTCCTGAAGAGATTCATAAGGCCTTTCTGGTTGGTCTTCTTCATGGCCCTGTTGAGCTTTCGGTAGGTCATGACCTTGTTGCCATGGAAAGAGAGGCGGTGAACCTTTACCTTGTCTTTCTTATCGACAGTTATGTCGAGAATCACGTGGTTTTCTTTCTGCCGGTCGGCGCGCTGATTGACGGTCACATCGACATTAAAGAAGCCTTTGCCGACAAAATAGTCCTTGACATACTTCTCAGCCCTCTTGATGAGGAATGGGGTTACTTGCGCCTCCTCCATGATGGCGACCTTGTCCTGCACATCCTTGATGTCGCTGCGCTTGATGCCGATGAAGTTGACTTTGCTGAGTCGCGGACGCTCTTTGAGCGCGATCTCGATGACCACGTGGCCGTCTTGCGCGTCACGGTAGTACATCTTGACATCCGAGAAGAGTCCGTTGTTAAGGTAACGCTTGACGGTCTGTGTTATCTCGTCGCCAGGGATGGCCACCTCCTGACCCTTATGAAGGCCAGAGAGGTTGACAAGGAGAGTCTGGTCCATGTGCTGCACACCCGTCACCACAATGTCGTCAATAATAAACTTCTTGGCGACGCCGGTATAAGAGACCTTCTCAACCTTTTTGTTCTCCTGAACTTGCTGAGCTGCATTGGCATCCGGGTTGGGCGCAGTAGCAGTGGAGTCTGGTTGCGCCACGGGCTGAGCCAAGGCAGAGGCACAGAAGATAAGGAGGAAAAGGGCCGCCAGTTTAAGTTTCGTAAGCATTGGTCGGTATATGTGTGGGGTGTGGTGTGACGTAGATTAGTTGAATGTTGTCTGTAAGGCGTGTGGCAAAGGCATTTACTGGTTCTTTGTCACTTGGTCGCTCGTCTTGCCGAAACGCCTTTCACGGTGCTGAAAGTCCACGATAGCCTGATAGAAGCACTCGCCGTCGAAATCAGGCCAGAGGATGTCAGTGAAATAAAACTCAGAGTAGGCAGTCTGCCAGAGGAGGAAATTACTGATGCGGTACTCGCCGCTTGTGCGGATGAGCAGCTCGGGGTCGGGCATGTAGGACGAAGGGAGGTAGGACGCGAAAAGCTTGTCATCGACCTTTTCGGGGTCAAGATTACCTTTGGCAGCCTCACGCGCAATGCGTTTTGCGGCCTCGGCGATTTCCCAGCGTCCGCTGTAGCTGAGAGCGAGGACAAGGTTGAGGCCAGTGTTGCCTTTGGTCATCTCCTCGGCTGCCGCGAGTTTTTTGCGAAGCGCGGCTGGGAGTTCGTCGTCACCCAGGACACGGATGCGGACGTTGTTCTTGATGAGGCTGGCCAGCTCACCCTCAATGGTAGAGCCGAGGAGCGCCATGAGTCCGGCGACCTCAGCTGCGGGGCGGTTCCAGTTCTCGGTGGAGAAAGCGTAGAGCGTCAGGTATTTGACACCGATTCGAGCAGCCGCCTCGGTGACACGGCGGACCGAGCCCACGCCGAACTTATGTCCGACGAGGCGGATATTACCCTGCTTTTTGGCCCAGCGTCCGTTGCCGTCCATGATGATGGCCACGTGCTGCGGCACTTTGGCGGGGTCAATCTGCTCCTGATATGTCATGATAGGTTATCTTGTCGGTACTCAACACGTGGCGTGACACGTAAATCATTTTCGCCTGTCCGGGTTGAAGCCGTCTTTGCAGACGAGCGAGCGCGGCCAGAGGCTGAATGAGACGTAGACACACAGGTTGGAGAACCAGTCATTGTTATGTGTTATCTTATGGACGCCATTACGATACGGGTCCGACGGGTCGAAAGTGCCTGTTATATCCTCCACATACTCAAGGTTGTCAGTGAACGTCTTGTGGAAAGTCCACTCAAGCCCGAGTCGGAGATATTTGTTGACTTTGTACTTGACACCGAAGCCAAAGGGCAAAGATAATACAAATTGGCGTTTCTTGGCACCCTCCGAGTAATGAGAGTAGGCCGTGCAGCCGAGGCCGAGAGCCAAGTAGGGCGAGAACCTGGTCTGCTCCTTGCGGAACATGTGGTCGAAGCTGAGGAAATTGAACTCGCCGAGGAAAGAGACGTCAATGAGTCCCTCATGAAATTCGCAATTGTCCGGGCGGAGATACTCGACTTGCCCCTCGACGAAAGGAGTGGTGTTCGTGGTGAGCGATGCCGAATATACATCACCACTGCTCTCGTCATATTTGCCTGCGATGCCGTAATAGCCTACCATTCCGCGGACTGCTATGCGGTCGCTCGCCATGTAGCGGGCGAAAACTCCGCCAGCCGGGCGAGTCATTTTGAACTGCTGCGACGGGTTCATCTCGCCGAGGTAGTAGCTGCCGCCGCCAAAGATTCCGAGTTCAAGCCGGTCTTGCGCCCCGGACTTGAGCACGCAAGCCCAAAACGTGACGACAATCGTCCCGAGGCACAAGAGAGCCTTGGACACAGAATTTGTCGAGCACGATTGGTTGTTCATTGTGACTTTTTGTGAATATTCAGGTGCAAAGGTCATCAATAAGTGTGAAATAGCCGCAAAAATTCAATACTCGCCCATAAAAATTCTACGAAAGCGACTCATCTCTCAGGCCATTGAGCGGGTTGCGCGCGTCAGCCCCCCAAAGCAGTTTTTCTCGCAGGGTTCGGAAGAAAGAGTAGCTGGCGAGCTGAATGCGCTTGACGCCCATCGCAGCCTTGGCTATGCGGAGCCTGCCGCCATTGGGCATGAGGTGCGTCTGACCGTCAAAAGATGCCATGACGTTGGGCGCCCGCCCGTCTACGACGATATTTATGACCACGTCGTCGGGCAAGACGAGAGGGCGGATGGAGAGATTGTGCGGGGCTACGGGCGTCAGGATGAGATTGTGTGAGGTTGGCGCCACAATGGGTCCACCGACAGAGAGCGAGTAGGCCGTGGAGCCGGTGGACGTGGCGACAATGAGACCATCGGCCCAGAAAGTGGTGAGGTAGTCGCCATCGACATAGGTGTCGAGAGTCAGCATTGACGAGTTGTCGCACTTGGAAATGGCGAACTCGTTGATGGCGAATCCGATGGGGTCTTTTATGCCTTCGGCATACATGTTGATTACAGGGACGTCGGCTGTCCTGTATCGGCCAGTGATGAGGTCGGCCACAGCTTGCTCAATCTGCCCGGGGGCCACGTCTGAGAGAAAGCCCAGCCTGCCGCGGTTGATGCCGAGCACAGCCACGTCAGAGCCCATGACCATCTTGGCGGCCGCGAGGAAAGTGCCATCGCCGCCGACGCTGAGGAGCGCCTGCGACTCGCGCACCTCGGCCACTGTGGCAATACGCTCCACTTGGGGCAGGTCGCGGAAACCGGCGATTAGCATCTGGTCGTAGAGGTCAGCCCAGACGCCTACGCGGGCGCCAGCCTTACCGAGCGCGCGGATGAGAGTTGAGTATGTGTCAGACGACTGAATGTCGAAATGGCGGCTGAAGATGGTAAACACGCGGGTCGTTGTCTGTGTTATTGTTTTTGGGGTATATCTATTGTTGCTTCACTTTGAGCAGATCCGCCGCCAACGATTTGAGATCCAAGCCCCCGAAGTTGCCGGAGGTCATCAGGAGAAGCACTTTCCCGCTAAGGTCGAGCGAGCGCAACTCAGCTTCGACATCCTCAGACCGTGTGAGGACATCGAGATTGGGATGGCAGAACGCCTTGGCCACATCGGACGCCGAGAAAAGGTCGAGCCTCTTATGCTCAATGACCTCGGGGTTGAAATAGACGATGGCGCGGTCCGCACGGTCCATAGTGCCTGCGTATTGCGGCAAGAAGTCCTTTGTCAGGCTGCTGAAAGTGTGGAGCTCCATGCACGCCACGACCTCCTTGTCCGGATAACGGCTTCGCACCGCGTTTATCGTGGCGCGGAGTTTGGAAGGGGAGTGGGCGAAATCGAGATAAGCCACGGCGCCGCGCATGGGCCCATGCTCATCGGCTTGGCACAACTCCTGAAGCCGCCTTGCCGCGCCACCGAAAGACGATATGGCTTCAGCGAACTGGGAGTCTGTCACCCCCGCCTCGCGGCATGCGTAATAAGCCGCCTGCATGTTCTGCATGTTGTGGTCGCCGAATACGCCTACTTGAACCTCCCGACCACAGATGGTGGCGGAGACAGTCTGGTCGGGGTTGACGCGCCAAGCGAAACCGCTGTAAGGCAGGACGCTCACTCCCTGCTCAAATTTTTCGGAGGCTATCTCGCGGAGGTTCTCGTCCGCAGCGCAGTAAATCAGGCTGCCGCCAGGCATGATGGAGTGAGCGAATTTGCGGAACTGGTCGACATAGCCAGGGAAAGTGGGGAAGACATTGACATGATCCCACGCTATGCCGGTTATGATGGCCACATCGGGGTGATAATGAAGGAACTTGCTTGTTCGGTCGAGAGGAGAGGTCAGATACTCATCACCCTCAAAGACAGCTATCTTGGCCGTATTGGAGAGGCCGACCATCGTATCGAAGCCCTCGACCTGCGCACCGACCATATAGTCGAACTCAATGCCACAATGGCGGAGGACATACATGATCATGGCCGTCGTGGTGGTCTTGCCGTGACTGCCGCCCACCACGATGCGGCGCTCGTGGGCGGTCTGCTCATACAGGTAGTCGGGGAAAGAGTATATCTTGAGACCGAGCTGGCGGGCGCGGACCAGCTCGGGGTTGTCCTCCGTGGCGTGCATGCCGAGGATGACAGCGTCGAGGTCCGCGGTTATCCTGTCGGGATGCCAACCCGGCTCATCGGGCAGCAGTCCGTGGGCGGCGAGCCTGCTCTTGGAAGGCTCGAAGAACTCATCGTCGGAACCCGACACGACATATCCTTTGCTCTGAAGGGCAAGGGCCAGATTGTGCATTACGGCACCGCCAATGGCAATGAAATGGACGCGCATATCAGAGGTGAAGTCTAACAGTTAAAATTTTATTCTTTGGCGTCGGCATCGGCCGTCTCGACGACCTCAGTCAACTCGATGGTGGACTTGGGTTTGGGCACAGCCGTTCCGTCGATGCGCTCAGAGTGGAGCGAATAGTAGATGCCGGGGAGTGAGCAGACAAGCGAGACGGCGTAGAAAAGAAGACTGAGCGAGATGGCGCAATTGGGTTCGACGCCAAGGTATCGCGAGCCGATCATGAAGGCGACCTCACGCGCCCCGACACCGCCAATGGTCACGGGGACGGCCGACGCTATGCTGCTGATGAGGAAGAGGAAAAGGTAGTCGCCGATTAGGCCACCCGCGTCGAGCCCCTCAAGAATTGCCGCCGCCGTGCACATCTGGAGGCCCTGGACAAGGAGCGAGCGGGCGAGGGCTATGAGTGAGGCGCGGGCGAGACGCTTCTGCAGGAAACGGAAAAAGAACCAATAAGTCCATACGCCTACGGGTATGAGCAGCAGCACCCACAGCTGCTCGGTGTAGGAGACGCTGTGGAGGCCCACGCTGTCGGCAAGGCCCGGGCGGAGAGCCGCATAGGCCAAAGTGTAGATGAGGATGGCGCCAAGTCCGCTGAGTCTGTCACCAAGGAGAGCGAACACGGCGGGCTTGACTGGCGTTCCGCATCGGCGGTGCAGCCAATAGACCTTGTAACCGTCGCCCCCCACCCCACCGGGCAGGAAGAAATTATAGAACATGCCGAGCCAATAGAGCCTCATGTTGACAGCCCACCCTATGGAGACAGGGACTGCGGAGAGCATGCCACGCACCCTCTCGGAGCTGACCACCTGCGACGCCGTGTAGAGCAAGATGGACAGGGAGAGCCACCAGGGGGACACGCCGCGCATGGTCTGCCACGTCGCCACGAAATCAATCTTAGTGAAGACGAAGGCGAGAGTGCCAAGTGACACTCCGATTTTGAGGACCGTCTTTAGAGTCTTATTCACCTTTGATATCTACTCTGGCGGTTATTGCTCCGCACACGACTTCGCGTCAGCGCATAGAGACGTGAGAATCTTGTCAATAGTGTCGACGCAAACGGGGCATGGCGTCCCGCTGAGGCCTTTAATGTCGGCGCAAGTGAGGTGGCCTCCCGTGACTTGGGCGAAACGCTCTTGGACATGTCCAGCCTGAGACGGGACTATCTGCTGGGCAGCATAGAGGGCGCCACAGAGTCCGCCGGGAGCACGGCCGGCCGCGCATGCGGCAAAACGGTCAAGCGCCTCCTCGGGCGTTATGCCCAAGAGACTTGCATATTTATATGCGACCGCCTGTGCGCAATTGTGGCGATAGGGCGGTGTGCGGAAAGTATCAGTGCAGTTCACGTTAAGTGATTTATTGGCTCAGCCCTATTTATTTGATGGCCGGGATGCGGAATTTTAGATCCATGGCGAGGAAACGGTCACGACTGTCGTCACCATATTTGGCGCAAGAGCGGAGAGCCTTCTCGAAGGGCTTCATCATGGTGAGATGCTTGGTCTTGCTGTAGAACTTGTCGGCGTAGCAGACGATCTGCTCCTCGACAGTTACGGGGACGAGGTCGCGGTGAGGCAGCGGAAGATTATTGGCCTCGATGTATGCGAGGGGCAGTCCCGACCCCGTATGCCTTTCGGCCACAAGGGCGTGGCGAGGCAGCCCGTCGGCGCGGAGCATGTCAGAGCCTATGGTCCCATGGCATACGTAGGGCTTGTCGCCAAAGCAATCTATGTCTGGCGCATTAGTCCCGATTATGCCGATGTCGTGGAGCATGGCGGACTCGAAGACGAAGTCGCGGTCGGCATCGAGCTCGGGGTGTCCGTCAACGATGGCCACGGCGAGCCGCGCCACGCTGCGGCTGTGAGTCACAAGGATATCCCATAGTCGCGAGGCCGGGACATAGTGGCGGGCGATAATGGCCTCAGTGTCTAACATTGTCTAATTTAGTGGTGGCGCGACTTGAGTTCGCGTGCGACGTCCTCAATGCGGTAGCCTTTGTGCGCAAGGAGGACAATGAGGTGATAGAGCACATCGGCGCTCTCATAGATGAAATTCTCGTCGTCGCCTGCTGTGGCTCCGATGACGCACTCGACAGCCTCCTCGCCCAACTTTTTAGCGATCTTGTTGGTGCCTTTTTTGAAGAGGCTCGTTGTGTAGCTACCCTCGGGCATCTCCTTATGACGCTTATCTATGAAGTCCTGAAGTTCCTTGAGGAACATGACATCCTCGGCCTCATTGGTCTCGCCCCAGCAGGTGTCGGTGCCGGTGTGGCAGACGGGACCGTCGGGATGAACCTTGATGAGGAGCGTGTCATGGTCGCAGTCGTCAGCTATTGAGACGACATGGAGGAAGTTACCGCTGGTCTCGCCCTTGGTCCAGAGGGTCTGGCGGCTGCGGCTGAAAAAGGTCACTACCCCGTCGGCCTTTGTTTTGTCGTAGGCATCCTGGTTCATGTAGCCAAGCATGAGGACCTTGCCGGTGTCGGCGTCTTGTATGATGGCGGGGATGAGGCCCGCGGAGTCTTTCGAGAAGTCGAGCATAATGACTTTTGTTATGATATTGAGTGTTGTTACTTTGTTGTCTCTCTTTATTTTCGCCGTCGCCTTATTTGAGTCTGACTGGGATGCCGTTGTCACTCAAATACTTTTTCAGGTCGGGTATTGCTATCTCGTGGAAGTGGAAAATAGAGGCGGCCAGACCGGCATCAGCCTTTCCTCGTGTGAACACGTCACGGAAATGCTCCATTGAGCCGGCGCCGCCCGAGGCGATGACCGGGATGGAGAGGCTCTCACTGAGTTGCGCCAAGGCTTCGCAAGCGAAACCGTTCTTGGTGCCATCGTGATTCATGGAGGTGAAGAGGATTTCGCCGGCACCGCGGTCTTGCGCCTCACGAGCCCAGTCGAAGAGTCGCTTTTCTGTATCTATTCGCCCGCCATGGACTGTGACGACCCACTCACCTTTGTCATCTTGCCGGGCATCAATGGCCACGGTGACGAACTGGCTGCCGAAGTTGTGGGCGAGGTCGGAGATAAGTTGCGGATTCTTGACGGCGGCCGAGTTAACAGACACCTTGTCGGCCCCGGCGGACAAGAGGCGATCCGCATCAGCTAGTTCACTGATGCCACCGCCCACGGTGAATGGAATGTTTATGTGGCGCGCAATGCGCTCAACGAGCTCGGCGAAAGTCTTGCGGCCCTCGTGGGTCGCAGTGATGTCGAGAAAGACAAGCTCGTCGGCGCCCTGGCGGGCATATTCCGCACCAAGTTCCACGGGGTCACCCACGTTCTTGATGTTGACGAAGTTGACGCCCTTGACGGTCTGCCCGTCGCGGATGTCGAGGCATGGGATGATACGTTTGGCGAGCACTTGTGTATGGTTATATAGTTTTTTCGAGCTCAAACGGCTGGCGTAATTGAGGCCAGCTAAAACGCAAAGTTAAGAAAAATAGGTTGGCAATGGACACTTAACAAGTTGGTAAATGGGAATGGGTGAAACTGAGATGAGAACAAAGGCCAGAAACGAACCGATATAATGCGTAAGTTTGCTATCGAATAGGGAAATGATTTTTTGTTTTTGTGAGATAAGGAACTCGACAAACATTAATACACGACAAAGGAAATGGATATAAACAAGACAAAGACAAGCAAGTGGAAGTTAGACTCACGTCAATCTGTGATGCATTACAACGAGTGGTTCTAAAATTTTGCACCCAAGGCATACAAAGAGGCGAGAGACAAGGCCCTCGACAAAGTGGACGAGGCCATGGAGTTGACCGACAATTTTAACCACATCACAATTAATACCGTGCTTGAGAGTCCCGCCATCTTGACCTCGTTGCGGATGGCCACACAGCCTCCTTTAGCTGTTGACAGGCTTTCGGGCTTAGCAGAAGTGCCAAAGGCCACAATCCTTTCTCTTGAAAATGGCAGGATGCCGACAAGACTTGCCAAAGATGACGTGAACGGGCAGATTAAGGCCATCACACGAATAATCAAAAAATTAGCAGACAAAGAATTGATGCCATGGATTCATGAATACAGGGAGGCAGATGATGACGAGATTGAGATAGCAAGAAGCGTCATAGCGGATAGGCTTTGCGCATCAATGGCAGACCCCGCTATAAGGAATGCTCAAGAGGAGAGGCAATTTAAAGTCATTGCCGAATATCTTGACGAAATAGGGTATACAGAAATAGACTCCGAGGACATAGGTCAAGCAGAAGACATGCCACCCGGCACATACGCATTTCACGTCAACGTACCAGTGACAGACGGCAACAGAAAGTCAATCAAGATGCCCATCGACGTCGCAGTAAAACGCTTCAAAGACAGTATTGGTGACATGCCACTACTTATTGAGTGTAAGTCGGCAGGCGATTTCGCAAACACAAACAAGCGGAGGAAGGAGGAGGCTCAAAAAATCAACCAACTCCGCGAAACATATGGAGCTGACGAGATCCACTTCATCCTATTTTTAGGCGGCTACTTTGATGCTGGCTACCTCGGATATGAGGCAGCCGAGGGTATTGATTGGGTTTGGGAACACAGAGTATCAGACTTATCAAAGGCTGGATTATGAGAGAAGAAGAAAGACTGACATGCTTGCAAAGAGTCCTTGATGCAGAGAAAGAATCCAGAGTTCGTAACGCAATGGGCCAATTTGCGACACCATTAGGACTTGCAAAACAAATCACAAGAGTCGTTCATTCCATCATAGACCGTGACGACATCTCATTTCTGGAGCCCGCGGTCGGACTGGGCGCGTTCTATTGGGCTTTTCTCGACACATTCGGGGACAACGGGCAAAGAGCGACCGGCTTTGAGATTGACAGTCATTATGGCAAGCCTGCTCAGGAAATATGGAACGGGAAGCCAATAAAAATCATCATTGGAGACTTTCTGAAAACAAAAGCGCCAGTTGAGAAGTACGACTGCATAATTGCCAATCCACCATACGTCAGACATCACAACATAGGGAAAGACCAGAAAATCGAGCTGAAGAAGAGGGCGGAGAGCAAGATTGGCGTGTCTGTTTCTGGCCTGACAGGGTTATATTGGGCTCAAGCCGAAAACCCAGTGCATGGGATTTGACTGAAAGTGTTAAATTTGGGC
>CAVKRQ010000004.1:0-207489 GCA_963658925.1 bacterium
GTAACGACCCTAATGACAGACAGTTATCCCTATTTTAAATTCATCGAACTCACGTTATTTAGTAAGCTCTCGCATTGCGACCCTCGATGTAGTTGATGAAGGCCGTGTTGACAACTTTGTTTCCTCCCGGGGTGGGGTAGTTGCCTGTGAAATACCAGTCTCCGCTGTCGTTGGGGCAGGCCTTGTGCAAGTTCTCCACAGTTTGGAAAACAATCTCGACCTCCGCATGCATGTCTTCTGGAGTAAGCATCTGTGCCACCTTCTTGGAAATCTCCTCAACGGTGAAAGGCTTGTAAATATCTTTCACACAGTTGACAATCTCCTCTTTGGGCAGATTCTGCTGTTCCTTGCATGCCTTGTATGTCTCATTGATTATATCCTCGCGGCCGGTCTCCTTAAGAAGAGCTATCGCCGCTGCAAATGCGCAGAAATCACCCAACTTCGCCATGTCGATGCCATAGCAGTCAGGATACCTGATTTGTGGCGCTGAGGATACGACGATAATTTTCTTGGGGTGGAGACGGTCCAATATGCGCAAGATGCTGCGTTTGAGTGTCGTTCCGCGCACGATAGAATCATCGATGACAACCAGCGTGTCCTGCAGGTTCTTCACAATTCCGTATGTGACGTCATAAACGTGTCCCACCATGTTGTCACGGCCTGAGTCAGCTGTGATGAATGTGCGCATTTTGACGTCCTTGATGGGAATCTTCTCAAAACGCGGCTCATGACGCATTATCTCCAAGAAACGCTCGCGGCTAACTTCGCCCTTCGACTGCTCTGAGAGGACTTGCTCGCATTGGCGCATCTTTATTTGCTCGCGGACTCCATCCATCAAGCCAAGATATGCTGTCTCGGCTGTGTTGGGAATGTACGAGAATACGGTGTTGTCAATGTCATATCCGACTTTCTCAAGGAGGGTCGGGGCCAAGAGGTAGCCAAGTTGCTTGCGCTCATGATAGATGTCCCTGTCCGAACCGCGTGAAAAGTATATCCTCTCAAACGAGCATGACTTCCGCTCCTGTGGCACGCGTACAAGCTCATCTGAGACATGGCCATTCTTGCGTATGATTATCGCATGACCCGGTTTGAGCTCTTGAACCTGGCAATAGCGGACGTTAATGGCTGTCTGGATGACAGGACGCTCCGAGGCTACGACGACAATCTCGTCATCATAGTAGAAATATGCCGGGCGAATACCCCAAGGGTCTCGGGTGACGAAAGCGTCCCCATGTCCAAAGACTCCACCTATGACATAACCGCCATCCCACTTTCTGCTTGATCTCTCAAGGATCTTACGGATGTCAATCGAGCTCTCTATCTTCTCTGAGATGTCACGGTTGTCAAGCCCCTCGTTCTTATATTGGCGGAACAGCAGCTGAACCTCGTCGTCAACAAAGTGCCCCACATTCTCCAATATTGTTACGGTGTCAGAGAAGTTTTTGGGGTGCTGGCCAAGCTCAACCAAGCTTGCGAATATCTCGTCAACGTTAGTCAGGTTGAAGTTGCCTGCCAGCGCCAGATTACGGCTGCGCCAATTATTCTCACGCATCACCGGATGGCAATACTCAATGTTGTTGTTGCCAAACGTACCATAACGCAAGTGACCTAAATAAACCTCACCGGCAAAAGGCAGATGGTTCTTCGCCCACACCGGGTCGTTTGCCAACTCGGGGTGGTGCTCAAACGCCTTCTGAATCGGTTTGTTAATCCCGTTGATGACATCCTGGATAGGATTGTCTCCATTGGAACGCGTGCGGTAAATATACTGCTCGCCAGAGGGTTGATCGAGTTTGAGGCCGACGGCGCCTGCGCCATCCTGACCGCGGTTATGCTGCTTCTCCATTAGGAGGAACAAGCGTTGCAGGCCATATTGCCATGTGCCATATTTCTGCTGGTAATACTCCAGCGGCTTGAGCAGACGGACGAGGGCTATGCCGCACTCGTGCTTGATCGCTTCACTCATCTATTGTGGTGTGTTTTTTATTGTAGACTTCTTCTGAGGCCTTTTTTACGATGCGCAAATATAAATAAAATGTCCATATTCGTCACCCCTAAAAAGCGATGCGCACCCGCAGGATGAGTCTCAATGTCTGTCCGTGCTGGTGCGCTATGTCTCATATCTTTATTTTGATACGTTATCGGGCTATTTCCTGAATGTGCTTTTCTTCACCGTGTTGTCATGCACGATGTAGCTGCCGCTGAAATTCCCTTGAATGGTGTTGAGTAGCGGAAGTGCCTCACTCTTTGAGCGGTAGTCTCCTACTCGCACGCGCCAAAATGGAGCGGTGTATATGACATATACCCTTTCGGCTGGATACATCTTGGCAAACTTGGCCATCACATTCTCCGCCTCGGTTTTTGAGCTGACTCCCGAACCTGAATATATCTGAATACGGAAGCCGTCTATCTGCGTCTGGTTGCCGTTGCTCTTAGCGCTCAGAATCAAGAGTGAGTCAAGACTGACGGTATTGCACTTCACATTCAACTTGCCGCCTTCTGACTGGGCGTGGGACGTGATGCCACACGCAATGCTGACCATTGCGATAAGAGTTGTTATAAATGCTTTCCTACATGTCATGCGGCAAAGTTATATATTTTCAACCAACTATTCTCCTCAAAATTTTCATGTCTGTCTCTGGAACCAATTTATGCAGATGTGCAAGCACAGAAATCCTGCACTCTTCGGGGCTTTCTTTCGGCAGTTTAAACCAGTCGGCGTACAAAATCTCTGGTGTTGAGTACCGAGCCTTGCCCCATCCATATGGTTTGCCATTCTTGCCCATGTCATATTCAAAGTCAGATACAACAATCCGGCCTTTCATCTGAAGCCTGGTCAAGACCGTGTCAAGTGAGGTTCGTGCTGCGCTGACCCCGTCTATGTTTGTGAGTAACGCCCTTTCAGCCGCAGTTGCGCCATGCGGAGCGAAACCGCACTCCTCGCGTATCTCTGTCGAAAGCATACTCTCGTTCGCCTCTATGGCTCTCAATACGCGTTCCTCGTCATATCCAAGTGGCTTGCCGTCTCTGCGAATGTTGATCAGTCGTGGCAGCCATTTGCGTGAGACAAATACTGCCTTATTCCTGAAATATTTTGCATAACCGTATTCGCCCGTGCGGACAATCGGCCCTTTCCATTCCCATGGCCCGTCCACGTTGTCCGCAAACCAAAGTTCTCTCGGTGTGTGTTCCTCTACTGACAGCCCCTTTATCTCTCCTGCGAAAAGTGGCAAAAAGCCAATTTCCTCAATTTTCGACATGACATCCTCCGCACATCGAAAATACATCTCATTGCCTGTGGAGAACACGTCGTTCTTCATCTCGTTGTACCTGTCCATTATCGCTGTATTCTATTTTCAGATGCCGAGGTCTCCATCGTCTTCCGGCTCGGTCTCTAATGCGCGCCTGAAAAACGAGTTGAGTGGAGCGCTTATGGCTATATCGTTTTGTAATATGGAGATGAAATCGGGCGACGTGACTATGTCATCGGTATAGTCTACTCTTGCGTTCAGGCTCTTATACTTTAGGTATTCAGCGTATTGTGGGGCTATGTCATATCCTCGTGGCAATGTTTTCAACTTCTCCTCGTCCCAAAGTGTCATGCGCCTCTTGAATTTCTTGTCTTCTAAGATGGTCTCAAGGTCCTCAGGAAAGTTACAAATCTCTGTGCGAAGGCGTTTGACCATGTCGGATGGCAACCCGTAGTTGCCCGTGCAGAAAAAGCAGTTGCCGGGTTCGACGTGCAGGTAGTAGCCTGGTAGTACGCTTTTCCTCCCACCTGGGCATACGAATGCTCCGAAATGTCTATTATAGGGGCTCTTGTCTGGCGAGAAGCGAATATCCCTGTTGAACCGGTAAACGCAATTTTTAGCCTCGTGTTCTCCCACTGTCGGGTCGGCTGCCTGCACCAACTCGATAAACCGGCCGACAAAAACAAGGAACGACGCCCTTGCTGCCTCATATTGGCTGCGGTGGGCGTCGAACCATGGTTTGTTGTTGTTGACCTTTATCTCTTTTAGAAACGCTAATATGGATGGGTCAATCATATCGCTCATTCTTGGGGACTGTTTGCCCTCTCGCTCTATTGCACGAGGGTTCCGTTTGTCCTGTTATAGTCTACCTTGGCCAAATAGAGTTGATATTGGGCGTCGACTTTGGCTGCCATGGCCTGCTGCCAAAGCACTTGGCTCTCCATGTAGTCCGAGAGGGTCTCGTAGCCGTTGTCATACAAGCTCTTGCTTGACCGCATGTTCTCTGCGGCCTGCTCCAGGCTCTTGTCTGCCACCGCAAGCTCTTTCTCCGCCTCGTTCAACACGTTGCTCGAGCGTTGCCTCTCAAGCTCCATCTGCTCTGTGAGGTTCTCTTTCTCTAACCTCGCCTGCTCAAGCTCACATTTTGACGCCCTTACTTTATTCGCGTCTTTGCCAAAGTTGAACAGTGGCACTTTCACGTTTATTAATGCCGTAAATGCCAAATCATTCAACAGCTTCTCGTCGAAACTGCTGCCGGAAATGTCGCCACTCACGTTTATTCCGTTGATGTAGCTGCCCATGAGCATGAGGCCTACCTCGGGAAGGATTGATGAGCGTGTAACCTTTGTCTTGGCCTCCGCCACCTCAACCTTCTTGCTCAGCATGATGCTCTCCGGACGATTCTCTACGCTTCCGTCTCGAACATCCATGTCCGGATAGCTGTCGGCTACGTCAATGTCTGATGTGAGGCTCATGCCTATCTTATGGCAAAGGTTCATCTTGGCGAGAGTGACGGCGTTCGAAGCTTTCTGCATGTTCAGCTCGCTCTCATTAAGTTTGACCTGTACTTTCAAGACGTCGTTGCCTGTTTTCATGCCCTGATTCTTCGCCTTGGTGACGTTGTCCATCAGTTCACGCAGCACGTCGTTATACTTCTCTGCCACTTTCTGCATCTCCTTGGCTTTTATAACCAACGCGTATGCCTGATCTGTCCCCTCTATTACTGTGGCTTGTGTCAACGTCTCGTTGGCTTCCGACGCCTCAACCGCTAAGCCCGCCATTTTGCTCGCGTTGGCAATCTTGCCACCCATGTATATTGGCTGTTTAAGGGTGAGTCCGGCCATGAACATCGGGCCAAGCTCATATTCCAGACTTCCGCTAAGTGGCATGTAGGCATATCCTGTCAAGTTTTGCACTAACCAGACCTTGTCCGCTAAATTCGGCGTCTGAGCTCCAAATGTTGTCGCGTCTGGTTTAAAAACTGGCAGATTTTGGGTCATGTTGAAATCCTCGCTCCCGTTGAAAGTGCTATATGCGCCAATGACGTTAAGTGTCAAGCTTGGCAGGTAATTCGCCCTGTAGCTTTTCTTAGTATACTTGGCACTTTCTGTCTTGCTCTGCGATGCCTTTATCTCATGGTTGTTCTTGAGTGCCATTTCGCGGCATTCCTCAAGTGTGAGTACTTGCTGCGCCTCCGCGGCCACGGCTACGCTAAGCATCGCAAGCGTCGTTATGAGTCTCATGTGCTAATTCCTTATGTTATTCGAGTGAAGCGTCAACACTATTCTGTTTGCGCTGTAGACACGTTTTTTCGCTCGCAAATGTAATATTTATTCTCTCTCTTGATGCCAGCATGTCCCCCTAAGTTGTTTGATATTAACTATTAAAAGCACAACCAGTCATGTCTGATTTCATGGTTTTGGAGTTTTCTTCTACTTTTTGTGCGCTAACCTATACTCTTCTAATCCATAATAACAAAAACACTGGCGTCAGCCTACTTCCATAAAGCACGTCTGACGCCAGAGTTTTTAACTTGTGGCTATGCCAAATTATTTCTTGCTTGTCGATGAGCTCTTTTTGGCTGTTTTGGCATGCTCAAAGGTTTTAGCATCTATGCTCTTGTTGAGTGTCTTCGTGCCAAGTTCGTAGAGCGTGTAGCTGCCATCCTTCTCTATGAGTTTGAGGCTCGTGAGCGTGTAGTCAGTCTTGTTGTATGCCAACTCGATGGATGTTACGCTGTTACGACCTACTTTCATCTCTGTCTCGATGACAAAGATGATGTCGTTGCCCTTGACTTTCGAACTTTTCAGGGTGCCATCAATTGACTTAAGGTCTCCCTTGATGCATGCGAGCAGTGTGTTAGACAGTTCCTCGACATGATGATTGCCCGAACGCAGAGTGCGCGCCTTGCCTCCTATGGTGAGCGAGACGTTGTCCTCAGTCACTATGAAAATCTCACCGCTCGTATATTTCATCGCCAGGTTATTCGGTGTCTGGAAGTAGAAGTTGCCCTCTTCTGGCTTGGGTGCGTCTTTTATGACGGCCACTTTTGTGGTGCGGGAGAACGGGCACTGGATAGTGCTTATCTTTTTGTTGGCCTCACTTACTTTTGTGACGTCGGCATTCTTGCTGGCGTTCTTCAATTCGTCAGCATGCGCAAGGGTGGGGAAGAGTAGGGCTGCCGCAATGGCTATGAATCCTAACTTTTTCATCTTTGTTCTTGTATGTCTTTTTATTGTTTTTTATCTCCTTATTTGCCAAGTTGGCTCCGTACGTTTTCCATTCCGACAATCTCGGCGCATGTGAACAATGACGTCATCGATGTGCCAAGCACTCCGTGAAGGTTCAGGCTCTGACCTGTCATGTATACGTTCATCGCGGGGGTCTTTGGGGTGAGAACAGTCAGCATGGGAGAGTTATAGTCTTTGCGTATCCCATAGGCTGAGCCGTGCTCAGTCCCCGTGTAGTTCGCATATGTCAGTGGGGTGCTGACCCATTTGCCTTCAATGGCGGCGCTAAGACCTGGCAGACGCGTCTCGGCCAATTTGATGCACTCGTTGGCGATGCTCTCTTTCATCTCTACGTAGTCATCTCCCCTGTATCCAACTTTCGTGCCAAACCATTTTTGGACATCCTCCCACTTCATCGGTGTCAGAAGGTCCAATCCACCCGCATACTCGCTTCCATCGGTAGGTGGCATGAAGCTTATCATCATGGCTTTTACGCCGTTGCCTAATTTCTCGTGCAGACCCCAAACGCCATTGTCTTTGTAAACGAATATGTTCCGGTTTTGGTATTTGATCGTACCGGGTTTTAGAGCAATGTTGACAGTGAGCATGCCAAAAGTGTTCTCCAACCCCTCTATCCGCTTTTGGTATACTTTGCGGGCAAGTCCGGCGGTTTGGAGCAGGCGCACTGTGGCTGCCGGATGTATGTCTGAAATGAAAGTGTCTGCCTCAAATCTCGCCACGCCGTTATTCACGACCACGGCCTCTGCTTTGCCATCTTTGCCCTCGACGGCGGTGACGCGGCTATTCCGCATGACCTTTCCTCCCATCGACTCGATGCTCCTCCGCAGGCTTTCGGCAATCTGCATTCCGCCACCCTCTATCCTATATGCGCTCTGGATGAAGGTGCTGTTTATTTGTGCGAAAACGTAGAGCGGCAGCTTCTGGGTGTTTAGCTCCATCTTCATCGATGTCCCTGACAACACGTCTATCAATGTGGGGTCCGATATGGTGCCGGCAAGGAAGTCGTATGCCGACTTCGCAAAGAGTGACTGCTGATAAACATCCTCCGCTGACCTCGGGTCTAAACTGTGGCTGATATTGTCGCCAACTTCTTTCAAAAGGGCGACGTATGCCTTCAGGTTCTCCTTCTGCTTAGGGAAACGTTCGGTCATCTTTTCGCGGAAATGCTCATATCCTTGGGCAAAGGAATATGAGCCGCCTGGTAATACGACTTCGTCAAAGCAGTCCTGATCCATTTTCCTCCATGGCAAATCCATGAGGCCGTAATAGCTGAAGAGCCTGTTTAACATCTGCCCCTCGTCTAAACCTCCCACATAATGGAATCCGGTGTCAAATGTGTGACCTGCCCTGCGGAATGTCTGAAGACATCCGCCTATCAATGCGTCGGCTTCAAGAACAAGGACGCTCTTGCCCATCTTACTGAGCATGTATGCGCACTCAAGTCCTCCAAGCCCTGCGCCTATTACTATTACGTCGTATTTCTCCACGAAAAATCTTTTTCCCTTTGATTTCCTAATCTGTTATTTGTTGTCAGAACTCTTGTTCTCAAGCCAATTGGCTTTCCATCCCATCTTGATTATGAGTCTGACGAGGCCATGGTAAAGGAACGGCTGGAGTGTGTATGCCAAGATGACAGCCGATGACATTCCAATTATTGTCGCTATACCGATGGACGCCAATGCGGGATGTGAGGCCAGCAGCAAAGAGCCTGTACTGACTATGAGAGTCACCGCAGAGAAGAATATAGCTGTTTTATGGTAAACAAGTAATTGGGGCTCCGACTGGGACTTCGCCTTGCTCAACAGTCCGTCCATGACAAATATGCTGTAGTCTACGCCTATTCCAAATATGAAGGTTGAGATTACTATGTTTATCAGGTTGAACTGCATGCCGAGTATTCCCATTACACCCAACACGATGTACCAGCTGAGTGTCATTGGTATGAATGCGACAATGGCAAGCACCAGGTTCTTATACGAGATGAGCAATATAATGAAGACGAACGCCATTGATATGGTCAGGGCTGTGTTGAAGTCCCCATTAATCGTTTGCACCATCTCCTCTGTATAAAACATCGGGTCTACAACGACGCAGCCTGTCGCGGCCACTAAAGCCTTGCCGACAGCCTTTTTGTCCTCCTGCTTCATCTGGACTGATGTGAAGACCATATAGACGCTGTCTGTGTACTCTATTATGTTGGCCATCAGGCCACTTGGCAGCAACTCATCCTCATATGGGTCCACTATGTCATACTCTGTCGTGAGCATGTCATCGAACGGCTCGAAGAATGATGCTGATATGCCCTCAGATGCGCAAGCCTTGCCTATCATCTTGTCAGTCTCGGCGATACGCTCTTCATTCCAGAAGTCATACCATTTCTCAAGCCGAGCCTCCTGCTCCTCTTCCGTCGGGAAAAGGGTAGCAGCCTTTGAGTATCCGCGAATCTTGCCCTTGGCCTTTAGCGAGTCAAGAGTGGAGTACATTCCGCGGCTCTTGGCCAACGCCACGTCAAGCGAAGAGTCGGATGACGCATAGTAAGTTGTCACGAGTCCAGGCTGTGTCTTGCTTTGCAACAGTGCCTGACTGCGTTTCACTTTGTCGCTTGTGTAGTTAATGTGCGTCAGGTCTGCGTCAAATGTGACGTATCTCTGAGTGTAAAAGCATACGCAAGAGAGGATGACGATGGCCGCAATGAGCCATTTGTGCTTCTCAAATCTGTGTGAGTTGAACCGCTCCAACGCGCGGAACGCCTTTCGTGAGCGTCTGTTTCTCTCCGGGTTGAAGAAGTGTGGAAGGTATATAAGGCTGAAGAAGGTTGTGCCCACAAGAGCGAAAGATGCGAAAAGTCCGAAGTCGCTCAGCAACTCGCTGCTCGTAAACAGAAGGCCAAGGAATGAGCCTATGGTTGTCAGGCAGCCAAGGAACACCGGGGTGGCCTGGTCGCGCAACACGCGCTCGGGCGTCGATACGTATTTATAGTGCGTGATGACGTGCAGGCAATAGCTTAACGCTACTCCAAGCACTATGGCCCCAATGCCCAATGCCATCAATGACATCGATCCCTTTACAAGGTACATCATGGCGAGGGCGAAGAACGCTCCATAAATAACAGGGCAGATGAGCATCGGGATCGTACTCTTGTTCTTGAAGCATATGCTGATGCCTATGCAGACCAAGAGCATAGAGATGGCGATCGTCATGCTGAGGTCTTTCTTTATCTGGCGGCTGTTGTTTACGCTCTGGACAGGCGCGCCATGGAAGAGTATTTCGCAATCGGGGTGGGAAACCTCACACTTCTTTATCTCGTCCTCGATGAGGCTGACCAACCTGCGTCCGCTGCCAGAATCGAACGACTTGAAGTTTGGCGATATGTATGAGAGGGCGACCGTGGTGTCGGGTGTGAACAGGTGACCCTCATACATGATTTGCGAGTTGCCCAGCCCGTCTTTTATGTCTTTTACTTTCTCAATGACGACATTACGCATGCCAATCGGGTCCGCAGCCAGCATGTCCTTCATCGCTATCCCCGCTTGGGTCGTGAGCATGTTCTTGGTTGCTGCGACGTTTTTGTCAATGCTGTCTTGGTTCAGCAGTGAGCCTATTTTGCAATATGACGACGTGTCGACAAACACAGGAAAGTTGTCTGCCAAGTAGGTGACAACGTCCAACATCATCATCTCGTCGACCTGCGAGAGTATGTCGGCTATGTCATTGTTTGCAGAATCTCTCTCCATGAGGTTGTTCGTCAGCTCGTCGCTTATCTCTATCAACTCATCTGCTGATAGCGGGTTCGCCTCATCTTTTGAGGTCACTAAGACGAATATCTTGTCCTTGACCCTGAGCTGCGAGAATGCCAGTGTCTCCGAACTGTCGCCCGTTGAGGGCAATAGCTTTGTTATGTCCTCCTCAAAGTGTGTTTGTATACCCAGCAATATGAATGCTATGGTACTGACAATCAATGATGTCCACCTGACTACTCGATGCTTTGAGAGGTAGTTGTATATAGATAAGACGATTTTTGTCATTCGTGCAAAATAGGTAAAGCCCACAAAGCCGGTTCACTCAGATGGCGCCGCATAATGGGCTACTCGTCTGAATAAACCGGTTTCGTGAGCTAAATCAATATGGGCTTCTTTTCGCCCTTAGCCACGTGTGGCCTCGCTTTGTCTTCCCCGTCGCAATTTGAGCGGAAAGCCCTAATGGCTTCTTTTGCTGACGGTTGAGTGCCACTCATCCTTGACGATGAGCAATGCATCCCTGTTTAGGCGACGCGGGCTGCGAGGTAATCGTAGAGGTCTGCGAAAGTCTTGATGGTGCCAACCTCGTTGCCGGGGATCTTTACGCCGAAAGTGCTCTCGATGAGGGCTACCATGTCGACGATGCTGAGGCTGTCGAGCTGAAGAGCGTCCTTGATGACTGCATCAGGGGTGATGTCGCTTACTTCTGCCTCGAACTCGTCCGCCAACACCTCGTTGACTTTGCTAATCAATTCGTTCTTTTCCATTTTATTCTTTTGATGACTTGTTTACTTGGTCTGTACTATCACCTGAAAGAAATGAGACAATTACGTGTCCTGTGACTCGATGCCGCTCTTTCAGGCTGCCTCAACTCCGCTAAGTTTGGCACATTCTTTGCAAAGGTAGCACAAAACTTTGAAAAAAGAAACGGAACGGGTAAAAACGGATGTAATCACCTGTCCCGTATTATTGTGCGCTCTGCTTACTCCTTACTTGACGTCGCGTACGACAAGTGTCGAGTTCGTGCCGCCGAAGCCGAAGCTGTTGGAAAGGAATGTGTCGAAGTGGTAGTTGTCGACCCTTACGCCTGGGATGTTCAACTTTGCAGAGTCCTCATCGGGGTTCTCAAAGTTGAGGTTGGGGGCGATGAAGTTGTTCTTCATCATGAGTATTGTATATACAATCTCACTCGCGCCCGCCATCCACATCTCGTGGCCCGTCTGACCTTTGGTAGATGTGATGTATGGCTTGTAGTCTCCCATTACACGGTCGATTGCCTTAGCCTCGTTCTGGTCGCCTACATGGGTTGAGGTCGCATGGGCGTTGATGTAACCAATCTCGCTAAGGTTAATTCCTGCCTGTTTGATTGACATGAGCAGTGAGCGGGCGGGGCCATCTACGTTGGGGGTGGAGATGTGGTCTCCATTGCTTGAGAAGCCATAGCCGAGTATCTCCGCGTAGATTGTTGCTCCTCGCTTGACTGCGCTCTCATAGTCCTCGATTATGACAGTGGCTGCGCCACCACCAGGGACAAGGCCGTCACGGTCGCGGTCAAATGGACGAGACGCCTTTTCCGGCGCGTCCTCGCGGGCCGAGAATGCTGATATGCCGTCAAATGAGCCGATGGAGAACGGGTTTACCTCCTGTGCGCCTCCGCATACAATGCAATCCTGGAGACCCTCGCTGATAAGGAGTGAGCCAAGTCCAATGGCGTGCGATCCTGATGCGCAGGCTCCTGAGACGGTAAGGTTCATACCTTTGAGCTTGAAGAGGCATGACAAGTTCATGGTCACGGTCGAGTTCATAGACTGGAAGATCGCTCCGGAGCCTACGAGCGTCGTGTCTTTCTTCTCGCGCATGATGTCAACGCTCTTCACAACAGCGTCTGCGCTGCTGTCATTGCCATAAAGGATGCCAACGTTGTGCGCCTCGATGTAGTCGGGATCGAGTTTTGCGTCTGCCAAGGCATCGCGGGTGGCGAGGTATGCATACTTGACCTCATCCGCCATATATACGCGCTGGCTGCGGCTCAAGATTCCCTTGAGGTCGGGCACCGGTACGTTTGCGGTCAATGCTGAGCGGAAGCCCATTTCTTTACGGACCGGGTCAAAGATGATGCCGGATTTTCCGTTGTATAGTGAGTCACGAACCTCGTCAAGCGTCTTGCCGAGGCAGGAGTAAATGCCAAGGCCTGTTATTACGACTCTCCTTTTCATATTGCTTATGACTTTTATGTGTTTCTTGGTGTTTGTTTTCTGACTTATTCTTTCTGACCCTTGCAAAAGGCCGTTCCCCTTGTCTATTGGAGACACCTCTCACAATTCGGTCCGCAATTTCGGAATTATTGCTGTTTCAAAGCCACAATTTCACAATTTTAATAGGCAGAATGGCGCTGTTTAATGAAAACGTGATTTTAATATAGGGTTTTAATCGCTTGTTTTATAGTGCTTTGACGCATGCTTGCTCTGCTGCGTGTAATAAAAGTGGTGCTGCGCTTCCTATTTTGATTGATAGTCTCTTTGCGCATGAGCTGGTGGGTATTAACACGTATCTTCTATTGGGCGCAAAATCTACTTTGCAAGAAGTATGCATGCTATATGTCTTCGCCAACTATTTGTGGCAGTGTGAATATAAACCTGGCCCCTCCGGTATATGAAGTGTCTACCCAAATTCTTCCACCAAGTTTCTCTACAATCATTCGGCAGAGCGAGAGCCCAAGGCCTGTACCATTTGAGTATTCTTCCAGCTTGACGAACCTGCCGAATACCTCCTCCGCCTTGTCGGGCGGTATTCCTTTGCCAGTGTCTGACACGATTATTCGGCAGCCGTCATCTTTCTCATAATCAAGCGACACTGTTATCTCTCCCTCTTCTGTGAATTTGACTGCGTTATTCAGCAGGTTCATCAGGACTTGTTGTAGGCGCAGTCTGTCCGTGTTGAATGGGAAGGACGCTATGTTGGTGTCAAGCATGAAGCGGACGGATGGTTTGCCGGCTGCCATTTGGCTCGTGTTGAGCATTGTTTTGCATGTCTCAACGAGGTCAATCTCCTCTATGTCGAATTTAGCGCGCCCTGACTCTATCCGTGATATGTCTAATATGCTGTTAACAAGGTTTGTCAGTAGGTTGCTGTTCTTGTAGATGATGTCCAATATTTTGCTTCGCTCGTCTTTTGACAGGCTGTCGCACTGTGTGGCGATTACTTGTGAGAAACCGACAATGGCGTTGAGTGGAGTGCGAATCTCGTGACTCATATCTGCAAGAAATGTTGTTTTGAGCATGCTGCTCTTCTCAGCCTTGTTCTTGGATATAATCAACTCTTTCTGCTTTTTTTCCAGCTCAATTTTCAGTTTCCTTATCTTGCGCAGGTTGTTGACGACTATGCAAAGCACAATTGATAGGCCGACTATGATAACCACGACAAGGGCTATCTCTTTTGAGTATGTCTGAAAGATTGAACTCGGCTTGTTCATCACGATTGCTCCATTGGGCAACTCGTCTTCTGTCACGCCTATGTCTTTCATCGCCTTGTAGTTGAACTTATAACTCAAGTTGATGAAGTCCATTGTGGTTTTGCCGGTAGTCTCATACTCTATAATGCGCTCCGCTAACATCGGCCCCAGATTTTGGTAGTCGGGGGTGTAACCTCCAACTGCCCAACTGTCTAAACCTGTGTTCGACAGCGTTATGACGGCAAGGTGGGTGTTGCTTTGCCTAAGCATCTCCATTGACGAGCTGATATAGAACCTGTTGTCCTTGTCAAATCGCCAAGCCCCCACTAATAGAGCGGTGTTACCCTTTAAGTTTGATATGGAGTCTGCCGCGCTCAAGACAGTCAAGTCACGTCCGTCTAACCAGTTGTAGGTGTAATTGTTGTGGCGGGCTGCGCTTTCACGGACGAGAGCTTTTTGGCAAAATCCACCGTAGCTGTTGTCGCTGAGGAAAGTGATGTTGTTCACATAGGGGAACAGCTTGCCTACAAGCTCTATGTTCTTGTCAACATTGTATTCGTAGAACTCGCCACCAACGATGTTGTACAAGGCCGCCACCTCTGTGATATCCCTGTTCTCTGGCACCCAGTCGTTAATCTCATCCGAGCTATTGGGCAGTTCTACAAAGTTACGGCTGCACATGCCGCATATGACGGGTATGTCTGGAAGGTCGGACAAGTCGATGTCGAGGTACGCCGCCAGGGCTTCTTGACCTAATATGAGGATTACGTCAGGACGCTGGTATTGTGAGCTGCATTTGCTTAGGATTTTGAGAAGGCGGGTTTTCCAAGATGCGTAGTCGCTGAACTTATTACACCAAAGGCACTCAACCGAGACGTCAAAGTCCTCTTGACGCTCCCTCATGTGCTTGCTGAACGCGTCTATCGTATATGACAGGTTGTTCGAGTCTGGGTTATATGCGCATATAACCATTACTTTTGTCTTGGCCGCACTTGTCCCCGCGCATGTTAACACGCACAAAATGAGCGCAAGTACAACTGTCTTGATGACTCCGGTGATATGCATAGGACGGTTTGGTGTTTCGGGTTTAATGATTTCAATTGAAGAGTGAACACAATATCACTCCGACTGCGCCTCCCCCTAATATAATCGTTATAGACCCAAATTTACGCAATAAAATGGTAGCAAATGCAATTACGAATATCGCTAATGCTATAAAATCTGATTTTTCAAGGTTCGATATGAGGCTTGCCCCGTTGTCATAATCTGGTATTATGGCAGTCTGAGCCATGAAAAGGAATGCGCTTGCCATGAGGCCGACGGTGGCTGGACGGATGCCGGCAAGTACCGAGACCACATATCTGTTGTTTTGGAATTTGTCCAAAAACATCAACACGCTCATGCAAAGTATGAATGATGGCAGTGACACTGCAAAGGTCGCCAAGCAAGCCCCTCCAAAGCCGGCTGCTTTGAATCCAACATATGTGGCTGCGTTTATGGCGATTGGGCCTGGGGTGACTTGTGACATGCCTACGAGGTTGCCAAAGTCCTCCGCGCTCACTACGTTGAATGTCTGTATGTCCTGAAAGATAAGGGCGAGTATCGCATAGCCGCCTCCAAATCCTATCAGGCCGACTTTGAAAAATATGATGAAAAGTTTTAGGTATACCATGATGTTATCCTTCCCTATTTCTGTTCTGTTTTTGCCTTGCTCTGCCTCCAATAAAAATATGTGAGTCCTATCAAGGCTCCAAATACGACGGGCCATACCGCCGAGTAGCCCAATATGACTATGAGCAGCGATATGGCTGCGACTATCCAGCATGCGGTGTCTATGCCCAACGTTTTCTTGCCCATTCTTATGACTGCGTCCAGAATAAGGGCTGCCGCGGTGGCTTTGATGCCTACAAATGCCCACAGGACGTATTTGTTGTCCTCAAAGCCCCTCAAAACCAGAAGTAGGAGTATGATTGTTATGAGTGATGGCAGGACAGTCCCAAGCAAGGCGGCGATGGATCCCATCCAGCCCGCCCTGCGCTGACCGACAAATATGCTCACGTTTACCGCAATCACGCCGGGCAGTGTCTGGGCGAGAAGTGCCAACTCGCGCATCTCGTCCGATGTTAGCCATTTTTTCTTCGACACGAACTCGTCTTCGATGAATGGTATCATCGCCAGCCCGCCGCCAAAGGTGAATATTCCTATTTTGAAGAAGGAGCTAAATAGTTTGAAAAAGTCGCTCATTATTGTTGTCTGTTCTAATTTCGTCTGTTGGACTGTCTCCGTAAGGGTCAGTCTCCGCTTTCTTCCTTAGTCCTGTAATCTTAGGTTGTCTATGCAGAACAAGTCAGGGAAGGCGGTCATTGAGGTCTCCACGCTCATCCGCAAACCATACACTGTGCCAATTCCGCTCAGGTCTATGGTTGTCCATGACGTTGACCTCGCGTATTTGGCAGGATTGTCAAAGCTGCAGTCCACAAGCTTATACTCGACGCTTCCTCCACTCAACTCGCCGTTTTCGTTAAGTCCTGAGATGACTGCGGTGTAATAGTCGTTTTTCGCTGCGGGTGACACTGTGACAGTGTCGCCTGCCGAGCTTATTGACATGTAGCCGAATTTGCTGGCTAAGTATATGAAGTTGTCATTGGCTATGTCTACTGACTTAGGTGTGTATGCTTTCCCGAATTTTATAGTGGCAAAATCGGAATAGGCGTGTACTGCCATGTAGCTTTTATCAGATGACGAGGTCGTGCTGCTTGTCGCGTAAGCTATGCCCATCGCCGAGTTGCTTATCGTGCTTAGGACGCTCGTCTTGTTAGAGAATGCGAACCCGTACCACATCGAGGTGTCCGAGTTTATGGCGTTGCTGAATTCTATGCCGTTCCACCTGAATGCGCCAGGCAATGTATCAGGAAGGAGAGCGAGGACTGATGTCTTTTTTGTCGTGAAGTTCTCCAAATCTCCAAAACCGGCTTTGAGAAGTACGGATATGTTGACCTCATAGGCGTCACTGCCAAGGTCGTTTGAGACTTGGAAAATCAATTTGTAGTCCTTCATCGCGGGCGGGATGAACTGATATTCCTTGTCGGTCGAAAGCGTTGTGCCCTCGGTGTCCGTCCATCTGTATGTGCACCCGTAGTCGTATGTTATCCTGGGTTCAAGTGCCAAGGTGTCGTCGGGCGAAATCTCGAATGTTCCGCTCGATGCGAAATATATTTTCGGGGCCTCTCTGTAGGCGTCGTCGTCCCCGCATGACACTGCCGCACCGACCATGGCAATCATGGCCGATGCGGCAATTATCTTGTTGAGCGCTGTCTGTCTCTCTCTTGTCATTTCTTTTCTTTGTCCAGCTCAAGCATATGGTCGAGGAAGTCGGCGATTTGCTCAACGCCCAGTTTCTTGGCTATGATTTTTTTGTCTTTGTCAAGCACGAAGAGGGTGGGGGTGCTCTTTATGTGGTAGTACTGCCTGTAATGCGAGCTTCCGTATGGGTCGTATACGTTGATGAAGTCCTCGAGTTGATGCTCCTCGATGAATTCTTTCCATGGCTCTGGGTCAACTTGCACGTACACAGCGAAAATCTTGACACCGTATTTGCTGTAATTGTCACATATCGCCTCTTTCAGATGCGGGAGCTCTTTCTTGCAATGCCCGCATGACGGCTCCCAAAACACGAGTATTGTATATGGGGCTGTCACTTCACTCAGACGAAACCACTCTCCGGTGTATGATGGCATTTTCATGTCGGGGGCTGTCATCCCAATCAGTGTGTATCTGATGCCGTCAACATTGTCGCGGAGGTCTTTTATGAATTTTTCATCGGCCCATGATGCCTCACCCGTCAAGTAATATTTGTCAGCAATCTTGACGAGCGCTGCATCCATGCCCATTATATTGCTCTGGTTGACCCTGTTGTACATTGTCGAGACGAAGAAGCGGAACATGTCCGGGTTCTTCCTGCACTTCTCTATGAGTTTTATCGCCTCGGCCGCGACGGTGTCTGGGATTTGTGGCACACTTTCGTCAAAGAACTTGCTTATCTTCTTCGTAAAGAATGGAGTGCGGAGCAGCCTGTCGTCATTCAAGTCGAAATTGTCGTAGAAGTGCGAGCGGTAATAGTAATAGCTCCTCACTTGCTGGGCCGAGTCGCGCTCCGCCGGTGTCATGTTGTCGGGGAATGTAAACTTAGGCACGTCGACCTCTTTGAGCGCGCGCAGGAAGTTGCAAAGGAAATTGTCCTTGTTCGCTGCGATGACTTCGTCTGTATGTGCGCGCACAACGGAATCGGTAGCGCTGAACTCTTTGCGGATAAGCTCTTGCTTTGCCTGGTCTTTTGCGCTCCTCGCCTTCATGAAGTCCTCATTGAGGGTCTTGAAGTACATCTGCTTCTCGGTGATAAATTTCTGGTACTCCAAGAAGTTGGAAAGGGGGCGGCTGTTCTTCACCTTGGCGCGCATGGCGCCTTGCGGCAAGGTGTCAACTTCAAGCTCGAATTTTTGCTCGTGCGGCATCAGAATATCCATGACTCCGCCGTTTTCCGGGAAGTGCAACAGGTAGAGACCCTCTGCGAGAAGTGTGTCTTTCTCAAAGTGCGCCACGCATTTGGCGTCTGTCATCACTGTGTCTTTAACAAGCATGCGCTCATCAAAGTAATAACCAAGCACGACAGGTTTGTTGGCGTAATTCTTCACTTTGACAGTGAAGTTGACTATTCCTTTGCCAGTGGGCTGCTTCTTGCCAAATGGTTTGGCTGTGTGGCTTTTTGCGGTCTCTGACTTCTGTTGCGTAGTCTTTGACTGGCCATAGACGGCCTGAGCCCCTATGATGGCCAATGTCGCAAGAGCTATTGTCTTAAGTTTCATCTGTTGAGCAGTTTTAACCGAACAAATTTAGTCTAAAGTGGCTAAAGATGCAAGATATAAGAAAGTGAAACCGCCGCAAGGGATCTCATCCCTTGCGACGGTTTCGCTTACCCTTGCTCTTTGGGCAGTGTCTTTTGATGTTCTACAGGTTTATCTTGACTCCAATCCAATAACGGCGCTCGCCACAACCAAGTTGTGTCAGCTGCGGATAGTTGTTTGATGAGTCCGGCTTATATGTGAGGGCAGGCCTTGTCTCGCCGAGCAGGTTGTTAGCCATGACGTATATCTGTAATGGCTTGATTGGGTTGAATGCTATGGTAGCGTCAAGCAGGTTACGGCTGTCGAAATAGGCGGGGCTGTAGTTCTCTGCGTTCTCTTCGTTGTTTGTTATTGCCGGCTCCCATAGGTATTGAGCCGAAACGAGCAGTTTGTCCTTGCACATGCGCTGCATGAATCCGGCCTTGATGCTCATCTCCGGGGCAATGGTGGTGTTAGCGTAGCTGTCTGTGCTGCTCTCGGCTATGCTATATGCGATGCGGACGTCTGTATTGCTCGGAAGGCTCAGTGACGCTATGACCTCACCGCCATAGATGTCGATGTCCTCACCGTTGTTGACGTATGCTCCGAAGTTGGAGTCAGACCCACCCTTACTATATTTGTTGGTGGTCATGAAGTAATATTGTCCTATGGCTTTCTGCTGGGCCGTGGTGAAGTATTTGCTGCCGGTGATGGTGTAATCGCCGTAGTAGTCCCCAACGTCTATTTTGTCTTCGCCAGTGTAATTGTTTGATTTCTTGCCGTACCAGTTGACTAATCTTATGTAGTCGATTGTCTTCTTGTACCTGTTGAAGAAGGCGTTGGCCTCGACTGATATCATCTTGTCGCAGAAGTCCCCGTGATAATTGATTTCAAAAGAGTGCAATTGCTCGGGGTCAATCTTGAATTTGAACGGAGTGCTGCTGTCTACGTCTTCTGACTTGCTGAAGCAGTATTGCATGAGGGCGTTCTTCTGGTAGAAGGTTTGCGCATAGTTATAGTAGTCCATTGTGCGGAAGCCCTGCTGATAAGACGCTTTAACGACGTGGCTCGGGTTGACTATCCAAGACACACCGACTCGGGGTGACAGGTTGCTCTGTGTGTCGTCGAACTCTTTGGCCTTGAAAACGTCGTAGCGCAATCCGAGGGCAATGACGACTTTGTCCTTGATTTTATATATGTCCTCTAAGAACACTGCCCATTCGTTCCATTTGCCGTTTGGCATTTGGCCGCTCATGATTTCTTTGCTCGGGTCGTAAATCATGATAGGCTTGCCCTTAGAGTCCACTAACAGCTCGCCTGTCTCAGGATCTGTGTCCTGTATTTGCATACCATCCTTTGTCGTGCTGTCAAATTTGTAATTGTTTTTGTTGTCGGTAAGTGTGTAGGGCACATCATGACCGAAGTAGTAGTCGCGGTGATGAAATTTCCGCCCGCCAACGAGTCCGCCAATAGCAAGCTGGTTGTTCGCTATGCGCTTGGTCATCGCCACGATTTTCGCTTCTATGTGGCTCTCGCAGCCGCCTTCCTGTATGCCGTTTTTCATGCGTCCCAGGTCGGTCAGCTCATTGCTGACGCTTGCCGTAAGGTGTTCGTTCTCGTTGAAGTCATGGCTCCATTTGAGGCGCGAGTTCATTTGACGAGTGAAGTTCTCTTGCTGAGAATATTGACCCTTTGAATACAGGTATGAGGTGCGGCTCGCCTGTGTATAGGCCACTTGCAAGTTGAAGTCGTCAAAGTTGCCATTGCCGGAGAGTCTGAAGTTCGCTCGCGGGGTAGACCCGTATGGCATACCGGAAAGGGCGTCTTTGATTGATATGTTATACTTGTCTGCCTCCGAGTTGCAGAAGAAGGCTGAGTCTACTGACCATCCGTTGCTGTGATACCATCCTGCGTAGAAGTAGGCGTTGCGTTTCCTGTCTCCGAAGCCGTAGCCGATTTCCGCTTTTGAGATGCCTGTACCCTGGTTTTCTGCGTTGCGCTCAAACTCTTTGTTGACGTTGACATAGAATCCGTGGTTGTCAAAGCCATTCTTAGGCAGCATGTTTATGTATCCAGAGATAGCACCTGAGCCGTGGACTATAGCGTTAGGGCCAAGGCTTACCTCTAATCCCTTGACGTCGCCCAAAAGCATTGAGTTTAATCCGACGCCGTAACCAACGTTTGCACGCATGTTGAGGTTCTGCCCGTCATACATTACGATGCTCTTTGAGTTGTCTACGACTTTCATGCCGCGAACGCCAAAGATTTCGGTGTCAGTGTGTGAGCCGTCGGAGTAGCCGGGAATTACCATCTTGATGATGTCAATCAGGCTCTGTTGGCTCACCTGGTCGCCCAGGTCGAAAGTGAATGTGTAACCTGGCGCTTCTTTTGCTGTGAGTGTAAGGAAGCTGGATGATTGAACCTGTGTGTTCATTATGTCCTCAAGGTCAAGGGCGAATAGGTCTTCCACGACCATTTTTGTGTCAATCTCGTCGTCCGAGCCTACCGTGACTTCTGTAGTCTCAAAACCATCGTTCTTGAAAATGAGGATGTCGCCCTCGTTGGCTTGGATTGTATACCGACCTTTTGCGTCGGTCTCTGAACAAGTCTCTTGCCCTTTGACGCAAACGCTGACGCCGGACACGACGGTGCCAAGGTCTGACTTGACCACTCCAGAAATCTGCCGCGCCTTGTCTTGCGCCACCATGCTCATTGTGGCAGAAAGCGCCATCGCGGCAACTACTAAACGTTTAATCATTTGGTGAATATTAGTAAGGTGTGTTTATTGTGGTAACTGTGCGTTGCGCAATGTCTCATCACTAAGCGGTGTGACGTTCTTTTATTGCCCAACTGTCTTTTGTAATTTATTTGCGGCAAATGTAGTAACTTTTTCTTATTATGTGCGTAGTAACTAATTTATATTTTGAAAACGGGTTGCAATGCGTCTCCTTTAGGCTTGTTTTCTGTATTTTGCTGAATAATTTTTTAGCCCAAACATGGCAAATGTGATTGGAAATGCCTAATTTTGCACCGTTTGCGTAGCCTCTGGTCGAACTCAGGAGTCGATAAATGCTGCGAATGTTAACCTTATTGTTTTAAGTAACAATGGATTTAATCAAAGTTGCTCAGGACGCTTTCAAGTCCGGCATCGAGTTGCCAGCATTCAAGTCTGGTGACACTGTTTCTGTCTCCTACAAGATTAAGGAGGGTAACAAGGAGCGTATTCAGGTTTACAAGGGTGTCGTCATCCAGATTAAGGGTGAGGGCGTTGGTAAGCGCTTCACTGTCCGCAAGATTTCTGGCGGTATCGGTGTTGAGCGTATCTTCCCTATGAATTCGCCTTTCATCGAGAAGGTAGTTGTTGACCGCATCGGCAAGGTTCGTCGCGCTCGCCTCTACTATCTCCGTGGCCTCACTGGCAAGAAAGCACGCATCAAGGAGAAGAGGGGATAATCCAAATTCTTCAGAAGCAAAAAAAGAGTTCACCGCAAGGTGGACTCTTTTTTTGCTTTTACTTCTCTGCTTATTTGCGGACTCTATATCTAATGCGGCTTTTGGGAGTTTCGCATCTCTAAATTCATAGTCCCTAAAGACACATAACAGAGACGCCCCGGACTCACTAAGTGAGTCCGGGGCGTCCTTGTTATTCAGCGCTGTGGGTTTCTGACGTCTCTTACTTGGTGAGCTCGTCGGTATCCATAGCAATCATAAGTTCCTCGTCGGTCGGGATGACACAGACGGTTACTTTGCTGTTCGGGGTTGAGATGATAGCCTCTTCGCCTTGAATCTTGTTGTTCTTCTCAAGGTCAAGCTCTACTCCCATGTACTCAAGACCGCGGCATGCCGTGGCACGGCAGTCAACTTTGTTCTCGCCAACACCACCTGTGAAGAGGATGATGTCAACGCCTCCCATTGCTGCTGCGTATGAGCCGATGTACTTGCGGACACGATAGTAATACATGTCTTGCGCCAAAGCCGCGCGCTTGTCACCGTTGTCGCGAGCCGCCTGAATCTCACGCATGTCGCTGGTTGTGCCGGACACGCCAAGGAGGCCAGACTTCTTGTTCATCATGGTGTCAATCTCCTCAATGGTCATGTTGGTGTGATGCATGAGGTAGGGGATGATCGCAGGGTCGATGTCACCGCAGCGTGTACCCATCATGAGACCCTCAAGTGGGGTGAGGCCCATGCTCGTGTCAACGCACTTTCCGTCAACAATGGCTGAGATAGAGCCACCATTGCCGATGTGGCAGGTGATGATTTTCTTTCCGATTGGGCTGATGCCAAGGAACTCGCACACGCGGCGTGAGACGTACTTGTGGCTGGTGCCATGGAAGCCGTAGCGGCGAATGCCATATTTCTCATAGAGCTCATATGGCAGTGGGTACATGTATGCGTAGTCCGGCATGGTCTGGTGGAAAGCCGTGTCAAAGACGCCTACCTGAGGAATGTTGGGCAGGATGGCCTTGACCGCGTTCACACCCTTGAGGTTTGCCGGGTTGTGGAGGGGGCCCATGTCGGAGCATGCCTCGAAGATGTCGAGCACCTCTTTCGTGAGGATGGAGCTCTTGGTGATCTTGTCACCGCCATGGAGCATTCGGTGACCAACAGCGTCAAGCTCGTTGAGGCTCTTCAAGACGCCGTAGTTGGGGTCGGTCAGCTTTGAGAAGATGATCTCTACACCCTTAGTGTGCTCGGGAATGGGCATCTCCTCAATCTTCTTCTCGCCATTGGGCAAAGAGAATTTGATGAATGCGCCCGGCATTCCTATCTTTTCGATGCCACCATTGGCGACAACTTTCTTGGAGGTCATCTCGAACAGCTTGTACTTGATTGACGAGCTGCCGCAGTTGAGGACCAGGATATTTTTCATGGTAACTGTTCTAATGGGTTGTGTTTACTTGTCCTGCGCCTGGTTAGCGGTGATGGCGATCATCTTGACGATGTCGGATACTGAGCAACCGCGTGAAAGGTCGTTTACTGGTGCGGCGATACCCTGAAGTACCGGACCGATGGCCTCTGCGCCACCAAGACGCTGGACGAGCTTGTAGGCGATGTTGCCGACCTCAAGTGAGGGGAAGATGAGGACGTTGGCATGACCGGCGATGGTGCTGCCCGGGGCTTTCTTCTCGCCAACTGAGGGAACGAGGGCCGCGTCAGCCTGAAGCTCGCCGTCAATCTGCATGTCGGGGGCCATCTCCTTAGCCAACTTGGTCGCCTCTACGACCTTGTCGACAACCTCTGCCTTTGCGCTGCCCTTGGTTGAGAAGCTCAACATGGCAATGCGAGGCTCGAAGCCGCCAAGGACGCGTGCGGTCTTACCGGTTGCGACGGCAATCTCAGCCAACTGAGGCGCTGAGACGACAGGGTTTACAGCGCAGTCTGCGAATACCATTACGCCATTCTCGCCATACTCCTTGGTCTGAAGGAACATAAGGAACGCTCCACTCACCACGCTCTGGCCGGGCTTGGTCTTGATAATCTGGAATGCAGGGCGAAGGACGTTGCCGGTTGAGTTGTCCGCTCCACTGACCTCACCGTCAGCATCGCCTGCCTTAATCATGAGGCAGCCGAGGTAGAGGGGGTTCTCGGTGAGCTGCTCTGCCTGCTCGGGGGTCATGCCCTTGCTCTTGCGGAGTTCGTAGAGAAGGTTTGCGTACTCTGCTTTCTTCGGGTTGTTTTTCGGGTCAATGATGGTCGCCTTATCGAGGTTCTTAAGGCCGAGCTTTGCCGCGTTAGCCTTGACGTTCTCCTCGCTGTCAATCAGGATGATGTCAGCAAAACCCTCGGCCAGCACCTGGTCGGCTGCGCAAAGAGTGCGCTCCTCGTAGCCCTCGGGCAGAACAATGCGCTGCTTGTTCTTTGCCGCTTTCTCCTTCAGATTCTCTATGAAACCCATGATTATTTATGTTTAATTTTTTTGTGTTGTTATGTCTTTCCGGCATCACCGGATTTGCAACGCATATACGTGTGGAAAATCCGGCTTGTTTCATCTCACAAAGTTAAAACAATCGTTTGCGCAAAACAAATTTAGTCAATCGTTTTTTCGCAATGCTGTCGTGTTTTTTAACAGAATTTCCTCTGTTTTGTTACCCTGACTTTACAAATAGGGTCGTAAATCAATATGCCGAGGTCGCAAATCGGCTTGTTTCCCATGTGCAAATTTGATGCTCATTTTGCGGCAATTGTCATGCGTCGGCGCGCAGTCAGAATTATATGTCCGCTTCACTCCTTTGGGAATATTTCGCATGCGAAGTCAATCAGGTTTCGCCTCCAGACGTTCCAATAGTGCCCGCCTTGAGGCTCTGTGTATTCTATGTCTGCGCCAATCTCTTTTATGCTGTCCCTGAAGTCTCTGACTAAACTGCGCATGCTGTCATCGCTTCCTATGCTCAGATAATATAGTTTAGGCGGATTCTCTGTCAGATACCTCTTTATTTTTTCGTCAAGGTCTTTATAAAGGGAGAGACCGCTCATTTGGTTGGCCACTGTCGTGTCCCGCTCGCCAATTGAGTCTCCATTCCCGCCGCTCAGTATCTTTACGAATTTACGTGCCTTGGCTGCTTTTTCCTGCACGAAGTCTTGGCCGAATAGGATTCTCTTGATTCGTCGGTCATTGAATATGACATTCCGTGTGAGTGGTGAGAATAGTCCGATGTAGTCAAACTTGTCGGGGTGGTTGGCTGTTATCCCAATTGTGTGTAGGCCTCCCTGTGAAAGTCCCGCAATGGCTCTGTGACTTCTGTCTGGCATTGTGCGTAAAGTCTTGTCAATGTATGGTATTATTACGCTGACTACTTCTGTCTCTGTTTTTCCTGACCAGGATATTCTGTTTGATTGCTCAATCTGTGAATACTTGTTTCGGCTTGAACCCGGTGCGGCATCTTGCTCTACTGTTCCGTTGGGCATGACTACGATCATCGGAGAGCAGCGTCCTTGCGCAATTAGGTTGTCCATTATTTGAGCCAATCGCCCCATGTCACACCATGAGTCCTCATCGCCGCCTGTCCCGTGAAGAAGGTAGAGGACTGGCAGTCGCAGTGTGGTGTCTGCCAAGTAAGCGTACGGAAGGTATACTTTAAGCCGCCGCTGTTGCATTGACGGGTTGAAGTGTGAATTGTACCACAGTGCTGTCACTTGTCCATGTTGGACATCTTGTTTCTCATATAGTGAGCCTGGATCGCCTGGAATGATAAAGTAGTTCAGTGAGTCGTTTATATCCCGAACCACATTGGGGTTATGTGGGTCGAGTCTATAGTGCTCGTCATTGATTTTGAAGCGGTATGTTGTCATGTCCGATGGCACTTTGTGGCTCGTGGTATATGTCCATGAACCATCATCGGACCGCTCCATCTCGCTTGTCTCCCTCTCTCCGTCTATATATAGTTCGAGCTCAACCTCCTCGGCTTTTTTGTCCCGGTAGGTAAATGTGACTCTTCCGTCATTATTTATAACCTGGCCATTAATGTCGGGGTGGGGGGTGACTATGCATGTCACGATGGCCAAAAACGTCAAGCGCGTCCTCATTTCACAATGATTGTCAAGTTCGCTACTATGTCTTCCGCGCAGTTCTTCAGGACCAATGCCTTTTCTTCGTTCTCTATGATCGCCGTGACGTCGACGTCTCTGTGGATGTAGGCGTAAATCAAGGCTTTTTCCCCATAGTTGTCGTCAATGACTGTTATGGCGTTGTCCGTTCTCTTGTCGCAGAACTTACTGAAGTTGGCGTTGCGCCGCATGTTTTTGCGTACGACCTCTGGTATGACACCGAACTTATATTCGTATCTGTCGATGATGAAACCCGCTATTTGGTTCGCTGTGCATTCCTTGTCCCTCAGTGCTTTATACTCGGTCAAGCATGCTGTTTGTATGTCACTTGCGCTGGCGGTGTCATCCACTTTGATGGGTTCGCCAAACTCTATGGCTATTTTGCCGCGGTATATGCATGGGCAGTCTTGTGGCATAGCTTCTCTTAGGCCATGTATGTTTACTGGTGTTATGTCCAATTTGTACCGCTTGGCTAATACAATGGCATCTGACATCTGGACAAGTGGCGTCTGACCTCTTTGCAGGGTTTCCTCAATGTCTGTGCCAACGTTCAAACCTGCGTATTTTGATAGGATGACTCTGCTGTCTGAGCTGTCGTCCACACACACTGCTATGCTTTGTCTTTGGGGCTTCCTATGTGGGCGCTCAATCTTTGCTCCCAAAATTACAGGCCGCCCGAGCGCGGATGTCAACTTGTACCACGCCCAGCAAAGCATTGGCATTAAGCTGACTGGCCTTAGTCTTGGTCTCCCATTTTTCTGAGTTAGGAATTTAAAGGCTAAGGGCGGAACAATGTATGCCATGAATACGACGGATGTCATCCCGGCTATTGTGACTATTGCTAATGACCTCAAGGCGGGATGTTGAGCTATTATTAGAGTGCCTATGCCAATGAGCATTATGAGCGCCGATATGATGATTGAGCTCTTATATGAGGTGAGCATCTTTTTCCGGTAGGTATACTCGTAGCTCGCTCCCTCTGTCATGAATATGGTGTAGTCGTCACCCTGTCCAAAGATGAATGTGGCGAGGATTATGTTGACAATGTTGAATTTGATGTCGAATAATGACATTATGCCCAATATCCATAGCCAACTCATTGCCATCGGCAGGAAGGAGAGCAGTGCCAATTCGATGCTGTAAAATGAGCGCCAAAGGAACACGAATACGATAAAGCCGCAGACGAAACCAATGTAGTTGAAGTCTTTTGACAAATGGTCGGACACTGCGTTGTTGAGGCTGCGCACGTCAAACGCGTATGCTCCCGCTCCGGTCAGCTTGGATTTTACCTCCTCATAGTCGCTCTCTTTGACATCCAGTATGCTTACAATGTCGCATTGGCCACTCGGGGTGCGTTGACATATGTTTGCGGTGAAAAGGCTTTGCGACAAGGTGCTGAAATAACTCAATTCTTGTGGCTGATAGTCCGATGACATGATTTCCTCAAAGTCAGAAAACGCGTCATCAGAAAATCCTGCTTCTGCCGCTCTTAATTCCAATTCTTTAGTGAGCCGATGCTCATACTTTGATTTGAACGCTGCCCATTTGGCAAGTCGGCGTTCCTGCTCTTTCTTTGAACATAGAAAATCACCACAATAGCTTATGCCGCTCGCTTTGCCTGATGCCTTAAGTTGCTCAAGAGTCTTCCTGAGACATTGGCTGCTATCTAAGGCTGAGTCTGTGGTTGAACCTGTCGAGATTGCATATATTTTCCGCTCTGGGCCGGTTTGGCTCATCTTGCGCTCGAAATATTCTATGTCTTGCTTTTGACTCTCCGTCATGTAGTTGATGCTGCCCATGTTAGGGTCAAACTCAACATCTATGCTGAGGCTGCCTAAGACGATTGTCAAAATGATTATTGTCCACTTGACTGCAGGTTTGCTCTCGAACTCAATCCCGCTCCATCTGTCGAATACTGTCACCCTCTGTTTGACCTGTCCATTGGCCATGTGGGGCAGCCAGATCAGGACGAAGAGTATAGTGCCCACGAGCATCAATGACGCGAAAAGCCCTAAATCGCGCAGGGCTGTTGACTGCAAGAGGACAAGCGCGAAGAATGCGCCCACGGTTGTAAAGTTGCCTATTACGAGTGGTGTGGCTATTTCACGCAGTGCGTTTTGTCTGTCTGGCGTATGGTGTAAATGGCACAGGTAATGCAATGGGTAGTTTACTGCTATGCCGACTAAGACTGACGATATTCCGATAACGATTATTGAAACGCTGCTATGTATGCAAGCTAAGCCGCCAACGGCAAAAAGCCATCCCCAACATGTCGATACGATGATGAGAATCAGGTCTTTCACGCCACCAAAAACATAGTATAGCAGTCCGAAAATCAATATGAAAGATATGACTACGGCCGTTATGCTGTCCTTCTTTATTTGGTTGGCGTTGCACGCGGCAATAACCGGGCCACCCGTCAAGTGTATGTCCACGCCATCGATATGCGCCATAGTGCTGTCTGCGCACTCTTGAAGCATTGCGCTAAGTTTGGCGTTAAGGCCACTTTCCATGGCTCCGAAGGATGACGATATGATTGCGATGCCCCTGCTCATGTCTGGTGAGAATATATGCCCGTCATATATCTCGCAACTCATATCGCTGCCTGAAGTCTCTAATCTGTTGAACACGTTGCCAAAGAGACCTATGGGGTCGCTGCTGATGGCGTGTGCGCTTATGCCGCCATATGGCATCATAAGCCGCTCTTTATCCTCCTCTAAAGCCTTGGCTATTGCGTCCGGGGCTTGCATTATACTGTCAATTCGCTCATAGTCGCTGTCTGTAAGGAAATAGGGGATGTTGCTGTATATGAATCCTGCGACCTCTGATATTTTCTCTTCATCAATCTGGGTCAGGATTTTATCGGCAAAACTGGAGGTGTCGAGAACCTCTATTCTTTGGGCGAAGTCATCAATTGCCTCTACTATGATGTCCGGGGCGGTCTCATCGCTGTCCCGGCTCATGAAGATGGCTACCACTTTGTCTCCGCCGGATATCTCCTCATAGACCCGCAGGGCGTTTTGGTAGTCCTTGTCTAATGGCAGGAAGTCTGTTATGTCTTCTTTATACGTGAGTCTCGTTACAAGAAACGCCAATAAGCCAGTCACGACGGCTAATGTGGATATTCGTACGGCTTTGTGGTCGCGCATGAATTCGAATACCAGGTCAATCAGCTTGTTGTTTCCCATTCTCTGTTATCTTTTTCGCCCCGTGATAAGTGTTTCTTGTCCGACTTTAGATTTCTCGCTCTATTTCGTTGGCGAGCTCTGTATACTTCTCTATTGTGTGTTTGCGTAGTCCGGAGGCTTGAGCCAAGGTATTGCCCATCATGTCAAGCTCCTCTCTGCTCATCGGATTGTAAACTCTCAATGCTATGACGCCAGAGCGTATCCACGGCTTTCGCCCGTCCATCACTTTCCCTGAGCCATAGATGACTGCCGGTGTAATGGGAAGTCCCAATCGCTCGGCTATGACGAACGCTCCTTGATGGTAACGTGCTATTTTCAGGTCTTTGGAGCGAGTCCCCTCAGGGTATATTACTATACTATATCCTTTGTCTGTCAACTCTTTCAACTCCGGAATGAGGGCCTCAATACCCTCCGAGGCCGAGGGATAGTCTGCGCAGCGCACTATGCAACCGAAGAATGGGTTGCTCCTTACCCAATCTTTGGTTAGGAACACCATCTTAGGGCTGAGAGTCAATATGCTGAGCATGTCCAATGACGACTGATGGTTGCATACGATGATGCTCGGCTTGTCAAGGTCAACGCTGTCCTCGACTTTCACCCTGAATTTGACCCATGGCATCACACGCCCCCCAAGCACAAGCTTGGATATGTTAGTTATGAGCTTGTGGATTCTCTCTTTCTTTCCGTCTGTCATCTTGCCGATATGTGCGTATGTCCACATCATTGGAGAGATGACAAGCATGGTCGAGATACCGAAGACGATTAATGTGTAGGCTGTCCTAAGCAATGACCATGTCAGGCGTAACACGGTGAGTGGCAACCCATACACTACAGCCATCACGCATAATATGGTGTTCAATATGCTTATACGTGTGAAGTCGGCTGCTGGGCGAAAGTGGCTTACTCGCTCTTCTTGGGGCGGATAGTACACGTCAATTGGCGTCTCATATATCTCCGCGCCATGCCACGATGCGAAGACAAGAAGACTAAGCTCGGCCTCATAACGTGATGATACTAACGGTAAAAGCCTGAGCTTGTTGAGCGGGTAGAGCCTGTATCCCGACTGTGTGTCGCTAATCCTGCGTCCTGTTTGCAGGTTGAACCAGAAGTTTGAGAATTTATTGGCGAAGACGCTCCCGCCCGAGCGCTTTACTCCAGTTAGGTTTCTGCTGCCTATGATAAAAGCCCCCGGGTGTTGCTGGTTGGCCCGCAGTAGGTTCGATATGTCTTTAGGGTAATGCTGCCCGTCTCCGTCAAGTGTTATCGCATAGGCGAAGCCCAATTCTTTTGCACGTCTGAACCCGCTTTTCAATGCTGCACCCTTGCCTTTGTTCTGCTCGTGGCTTACAACTGTGATTCCCTCAATGCCTCTCAACACGTCTCTTGTGCTGTCGGTGCATCCGTCGTCAACGACAATTATGTCATCGCACTCCTCTTTACATTGGCGCACAACATCACCTATGGTTTTCCCGTTGTTATAAGTCGGGATTACCACGCACACCCCGCGCTCGCGAAGTGTCTTCCGTTGAGTTTTATTGTCCGATGTTGAAGAGGCTTGCATCTATATTTTTGTTTGTCTCTATGTTCTTTAGCTCTATTGTTGTCGTGTCACCATTTTTGTCCGTCAAGACAATTTTTTTCGCTATCGCATCCTTTTTGTCTGCGTGAATTGTGATGCTTGCCACCACCTGCTTCAGCTCTTTCCTCTGTGGGATGAGTGTAATGACCCACTCGTTGGTTGTTTCCGTAGCAGTCTGAATAAAGTCGTCACTTTTCAATAGGTCGGCTATTGACAGTCTTCCCTTTGAGATCCGCATTACCCTTTGATATATCTTGTTCCCTGTGAGGTCCGTCTCTGTCAATTTCCCGTCCTTTAGTATCTTGGCGTATTTGCCGTCTGTCACAAAGGTTACGTGGTTTGGATATTCACACTCCCACCTCACTGAGTTTGGCTGCCGGGTGTAAAGTCTGCCCTTCATCACCATGGGGGCTTTCAGCATCTTGGTTTTCTTTGTCTGTGTGAAGTCGCAGGCCATTGTCTTGGCGCTCTCCATGGCGGAGCATATCTTCAGGGCGATGTCTGAGTCTGTTTTTTGTGCATTTACTTGTGCAAAAAACGCAACACAGGTCAAGAGGCTCACTATGTATTTAGTCACTTTCTCCATACAACATTAGCTTGGTTTAGTCCGTGCTACTCTTTTTTCCGTAGCACCATGGCCATGCATCTCAGTTTGGGCAGTCCAGTCTCCCTGCTTCTTTCATACATTTCGCCAAATTTCTCGGGCATCTCGTCATGCAGGCCTACCAATACGTTTTTACACCTTCCGCTACGGATCAGCATCTCTGCGTCTCTTTTTGCCCAATCAAGAGATTTGTCCCCATGGCTGTATGTAATGTTATAACCATGGCAGCCAAGTTTTATTGCGATTGCGCTGCCCATGGTGTTGTGAGTGCTTTGCATGAATAGGGTGGGGCTTATCTCCTCCTCGCCGCTCTCTTTCATTTGAAGCAGCTGACGCTCTGTGTTCTCTAAGCAGCCAAAGCGAGTGGCGGTCACTATGGCGTCGGGTATGTCAATGCCTGAGGCCTTTAATGCCTTCAGAGAGCTGAGCATCGCGCCTTTTGCCAATTTGCCCATACGCCGCGCCTCCATTGGTTTGACGTAGTCGCGAATCTCCGCAAGCTCAGACTCGTCCGTTATGGTGACGGTTGATGCTGTCTCTATGTCGCATTTCTGCTCGGGTGTATGGGTGTCCACCGCCTCCCGTGATATTATTATTGATGTGTCATTCCCTCCAAAACCGAATGAGTTGCACATTACGTTGTCTAACCTGTTTTCTATTAACTCACTAACAGGATTTACACACTCAGTGTCAGCGTTCTGCCACCCTATGTTGGCTGGTATTATGTCATTCCGCATGGCAATTAGGCATATCACAGTCTCTATTCCGCCGGATGCGCTTGTCGTGTGGCCTGTCGCCGACTTTGTGCTTGAGATGTAAGGCAATTTTTCTCCGTATATGCGTCTCAAAGCTGCGCTTTCGCTCTTGTCATTGCTTGGCGTTCCTGTGCCGTGCGCATTGACATACTGAACCTCGCTTGGCTCTATTCCTGCCATGCCGATAGCTTCCGACATGGCTAAATAGGCTCCTTCTCCATCGTCGGACGATGCTGTCTGGTGAAACGCGTCACATGCGTTGCCATAGCCGGTCACGTAAGCCAAGGTCTCAACGCCGCGGTCACGTGCGCTCTCTTCACTCTCCATGACGATGTAGCCTGCACCCTCTCCCAGATTCAGACCCTTGCGTGTCGAGTCAAAGGGACGACATTGCTCATGGTCTAATATCATGAGTGAGTTGAATCCGTTCAGATGGAAAATTGACAAGGCTTCCGCACCTCCGGCAACCACAATGTCGGCCATGCCTTCTTTGAGCATTCTCGCCCCTAAGGCTATGGCGTTGGCTGCGGATGAGCAAGCTGTTGATATTGTTGTGCACTCGTCAAAGATGCCAAAATGTTTGGCTATCGCTTCTGTGCAGCTGCCACACTCGTGCTGCCTTATGAATGAGCAGTCCTCTGTCTCGCTCGATGTGGCTTTGTTGAAATGTTTTTCTGTTATGTCCATCCCGGCAACGGTAGTGCCTGAGATGAATGTGATTTTTTTACCTTTCTGTTTTGTTATCTTAGCCTCGTCAAGTGCCTGTCTCACAGCCTCAATGCCTAACAAGGTTGTCCGACTTGTCTCCTCTTTCGAGGCGATACCGGCCTTGGCTTTAAGCTCTTCGTCTGTGAGTTCAACTTCGCCCACTGGCAACTCTCTGTGGATTGATTTAAGGAGGCGCATAGTGCCAACGCCACCCCTCCCCTCGCGCAGTGAGCGTAAGGTTTGCTCTTTGTCGTTGCCAATAGCCGAGATTATTCCGGCACCGGTGATGGCTATTTTCATTTGGTGCGGTTCTTGCTAATATATTCAGCCATCGCGCCTACACTCTTTAATATCTCTTTGCTCTCGGCTGGTGAGGTCAGTTTGATGCCATACTGTTTCTCCATCAATACGATAAGCTCGAGTGCGTCTATTGAGTCAAGACCCAGTCCATCGCCAAACAGAGGCGCGTCTGTCTCTATGTCGCTGGGAGTCATGTCCTCCAAGTTGAGGGATTCTATTATTTGTTTCTTGAGTTGTTCTATCAGTTCTTCCATTTTTTGAGGTCGTTGCTTTGACTGCACGTATTTATTAATGCAAGATAACTAATTTTCGGGTAATATGCTGATGAGTTTTATGTCAGCCTCGAATTTTTTTTCGTCCTCGTAGTCTATCCACCCGAATATCATGCTCTGTATCCTTCTGTCCGCCGTGGTTGTCGTCAGTAATTGGCGCATCACGGCTTCATTGCGTTCTGGCAGTATGTAGAAAGATGTCTCTCCTCGGTACTTGTTCCGCATCGCGATCTCGCCCGTGACGATGTTTGGCAATGTGTAGACAAAGAGTGATGGGCTGGGGTAGTAGTTGGCTGGGTCGCTTATTGTCTCGGCATATTGACGGTCTGTGTGGAGTGATGATGTCTTGTTGCAGAATACTATTGCCCGGTCGTTTCTCTCCGTAAACCTTGGAATGCTGTTTTCTTCTGCCTCGCTTTCCAACAATAATTCGGTGGCTATAAAGCCCAAGCGTGACAACTTGTCCATCTTGTAGAATTTGGGATAGCCACCTATGTGTTGTTTATATGTGCGCGCCAGTATGTCACCCTCGTCGTTTGCAATTTCTACTCTCTTGCAGTTCAGCTCTATACCGTCGGGGGTGACTATGACGTGTTGCGTCGTCTCTAATCTGTCTCGCCCAACGCAGTCTTCGCTGACAAAAGACTTGTCGCAGTTGCTGAAAATGGCGGCAGCGTTGCAGCCTCCGAAACCAGACAACATTTTGAGGAATCTCATTCCTTCTTTTTTCTGGCTATCGGTCAGTCTGATCGGGTCTGCGGAAATTTGCACTCTCCCAGACACCCCTAATTCCTCAAAACCTCGTGTGCCGAATATGCTTCCTTTGTCTGCAGAATGTATTGATATTATGGTCTCTAACACGCCGGCAGCGCCCATTGTGTGTCCGTAATATCCCTTCAGTCCATTAACTGGCACTTCGCTAAGCCCCGCTCTCTCCAATGCGACCGATTCCATCTGGTCGTTGAACAAGGTGGCTGTTCCGTGAGCGTTGACAAACAGGAGGTCTTTGGGCGATATGTTTTGCATTGCTCCCTCTATCGCAAGGAGCAGTCCCTCGCCTTTGCGATGTGGTGCGCTGACGTGGAACGCGTCGTTGTTTATTGCGCCACGCTCTATTTGCCATGTGTCGTGGTCGTTTGGCTTCTCTTTGCTGAGTATGATGGTTGCCGCAGCCTCGCCAAGGTTGAGTCCGTTTCTGTTCATGTCGAACGGACGGCACTCTTCCGCGCTCATGGCTTTGAGTGACTGAAAACCTGATATTATGAATTTGCGTGGAGTGTCAACTCCACACACAACCGCCGTTTTATAGAATCCGCCATCAATTAGCCTCTGAGCCAACACAATAGCGGCAAGACCCGACACGCAGGCATTGCAAACGACGACAGGCGTCGTGGTGAAGCCTATTCGTTTGGCTATTTCGGTGGCAGATTCGCTTGGCGAGAGTCTAACCCCGTCGCACATCAGCTCCTCTATGTTGCCCTTGGTGGTGCTAAGAATGAGGATTGTGCCGCTGCCAGATGTGTCTATGTGCGCTCCTTTGCTCCTCGATTCGGCAAGGGCTTTTTTGATTGACTTTATCGCTATGTTTTCAAAGTCTGTCAGCCCGTCACTAATGTCGGATGGTTCAACGTCCAATGATGCCGTAAATTCATCCGCCGTCCCGAAACTTCCTTTTGCGAATTTGCGCAAAGCGACCCTCCCATCGGCTATTGCCGTCAGGTTCTCTTCAGTCGTCTTGCCAAGAGGGGAGATTATGTTGTCTGCAATGACGTATGCCAATGGTATTCGTTATGTGTCGTTTTTGGAGGTGCTGTCGGTTGCTGATGGCGTTATGGCTAATCCCAAAACTCGTAGAAGTTATACCATTGCTCAGGGTAATCTTTCAGCACTCTTTCAAGTTCTGCAGCATAGCTGTCTGCCAATTGCCTTATCTTTTCATTTCTGTTGGCATTGTGGTCGTAGCTCAGCCTCTTGAAATAAATGGTATAACTTTTCGCTGATGTTTTCATCACGTTGATGGCTACAGCGTCTATGCCGCGCATTGTTGGGGTAAGGAACGGCCCAACGGGCAGTTTTGCCTTGGCTCCCAACAGTTCAACTTCTATGGTTTTTGTCGAGCCTACTATTCTGTCGCCTGGCATGCTGATTATGTCGCCATTGCTCAGCGCGTTGTTCATCTCGAATATGTGGCTCATGTCCTCTCGTGTAGGGATGAGGCTAATGTGATGTGTCCCAAGTTTTTTGTCACGCTCTCTCATCACTGAGGCTTTCTCTCCTCCGAAGACTAAGGCGTGCATTGTCTTCCTCTCTGTCGAGAGTGAGTAGCCTGCAATCTCAAAGTTGCCTATGTGTGAGCTTAGTTGGACGAAGCCCTCTTCTCGTGCGTCAAGCTCGCGGAAACTGTCAAACCCATCCATCTTGACATCAAACTTTTTGCCCGCGTACATGGCAAACTTGTCAATGACGTTGGTTGCGAAAAGACAGTGGTTCTTATATGTCGCCCATGCCGCGCGCATCCTGCCGTATTTATGCCTTTTGCGGAAATATCTGTATGCGGCGCTTTTGCTTGGCAACATTATGAGGCATACGGGTACCACGAATATGAATGTGAATATGTATATGACCCTCACATCCACGTGTCTGAGGATTTTTATCAGAGTCTCGTGCATCCATTCATTTCCCATGGTCGTGCCAGCCCATTTCCGTTTCGGTTTCTCTTCCATTAAGGGTCGCAATTTTATTATTTCGATGGATGTTTTGCCTTTCTCTGATTAATGATAGCTGCAAAATTAAAATGTTTTTGGGAGATATCGCGAGAGCTTTCCTCTTCACTTCCTAAAATCGAATAGCTTCTCTTAATTGTGGTTAATTATGCTGCAAATGGAGAAGCTTAGAGCTCTTTCTTATAACAAAATGAGTATTTTGCCGTATAAAATGCTTTGAAGAGTGCGCCTCCGAATGGGTTGTCCCTTCGGGCCTGTGGCACGCTTTTTGCAAGTTTTCAATCAACTTTCACTGAAATCACTATACCGTATATCCCAGATATATATATATATATATATGAGTTGTAAATATACCTCTTTTTTGTCACCACTTAAGGCGTTTTCATGCCATTCTTTTTGGGAGTCATCTCTCTCTGTTTTCCGTAAGGTCGCGCTGCTTTGTGCGATAATAGTTTTGTCTGTCCCGGCGTTAGCGTGGACAGAAGGCGGTATTCAATACGAAGTCGTTAGTGGAACGAATGTGAAAGTCACAGGCGTGTCTTCTTGTCCGTCAAATAAAACACTCGTCGTTCCAAGTACGGTGACTCACAATGGTACTACCTATACAGTGACTGAGATAGGTTATAGTGCATTTCAGTATTCGAGTTGTAAATTCGTATCTGTTACAATTCCTGGTACGGTTAAGACGATAGATGCAATGGCCTTCAAAAATCAGAACAATCTCAAAACTCTAAATCTTTCAGAGGGACTTGAGGTCATTGTAGCTGGTGCTTTTGAAGCGTGTGACATTGAGTATTTAGAGATTCCATCGACCGTTACTACGATTCAAGCCCATGCGTTCAAGAATAATAAGAACCTATGTACAGTTGTTGTTAAAGGCCCTCCTTCTATTCTATCGCAACAAGGCTGTGAGAGTTCTGGTGATATCTGCGACTGGTTTAACGCAAGGGGAGATAGGTGTCCATCTGGGCAAACATGTAATTATTGCTCAGATGTAAAACTTTATGTCCCAATTGAATATTATCAGCAATATTTTGAGGATGACTCCTGGAATGATGAGTTTGACCATATCACAACTCGTGAGTATGTCGAGGATTTGTTTGATATAGATGTAAGTGAGAAGGTCTATGATGGCACTACAAATTATAGCATTGATGACATCAAGTTCAATTGCAAGGCTCAAATAGATGAGGACTTCCTAAAGACTGTTGTTTTCAAGGTGACGGCGCTGACTTTGAGCGGCTCTGACAAGGATAGCCCGGATGTCAGCTGTAACCACTCTGTTGTCCTTACGCTTGGTTACGGAAATGAGAAGGTGCATATCCCGATGAGGAGTAACCAAGTCTCTGGAGACTATTGCATTGTCCCCAAGGAACTTACTCTTGACCCATCCGGCACTACAACTACTATTACCAAGGTCTATGATGGTTCTACTACAGTGGACCCGCCAGACATTGTTTTGCCTACTCTCTATGGTGTTATTGATGCAGATACCGCCAAAGTAAAGCTTCAACTTTGTGGTGATGTTACTACTTCCGGCTCTTATGTAGGTAACTATACCAATGTCGATATTCCTTTCATTCTCACCGGTGAGAAGGCCAAGAACTATAAGCTCCCCGAGGAGATCGAGAATACAAAGGACGCTAACGGTGTCTATCACCTCACTGCGACTGTAACTATAACTCCCCGCTCCCTCACTCTCACTTGCGATCAGATTACTGTCAATGACTCAAAGACATATGATGGCAAAGATGACTTTAAAAAGCAATATTTCTCTTACCCTGCTCTGACAGAATGGGGCGTTCTGCCAGAGGATACAGACAAGTTTACCGTTGAAATCCGTGCAAATACAGGTAATGCTAATGTCGGAACTTATTCTACGTCCGTCATAGTTTATTTGACAACCGGGTCTAATATTGACCTAAAGAAAAGTTACGGCATATACAATAACGGGGATAGCAAAGCTAATCCACTCCTTACTTGTACCAAGGAGTTGACCATCTCTCCCAAGGAGATAACAACTATCTCTTACGATCTCGATGTTACTCCTCATACTTATGACTGTAGCACCGATGACAAGGATGATGTGACTATTTCCTCTATCTCTGTTGGTAGTTCCGGCGAGGTTTTAGGCGCAGATGCGGACAACCTGTCTCTCGCTGTAGAGTCAGCAACTCTCAAGACTGCTAATGTAACTTCTTCAACAACTACTACAGTCGTCGTTAAGTTGACCGGCAGTGCGTCAGGAAATTATGTGTTCAATCTTAAGTCTGGATCTACCACTAAGACTGTAAGCACATCTGTCATACCGGCTCAACTCAATATCTCAGGAACTCCATCTATTTCTGATCATGCGTATGATGGTACCACCAATGCGGCAAGTGATGTCAATGTAGGTACCATTAAACTTTCAGGCCTCGCTTCTTGTGATGCTGATTTCACACCGACTGTCAAATCGGCTGTACTTTCACAATCCTCACCGACTGGCGGATGCGATGGTCATGATGCGACTTGTACGGCTGCTGTTACTGTTAATTTCAAAGACCCTGTACTCGCTAATTATACCATCACGGGTGCAACTAAGGTAAGTGCTACTGAATATACAAAGTCATATACACTCACTACCCACATTACACCTCGTCTTATCACTCCTAATTATACACTTACAGCTACAAACCGTGTTTATAACGCAAAGAAAGACGTAACTGTAAAATATGCATTTAAGAATTGGGGTGATGGTGTGCTTGCTGCAGACCAGAAGAATCTACAACTTAAGGCTGAACTTGACGAGGCCTATCTTGACAATAAAAATGTAGGTGACAAGACTGTCTATGTCCCACTCACTCTTATTGGTTCTGCCAAGTCTAATTATAAGCTTACTGATGACTGCTCCGACTTTATCGCAAAGACTACTGTCAAAATCAGTCAGTATCCTTTCAAAGTTGACGCCTCTATTATTCCCGATGCGTTCGACTATGATTGTGATAACACAGTTGACAATATCAATGCGACGATAAATAAAAATCTCAAGGTCTATTATGACGCAGTCAGTCTGACTGATGAGGATGGCAATGCTGATGATGTCTACATTGAGGTTGACAATTCACAGCTCAACTATAACAATGGCATATGGACTGTAACTACCACTCTCTCCTTGCGAGGAAACGATCGAGGCAATTACTCGTTGAGTCCCAATCAGTTCACTAAGACTGTCATTGTCAGCATGGATGATGTTACTCCAAGTGATGCTGACATTTCCAAGGTCAATGCTCAGTCAGTCTCTCACACCTACGACTGCACCACAGATGCAAAGAACGATTATGCTGGTCCAAGCCGCATTTCAATTAATGGACTTTGCACGACAGGTGAGCTCTACTATGAGCTGACCTCTGTAACACTCGACAATGCAAATGTTGGTGTTGCGTCAAAAGCTACTGCCGTCTACACGCTTGCTGGCTCAGCCCTCAGCAAGCAGGATATGTATGGTCTTGCTTCGACCCTCACTTATACCATTCCTGCAAAAGTCGTAGCTGCCTCGCTGACTATTGATGCTTCATCCATACCTTCTTCAATTACACACTCTTACGATGGTCAATGTGCACTCACTACATCTGAGTTAAGCCAGATTCCATCATCTCTCTCTACTGTCAAGAACCCAACTAACTCATGTGACGCTTTGGTCTATGATCGTGTCAGTGTCGTAATGTCTGGTTGCCCTGATGTCACAACCGATGCTACAACCACTGTCACTTATAGCCTCACGGATGCGAGTGATCAGACCCTGAAGAATTATGGTCTCACATCTCGTAACTATGTGGTTACAATCCCGACTACAATTACAGCTCTTCCCATTGAGGTAACTGTCGCCCTTAACACTAACTGTATTAAGAATGGTACAAAGGATGTTAAGGACTATGTCTATGCAACTATATCAACTTCACCTGTTTATGGTGATGTTAATGTGGTTGTTGTTAGTGCAACTGCGACGTTTAATACCTCTTGGTCTGGTAGTGTAACTGATTGCGACATAACAGTCAGCGTAACCTTATCGGGTAGTGATGCTGGTAATTATGTACTCTCAAAGACCCAGTATACTCTTTCCAGTGTTGATGTTTGTAATAGCAATCAGTTAACTGTCAAGGGACTTGAGTTCAATGACCATGTGTATGATTGCGGCACTGACATAAGTGGAGATATTAAATCTGCTCCCTATGTTGAGGTACCGCAAAGACAAGGTTCCACCAAAAAGGTATACCTAAATTGTAAAAGTGCTACAATATCAGATAAGAATGTAGGTGTTAAAGATGTCACAGCAACATTTACAGTTACTTTAGATGATAATCAGTATTATATTTCTACCAAAGGGTGGGGACGTGATCCTGTTGAACAAACTTGGAGTCCCCAAAACTACAAAATCAATGTAGTAGAAGCTGAGCTTGCTCTTTCTGGCCTCCCTTCAATACCCGACGAAATAGAGTACTCTGGCTCAACTGATGTCTCTTCACTTGTAAATCTCGGAACTGTTACCCTTTCTGGCTTCCTGTCTTGTGACACTGAGGTAAAGGGCGTAATTCGTTCTGCTACTCTTGATAATCCTGCGGCATCAGCAGATTGCAATGGCAATGGTTCATCATCTCCCGTAACCGTTGTTGTTGAGTTCAATAGTTCTACTCTTTCCAACTACACTTCAGATGACGTTGTCAAGGAGTCTTCATCTGTTTGGACTAAGACATATACTCTTTCCACAACAGTAAAGCCGAAGACTATTTCGCCAACTGTATCAAGTATTGACATCACATCTCGTGTCTATGATGGAACTACTACAATTGATCCGTCTTCTGTAACCATCAATTCAGACATCGACAATCTCAAGGTTTCATCAGATGATGTTTATCTTGAGGTGGAGAAGGCGACTCTGACCGATAAGCATGCAGGTGATGCTAAGGCTGTTGTGGTGGTCTACAAACTTGGTGGTGCAGATGCCGATAATTATGCTTTGGCTGATTGCGCTGAGACTCTAACTGCCGATGCGACAGCTAAGATTACCCCATACCCTCTCGATTTGACTGATAATGTTTCAGTTAAGTCCCAGACTTTCAATTGCGATAAGTCAATATCAGTAAGTGACGTAACGGTTAATGCTCCAACAGCTCTTAACGGTGATAAGTTGACCGCATCTGTAGAGTCCGCCTCTTACCTTAAGGGGTCTGATTCTTGGGTGGCCACAGTTAACCTTAAACTTGCTTCTGCTCGCTCTACAACTTATGCGAGTGACTATACGCTTGTTCCAAATCCTGTAACCAAGACCATTACTGTTAATCCTACATCGGTCACCTTCACAGAGCCATCTCTATCAACTGTTAATCATACTTACGATTGCACAGGTGATATCTATGATGATTATCTCAACGCAGTAGGTTCTGATGTTATCAAGATTAGCGGCCTCTGCTCCGATGCTTTGACTGCGGCTGTATACTACAAGCTCACAAGTGTTGTATTGTCAAGTACAAATTATAATGTTAGTGACAATACGATTAAGGCGACGGCTACCTACACGTTGCAGGGCACTTCATATCAAAATCTTGATCGTTCGCTCTATACGAACCTTGAGGATACTTATGTCAAAGAGTTCAATGTTAAGATTGTACCTGCGAAGTTGTCTGTCGTAGAGCCTACTTGGCCCAAGTCTCTAACTCATGCCTATGATGGTACGCTTGTAATGACTGGCGATGAGATTGCGGATGTTCCTACAACTCTTGCAACTACCATAACTCCTTCAAACGCTTGTGATGTACTGACTTATCAGCTCAATTCAGTAACTCTCAGCAAGGAGTTTGGGTCAACAAGCAGCCCGGCAACGGCAACAGCCCTCTACGAACTCGTCGGCTACAATTCAACTATCCAAAAGAATTATTGTCTCTCTGACCAGTACTATAAGAAGACTCTCAATGTAACAGTAACACCACGAGAACTTACTGTTACTCCGGAGATTAACGCTTGTATCTCTTACACGGGAAGTACAACTGTTGACCTTAAATATATTACTACGCCAGATGTGACTGGCATTGCTGCTGTTGATAAAGGCAAGGTTATCATCAATGCAAACAAAGCTGTAATTACAACTGGTGATGCGAATGTAGGAACAGGTAAGGTTGTCACTGTCACCTATACTATTACTGGTGGCAATGGAGCTCGTTATACATTAGCGAATAAAGGCAAATTCTCTGTTTCTAATGTTGAGATTTGTCCTGCTCCACTCACACCATCCGGCGCTCTCACCCTCACCAACCGCGCCTACGACTGCACCCGCGACATCACAGTCGCCTCCGTGCCCTACGTCACCGTCAGCGGCAAGAAATACAGCCTTGAGGTAAGCTCAGCCGTCCAGACGTCGAGCGCCAACGCCGGCACCTACACCGTCAGCGTCAGCCTCTGCCTGCCCGACGCCCTCCAGGCCAACTACGACCTCGCCGACGGCGGCGACTGCGTCACCAAGACCGCGAGCGTCACCATCAGCAAAGCCGAGCTGACCGTCACCGGCGCGCCCACCGTCTCCGCCCACACCTACGACGGCACCACTAACGCCGCCGCCGAGACCTCCATCACGGCAGTAGCCCTGACCGGCATGTCATGCGGCGAGAGCTACCCGGCCACCCTCACCTCGTCAACCCTCGGCCAGAAGGACGCCACCGACGCGTGCGGCCAGACCGCCACGACGACCGCGGCAACCGTCCTCGTCAAGTTCGCCGGCGTAGACACCAATAACTACACCATCAGCGGCGCCGAGACCGACGGCGTATCCTACAAGTTCACCGTCAGCGGCGTCCACATCCTCCCCAAGGAGATAGCGCCAGCCGTCACCGCCCCCGCCCTCGCGGACAAGTCCTATGACGCCGAGAAGGACATCGACCCCGCCCTCGTGACGCTCAAGTACGACCTCACGTCCCTCAAGGCCGTCTCATCCGACGACCTCAGCCTGAGCGTGGTCAGCGCCGCCATGGCCGACAAGAACGCCGGCAAGGACAAGGCCGTCACCATCGAGTACGCCCTCTCCGGCGCGTCAGCCGCCAACTACAAGCTCGCCGGCTGCGCCAACGGCACCGTCAACTCCACCATCACCGTCAACCCGAAGGAGCTGGACTACACGGACCTCGTGACCGTCAAGAGCCAGACCTACAACTGTGACGGCGCAATGGAGGCCGGCGACATCACCGTCGTCAAGCACACCGGCATCTACGACGTGGACGACGTCGAGGCGGAAGTCCTCAGCGCCACCTACGCCCAGAGCGGAGCAGCCTGGACCGCCTCCGTCACCCTGTCCCTCAGCGGCGACGACAAGTCCAACTACACCGTCACCCCGAACCCCGTCAGCAAGGCCGTGACCGTCAGCCGCAAGCCCGTCAGCTTCACCGAGCCGACCGTCAGCGCCCTGAGCCACGCCTACGACTGCTCGACCGACGTCACCGCGGACTACACCGCGGCCGGCGGCCCGACGACCATAGCCGTGAGCGGCCTCTGCGGCGGCCTTGACGTCCACTACGAGCTCCAGACCGTCACCATCCCGAGCGCCCACGCCTCGACCTACACCGTCAAGGCCACCTACGCCCTCGCCGGCAGCGGCCTCGCCGAGTTCAACGCCAACCGCGACCTCTACACTGTCCTCGGCGACACCTACGAGAAGAGCGTCACCGTGACCGTCACCCCCGCCGCGCTCACGATAGATGACAGCGGCATCCCGTCAAGCCTCGAGCACACCTACGACGGCACGACCTCGTTCACCGCGGCCGAGATTGAGAGCCTCGTCCCCGAGACCCTCACCACGACCGGCGGCTGCGACGCCCTGACCTACGGCCTGACCTCCGTCACCATCAACAGCTCCGAGGCTGGCTCAACCACGGCCACCATCCGCTACGACCTGAGCAAGACCGACGCCCAGACCCTCAACGACTACGGCCTCGACAAGAGCTACGTCGAGTACACCGTTCCAGTGACCGTCAAGCAGCGCGAGCTCACCGTCGAGCCCTCCCTCACCGTGGCCTGCGTGCCCTACACCGGCTCGACCGACGTCAGCGCCTACATCAGCAGCACCCTGAGCGGCGTGCAGAACGGCGACGCCATCAGCGTCACCCTCGCCTCCGCCACCATAGACAACCCCGACGTGACGACGGGCAGCGAGCGCCGCACCATAACGCTCGTCTACACCCTCGACAAGAGCGCCAAGTCCGGCAACTACACGCTCGCCAACGGTGGCAAGTACACCATCAAGGCCGAGGTGTGCGCCGAGGCCCTGACAGTCTCAGGTGACCTCACCCTCACCAACCGCGCCTACGACTGCACCCGCGACATCACAGTCGCCTCCGTGCCCTACGTCACCGTCAGCGGCAAGAAATACAGCCTTGAGGTAAGCTCAGCCGTCCAGACGTCGAGCGCCAACGCCGGCACCTACACCGTCAGCGTCAGCCTCTGCCTGCCCGACGCCCTCCAGGCCAACTACGACCTCGCCGACGGCGGCGACTGCGTCACCAAGACCGCGAGCGTCACCATCAGCAAAGCCGAGCTGACCGTCACCGGCGCGCCCACCGTCTCCGCCCACACCTACGACGGCACCACTAACGCCGCCGCCGAGACCTCCATCACGGCAGTAGCCCTGACCGGCATGTCATGCGGCGAGAGCTACCCGGCCACCCTCACCTCGTCAACCCTCGGCCAGAAGGACGCCACCGACGCGTGCGGCCAGACCGCCACGACGACCGCGGCAACCGTCCTCGTCAAGTTCGCCGGCGTAGACACCAATAACTACACCATCAGCGGCGCCGAGACCGACGGCGTATCCTACAAGTTCACCGTCAGCGGCGTCCACATCCTCCCCAAGGAGATAGCGCCAGCCGTCACCGCCCCCGCCCTCGCGGACAAGTCCTATGACGCCGAGAAGGACATCGACCCCGCCCTCGTGACGCTCAAGTACGACCTCACGTCCCTCAAGGCCGTCTCATCCGACGACCTCAGCCTGAGCGTGGTCAGCGCCGCCATGGCCGACAAGAACGCCGGCAAGGACAAGGCCGTCACCATCGAGTACGCCCTCTCCGGCGCGTCAGCCGCCAACTACAAGCTCGCCGGCTGCGCCAACGGCACCGTCAACTCCACCATCACCGTCAACCCGAAGGAGCTGGACTACACGGACCTCGTGACCGTCAAGAGCCAGACCTACAACTGTGACGGCGCAATGGAGGCCGGCGACATCACCGTCGTCAAGCACACCGGCATCTACGACGTGGACGACGTCGAGGCGGAAGTCCTCAGCGCCACCTACGCCCAGAGCGGAGCAGCCTGGACCGCCTCCGTCACCCTGTCCCTCAGCGGCGACGACAAGTCCAACTACACCGTCACCCCGAACCCCGTCAGCAAGGCCGTGACCGTCAGCCGCAAGCCCGTCAGCTTCACCGAGCCGACCGTCAGCGCCCTGAGCCACGCCTACGACTGCTCGACCGACGTCACCGCGGACTACACCGCGGCCGGCGGCCCGACGACCATAGCCGTGAGCGGCCTCTGCGGCGGCCTTGACGTCCACTACGAGCTCCAGACCGTCACCATCCCGAGCGCCCACGCCTCGACCTACACCGTCAAGGCCACCTACGCCCTCGCCGGCAGCGGCCTCGCCGAGTTCAACGCCAACCGCGACCTCTACACTGTCCTCGGCGACACCTACGAGAAGAGCGTCACCGTGACCGTCACCCCCGCCGCGCTCACGATAGATGACAGCGGCATCCCGTCAAGCCTCGAGCACACCTACGACGGCACGACCTCGTTCACCGCGGCCGAGATTGAGAGCCTCGTCCCCGAGACCCTCACCACGACCGGCGGCTGCGACGCCCTGACCTACGGCCTGACCTCCGTCACCATCAACAGCTCCGAGGCTGGCTCAACCACGGCCACCATCCGCTACGACCTGAGCAAGACCGACGCCCAGACCCTCAACGACTACGGCCTCGACAAGAGCTACGTCGAGTACACCGTTCCAGTGACCGTCAAGCAGCGCGAGCTCACCGTCGAGCCCTCCCTCACCGTGGCCTGCGTGCCCTACACCGGCTCGACCGACGTCAGCGCCTACATCAGCAGCACCCTGAGCGGCGTGCAGAACGGCGACGCCATCAGCGTCACCCTCGCCTCCGCCACCATAGACAACCCCGACGTGACGACGGGCAGCGAGCGCCGCACCATAACGCTCGTCTACACCCTCGACAAGAGCGCCAAGTCCGGCAACTACACGCTCGCCAACGGTGGCAAGTACACCATCAAGGCCGAGGTGTGCGCAGCGGATCTCTTTGTCAATGGTGTTCCTTCGGTAACCGACCACATATATGATGGTTCAGATGACGCTACTGCCGATGTTGATATCTCAAATGTCTATGTAGCGGGTGTTAACCCAGGTGAAATCTGTGCGCCTACTCTTGTGTCTGCAAAGCTTTCTCAGTCTGATGTTACCACACCTTGTGGCAATTCGACAATTGGACATTGTGTGGCAACTGTGGTTGTCAAGTTTGATTGTCCATCCCTCTCGAACTATACGGTAGCTGGTCTCTCTGAGGATGGTGAGTATACCTTTACAATTCATGGTGTACAGATTGTTCCTCTTACCATTGATCCTACTGTAACAGCTTCGGTTGATGCTCGTGTTTACAATGCGAAGAGGACAATACCCACAGATGAGGTTCATTTCGCAAGTAACATAAGTGACTTCGCAATTGGTGATGACAAGATTGACCTCGTTGTCACTAATGCCAAGATGAACGACAAGAATGTTGGCGCGAACAAACCTGTAAGTGTCTATTATGAGTTAACAGGCGCTGACGCTAACAATTACAAACTTGCCGATTGCCATGCCGATTCTGTCGAAACTACAGTAGACGTAGAATCATACGTTATTGATGTTTATGACAAGGTAAGCATTGCTTCAAATACAGTGTTTAACTGCGATGGCACTCTTGACGCCTCAAAAGTCACACTGCCAGCAAACGCAGAGTACAATGTGCTTTCTGATGAGAAGGGAAATCCCGATGACATAGATCTTGAGATTACATCTTATTCTTTTGCAAAGAGCGGCGACAATTGGCAGGCTTCAGTCTTGTTATCAATAACTGGCACAGATGCTGCTAACTATATCCTCAATCCTGACCCCATTGTAAAGGATATTACAGTTGATAAGGCTGATGCTGAGTTTGAAAAGCCAGTCGAGACTACTGTTGAGCATGTCTTTGACTGCGGTGGTAATGTGATTGATGATTACACTGGTCCTGCGACACTGAATTTCAATGGAGTTTGTGACCGATTCTCTGATATCCATTATGAGCTTGAGAGTGCGCAGATTATCGGCTCTGATTACAATGTCGGTAATCATACTGGTAGGGTAGAGTATGTCCTTAAGGGTACTAATATTGATGAGTTCCTTACTCTCTACAATGTCAGTGAGCAGTATACATTTGATGTTGTTGTTGATGTCAAGAGTGCAAGTCTTGACAAGGTCTTGCCTGATTGGCCAACAGAGATTGTACACGTATACGATGGTAAGAATTTGTTGACCGATGACGAGATTGATGCCTTGGACATTGAAAGGTCATTTGTCGCAATCCCCAACCCACTTGGCGAATGTGCAAATCTGGCTTATACACTTGAGTCAGTCACTCTTTCTGAGACCGACGCTAATGTTGATGGAACTGTAGCAGTTTTGACTTATAAACTCAATGGCTTCGATTCTGTGGTTAAGAAGAACTATGGTCTTGATGATGAGTTCTTTACTAAGGAGATCGGTGCGAAGATTGAGCCTCGTGAGTTGACTGTCACGGCAAGTGTTGGCGGCTGCTTCACTTACAATGGCAGCACTGAAATTTCAGCTGATGACTATGCCCTTATCTCTGATGTCGTAACGAACAAGGTTGAGGGTGATGACGTTGATGTGAAGGTCTCTTCAGCCAACATCATTACAGGGGATGCTAATGTTGGTGACGGCAAGACCATCTCAGTATCCTATGAGTTAGTTGGCTCTGATAGTGGCAACTATATCCTTAACAATGGTGGAGTCTACACATTGAATGATGCAAGTGTCTGTGTAGCTAAACTCGTTGTCAAGGGAGACCTGACATTCAATGAGCATATCTATGACTGCTCTACTGATGTGAAGGCGGATGTAGCTGAGCTACCTTATGTTGAGACTCTTGATGGCACCAAGGTATTCTTGACTCTCAATGTTGCGACTTCAACAGACAAGAATGTCGGTAACCACTCAGTAAATGCTACATTGTCTCTTGACGGACTCTCAAATTACGTCATTGAGTCAACAGGCACTAACGAGATTGAGATTAACACCTCTTCAATTGAGGTTGTGCAAAGAGTCCTCACTATTGCTGATGATGTTGTTGTCACCAAGCCACATAGCTACGACTGCAGCACGAACTTCAATGGTGAACTCACAACTCCGAGCCTCGACAACATATCATGCAATGAGGCTGTAGGTCTTACTTTGGTTTCCGCTGAATTGAGTACTGCAAATTGCGGACCCGCTGTTCTTTCTGTAACTTATGAGTTAAGCGGAGACGCTGATGTCGTAAGGAATTATCGTCTTGACGATGATACGAAGAATATTGATACCTCAATTGAGAAGGTTGTAGTCAATGTCGATTGCATAGCGAGTGTCAATATTGAGCATACATTTGATTGCTCATATGATGTCTATGACGATGCAAAACTCATTGCGGGCAGCATTGATATTGACCCCGCATTTGTTTGTGGCACAACCGGCGTAAGATATGTCCTTGCGTCTGCCTCAATCGATGCGTCTGAGTCAAATACACTTGGAACAGATAAGGCGACAACTCTTGTCTATAGGCTTGAAGGCCTTGATGATGAGGTTAGAACATACTACTCACTTGATGCGGAGAAAGTATGTTATGCGACAACTGAGGTAAATGCAAGCACTATAACATTCAGTGAGCCTGTAATACCTGTTGTCATTGAGCATGTGTATGACTGCTCAAATGATGTTAAGGCTGAGTTTGTCGCAAATGGCGGTACGGATAAAGTCCGTGTCACTGGCATGTGCGCAATGGATGGAAGTGACGTCTACTATGAACTCATAAGTGTTGAGATGCAATCGCCTGATGGTGTCTATGTCCCGTCTGCTGATGCTTATGAGACGACGGCAACTTACGTCCTTCGCAACATGTCACAAGACGAGGCTGACCTCTATAGTCTGCCAATGAACTTTACTCGAACAACGACATCTGTTGTTGTCCCGACGACTATAACGCCTGTTTGCCCATCTGATTTGACAGTCAACGCCCATACGTATAATTTCTCAGGTGATGTGACTGCCGACTATGTTGGTGCATCCGATGTAGATGTCGACGTGTGCAGCAAGAACTTGGAAGACGTCAAGTATGTGTTTGAACGTGCGGAGATAACAGATGAGGCAGGTTTCTCTGTTGGCTCATCTCGCGAGACAACAGTCTACTTCTCTCTCTCTGGTCTGACCGATGCCGAGCGAGTTTACTTCTCTCTGCCAGAGTCCATGAGTTGTAGGACTACGACCGTTGTTGAGCCTGCGACTGCGACTATTGTGGCTGATGCGGCTGTCTCTGGTCGAGTCTATAACGGCAGCAGAGAGCTTGATGCTGCTCTTGTCAAGTTGCCAACTGTCAATGTTATTGATGCTGACAATCAGGTTATCAGTCTGCCAAGCGAGGCTATAGCTTTGATTTCGGCTACTCTTGATGACAAGAACGCAGGAACGGATAAGCAGGCAACCGTCAGCTTCCAGTTGGTTGACGATTATGCTAACAACTTCATATTTGATGAAGCCGGAACAACAGCTAACATCACTGTTGGTGGTGTTGAGGTCTCTAAACTGCTTGTAACCCTTGATGCTGAGCCACAACTCACATCAAAGAGTTATGATGGCACTTCTAATATTCTCGAAAGCCAGATTGTTATGCCTAACATCACCAATATCCAAGTTGATGATGACGACGTAACTGATGACCTCTATTTGACCTTCATTGCTGACAGGTCCCATATTAACGGAACGGACTTCAGTGTTGGTACTCACACTGCAACTGTTGCTCTTGGAATTGATGGTGTCGATGCTCAGAACTATTATCTTGAGCCTGATGAGTGGTCTGATTTGAGTGTGAATGTAACTCCTCAGAAACTCACTATTGTAGGTCAATTTGAGACAACAGAAGAGCGAGTCTACAACGGCAAGACTGGTCTTGACATTTCAAAGATTTCAGTGCCTGAGCTTTACTATGCAGATGGTACTCCTGTTAACCCAGACGACGTGCATATCGTAGTCACTGAGGCAAAACTTGAGGATAAGAATGCAGGTGAGGCTAAGAAAGTTATCATCAAGTATGAACTGAGCTCTGATAATTATTCCATTGGTGAGGATGGTGAAACATCTGGAACCGATGAGAACATGACAATCAATGTCGATAAACTTGATGTTATTCTCAATCCAACTGAGCCTCAATTCCCAGAGGAGAAGAAGTTCGATTGTCTGACGCACGTTGACATGGTTTCTGAGCCAGAGGTTGCTAATGTCATGACAGATGACTCTGGTGCGCTTGATGATGTCTATCTCTCTGCTACAGAAAGTGTTCTTGATGATGCGAATGTAGGAGTTCGCACAGCTACATATTCAGTAGAGTTGCTCGGTGTTGACAAGGATAATTATCGACTCACAACCGACAGCTGGTCTGCTGATGTTACTGTCACTCCTGCTGAGTTGGAACTTGACCTTAGCAATCTGCGTCTTGATACTCATGTCTATGACTGCGGTACTGACGTCCTTGCTGATTTTGCGGACAAGTCAAATATTCTGACGGCAACTGGTTTCACGGCCTGCCATGAGGATGCTTACTTTGAGCTCGTATCAGCGACAATTGGTAATCCCAATGTTGGTCTGACCCACACAACCTTGAAGTTTGAGTTGCGAGGTGCAGAATTAAGTGATTACGGCTTGACAGAGGATAATCTTGTATTTACAATAAATACTGAAGTCCAGCCAGCTAAGCTTACCGTTAACTCAGACATCAATATTGGGTCATTGCCCTATACTGGCTCAACTGATGTGACGGAGCAAGTTAAGGCAACAGGAGAGAAGCCTGTTATAATCTCAGGTCTCGCTGATTGTGATGCTGATGCCGAGTTCGAGGTGGTTTCCGCTGAGGTTGACGATCCTACGCCTGGTTCAGACCGTAAGGTGACTATCGTTTACACTCTTAATGGAGCTGACGGACGTAATTATGGTCTGACCGAAAGCGACACTGTCATTGTTGTCAACACAAACATCATTGCGAGGACGTTGACTGGCGCTGATAAGTCTAAGTTGCCAACCCACGTCTATGATTCTACGACGGACGACTTTGATGACTTCGACGAAGCTAACCTCCCCGATGTCTCAGCAGGTGTAATCTCTGGTGATGATGTTCGTGTTGAGCTTGTCTCTGCTACGCTTGACGATCCTAATGTTGGTTCTCGTCACACAACACTTGTCTTCCGTCTTGTAGGTGGCGATGCAGCTAAATACAAACTCGACCCTGAGACTGAAACGCAGGTTGTAGAGACAGAGGTGACACCTTGTGTTGTAACTTCTAATGCTGATGCTGTTGTAGCTGCACGAGATTATGACGGAACAGCTAATGTCTATGCGGAATCAGTCACTTTGCCTACATTTGGCACAGTCTATGATGTAGACATTGACGATGTTCAGTTAGTGTTTGTCAGCGGTGTCCTTGACGATTCTCAAATTGGTGAGAGAACGGCAACCCTCTACTTGGCACTCACTGGTGACAAGGCCTACAACTACAAGCTTGAGCCGGATAACGTGCAGGTACAGACTGAGATACTTGACTCTCGCAAGGTAATCAGCGTTGACGATAGTTTCTTCGTAAAGGATCGTCCTTATGATGGAACTACAAGTTTGGCTGACACGCTCATAACGCTGCCAAACATCATTGGACTTGATCCGGCAGACGAGGGTTCTGTCTATCTCGTAATTGATACTGCATATATTGACTCTCCCAATGCTGGTGAGCGAATTGCGGTCGTCACAGTACGGATTGAGGGACCGAAGGCAAGTTTCTACAAACTTGACGATAATGTCCTCCAAACAACCATGAATGTAACTAAACTCAAAGTTACTCTTGATGGTCCTGTCTTGATTGACAGCCGAAAGGAGGATGGGACGCTTGATGTGTCAGATAACCTCATTCACCTGCCTGGCCTTGATGGCGTCCTTGATATGGATATTGATGACGTCACGCTCTCAATTATCTCAGCAAGACTCGATTCTGCAACGGCTGGTGACAGAACCGTTACTCTTGATCTCATTCTGACTGGTGCTAAGGCCGACAACTATGAACTCGTAGTTGACGATCCTCTCTATGTCTCTATGACGATTACGAAGGACAAGAAGGATGATGTCAAGCCACCTCATGTCATAGACGATGAGATAGTTTCTGAGAAGGAAATGATTGTCTATAACATCGAGGGCCGAATTATCGGCAAGGGTAAGCAGGTTAAGGTTCCTGAGTCTGGCCTCTACATATGTCTGATTGGCCGACATGCGGAAAGGATCTTAGTCCCCTAATTCTGAAGTTTAAGAACGCAAACTTAAAATATGAACCTGAAAATTTGTTTTCTCGTCATAGTTGCTGCTCTTATTGGCTCGGAAACCTATGCCCAAAGGTTTCCGAGCCAGAGGGGGCGACAAAACAGATATATGTCCCGTAGTCAGGCAAACGGCATTGATTACGGCATTGGTCAAAATCTGACCTCTAATGAGGCTTTTTCCTATCAGGCTGAAACATGGGCCTCTGTCGGCACAAATAAGGAGCTCAGACCTTTGCTAAGCTACAGCAATGAATGGGGACGGTACACCCAGTATAAAATGGGTGAGTTCGGCCTTGCTGGCAAAGCCACATATACTCATCGCTTTGCTGATAAGCGTTTCGGCTTTGTCGCATCAGTGGCCGGTCAGGTCTCAACTGACAACAAGAGGACTATGTTCAACGAGGCGTTCATTGATTTTGATATCTGGATGGCTGAATTGAAAATAGGTCTTGAGCAGTATACACCAATCGAGACTAATAGTGACATAAATATCGGCTCTTATGTCATGAGTAATAACGCTCATGCAGTCCCTCGCGCTTGGCTTGGTGTTTTGGACTATTGGGCGCCTTTGACGCTTATAGGCTCTCGTGGATTTCAGGCTGCTTATGCGTTCGACTTGCGATTTGGCCTCTCCTTAGGACGTCTTGATGATGACATGGATGAGACAGTCACGGATGACATCATGTTTCATGAGAAGTTCTTCTATTTTCGTGTGAGCCAGTGGTTCATCAAGCCATACATTGGAGCATATCATAGTGCAATGCTTGGTGGCGTGATGCCCGACGCGTCTAAGACTCCACGTGACTTTAGCGCTACGTTCTTTGGGCATAATGGAAGTCGGGAGAAGTTTTCAGACTCGTCTTATCATTCAGAGGTTGTGACTCCTGCAGGAGCAAACCAAGGTTTCTGGGATCTTGGTCTCGATTTTGAGACCCCTTACGGCATTGGCCATCTTTTTTATCAAAGACCGCACGCTGATGGTCAGAAACGTAAGATATTTGGCAAAGATTTCACCCTTGGCGTAAATTTCAAGGTTGATAATTTCCCAGCATTGGAAGAGGTTACTCTTGAATTCATGTCTACAAAGTGGCAAGGCGGCGAGGGTATGAATGTCCCTTGCGTACCTAATCGTGATGGTGACTACACGTATGTCTACTTTGATCAAATGACAGCTGATGACATTGCTAACCTTAGGGCAAAAATTTTAGTTGTCAATGATTTCAAGGCTTGGGAGTCTGAGCATGGAGAGATATCAAACGCTGAAGATTTGAAAGCTTTCATCCGTGAGACATACAATGGAGGAAATGACTTTGGTGGACGTGTTCAATACCTTGACGATTACTACTATAAGCAAGGGTGGACCAGGCGAGGTTTGTCAATGGGAAATTCCCTTATGCATACAGCTCGTACTGTGAAGGCGTATGCCTCTGATGGCTCTATGCAATACCTGTCAGTTTTCCCAAACACGAGGGTTGTGGCTTTCAATATCGGTGCCAAGGGTAATATTATTCCCCGCAGACTCGATTATGTGTTCAGAACCACAATTTCGAAAAACTACGGAAACTATAACGAGCAATATGTTGCGCCAGACTCTTCCGCCTATTCCTCAGGGACTAAGTTTGATGGCTATTTCTTTGATAAAGGCAAGCTTGAGGTCTACACTAAGATAGGTGGAGTCTATGACCTTGGCAATGGTTTGAAGATTAATGGTAATGTTTCTTTTGATTTAGGTAACCTATACTCCAGTTTCTCTCTGCGTGCTGGCGTCGGATACTATTTTAATCGTGACAACTTAAGCCGGTATACGTCAAATCGAAATAGGGCGACAAATAAGCGTAAAGTCGTTAGTAAGCGACCCTCGCATAACTTGTCGCAGTTCAATAGAGGTCGATAACATATCCATTCCTCTGTCATCCCCTAAAACATCAACTCCCCATAGCCGATTATGGTTATGGGGAGTTGTTGTTTTATGTGCGTCAGGAAAGCGAACTGTTGTCTTTGTTGTATCAGTTGTATATGTTTTTATTAATCACGACCAGTGCAATAGATACAAACAGAGACTTTGCTATTTAGGCTCTATACTTTTGGCCGGCTGGAGCATCAGAACCCAAATTAGACTCTACAAAATGAGCTAAGTTTTCTTCCGTGACGCTCTTTTTCATTGCCTGATCAATACTAAGGGTATCGGGCGATATTTGCATGACTTTTGCGAAACCAGCGTCTGAAAGCTTGTCCTTATCTTCTACTTTCCCTGCAATGAGCCAAACAGGAACATGCTGTTGAGAGGCCGCTTTTAAGACACGAATCGGGAGTTTGCCCATTAATGTTTGTTTGTCTGCTTTACCCTCTCCAGTGATAATGATATCGCAATCTCTAATCTTTTCATTGAAATTTGAGAGTTTGAGTAAAAGATCCGCCCCAAGCTGTGTCTCTGCCTTTAAATATTGTAAGAACGCGTATCCTAAACCACCTGCCGCCCCGGCGCCCGGCTCTTTTGACTTGTCGTATCCAAAATGACGAGCCGAAGCTTCGGCAAAGCGTTTTGCCCGAAGGTCTAATTTTTTAACCATATCCAGGGTGGCTCCTTTTTGTGGACCAAATACGGCCGCGGCGCCAAGAGGGCCACATAGCGGATTGCTTACGTCACATGCCAATGTGAATGTGCAATTGCTAATTTTTTCTTTGTATATCTGATTGAACATTTTCCCTCGACCCAGTCTTTCCGTCAAGCCTCTTATCATTCCAATTCCAGCGTCGCTTGTCCCGCTACCGCCAAGACCGATAATGAACTTTTGACAACCATTAAGTATGGCGTGAGCCACTAATTCTCCTACACCAAATGTAGTGGCGCGCATAGGGTTGCGTTCTTCTGGCGACAGAAGAGTCAACCCGCAAGCCTGAGCTGTCTCAATTATTGCCGTGCCGTCGTCTGTCATACCATATTCCGCGTCTACAAGTCGCATCAGCGGGTCATGGACTCGTATTCGCTCTTTGCGTCCGGCCAATGCGTTTGTGAAGGTGTCAAGCATACCTTCACCGCCATCTGACAAAGGTATGACTGTGGCTGTATGTCCCTTTATTTTTAAAGCATTGGATAGCGTGTAGCCAATTTCTTTTGATGACATGCAGCCTTTAAAGGAGTCTGTGGCTATGACGATTTTCATAGGTGTTTTCTTAATTGGTATGTGCTATTTCTTTGAGGCAGTTGTAAATTCCTTTATTTTAATCAGGCATTCTTCTGCTGTTTTGCAAGGCAGGCATAGCGTTTCGATTGGGCAAAAACCGGTTCCCATCCTGTTCCTTATCTGTGGAACACACTGTCCATATGTGACAACTATTTTGTTGTCCACCAAAAGGTTAAGAGCTGGCTGACTTATGACATCCGAATAAACCTCTTTCACTTTCCCAATCACCATAAGTGCAGCTGCCCCTTTCCCTACTACTTTGTCTGCCAATGTAGCTCCATTCAGGATATTAGGTTGCTCATCTAAGATACGCATCAAGTCCGAGACGCCATTTCCGTCATACGTGTTGATGGTCTTGTTTGAGATGACTAATGAATGCTCCCCATTATGAAGGAGGATAATCAAATCTTCCATATAATCCGACTTTAAATATCAACTTTGGCAAATATAATCGATTAGGACTTCGTTTGTGACTTCTAAACTACTTTGCAACTTACCATTTTTACTGATGGGCGGCTCTTGTCTCTCTATGTATGGTCAAAAATTGCCAATATCTGATTTTCTTGTGTGATTGTGGTGACAACCTAACTGTCCACTTATAAAGAGAAACATTTTCACAATATTTCAGTCACACTATTTGCTTAACACGAAAATAAGTTCCTAAATTTGCTCCGCTCATCTAACGACGGGCTATTAACAATAAGACAGATAACAAGATTATAGAAAATCCAAGTGTGACATGGCTGAGCCTAAACGTAAATTTATAAAGAGTTACGAGAAGATCGATGATAAACTGAGGGAGGCCCTGAAGGAGGCTTATCCCAATGGTTTTGCTGACCAAATCAAGACTTTTGATGCTGTCGGTGGCGGATTTATGACGGGTGTGACCCTTGAGACTGAAGATGCCATTTACATCATTAAGTTTAAGGCTGAGACTGAGAGTATAAGCGATATGCAAGATGACGATCCTGCAGGTGGCGACGGTGACCTCGATCTCAGCGGTGCTGAAGATGTCGAGGAGGAGGAGGAGCCGGATGAGGTTGAGAAGCCTGTCGACAACTTCGATGACATTGATGTCGCAGACGAGTCAACAACAGATCGGTAATCCAAGACCTGATATCCATCGCAGCGATAGATTTATAATCGTGGCGCCTGAGTCATTGACTTTGGCGCCGCTTTTTTTGCGCTTGCGCTCGGTCTGCATATTTTTCATATATTTGCACTAAAAGCAAAGAAATAAAACAGATGAGGATTGTATACATGGGTACGCCTGAGTTCGCTGTGGCGACACTTGAGGCGCTCATTGACGCCGGTCATGACATTGCAGCGGTTGTAACTATGCCAGACAAGCCTGCTGGTCGTGGTCGGCAGTTAAAGCCATCTGCTGTAAAAGTATATGCTCAAAATAAGGGTCTGAAAATCCTTCAGCCCGAGAAACTGAAAGACGAGGCATTCGTGAGCGAGTTGCGCAGCCTGAACGCTGACATCCAGGTAGTGGTGGCTTTCCGCATGTTGCCAGAGGTCGTGTGGGCAATGCCACGTCTTGGCACCATTAATGTCCATGCGTCTCTCCTGCCAAATTATCGTGGCGCCGCTCCTATAAATTGGGCTATCATAAATGGTGAGGAAAAGACAGGCGTCTCGACTTTCCTCCTTAAGCATGACATTGATACAGGTGACATCATCTATCAAGAAGCTATTGATATTGAGCCTGATGATAATGCCGGTTCCGTTCATGATAAACTCATGGCGCTCGGAGCTAAACTTGCGGTCAAGACAGTCGAGACAATAGGTAGCGGTACGGCAGTCTTCCACCGACAGGATGATATCGACCCTGCGACACTCAAATCTGCCCCGAAAATTTTCAAGGAGGACATGCGCATCAATTGGAATGCGTGCACCCGGGATGTAATCAACCTTATTCGTGGTTTGGCCCCCTATCCGGCAGCGTGGACAACCTTTACGGATGAAAAGGGCGTACAGTCGACTGTCAAAATCTTTAAGGCAAGCAAATCAGAGGAGAATTTAGAGCCTGGACAAATATGGACTGATGGCAAACGAACTCTTTCTGTCGGCACCTCTGATGGCTCTGTTCGTATAGATGAGCTGCAGTTGAGCGGGAAAAACAAAATGGCCGTGCAGGCTCTCTTGCAAGGCTATCATATAGACACTACTATTAAATGCTTCTGACATGCGCAGCCTCCGCAGACTGACTTGTTCCCTTGTGGCCTTTGTGGCCTCTTGTTGCTTGGCTTCCGCGCAGGGGACGAGCATCTATGAGGATTCTCATTTCGACCCTTTTCAACGTAAGCTTTATTTCGTTGGGAAGGACAGGCCTCATACTGCCAGTCGCGCCTACAGCATGGATGAGTTGAGAGGCTATTTTGACCCGGATTCCGTTTTATACAGTGGCGTCCATCGTCTTGTCAACACTAAATGGAAGTATTTCAATACTTTCTTTAATGATGACTTCCTCGCTTGGCGGTCTAAGGACTCCTCCGTTTATGTCGCCATAAACCCGATGTGTGATTTCGGCGTTGGTTCGGATATTAACGAGAGTGACAATAAAAGAACTTGGATAAACTCGCGTGGTGTATATTTGAATGGTAATTTAGGGCGGAATTTCTGGTTCTATTGCGATTTTACTGAAAATCAGGCTGAGTTCCCCCTCTATTACACTAATTTGAGGGATTCTCTGCGAGTTATCCCAGGCCTCTCGAATTTTGACTACACCGGAGGCGCAAGAAATCAGAATGACTATTCGACCTCAACCGGGTATATAGCCTTTAAAGTTGGCAAATATGTCGACTTCCTTTTAGGCAAGACGAAGTCCTTCTATGGTGACGGGTACCGGTCTCTGCTGCTCTCCGATTGTGCTCTCGCTATGCCGACATTCAAAATGAATTTGCACATTTTGCGGGCGCGCTACACTTTCATGATGACGCAGTTCCGGGCATCGGGAAACACATTGTCAAATAACGGAGAGAGGACTAAGTATAGTTTCACCCATTATCTTGATTGGAACATGGGGCGTCGTTTCACATTCGGACTTTTTGAGAATGTGACGCAGGCCTCTTGGCGCAAGGATGGCTCGCATCGTGGTGTCGATTGGGAGTATCTGTGTCCCTTTGTTATCTTCCGCCCAGGTGAATATAACGCAGGGTCGCCCGATAAGATGATAATAGGACTCAATTGCAAATTCATTTGTACGGACCGACTGACCATCTATGGTCAGCTTATGTTCAATGAGTTCCGTCTCAAAGAACTCCTTGCGCATAATGGCTATTGGGGAAACAAGTATGCATTCCAGCTCGGTTTGAAGTCTTATGACATCTTCAAAATCAATGGACTCGATTTCCAGTTTGAGTACAACCATATTCGCCCGTTTGTCTATTCTCAATACGACGCTCTTGGCTCATACACCCATCATAAGCAGAGCGTTGGTCATCCGCTCGGAGCCAACCTGCAAGAGGGTGTTGCCATTGTGAAGTATCGTAAGGGTCGCTTTGCCGCAAGAATGCAAGCCAACATAATAGCCTATGGCGACGATTTCCCAAATGACTCGATCAATTATGGCCATAATCCAGAGCTCGCGTCGACAAAGCGAAATGCTGCTTACGGCGTGAATATGTTGCAAGGCTTGCGTACAGATGTCAAGTATTTTGATGCTCAAGCATCGTTCATCATTAACCCAAGAAACATGATGAATCTGACTGCCGGCGTCCGTTTGAGAAGCCGCAAGAGCGACATGACGGATGAGGATTCGAAGAACTTCTATGTCTCGTTGCGTTGGAGTCTCAAGAGCAGGTATTTCGACTATTAAATTGCACACTACAGATAACAGAATATACACAAAGGTGGAAACAGAACTTATTAAAGAAATATTGCGTCGTGAGGCTGAGGCCATCACCAACATTCCTGTCACAGACGGGTTCGAGAAGACTGTAGATATTCTCTTTGAACGCGTTCACAACCGTCACGGCAAAATCATCATGAGCGGAATGGGCAAGGCGGGCCAGATTGCGGTAAATATGGCCACAACCTTTTGCTCGACAGGTTCCCCATCCGTATTTCTTCACCCGGCTGAGGCTCAGCATGGTGACCTTGGCGTCATTCAGCCGAATGATGTTTTGGTCCTTATCTCGAACTCTGGCAAGACGCGTGAGATTGTAGAGCTCGTGTCTCTCGCCAAGGGGTTATATGATGGACTTCCAATAATAGTAATCACGGGCAATCCTCAAAGCCCATTGGCAGATGTGGCAGATGTTGTTTTGGCAACAGGCAACCCTGCTGAGGTATGTATGCTTGGGCTTACGCCTACAACGTCTACCACCGTCATGACGGTTATCGGCGACATACTTGTGGTGACGCTTATGAAAAAAATCGGCTTCACCAGTCAGGATTACGCCAAGAGGCATCATGGCGGGTACCTTGGCAACAAATCGCGCCAGCAGGCTCAGGACGAGGTCGGCGCAAAATAAAATTTAAATCTCAGGGCTATGGTTGATCAATCTTTGCTCTCTCTCCAAAATGGATCGGACATCCGTGGAGTGGCTTCAGACGGTATCATAGGGCAGAGTGTGACTCTGACCGCAGAAAAAGTCTCTCGCTTGTGTGCCGGTTTTGTCGAGTGGTTAAGGTCTCGTAAGCCTAACGATGATAAGACTTCTCAAAAGATAAGGGTCGCCATCGGAATGGATGCCCGTCTTACTGGCCCAGCTCTCGCGCAGGCTGCGCAGGAGAGTATCAGGTCTGTAGGTGCCGATGTCTTGTTCTGTGGCTTGGCTTCAACGCCTTCAATGCTTTATAGCACCAAAACGGTAAAGAACGATGGTGACGAAAGTATTGGCGCTGATGGCGCAGTTATGTTGACTGGCAGCCACATGACGTTCAACATGAATGGAATGAAGTTCTTCACCAATGGCAATGAGATTGAAAAAGATCAGCTGACTGAGATAATCATCATTGCGTCTGACCTGAAGAAGCAAAAAGTCGAAAAGGGGGCTGTCCACATATGCAATGTACTTGCGGTTTACAGCAAGCATCTCCGAAAGAAGATTTGTGACGACCTCAGAAATATTGCCCAAGACCCCGATAAGCCACTTGCCGGACTAAAGATTGTAGTAGATGCAGGAAATGGAGCGGGCGGCTTTTTTGCATCGAGGGTGCTCCAGCCTCTTGGCGCGGATGTCTCTGCCAGCCAGTTCTTGTCCCCAGATGGAAGATTTCCTAACCATACTCCTGACCCTGAGGACTATGAGGCGATGCGCTCTCTCTCTACAGCCGTTTTGCTTGCGAATGCGGATCTCGGCGTAATCTTTGACGCCGATGTAGACCGTGTCGCCATTGTCGACGAGGCGGGACGCGCCATCAACCGAAATGAGTTCGTGGCCATGGCGGCCGCAATAACAATTGAGGAGCATCCCGGCACGGCCATCGTTACTGACTCCATAACGAGTACTGGACTGACAACTTTCGTCCAGGATATTTTGGGAGCGCATCAATGCCGTTATCAGCGCGGCTATCGTAACGTAATCAATGAGGCGCGGCATAAGAATGAGGTCGGGTCGCCAACGTGGCTTGCGGTAGAGACAAGCGGACATGCGGCTTTTCGTGAAAACGACTTCTGTGATGATGGTGCGTATTTCGCAACCAAAATTGTCATCAAGTTGGCGCAACTGAAGAAGGAAGGTAAGAAACTCTTCTCGCTTATTGAGAGGTTGCCTGTGCCAACAGAGTCGCGAGAGTTCCGTCTTTCTATCCTGACCCCTGATTTTGCGAGGGCGGCCGCCGATATTATTGCCGGCTTGCGTCAGTTCGTCAGCCAAATTCCCGGTTGGGAAGAGGTGAATAAGAACCATGAGGGGCTCCGAGTCGTTTGTAACGGAGATGATGAGCATGGTTGGTTTATCCTGAGACTCTCTCTCCATAGCCCTGTAATGCCTCTAAACATCGAGTCTGACGTCAAGGGCGGCGTGAAGGTCATCATAGACAAACTCAAGATGTATTTCCGTATCACGAAATCGATTGATTCCTCTGTGATCTACAACTAAGTCGCAATTGCCGACATAATAGCAAATAACATACAACGACACTTATGCGTTTTGACATACTCACTCTCTTTCCCGGTATGTTTGAAGGCCCGCTCTCTGAGTCTATTATTAAGCGGGCGCAAGACTCTGGCAAAGTAGAGATTCATACTCATGACATCCGAAAGTTCTCAACAGACAAACATGGCAGGGTGGACGACTACCAGTTTGGAGGCGGGGCCGGCATGGTGATGGCTTTGCAGCCCATTGTTGATGCTATTGAGCACCTTAAGTCAGAACGGGATTATGACCACGTCATATACATGTCGCCTGATGGCAAGACTCTTAACCAACAGATGGCTAACACGCTGTCGTTGAGCGGTAACATAATCTTGCTTTGTGGCCATTATAAGGGCATTGACCAACGTATCCGTGATCATTACATAACGGACGAAATCTCTATTGGCGACTATGTTTTGACAGGAGGCGAGTTGGCGGCTTGCGTGGTTGTTGATTCTGTTGTAAGACTTTTGCCAGGAGCTATTTCTGATGAGGAATCTGCTTTGTCTGACACTTTTCAAGATGGCTTGCTTGCGGCTCCCATATACACTCGTCCGGCTGAGTTTAATGGCTGGAAGGTCCCTGATGTCCTTTTGAGCGGTCATGAGGCTAATATTGAGAAGTGGCGTGAGGAGCAAGCTCTTGAGAGAACAAGAACTTTGCGTCCTGATTTGTGGAATAAGTTGTTCCCTAATGGCATAGAGGATGACCCGGTTCGCAAAAAAAAGCGTAAGAAGTCTTCTGTTAACAATGTTTCTGACGCAAGTTCAGATGTCAGTGAATGTACTTCCAATAGTCAGGACAAAAAGGAATAGTAAATGATATCTCAGGAGCAAATAGGGGAGGCTCTGTCTGTTATAGACTTTGTCTCGCAGAGTCCGTCATCTTTCCATGCGGTGGACAATATATCCAGATTGCTGATATCTGGCGAATTTCAAGAACTTCGCATGTGTGATGAGTGGATTGTTGAGCCTAACGGAAAATATTTTGTCCGTTATAATGGTACAGCCATAATTGCTTTCACAATACCTAATGATGGAGCTGAGGCACTCATTCGTGACGGATTTAGGATGATTGCTTCCCACTCAGATTCTCCGACATTTCGTGTCAAGCCGAGCGGAGTGAACATGTGTGCTGGACTTCGCCTCTGTACTGAGACTTATGGTGGAGCCATCTTATACTCGTGGTTAGACCGACCACTTGGACTCGCCGGACGTGTGCTGCTCAAGAGTGGAGACGTACTCCATCCCGAGCAACGTTGTGTTGACTTCGAGCGTCCCATAGGTGTCATTCCGAGCGTGGCTATTCACTTCAACCGTGGTATAAACGATGGAGCGTCATTCAATAAGCAGGTTGACATGCAGATATTGGCAGGCTCGGGCAACTGCGGCTCCCTATATCGAGATTGCCTTACAGAGGAGATTGCCAAGTCGCTTGACGTTGAAATGTCAAGCGTTTTGGATTATGACCTCTATGCCTACGATACGACACCTGGTTGCGTAGCCGGTCTTGACGATAGTTTGGTGGTTTGCCCGAAGCAGGACAATCTGACAATGGCCTATGAGAGCGTCATGGCTTTGCTTGACGCTGATGATGGCGACGCTGCTAAGATGGTCCTCGTTCTCGATAATGAGGAGGTCGGCAGTGGAACAAAACAAGGAGCTGACTCTCAATTCCCCGTCGATGTGTTCCGCCGTATTTGTTCCAAGTTGGGCATGGACGAGGAGGCTTATCAGCGAACCGTGTATAATTCATTCCTCGTGTCGGCTGACATGGCCCATGCGGTTCACCCAAACCACCCGGAACTATCTGACCCTCTTAACTCGCCAAAACTTAATTGCGGGCCCGTCATAAAGTACAACGCAAACCAAAAATACATGACTGATGCGGATGGGGCGGCTGTGTTCCGTGCCGTCTGCGAACAAGCGGGAGTGCCTTGTCAGACGTTTGTCAACCGGAGTGACATGGCTGGCGGCTCAACACTGGGTAACATTATGACAAGCCATCTGCCTCTGCGCGGAGTCGATGTCGGAAATCCAATGCTTGGCATGCATTCGAGCCGTGAGACGGGAGGTACTGCCGATGCTCTCTACTTGAGACTCGCTTTGCGCGAGTTCCTTGGAATTTAAGGCCAATTGTCCTATTTTTTGTATATTTGCGCATCTGAAAAACAACTTATATAAACAAACAGAATAATGAGCAAGAGTGCACTTCAGATTGAGCGTAGCAAATACGCTCCGAAGATGCCGGCAGCTATTGCCGGTGCAACACGCCTCGCTGAGGGTAAGGCGACAACTTCTGTCGCTGATCAGGAGGACATCAAGAAACTCTTCCCCAACACCTATGGCATGCCGATCGTCACTTTTGAGAAGGGTGAGGCAGCTGCAAAGTGTGAGCCTTTCAATGTAGGTGTGATTCTTTCTGGCGGCCAGGCTCCTGGTGGTCACAATGTAATCTCTGGCATCTTTGATGGCATCAAGGCCCTCAATAAGGATGGCAAACTCTATGGTTTCCTCGGTGGCCCCTCTGGCCTCGTTGACCACAAGTATATTGAGCTTACCTCAGACATCATCGACGAGTATCGTAATACCGGTGGCTTCGACATCATCGGCTCTGGCCGTACGAAGCTTGAGGAGACTGAGCAGTTCGACAAGGGTCTCGAGATTTGCAAGGAGCTTGGAATCAAGGCTATCATCATCATTGGTGGCGATGACTCAAATACCAATGCTTGTGTGCTTGCTGAGTACTATCTCGCAAAGAATACCGGCATTCAGGTTATCGGCTGCCCCAAGACCATTGACGGCGACCTCAAGAATGAGATGATTGAGACCTCTTTCGGTTTCGACACCGCGACCAAGGTCTACTCTGAGGTTATTGGTAACATTGAGCGTGATGCCAACTCTGCCAAGAAGTATTGGCACTTCATCAAGCTCATGGGCCGTTCTGCAAGCCACGTCACCCTTGAGTGCGCCCTCCAAACCCAGCCTAACATCACCCTTATTGGTGAGGAGGTTGAGGCTAAGCAGCAGACCCTTGACGATGTCGTTACTTACATTGCCGAGGCTGTGGCTGCTCGTGCGGCAAAGGGTCTTAACTTCGGCACCGTCCTCGTTCCTGAGGGACTCATTGAGTTCATCCCCGCCATCAAGAAGCTCATATCTGAGCTCAATGATATGCTTGCGGCAAATCAGGCCGAGTTCGACAAGGTCGCTGACGACCAGAAGATTGATTATGTCGTCAAGCACCTCAGCGCGGCAAATGCTGCTCTCTTTGAGAGCCTCCCCGCAGGCGTATCTCGTCAGCTCGCTCTTGAGCGTGACCCCCACGGCAATGTTCAGGTATCTCTCATTGAGACCGAGCAGCTCCTCGCTGACATGGTTGGCAAGAAGCTCGCAGCTTGGAAGAAAGAGGGTAAGTTCGTCGGCAAGTTCGCCACTCAGCACCACTTCTTTGGTTACGAGGGACGTTGCGCCGCTCCTTCAAACTTCGATGCTGACTATTGCTACTCTCTCGGCCGCGTAGCTGCACTCCTCATCGCTTCTGGTAAAACCGGCTACATGAGCTCAGTTCGCAACACGACGAAGCCAGCATCTGAGTGGCTCGCTGGTGGTATCCCCATCACCGCCATGATGAACATGGAGAAGCGTAACGGCAAGATGAAACCCGTCATCCAGAAGGCTCTCGTCAAGCTCGATGGCGGCCCGTTCAAGTTCTTCGCCGCAAATCGCGAGAAGTGGGCTATTGAGACCGATTATGTCTACCCAGGTCCAATCCAGTACTTCGGTCCCTCCGACGTATGTGACCAGCCAAGCAAGACACTCCAACTTGAGCAGGGAAAGTAAGTAGGTAGCTGTCTATAAAAACAAAGCCCCCATGGCGCACAATGCAGTCATGGGGGCTTTGCTTTATAAAATTGATGTGCCTTGGAATTAAAGCCGCATGAGGCTATACTTTCACTATGCCACTTTCTCCACTCCATCCGAAAGCTCCAAATTGAGTGGTGTCGCCTATTGCCGTTAGTCTGAAAAAGCCAGACGTTATTTTACCCGAATCGTCCAAAAGGGTGGGGTATAGCTTCTCTTGCTCTTCGCAAAAGTCTCTCAATGCGCTCGTGGAGCTGAAGTGCGACATTTGCCACTTAATAGGAGTCCCCTCAGCAAATAGTTTTTTTACCTTTTGGGCAATGTGTCCCATGCAATATCGCATGTTTACCTCGGTGCAAGGTCTCAGTCCGATAGTATCGTCGCATCTCTTATAGAGCATAGCGTCAACACCTATTGGCCCTTCATAAAAGGTCTGAGCTAATGTTTTTGTGAGGGCTTCCATGAGGCTTTTCGCACCATAGGCAACTTCCTCCTTATACTTCTCCATGTCGGGCAGGAATGGTTGTCTGCCAGCTATTTCCCATCCCATGCCACCACTATTGGCGCTGTGGTATGTGTTTATGCCCTCATACTTGATTGCTCCATCTTTGTAAAAGAGTATATATGAGAATTCCGCTACTCTTTCGAGCTTCTTTTCTATCACGACTCCTCGGTCCGCTTTTAGGCATCTTTTCGCATATTCTATGGCGTCGTCCGGGCCCATGTCAAGATTAAAGAACCGCACACCTCGTCCGGATGCGCTCCATAGATTTTTTATAACAACGTCTCTGTCCCCATTTCGCAACAGCCCCTCAATATGCTTTTTTATGTCATCTTCTCTGTCTATGAGAGTGGAGCATGACGGGTATCTGTCTTGAGATAGTCGGCTGATTAAATGCTCAACGAGGACTGACGTGCGTCTTGATAGCAGAGTCCGGTAATCTTGCTTAAATAAGTTATTCGAGAGTCCGTATTTCGTAAAGGTGGCTCGGCTATATCCCCACGGAGCAAACCATTCGCCTAATGATATTCTGGATATCGCCTCATTGTCTGTTATGAATTTTCTGTGACCTATCATTGGACTCCAAAAATCAGTGAGTTTGTTGTCCGGCTGTTTCCCAATAACGCAATCACCGTCGGAACCCAAAAACATCACAATCGACGATAGGTCGGCCTCCATCTGCGCAATGCTTTTAGGTGGCGTATATGATGATTGGCCTTGGCGCACCGCCATCTCGCACGACGGGTTAAAGTAATAAATCATGGTGCAAACTTACCTATTTAGTGGGTTCGGAGCAAGAGACTCAATATCCCCTCTAAATTTTAAAATTACGATGTCTGTCGGCGTTCAGGTAAGTGTGATTATTATGTTTGCATCGCCATCAAGACGGAACTGTTTTTGAAGTCAAAACTTTCTCTCTTTTTGATTTTTAGCTGTATTAAGGAGCGTGCGTATTAAATCAAAACGTTTGCACGTAATAATTTTAACATTAAATATGTCATGATAACGATTTGAATGAGTAAATTTGTATCGTTGCCGGAAATTATTTTTCTGGTGGCGGAACAGTAAAACAATAATTCAGATGAAAAAAATAGTCACTTTCGGAGAGATTCTTCTTCGTCTGACACCCCCGGGCTACCTTAAACTATCTCAAGCCAATCAGCTCAACATGACGTTTGGTGGTTCCGAGACTAATGTTGCCGTCTCGCTTGCTCACATGGGTCGACATAGTGAGTTTGTCACTAAGCTGCCTGACAATGATATTGCCCGTGCGGCTGTAGCCGACCTTCGCTCGCATTGTGTTGAGGTTGACCATATAGCCAAAGGTGGAGACAGGTTGGGACTTTATTTTTACGAGAACACCTCATCAGTCCGCCCCTCCAAGGTCGTGTACGACCGTGCCGACTCATCTTTCTCTACCGCGACGGCCTCAGATTTCGATTGGAAGTCCATCTTTGCCGATGCTGAGTGGTTCCACTGGTCTGGCATAGGTCCTGCGTTGTCGCAGAAAGCCGCCGACGTGACGCAAGATGCAATCAATCATGCAATAGCTGCAGGTTTGACCATATCTGCCGATCTCAACTACCGTAAAACGCTCTGGAAGTACGGAAAGACTCCGGAGGAGGTCATGCCTGCCCTTGCCAACCAGTGTGATATTCTTTTTGGCACAGAGGGTGAGTATGAGAAGACTTTTGGCGTTAAGGCTGTGCCGTTCACCATCAAGAGTGACAAGGAGGAGTATGACGTTGAGGCGCATCGCAATTTCTGCGCAGAAGTAATGAAACGCGCCCCGAAGTGTAAGATGATGTTCGTGGCCTTGCGTAACGTGATTGATGCCAAGCACCATGTGTTCCAAGGCCTCCTTTACACTTCCAAAGGTGAGTTCTATGTCTCTCGCAAGTACTATATCGCTCACGTCGTTGACTGCGTCGGCTGTGGCGATGCTTTTGCGGCGGGAATGATTTATGGTGTCAAGGAGTATCCCAATGACAACCAGATGGCACTGGAGTATGCGACTGCGGCCGCAATTCTCAAGAACACAATAGAGGGTGACTACAACCTCTCTACGGCTGATGACGTCAAGGCGCTTATGGGAGGTGCGAGCGGTGCTGTCTCTCGATAAGGTATAGTCTTATTCCCAAGTAAAAAACTCCTCGAATGTTAATTCATTCGGGGAGTTTTGGGCTTTGCGTAAAAATTGTTACAACTTGCCTTGCCCTTGTTTAACAAGGAAATCTGCGCTGTCACGGAATGGAAAGTCAAGCCTTGGTGTCTGTTACGCTCAATGCGCTAAGCCGATATTTTATCATGTGGCATGATTATATCTACATGGACATCAGCATGTTTAAAGTTTCAGTGACTTTTTCTCGTTCTGCGCTGCCTTTAGTCGATAACCTCAAAAGTGGAAGACCATATTTCTTGAGTATATTGTCTTTCATCAGGTCACGCCTGCGTTGAGCCGTATCGCCATTGTGGAATGAATAACCGTCTGTCTCTATTGCGAGAACTGGTTTATGGCTTACTCGGTTTATAATGAGGAAGTCTAAATGTGTCGCGGGGTTAGCTGCGTATCTCATTTCGTCTTCTGACATCAGGGACGTGTCTTGGAACACGTGCATGAGTGGTATGTGACAAAGAACCTTGAGGCAAGTAAATCGATTCTCCGATGCGAGAACGTCGACTAAGAGTGCGTATGTCAAGTTCTCTGATGCATATTCGGATATGTTAGGGTGTCTTGTAAGGAATGACTGAAGTTGCTCTGAATATTGAGCATATAGGTAGTCAAAAATTGACGCCAGCTTGCTTTCTGTTACCATGCAGTTGTTGTAGGCTATATAATCAAGAAGTTCCGTGATGTTGCCTCTCTTTTCCTGATTATTTCCAGTGACGACAAGGCAAAATTTCTTCTTGGCTCTTGAAACCGCCACATTAAGCATATTCGCGTTATCGGCAAAATCTGAAATCTGGTTGTCTACTACGCTGAAAATGATGACGTCTTTCTCCCTGCCTTGGTACTTGTGTATGGTAGCCGCCTTTACATTCGGAAGTTGCCTCTGGAATTCATTAACTTGGCTGTTGTATGGGGTCACAATGCCTATGTCTTTGTAGTTCTGTAAGTTTGGCAGAACGCTTTCTCTCACCACGTCGATCTCTCGCTGATTATAGTGGTTTACGGCGTGATTTCCCTTGCTTGTTTTGATTGCGTAAAGAACGTTATCTTCACCTTTGTCTTCTGTCATTATGAGAAGGTTGCCGCCGTAAAATTTTTGATTGCAGAAGTTTATGATGAGAGGATGGCAACGGTAATGCTCGCGAAGCAAAGTCTCTGGTATGTTTTTCACCACAGAAAGAACTGACTGCAAGAAGCTGTTCTTGGCGCAATCGTAACCATTTGAAATATTATATTTCGCAAAGATGACATTGAGTTTTTGTCTGTCTTCTTCTGTCATCACGTTTGGCAATTGCATGGAGTCCCCAACGATAACAGCGTTGTAAGCGCATGTCAAAGCCATAAACCCGGTCTCAATTGAGACTTGCGATGCCTCGTCCATGATGATGTAATCGTATGGCTTTTCCGTGAACTGACAAGTGCGTGCGGAGAACGTTGTGCTGAGAATGACCGGGTACTGCTCAATAAAAGCGTCTCCGTTTTTCCTGAGCTCTTTCACGTCCGCTATTGCCATGCGTGTGTGTGTGCTGTATTTTTCCGCTAAAGCTGATTTGAATAATGTTAAGGACGTTTTTGTCAGGTCGTCAGTTAGCTCTTTTGCGTCATAGCTATCGAGGTCTTTTTTTATTTCTGTAGTTCGTTCAGCAATCTCATGACGACGATTAAGGTAGTACTGCTTTTGTAACTCTAAGATAATTCTCGAAATGTCTTCTTTTTCAATGCTGGTCTTTGATTGCAGTAGTTTTTCGCAACGCCATTTAAGCCACCTCCATTTAAGGTTTTCAATCGTTTGGACGAACCAGTTTCGGCTGGTGTATTGCTCTTTGTCGGTCGTTAACTGGCATTGCAACCAAAGAGATATTATGCTTCCCGATTTGATGTGACGGGTTGTTTCCATGTTCTCGTCTAAGCCGTTGCACATGCAGAAATGTCTCCATTCCAAGTCAATGGCTTGCCACTCTTGTTCTAATTCGGCCATCTCATTTCGCAATGCGAATACGTTGTCGAGGCTTTTCGAGGTCGTGCGCAGGGAATGTTGCATGCGGAGGTTCTCCAGCATTGATGTACGCCACTCTTTGATTTCCGCAGGTACTATCGGTTGATTGGCTATAAACGCGTCTTTGTTGTCTTTGCAGCCAAGGGGCGCAACGATGAATGACAGGTCACGTTTATCTAATTTCTCATAAACATTAGTAATTGCTGAATTGTTGTTCGAAACGACCAGTACGCTCTTGCCTTGGCAGACGATGTTTGCGATGATATTCAAAATAGTTTGCGTTTTGCCTGTCCCTGGAGGACCTTGAATCACGCTCAACTGATGTTCGAATGCCGCGGCAACTGCTTTCTTTTGGCTGGCATTGCACCCGAACGGGTATATCAAGTCTCCATGCTCCATCTCTCTTGGCTTGTGGTTATCTGGGTTCAGATAACATGAGGCTGCCGTTTTTTCATCGATAAAATCAATACCATCGTATAGTTTGCCTAATAGGGCGTTTCCATTCTCCTCATTGCAAAGCGGGTTGATGGCGGCAACGTTTCTCAAGTACATGAACGTTTCTTTTGCCCGTTTCTCACATAAGCATGACGTTGACACGCGCACTCTGTCATTTGCGTCGTCCTCCGTGTATCCATTTAAGTGGATGATTCGCCAGTATGTTTTCCTCCCATTTGTGAACTTCAAAAGACATTTTATGTCAGTCTTCTTAACCCCGTCAATATATACTTTGCTGTCGGCAAGGTTTACATATTCAGGGTCGCTCAGCCATATGACTTTGTCTTTTACATATGTGTATGGTTTCGGGTTGTTTCTGAAGCGCACGCGATACGTGTTAATGCTATTCTTTTCGATAGTGTGTATTTGCAATGTCTTGGCCTCTCCATTGAGTATGATAAACTGACGTGATAAATCCATGTCTGGGAATATTTTAGATTGTCAATCTTGAAGTCTTTGCTTTTCAGGCGCCGTGACGGCATGCCATAATCCAAAGTTACCTTTTTGTATTGTTTTAGACGTTCCTTTGTGCGATTTCTTTGCTTTCTGGTGTTATCAAACGAATAAAATTTGGTGTATTCTCATTCCCTGTACATAAAGGTAAGCTTGTGAATGTGTTTCATGCGCAATGATGGAAAGTCAATACAGCAGCGGTGACTGGTTTGCTCAAAAAGATTGTAATCAATCCGCGTCAGGCAAGCTTTCGCGCCAGTATCCGTGCGCCTTGTAAACTGGTCTTTTTAGTGTAATTTTATAGTGCCTTTAGCCGATTATTAGAACCAGATAAACAATTATATTGCCGTGTCATTCCTCTCTGCTGTCGCTCAATACTATGTGGATCGTCTTGATTCTCCACAATGGGAGAAGACTGTGTTTGTTTTCCCAAATCAACGTTCAGGCGTGTTTTTCGCCAATACACTTTGCTCTGTATTGGGAGAGAGTGGAATAAAAGGTCCTAATGGTGTGATTTTCGGACTTAATATTACCACACTTGGCGACTTGTTGCGGAAAGGCTCTGTTTGTTCTGTCGCCGATCAGGTTACACTGCGTTGTGAGTTATATAAGGCCTACAAGGAGGTGTTTGAAAGCGATACCCGGACTCCTGACAATGCAGATAGCTCAATGTCGCGCAAAGGCCGTCATGATTTTGACAGTTTCTATTCGTGGGCCGGTATCATAATCAATGACTTTTCTGACATTGACCGTGCACTTGTGGATCCTGTAAAAATATATAGCAACATAACAAGCCTTCAGCAACTTGCTGATGAGATGGATTATCTTTCTGATAGACAAAGAGAGGCGATTGAGCGATTTTGGCACATCTTGTTTGAGGAGAAGACTGATGCCATGGGCGACAAAAAGCTTGTTCATCGCCGCTTTATTGAGGATTTCAGAAAAATGGACGCCATGTATCATTCTTTCCGTCAACGACTGAAAGAGCGTGATTTGGTCTATCCAGCTATGCTTTTGCGCGATTCGGCAGAAAACCCGTTCAACTGGACATGGGATGAGAACGATGTGCGCTATGTTTTTATCGGTTTTAGCCTTCTTTGTCCCGCTGAGGAGCGTATTATGCGGAGGCTGAAGAACATGAAGACTAATGATGGGCTTCCCAAAGCGGATTTTTTCTGGGACTACCAGTCTGACATGCTCTCCGAGCCTCACGAGGTTGGAAAACATGGATGTGGTTACGCAATAAAAAAGTGGGCTTTAGATCCAGACCTCCATGCGCCAAAGGATTTTATAGTCCCACCCGCTGTTCGGCAGGAGGAGCAGGAGATTGTCCTTGTTGAAACTGCCTACCCGCTTAGTCAGGCGGCTGTCGTGTCAGATATTCTGCAAAAGCGTGTGGAGTCGCGCAAGGTGGAGAATTGTGTCATTGTCTTGCCTGATCAGCAGATGCTTTTGCCTGTCATCAGTGCTATCCCCGATTCTGTGACGGACATCAATGTCACAATGGGTTATGAGCTCCGTTTCTCGAATGTGTCATCTTTTGTCAGGCTGATTGCGGATATCTTCAATCCGATGTGGTTGCGAAAAAGACATGATGATGGTGCTACTTTGTTCAGCACAAGGGTTATCCTGCCATTTCTCAGGCATCCATACGTAACCAGATGTGATGGCCTTGATGCAACTCGACGGGTCATAAGGAGGATTATTGATGGTAATATGGCCTTCATCTCCCATGATGAGGTGGCAGAACTTGGTTTTACAAGTTCTGTACTCAGTATTTTGCCAAAGTTTGCAAAGTCGTTCCCCTTGATGGCCTCAGAACTTCCAGTTGATGTACTCTCTGATTCTCTTCACTCGATATTTGTCACTGTCTATAACACATTTGCTGATGAGGGCGACAGATGTCTTGACCGCGAGACCATATGGGAGGTCTTGAAGGTTGTACGTAGACTCAGTGTCGTCTTCCAAATTGTCAAGGACGATGTAAATGACGTGCGAATGCTACTTCGTATCTTCTGCTCAATGGTAGACCAGCAAAATGTCGATTTTCAGGGAATGCCCTTGGGTGGACTTCAGATAATGGGTGTCTTGGAGACGCGTGCCCTCGACTTTGATGATGTTATTATTCTTGACATGAATGAAGGTTCATGGCCTCCTCCTCGTCTGAGTGTCAATACAATGATACCTCTTTTCCTAAGGAGGGCCAATAACATGACGACCCCAGATGACATCGATAGTACTTACAATTATTATTTTTATCGTCTCAAAAGTCGTGCGAAAAATATTGTCATGGTGAGGCCTACTTGTATGACAGGCACGCGTCAAAGTCAATTAAGCCGCTACGTCATGCAGGTGGAGAAAATATACGGACAGAACATAGAGACCCTTTCCGCACAACGCCCTGTCATACCGCGGGAAAGACGTCGGATAGAGATTGACAAGCACTCCATATCCGATGTGCTGTCGCGTAGTCCACTTTCTAACCAGTCTGGCTTGCGCGGATTTAAGATATCGCCGACCGGTTTGAGTGATTATATAGCATGCCCCCTAAAGTTCTATTTTAAGCGCATTCTGGGGTTGCGTGTCGAGGATGACATAAGTGAGGATGTTGATGTGCGCCAACTCGGCCTGATATATCATGGTGTCATGGAGCATCTATACAAGCCCAAAGGTGTTAAATTGACTGCCGAGAGGTTGGAGTTTTTGGGGAGTAAGTCATTTGAACCCGCCTTAGAGAAACTTATCATTGAGCAGTTCTGCGAAGTAATGAATGCCAAGCATGTTAATTCGTTCGCAGATCTCAATGGCAGAAACCTATTGACATTTATCATGCTCAAACGCCTCGTCTTGCTCACGGTGGAGACTGAGCAGGCTGAAACTATAATAGTTGACACCGAGGAGCATGTCGATGACTTGGCGATTAATCTCCCCTCTGGCAAAACAGCCGTTCTCAATGGCTCAATTGACCGCCAGCATATCGCTCCTTCCCCAGACGGAAATGGTCGATATTATGTGGCCGATTACAAGACCGGTGAGGTGAAAAAAATGAAGATTGACTCTCTTGCCGATTTGTTTGACGAGGCAAAACATGATGACAACAAGGCCATTTTGCAGGTGATGATGTACTGCTATTTTTTACGACATAAGCAAAACAACCCTGTGAATGGACCAATGTTCCCTTATGTCATAAGAGTGCGTAATCTTCTCGATGACAAAATCTCCATGCCGGTTTGGCTCCAAAATGGCACAGATGCCAATCCTGACAGGATTGCGCGAATCGCTAACAAAGTAATTGATGACAAGGAGAAGGAAAAGAAGGTCTATGACCCGATTGAGTATTACGGAGAGATCGAAGCTGAGTTTGAAAGGCTTTTAGCTGAAAAAATTGATGAAATATACAATCTTGATGTGCCATTCCGTCAAGCTGAGAGTTACAATGGCTGTGCAAAATGCGATTTCAATAATATATGCAAGCGATAGGCGGTATGCGCATTGTGTGTCCCATACGCACTTACACCACCCTCTAAAAACTAAAGGCTGTCAACCTCTTAAGGTTGACAGCCTTAGCCGTATCTGTTTGCAGGACAATCACAAATAATTGTGATGTCTGCGGATGATTACTCCTCCTTGATTGCCTCAGTAGGGCAAGCGCTGGCGCAAGTGCCGCAAGACATGCACTTCTCAGGGTCAATTACGTAGTGGCTATCGCCCTCAGAAATCGCCTCTACTGGGCACTCACCTGCGCAGGTGCCGCAGGAGATGCACTCGTCACTAATCTTGTATGCCATAGTTCTTTGTTGTTTGGGTTTTTTGTTATCGCAAAGTTAACTCCTTTTCTCTTTCAGACAAGAGTGAAAACGTTTACAAGCCTAATTTGAATTGTATCTTATTCCAACTATGATAGTTAATGCGGAATAAGTCTATAATAAATGGGCTGACTTATAAAGATAGAGTATAATTAAATTATACGGGAGGTCTAACAAGGCAGCTTTCTCTGTGCAATCTCATCCAGAGGCTTAAGTACGACCATAACATGTTACAAAGCTCAATCTTAAATTGGCAATATTCCAAATCGGATGCCATTAAGATGATGAATGCTATGTATGATAAGCTCTTGCGGCTTGAGCACAACTTCCTTAACAATGCAAGGGTGCGCATTTGGGCTTATGTGCGTGTAATACGGCTTGCGCCCATCTTATCTAATCGCCTTGTCCCCCTAAGCAATAAGTAATGCAAACGCCAAAATTATGAAGGTTGTCCCTGTCGGCAATGTAAATCTGCCTATCTCCCCAATGGCCATAAGTGTAGTCTAAACCCATTGATAATTTGTTGGTTATTCTTTTATGCGCTGAAATGTTCACTTTGGCTCTCTGTATGAACGAGGCTTTTGTGTTTGGCGACGTCATGTTAAGAATTGCCTGGCCTGATGCCCTTCCGTGAATGCCAGTGCTTTCCCATGTGTGTTCATAGCCGGCGAAACCGCAGAAGCATGACACGTTTTGGGCGTAATCATATGGTTTGTAGAACAACCTCTTCTGCTCAAAATAAAAGCCGAAGAAGAACCCGGAAGTCCTTCTCCAGCTAATCATCTCTTTTATGCTCATCTCCATGTCTCTGTTTGAGACATGCATATAGTCGGCATATTGCCCTTTGGCAAACACGTATAGCCGCGCGTCTTTGCTAATCTTATACGAAGCGCCTAAGTTTAGACCGCATGACGTGTAGTCTTGTTTGCCAAACCCGCGCCCGCCGTTAGCAAGGCCTACAATTTCCCATTTCTCACCTAAGTCCTTGCTCAGTGCTATTTTTAGTCCGTTGTAGGCATATTGGGCCTCAGACATGACCGAAAGCATGAAAAGGAGACAAAGCGCAGCTGCCAAACGGAGCAGTTTGGTGTTCTTTGCTTGGCTTGTCAACCTCTTCATCTTTCCTGGGCAACTTAAATCATAGTTGAAATCTCGTCCTTGATTTTAGCGGCCAAGGCGTCCGCCTCTTGCTCCGTATGCGCCTCTGCGTAAATGCGGATTATAGGCTCTGTGTTAGACTTGCGTAGGTGTACCCAACTGTCTGCAAAGTCAATCTTGACGCCGTCTATGTCGTTGACTTTGTCGTTTTTGTGGTTTTCTTTGACTTTTTGCAGAAGCTTATCCACGTCAATCTCCGGACGCAAGTCAATGCGATTCTTTGAAATGACGTAATCGGGATAAGAAGCTCGCAGTTCGGATGGCTTTTTCCCGCTTTTGGCCATCTGCGTTAGCATAAGGGCTATGCCTACTAATGCGTCACGACCATAATGGCATTCTGGGTATATGACGCCTCCATTTCCCTCACCGCCTACGACAGCGTGAGTCTCTTTCATTTTGCTGACAACGTTGACCTCACCAACTGCAGCCGCCTCATACGTCCCGTTATGTTTTTCGGTGACGTCTCGCAAGGCGCGGCTTGAGGAAAGGTTGCTGACTGTGGAGCCTGGTGTGTGGCTCAAGACATAGTCTGCTATGGATACGATGGTGTATTCCTCGCCGAACATGCTGCCGTCCTCGCATATAAATGCCAGTCGGTCTACGTCTGGGTCTACTACAAAGCCAATGTCAGCCTTTTTCTCCTTCATCAGTGCCGATATGCCATAGAGATTTTGTGGCAGCGGCTCCGGGTTGTGCGTGAAGACTCCAGTTGGCTCCGTGTTAAGCCCGTATATCTTTTCAACTCCAAGCTTTTCAAGCAACTTGGGCAAGATAATGCCACCGACAGAATTAACCGTGTCTATCGCTACCTTAAATTTGGCCTTCCTTACTGCGTCAACGTCTACCAAATCAAGTTTCAGGACCTTTTTGATGTGGTAATCTGTGTAATCCTTTATGGTCACTTCGCCCAAGTCCATAACTTCAGCTGCCTCGTAGTCCTCACGAGCTGCAGTGTCGAGAATTTCAGCACCTTGTGCAGCTGTAAGGAACTCTCCGTTTCTGTCAAGAAGCTTTAACGCGTTCCACTGCATGGGGTTGTGACTTGCCGTTATGATGATACCGCCGTCAGCGTTTTCTCCTGTCACCGCGATTTCGGTTGTCGGGGTTGAGGCGAGATCTATGTCAATCACGTCTACACCCATTCCCATAAGGGAGCCAACGACTATGTTCCTCACCATTGGGCCAGAAACTCGGGCGTCTCTGCCAACCACTACTTTGGCTTTGGGGTTCTCCTTGTTTGCTTTTACCCACTTAGCGTAGGCTGATACAAATCGAACGAGGTCAGTCGGGGTCAATCCCTCGCCTTGAGGGCCGCCAATGGTCCCTCTGATGCCTGATATGGATTTTATTAATGACATTATTTGTTCTTTTATATTTTAACGTCTAATCTGCTCTTTATCGAGTAAACAGACAACTTGTTACTCTGCGTCTTGCTTGCTAAGACAGCTTCTTCCTTCTCTTAGGATTCGCTCTTTTATCAATCTATTGAGAAGTCTGACATATTTGTGGTGTGGGTGGGCTTTGGCAAATGCGGAATGTATCTCTTGCAACTCTTTGGTCGAGAAAAGGTTTATGTGGTTGAAAAGAAGAAATGCGCCTAATGGGTTCTCCTTGCGTAATTCTATTTGGTTGCGGATGTACTCCATCTGAGTCCTCTCTATGTCGTGCAATTCCGCTATCATCTTTTCATTCCTTTCTTTGTCATATGCCTTTGCGCCTAAAGCGGCCTCTATCTGAGCCAATCTTTCTTTTCCGGGAAGCTCTTTTGCAAATTTGATGAGCTCGTCATTACTTTTTGATCCTTTGACTTCTATCTCTTCTGGTCGCAGTGCGTTACCATTGATTGTTATGTTTGCATTGCCTGTGAAGATGACGAAATTTTGACTGCCGGTAGACAAGATTAGACATTCCTCTTCGTCAATGCTCACCCCTTTGTCATACTCAAAGTGCCCTTTCTCAACTCTGAAAGAATCAATTGGTGACCAATGCATGGTTGTGTCTATCAATGACACTCGCATTAATCCATCTGGCAAATTGAGTATGTCACCATTAATGCACAAAGAGTTGCGCTGGCACGAGACCAACGCAACTGCTATTGTGAGTATGACGACCATTGTTAGCCGCCTTATCATTCGCTGTATGTGTTGACTATCAGAGTCTGAGCTTATTTCATCTGCTGACCCTGAGGGGTTATATTACCGCTTATGCGCAAGAGTACGTTAGAGTTCTTCGGGTCGTTAGTGATGACTGTTATCGTCTTGCTCTGACGTCCGCTCTTGCCACGTGGGTCGAACTCAACATGAATGTTTGTTGATTCGCCTTTTGCGAGTACCTTCTTCTCTGGTGTCGCTGCTGTACATCCGCACGATGCTTTAACCTTTCTGATAATCAGGTTCTCTTTGCCTGTGTTTGTTACTACGAAGTCATAGATGGCTTTAACAGATGGATTTATCTCCCCAAAGTCATGAGTTCTCTCATTAACCTCGAAAACAGGGGCATTGTCCGTGTTGACATTCGAGAAATCCTCCTCAATGCTTGCACTGAGCGTGATTGAGTTGTTATACTTCCTTTGGTCACTGAATGTCATGTATATCCTATCTGACACATATCCCCAATCGTTCTTAAGGGCTGCGTCATAAGTGGCAACTATGACTGCCTTCTGTCCCGGGGCTATGGTGGCTGGACGGCACTCTATTTTCACATGAGCCGGGATGTTGATGAAGTTTGGCGTAACGGCACTGCTTGATGTGTTAATCACTTTAAGCTCAGCTGTTTTTTGCTCATTGGGCTTCATCTTGGTGAATGGTATGTGGCTATTCTCCAATCGGAGGCTGTCCATTACGACAGGATAAAGGTCTTCGACTGTCTTGGGCCTTTGCAGCACATTGCCGGAAACGCGCAACATCGTCGTCGGCCTCTCAGTGTTGGCGTTTACTGTGATTGTCTTGTTGAATGAACCGGGACGGTTGATAGGGTCGTAAGTAACCTTAATTTCTCCTTTTTCTCCAGCCTTGACTGGCTTTCGGGTCCATTCGGGGGTCGTGCAACCGCATGACGCCTGCACGTTGTTGATTATGAGTGGTGTCGTTCCTACATTCTTATATGTGAAAACGTAGCTCACACGTCCACCCTTCTCTTGGATGTCCCCAAAGTCATGAGAAGTCTCTTCAAACTCAATAACTGGCTTTTGAGCAAACGTGAAGAGGCTCGCCATCGCAAAAAGGGCTATTGAAAAAATCTTTTTCATTTTCGTTTTAGTTTTTGCACCTCAAAGTTATGAACTTTTCCTTTATTGTGCGCATGCGCTCCCACTTATACAACATACGTGCCGAAATTTCAAACAAAAGCGTCCCGCAGTCCGTCATGTGACAGACTGCGGGACGTTACTATTTATTACTTCAGACTCCTTGCTTTACTTGAAAGCGGCGATGATGCCATGGAAGTCCTCTGCCTTAAGCGATGCGCCGCCAATGAGGCCGCCATCGATGTCGGGCTGAGCGAAGAGCTCAGGAGCATTGCTTGCCTTGCAGCTGCCACCATAAAGGATGGTGGTGTCGTCGGCTACCTGCTTGCCGTACTTCTCGGCCACAACTGAGCGGATGTATGCGTGGATCTCCTCTGCCTGTGCGCTTGTGGCAGTCTTGCCGGTTCCGATAGCCCAGATAGGCTCGTAAGCGAGAACTACGTTGCCGAACTGCTCTGCACTGAGGTGGAAGAGGGCGTTCTTGACCTCTGATCCTACAACCTCGTTCTGCTTGTTGGCCTCGCGCTGTGCGAGATCCTCGCCAATGCAGAAGATGACCTTGAGGCCGTTTGCGAGGGCGAGGTCTACCTTTGCTTTGAGAATCTCATCGGTCTCGCCGTAGTACTGGCGGCGCTCAGAGTGTCCGAGGATGACGTACTCTGCGCCAGTTGACTTGACCATGGCTGCTGACACCTCACCAGTGTAGGCGCCCTTCTCCTTGTCTGCGCAGTTCTCTGCGGAAACCTTGACGAGGTTGCTGTCGACGTTGCGTACGACGTCAGCCAAGTGGATGAACGGTGTGCCGAGGATGACGGTGCACTTGGGAGCCTCAGCCTTGAGGATTGCGTTAACGTCCTGTGCGAGCTTGATGCCCTCCTGGAGGGTGTTGTTCATCTTCCAGTTGCCTGCGACAATTTTCTTTCTCATTTCTTTGAAGAGTTATTGAATTTATTCTGTTTGTTTATCGTCTACTATTTCACTCCCGCATTCGCATTGCGAGCCGCATTCGTCTCCATGCTTGTGGCAATGGTGATTGTGGCACCGTTTGCGGTGCAGTAGCAACCACACGATGACGCATGCCATCGCCAATGTCGTTATCAGCATCCAATCATAGGAGTGTTTGATATTGGCGAGGTAGCTTGCGGCAGGGTTCGACATGCTGTCGTCAAATGGCATGTGGTCAAGGTTATATTTGGCCACTATTACGCCGTTCTGAATCACAATAAGGCCCGGGTTGCTTCTCGTTATGGTCTTAAGCATTGTCTCGTCGGCTGACAAGTAGTTAAGTGCTACGCCAGCTATGCTGTCTGTGCGGATGAAGTCTGCTTGAGATGAGGATGTTGCCAAGAAAAAATCAAAACCATGCTCCTGCGCTAACTTAAATTGCTCTCCAACCTTGGCTATTTGTCCCTCATCCGCAGTGCTCAATTTGGGCGATATAGCTAAGAATACGGGTGATGTGCTGTCGAGTATGAAATCACTCATCTCATCGCCATCAGTGGTGGTGAACGTGAAGTCAGCTATAGGCGGAACGTACCCCTCTTTTATGACTTCTGATTTTGAGTCTACATACACCCATGTTGAGTCCTCATAAGGGTAGTTGTTCTCATCGAATTCCTTCCGTACGCCATCCCTCTCCATAATGAATGTCGTCTTATACTCAGTGGCGGGAGCGCCTTCTGGAATTGTCATCGAGGCGCGTATGTCTGTGCCTACCGCGTATGGACGGAAGTCAATAATAGGCTCGTCAGTCACACCCTTTATGCTTACCAATAGAGCCACCAGGACGCCCATTACGGTCATCGCCATTTGTTTCCACAACTTGTCACCCTTGCCGTCAATATTGCGCCAAGCGAAGACGAGTACGGCCATGGCGAGGAATACCACGTTCTTTCCAAACGTCTGCCAATTGGTAATCTTGAATGCGTCGCCAAAACAACCGCAGTCACTCACTGGGTTAGCTAAGGCTATGTAGAGGGTGAGCGGCGTGAAGAGAACCATGAAAAGCAGAGTTATCAGCGAGGCTATTCTGGTGAACGAACCGCAGACGAGCATGAAGCCCGCCGTGAACTCTACAATGTTCTGGAGGAATGACAATGTCATGCAAAGCCCCCATGGGGCGTCAAACCATCCCCACGCTATGAAGTAGTCTTCAATCTTAATTGCGCCACCTGTCGGGTCAATGCATTTTACTATGCCTGAGAAAACAAACAGCGCACCAAGCAGAAGGCGGGCTATTCTATGTATCGCTTGTTTCGTTTGTAAGTCCATAATTGTCTTTGCTCTTTGATTAACTATGCGCTTACCTGTCTTCGCTACTTCTCGTCTTTCGTCAGGATTAGCGCAAAGACCGCATAGTTGATCATGTCTAAATAATTAGCCTCAACTCCCTCGCTCACCAATGTGCCGCCCTTATGCGTTTCAATCTCTTTCGTCCTGTATACCTTCATCAGGATTATGTCCACAATCGACGACACCCTCATGTGCCGCCATGCCTCATCGTAATCGTGGTTTTTTGACGCCATTAGTCTGTATGCGGTGTCTATCTTGTCCGTATACCTCCGTGTGGCCTCCTCCACGCTCATGTCAGCCGTGTCAGAAAATCCCAATTCGCACTGGATTAAAGCCATCGCCGCATAATTAACGATGCCTATGAGCTCAGAGCGGATGCCTTCGTCAACTAAGCTTTCGCCCTTTGTCTGAATAGAGCGGATGCGGTTGGCCTTGATGAATATCTGGTCGGTCACGGACGACGGGCGCATAATCCGCCACGCAGTGCCGTAATCTTGCGCTTTCTTTGAGAAAAGGTCCCGGCAAAGCCCGACTTGTTCGCTATATTGGCGCTCCGTGAGTTCCAAGGTTGTGTTGTTGGCGTTTTTGCTTTCTGCTGAAGGCATTTTTTAGTGCTTATCTTTACTCCGCAAAAATAAGTCAATTTTCTGATTTTAAGGCAGAAGCTATTATAAAATAAAAGAGCGTCTTGATTAGCAATCAAGACGCTCTCGTGACCCGCCAGAGACTCGAACTCTGGACCCGCTGATTAAGAGTCAGCTGCTCTACCAACTGAGCTAGCGAGTCATTAAACTCATTAATAAGAAACATGAAAAAGTGACCCGCCAGAGACTCGAACTCTGGACCCGCTGATTAAGAGTCAGCTGCTCTACCAACTGAGCTAGCGAGTCATTAAACTCATTAATAAGAAACATGAAAAAGTGACCCGCCAGAGACTCGAACTCTGGACCCGCTGATTAAGAGTCAGCTGCTCTACCAACTGAGCTAGCGAGTCATTAAACTCATTAATAAGAAACATGAAAAAGTGACCCGCCAGAGACTCGAACTCTGGACCCGCTGATTAAGAGTCAGCTGCTCTACCAACTGAGCTAGCGAGTCTTGCGCTTAGCCCTCTCGTTTGACGATGCAAAATTAGTAATCTTTTCCCATTTACAACCCTTGCAGAGTTAAAAAAATGCTAATTTTTAATTCTGTGCTCAGGTTTCCTCTGCTTTTTTATTGCAATCCCTGTTGTGTAGCTTCTGTTATCTGATTATACTCCAGTGTGTTAGTGCTGTAACTGATGACTCGGCCTAATAGTCAAAGCTCAAGCCGAATTGCTCGATGAGTTTGTGGAGGTTGCTGTTATCTGACAGCAAAACGTCTAATTTTTGCTTAGCAGTAAATGGCGTTGACGAGTTTTCCTCTTTTTTCTCCACAAGGTTGGCCTTTATCACAATGCTCTGATTCCTCAGGTTTGTGCGAAGGTAGCTGACTAACTCTGCCTGTTCGCATATCATGCTTTGTGATGAGTTGACTATGTCTACTACTATAATGTCATCGCCGCTTATCTTTGGCTCTACTGCCATTATGGTGCGCAAGTAGTTGTCTGACGCCGGCAGACTGTTGGCGAAAGCGCGCCATGCCGCAATTAGTGTGTTTTCGTCAAGTGGGGCGTGGGCTTGGTCTTGTGGCGCGCTTTTCTGGGATTTCTGGGTGTCCTGTTGAATCTGGTCGTTGGCCCTTTTTAGCCTGTTCAGAATTGATCCGCCACCAGACATGGTGGAGGCTATCTTCTGCTGAGTAACTCGGTTTGTACCGACAGAACTGATGGGGGCGGGGGGGGGGGAGGCAGTTGCGGCGTTCTGCCCTGCTTGTGGCTTGGCTTGCTCTGCGTTCTTCCTAATTAGCGACTCAAGCTGGGCTAAGACTTTTTTTTTTCGTCGCCAATCATGCAGACGTGGAGCAGGGCGAACTCGACATGCTGACGCTTGTCCTTTGCCGTCCGATATGTTATCTCACTCTGAGATAAAGACTCGATGAACGTGATGACGGCTCTTGCTCCAATTGCATTGACTTGCTCTGTGTATCGAGTGGCGGTCTGCCCACTTACGTCAAGCAGTTTGGCTGTCTCGGGTGATTGAGCGACAAGCAGATTCCTCATGTGGTGGCACAATCCGTTGAGGAAGTTGAGCGCGTCGAATCCTCTGCGCAGAACATCGTCGAATATGAGCATGGACTTGAGGTAGTCATGCTCGGCAATGGCCTCTGTGGCATTAAAAAAGACCTCGTAATCCAGTATGTTGAGGTTCTCTACGACCTTCTTGTAAGTTACTTCTTTGCCAGAGAATGCAACTATCTGGTCGAAAATGGACAGGGCGTCGCGCATGGCTCCGTCAGCCTTTTGGCCAATCACGGTCAAAGCCTCATCCTCGGCTGTTATGCCCTCGTTGCCCGCCACATATTTGAGGTACTCGACTACGTCAGGCACTGTAATCCTGTGGAAATCAAAAACCTGGCAGCGCGATATTATCGTAGGGAGGATTTTGTGCTTCTCTGTGGTCGCAAGGATGAATATGGCGTGAGCCGGTGGCTCCTCGAGAGTTTTGAGGAATGCGTTGAAGGCCGCCTGCGACAACATGTGGACCTCGTCGATGATGTATACGGAGTACGAGCCGACTTGGGGCGGGACTCGCACACTGTCGATGAGTGTTCTGATGTCTTCGACGGAATTGTTTGACGCGGCGTCAAGCTCATGTATGCTGAATGACCTGTTTTCGTTGAAGGCCCGGCAAGATTCACATTCGTTGCAAGGCTCTATGTCCTCCGACAAGTTGGAGCAGTTGATGGTCTTGGCAAAGATACGTGAGCAAGTGGTCTTGCCGACTCCGCGTGGGCCGCAAAACAAATACGAGTGGGCGATGCGTTTTTCGCGCACGGCGTTTTTGAGCGTCTGAGTTATGCTCTGTTGCCCTATGACTGACTGGAATGTCGCAGGCCTATATTTCCGTGCCGATACTATGTATTCCATTTCCTTGTTTTGCTCACTATAAGGCAAAGTTATCTTTTTTGTCTTAACGCTCCAAATAATGTCTAATGACGCGTGGATTGTCGGTTGTCTTCTTCAGCTTTGCAAATGCGCATGTCTAATGTCAGGTCGGCTGAAAGTTTGAAAAAATAAAGAGCCATTCTTCTGCCTTTTGTTTATTTGTAATTATATTTGCGTTGCAGTTTGAAACATTTTGTAAATCATTAAATTCAAGGAGGGGCGATGGCTCCATTCCCTTGGCGAGTAAATTTAGGCAACTATGTCAGATCAGAATAATAGCCAGATAAATGACAACGACGAGGATCTCGATTTAGAACAGGGCAAAAGCCCTAAGTCCTATGACGGGGTCCCTCGCATCGACGACCTCGATCGCAAGATTCTAAAGCTTATAACCGGAAATGCCCGAATCGCCTTTCTTGAGGTGGCCCGCATGTGCGGTGTCTCGGGCGCGGCTATCCACCAGAGGGTGCAAAGACTAATGAATATCGGGGTCATCAAAGGCTCTGAGTTCATCTTGTCCCCGACAAAGGTCGGCTACCAGACTTGTGCTTTCATCGGGGTTTTCCTCAAGGAGGCCGGAAGCTTCAATCAAGTGGTAGCCGCGATGGAAAAGATACCTGAGATTGTCGAATGCCACTATACAACGGGACGTTATGCGATCTTTATCAAGATATACGCCCGTAGTAATGAGCATATGAAGTACATCCTGTCAGATCGCATTCAGCAAATCCCAGGTATTGCCTCGACAGAGACGATTATCTCATTGGAGGAGACTTTCAAACGACAGATTGAAATTGAGTAGTCGAGTAAACAGCAGGATGTGCTGCCTCCTGTGGTGCGCCCACTTGCGTCTGCTGACAATCAAAATGATGGCACGCCTTTTGCATATTGACAGGGCAAGAATGTCTTACAATATCTAATACGTCAACCCATGAAAGCAATATATTTCCCGGTGATAGCAATGGGCGCAACTGCGGCGCTTACCGGTTGCTCGAGCATGAGGCTGTCTAACGCCAATGCCCTTGCTGACGACGTCTATTATGACGGGTCGGCATCGCCAAAGTCAATAGTGAAGGCGCCCGAGTCTTCCGCGGTTGTCACAAATAGTGATGTCGCCTCTTACGAGTCAAGGGTGGCAAGCTATGCTGCGAGCAACAAATCAAATAGTGATGCCCGCGACTTCTCTCAGATTCAGCAATATTACGCCAATGCCAACTCCACAAATGGCGAGGCTGAGGACACGACGAAAGCGCTGATCGCCGCAGCTACAGCAGAAGAGCCAGAAGTGGCTGTCTCTGACGGCTACTGGGTGGATGGTTTCTGGGGGGCCGAGTCTGATCAGTCTTACGCTGAGAGGATAATCAGGTTCCATCGTCCACTCGTGTCAGTCAACTATTATTCGCCTTTCTTTACAGCGGCTCGTTACTCAGGAGACTGGAATATTTACGTTGACGGATATGGCTCGACATATCTCGTCCCCACATGGACAAATCCCTGGTATGATGACTACTTCTATGGCTCAGGACTTGCTTTTGATTGGTATTGGAGCAGGCCTTGGAGGATGAATTTAGCGTGGGGTTTCGGCGGCTGGTATGGTGGCTTCGGTTTCGGATGGGGCTTCTATGACTATGCTTGGGGTTGGCCGCACCATCATCATCATTGTTGGGGACATCATGAGCCTTGGCCTGGCATCGGTCACGGATATGGGATAGGAGGCCGAGACCACGGATTTTACGACCGGCCAGTCAATGCCGCCCGCGCAAACACGGCACCTCGCTCTTATAGTGCAGAGAACAGGATTCAAGGTGTTACGACAAATCCTAATGGCGAAAGGGCAGGGCAGCGGTATCGCTCCATGCTGCCGACAAGTTCACACTCTTACACTCGCTCCGCAGACGGACGTTCAACTACGTCGACTGGTTCAAATTCCAACTCATATAGCGGATCTTCTTATAGCACTAACACGCGCAGGTCAACAGTGAATCAAGGTGCGACAGCCAATGGCTCCACTGCGACAACCAACAGGTCAAGCTACTCGACAAACACAAGGCGCTCTACTTCTGGACTCTCGTCTGGGAATTACGCCTCAAGCTCTTCTTCACGCTCAACGTATACGCCTTCAAGGAGCTCTTCCCGCTCTTCGGTATCGACGACGTCTCCAGCTAATTCAAGGGAAAGTACGTCATACTCGACTAATACTCGAAGAGGAACTTCTTCCTCCTATTCACCAAGCAGGTCGCAAACAAGGTCATCTGTTTCAACGTCAAGAAGCAGCGGGGCAACGCGCTCTACCTATTCGGGGTCCCAAAGTAGTTCGCGGTCAACGTTCAGCTCAGGTAGGAGTTTCTCTACCGGTGGCCGTTCAACAGGCAGTTTCAGTGGTGGAAGCCGTTCTTCAGGCGGTGGTGCCAGCTCTTCTCGTGGCGGACGCACGCGATAAATGAAAAATATGATTTGCCTACGTGCGCTATCATATGCTGAGTATGTTAGCCGCGTAGGCATTCTTTTAGTAAAGTAGAATATATTTTTAGAGGATATGAAGAATTGCAAGGCGATTTCGTTCGCAATGTGTATGCTCTTGTCCATTGGGGCTTATTCTCAAGATTATACGGATGCTATGCGTTTCAACAGCAATGACTTGATGGGCACTGCCCGAACTCAAGCCATGGCTGGCGCGTTTGGAGCTGTTGGCGCTGATCTCACCTCGATGGCAATAAATCCAGCTGGTATGGCTGTCTATCGTGCCACAGAGGTCGGTCTGACCCTCGGCGTAAGTGCTATAAAAGATGATAGCCAGTACTGGCAGACAAAATCGTCTGATGACCGTGTGCGAGTTCCTTTCAGCCAGATAGGCGCGGCTTTTTCATTTGGAAGGATGCGCGAGAATGGTGGTGGACTGGTAGCATCCAATTTATTTGTCGGTTATAATCGTACTGCGGACTTTTCAAGTATGCAGAGGTATAATGACCCCTACGCATATAATTCGTTGCTCGACTATTTCTCAACCGATCAGCAGAGATTCGCATCGATGACAGGTGAGTTGGCTGGCAACGCCGGACTTGTTTTCGATACTGACGACAACAGCTACTCTTATAATGTGTGGGAGTCTTTCAAAGATGGCCATCTTGATGCTGGTTTCCGAATGGATGAGAATGAGTTAGGTCTGATAAGTATTTCAAAATCTGTAAAAACAGAGGGCTCTAAAGGCGATATAGCCTTCGGATATGCGGCAAACATTGCAAACAAATTGTATATCGGTGGCTCTCTGAATATTCAGACACTCTCTTATACCAACACCACGACGCACTATGAATATTTCGATGGGGTTACGGTAGCCGCCGATGACCCCACAAGTTTCACTTATCAAAGCTATCTTGACCAGGATGGAACTGGCATATGTTTTAACATCGGTGCAATTCTTCGCCCCGCCAATTTCCTAAGGGTAGGCGTAGCTCTTCATTCACCATCGTTTTTCAGCGTGTCTGAACGGTACTGGGCTAAAATATACAATCCAGCAAAAAACAAGACGTTCAGCACGAGCGATTTCGAGTATGAGTATAAGTATCGCGTGCCAAGCCGTTTTATAGCAAGTGTAGCTGGTATTATAGGTCGTGGTGGAATGCTTTCTGTGGATTATGAGCGCACGAACCATTCTCGTAGCAAGTTCACCGAGAAGGGGTCCGATGATCCGACTTCATACAACACGTTCGGCACCCTGAACAATTTGATGAAGGAGAGCATTTTCTGCGCCTCAAACACTCTGCGTATGGGTGGCGAGCTCAGTGTCTTGAACCCCGTTTATATCCGTGCAGGATATCGTTTTACGACATCACTCTTAAAGGAGGCGTATTATTTCAATAAACCCAAGGATTACTCCATTTCTGGTGGTGTCGGCTTTAGGAAAAATAATTTCTTTGTGGATCTCACTTATGTCTGCTCAGTCAAGAAATCCGACCAATGGGTTCTGCCTGACACATCTGAGGGTTATCTCTACGGGCCTGGCGGTGTTGCTGAGGTTAACATGCCTGCCTTGTTAACTCACAAAACTCACTCTGGTGTAATTTCCGTAGGTTTCAGGTTCTAATCAACACATAAAAAATAGTCGGGGCTGCGTCAAAGTTGACGCAGCCTCTTTTTTTTGATGCTCAATGGTGGCGGAGTGCCTACTTGTCAAGCCTGAACTTTGTTTCAGTGTAAAGAAATCAATTATCTTCTTTGGGTGAGTTGTCAAAAGTCTCCAAAATCAACCCCCAAAATGATTTGATTGTCGTTCATTTGTAAGCGCAAAAAAGAGGCTGTATGTAACAATACAGCCTCTTTTCGATGTTAATGACCCTTATGGCGTCTTATATCTTTATTTGTTTTTCGGCTTTACCTTGCTCCGATTCAAGATATGCTTTAAGCTTGTTGATGGCGACAGCTCTCTGACTGATTAACTTACGAGCGTCATTATCAAGTTCATGTATCGTTTTGTCGAAACCCTCTGGGATGAAAATGGAGTCGTAAAAGAAGCTGTCATGGGCATGTTCACATGGCTTCATGGCCAACTCTCCTTTCAGCGTGCCATCAAACGTGACGCATTGCCATTCAGTTGGTGTTTTGAAGTTTCCGCTGACGTAGGCGAGAACAGTGTGCAGATTTGCTTCTCGGTCTGACGAGCCCTCCATTTTATCAAGCAGTCGCGCTACATTAGCGCTGTCATTCCTATCCTCAGGCTTTTCAACCTTGTGCGGGTGCTTGTGGAGTATATCCAACATCTGTTGAGAGACCGTTTCGTTCCAATCCTCGAGTGAGGGTCTGTTCTTTGACGTTTCGAGGTCTTCTTGGGTCAATACACCGAAGTTCCGGGAGTGAATGCCCGGCAACCCGTTCAAGGCTTTGCATTCTATGGCTGTGTCGTCTGCTATACAGTCGAAACCATAATACCTTTTCACAAACCTCGCCTTCAACAAGGCGTTGCCTTTGAGTGATGAGGCGTTTTCGGGAATATCAATGTAGCATCCGATGTCGGCAAGGGAGCGGATGTCGTATTTGTCTCCCATGAGCTCCCTTACCTCGGCAAGTTTATGTTTGCTGTTGCTTGCGAAGACAAGAAGTGTTTTGTTTTCTTGCTCTGTTGTGTTGCCCAGTTTAATCGAGTCAAATCCGTCTCCCCAAACTTGACTTGCGTCACTCATAGATATGAATGCGTATGGGTCAATCCCTTTTACAAGCCTTAGAATTTCTTTTGCGAAGCGGCGACTTATTATACACGTCACTATTTTCCTCTCTGTATGGGTGTACCACCCCTCACCTGTCAGCATCGTCGCTCCATGGCCGCTATTTATTATTGCGTTGGCTATGCTATCCGAATTGCGTGAGAAAATGAGGAATTGGACGGATTTATGCTGGCGGCGTATGCAATAATCCAATGTTACAGAATATGTGAAGAGGATTACGAAGCCATAAATCACACGCGCCCAGTCATGAAATATGAAGTAACAAGACGAGACAATGAGTATGTCGCAAACTCTGATGACTTCACCTAATGAAATCGGCTTGTACTTGTGGACGATGGCCGCTATGATGTCCGTACCACCTGTAGAGCCATTGTTCTCAAAACAAAATGCAAGCCCTATTCCGCATAAAATTGAACCCAATATGGCAGCCATGAAGGCTTCGTCGCCAATCAAGTGTGGCAGCATCATTTGACCAGGGGTCGATTCGTTTGGCACTTCGATTATTCGCTGGAAGAGCCATAGGACAAAGGTCATCGCGAATACGGCAAAAATGGTCTTTAGGCAAAATCGTATTCCCAACTCTTTTATGGCTATTACAAGCAGAGTGGCATTTATGACTATGTAGGACACTTGCACCTCTATGCCGGTCACATAGTATATGATGCTCGCAATGCCCGAGACGCCTCCCGATGTGAGCCCGTATGGGAGCATGAACACGGTCACGCCCAATGCGTAAAGCACTACGCCTACGAATATCAAGACGTAGTCTTTCAACTCGTTAAGCAGATAAGATTTGTTCATTTTCGGCCTTTCTGGTTTTGAGTAGGTTAGATTGCGCAAATATAAGGAAGTTTTGCAGCTCGGCTCGTTAACGTATTCTGCAAAAGCTGTTAAATTTGCCCCAAGTTAAAAAGATTACGTTATGTCCTATCTAATGGTTTTTTTAGGCGGTGGCCTTGGCAGTGTTCTGCGCTATTTCCTGTCGTCAGTAGTCTATACCCCTGTTTGTGTGGGGAGGTTTCCGTTTAGGACTTTTTTAGTCAACATGGTCGGTTGCCTTGCCATTGGCATCTTCTCTGGTCTCTTTGTATCTATGCCCGCCCGCTCTGAATTAAAAAATTTTTTAGTAGCCGGCTTTTGTGGTGGCTTCACCACATTTTCCACTTTTTCTCGTGAAACTTACGACCTTTGGGCAGCGGGGCATGTCTCAGTCGCTATCATATATTCCATTCTTAGCCTTGTCGTTGGTGTCACTCTTGTCTGGATTGGCTATAGCTTTGCAGGTAAGATGGCTTGACTGTTTTTGCTCTATGTCGTTGTACTTCAGGTAGTGAGCCTTCAGTTTGCCCATTCAATATTCAGTTTTGTCGGTAACGAAAGGGGGCTTTCATCTGAAAAATGCTAAATTCGCGGAACACAAAGATTGATAAATAGGTGAATAAGTATATTGTTATATTTTCCGCTTTAGGGTTGTTCCCCACGATTGACGCAGCGGCGCAGTCGGTTTTCTCGTTAGCTGATACCGTTACGACGAGTGCTGTCATCGATACAATTGACACTGATGACAGGTATTCAAAGCTTGTCCTTTATGCGGATCATTCCTGGAAGGTCATAGATCTTGGGCATCCCACTATTGATGAAGAGGATTTTGAGGAAAATTGGGACAATGAGGCCATACATGCGTATCGTGGTGTTAGTCTTAACGATGTACCCGATGAGATGCTTTTGACGCTTGTCGACTCTACCTCTACTTTTTGCTGCCCCGTTGTCGGCTCCGTCCGTTCTAAGTTCGCTTTCCGCAGAAGGCGTCCTCACAAAGGTACCGACATCCCTCTAAAAGTCGGCGATCCCGTTCTCGCTGCGTTCGACGGCAAGGTAAGGGTAGTTAAATCGACAAGGCAGTCAGGTGGTTATGGCAATCTTGTTGTCATCCGTCACTCAAATGGACTTGAGACTTACTATGGTCATCTCAGCAAGCATGCCGTCAAGGAAAATGATATAGTTAAAGCGGGCGACGTAATCGGCTATGGTGGAAGTACAGGACGCAGTACTGGCCCGCACCTTCACTTCGAGACTCGTTTCATGGGGCAGGCTTTTGACCCGGAGAGACTTATTGACTTCTCCTCGGGCAAACTTCGTGACGAGACGTTTACCGTCAAAAAGCATTATTTCAGCATCTATTCGCACTATGGACAGTCTGAGAAGGAGAGTGCAGATGCCTCAAAGAGAAAGATTCATGTTATCAGGTCCGGTGATACTCTTGGCGGGCTCGCTCATAAGTATGGGACTACTGTCAGTGCCATTTGCAGGCTCAACGGAATTAAGCAAACAAAAATGTTACGTATAGGCGAACGAATAATTGTTCGTTAAAACATAGCAAGACAGGAGGCGCACCAAAACGGGGCGCCTCTTTTAGTCTGTAGAAACAGGATACCATGAATATTGATTGGGTAATTCAAGTGCCATTCTTTGTAAGGTGGCTTTTCCCCGGCTCTCTATGGAGGGGTGATAAAAATCGCAAAGTCGTATACTTGACTTTCGATGACGGGCCTGTGCCAGAGCAAACACACTGGGTGCTTGACCTGCTCAAGTCAAATGATGTAAAGGCTACCTTTTTTTGTGTGGGTGAAAATGTTCACAAACATCCCGAACTCTTTGACCGGCTCGTGAGCGAGGGCCACGTCGTCGGAAACCATACTTATAATCATTTGCCTTATTTCAAAAAAGGTGTCTCTTGGGCGAAATACAAAGAAAACATATCTCTATGTGACACTGCGGAATGTGGCAAGTCCCGTTTTTTTAGGGCGCCGCATGGACATGTTACGCCCTTTGTTACGTGGACACTCACGCATTGCAGTAGGGATGAACGACCTCCTTTTGAAAAGGTTGTGTTTTGGGATGTCATGCCTAAGGACTACGACAATCGGTTGTCTCCTGAGCAAGTCTTTGACAATGTAAGAAAATTTGTCAGACCCGGGTCTATCATAGTATTTCATGATTCAATAAAAGCCGGGGATCGGATGAGGTTTGCCCTCGAAAAGACAATAACTTGGCTGAAGTCTGAGGGATGGGCTTTTGAGCCTCTCGGATGAGCCTTTGACAATATTTTAAACATCAAACACACGAACCGCAATTGAAAGACATCGTCCTAACTATCTCAAGGCACCGAATATTTGGAAATATAATAGCGGCCTTTCACGTACAAAGGGTCTCAGACTATGTTATGCAAGTCGTAGGGCGTGCTTCATCTTTGACAATTGAGAATGAGGATGTCTCCAACGAGATAAGGCAAGTAGTTAAAATTCTCGATGACCTGTCTGAACAGCATATAATAAAGACTTTTTCAAAGGGTAAGACCGCTAAGGCTTTTTTAAGTTCGCTTACTGAAGACTACATAAAAAACAGTATACGGCCATTTATCGACAAGAAAATATGTGCGACTTTAGGGTTGGTTGAAAAAACAAATCTCGAATTTTATAGGCTAAGCGACGGCTACAGGTCCATAAATGTCCAAGACCGCATTACGTTAGCTCCTGTTTTCAAATGCAAACCCAGGTTCTTCTTCACCATTACGGATGGAGGCGACTTGCTTTACACCCTTAAGGTGTCTGATGGCATAGCAGATGTAGCAATCACTAACACCAATGTCGCGGAATTGGCGTCACAACCCGCCGTGTTTGTCTCGGGGACTGTGTTGTACTCGTTAAAAGACATTCCCTTTGCCAAATTCAAGCCCTTTACCCTAAAGCAGCGCATTGTAGTTGAGAAGCGCCTTGTCGATATGTATATGGCAAAGGCTGTCATGCCTAATCTTAGCCTTTACCATGTCTCGGCCTATGGTTTTGACGTCATAAAACATAGGTCGAGGTTCAGAGCCCGCCTTGATGCGACTGATGGGATATTCGGTTTCGGCTTCTCTTTGTCTTTTACCTACGGTAAGCGTGATGGCGGCGAGGCTATATGCGATTATGCGGACAAGCATAGGCCGGTTGATATGACAATGAAAGACGGCCGCTATGTCCTCGAAGTTGTAATGCGTGATTTCGACAAGGAAAAGCGGTTGGCTGATATCCTTGTTTCCGACATGGGGCTCGTAAACATGGGCAAACTCTTTGTCACATCTGAAAAAGCAAGTTTGCCAGATCTTGTCCAATGGGTCTATTCTGTGCGCGACATGCTCGATGAGTTCGGAATCGAGGTGACTATTCATGATGATAAGGATGCTTTCTTTGCCGGTGCTTGGAACATTCAGTCGGAGACTAATGAGTCTATTGATTGGTTTGATCTGCGTATTGTCGTAGAGGTCGGTGACTATAAGGTTCCATTCAGGCGCTTTCTGCGGAATATATCAAGCGGAGATAACAGGTTTCTGCTGCCGGACGGAACTATTTTCTTAATCCCTGATGAGTGGTTTGAGCAGTGGAGTGGTGTTGTGCCGTTTGTTGCTGATGGGCATCCGGATGATGAACGCTTGCTTATTGCCAAGACGTGCGCACCTCTTTTACCAGAATTCATTGTTCCCGCTGAACGCAAGGAAATCTCATCACAGGCGGCTGGGACTGACTCAATTCCTTTCCTGACGGATTGCGTCAAGGCTAAACTTCGTCCTTATCAGGAAGTCGGCGTGCGTTGGCTTACGGCCTTATCCAACAGTGGATATGGCGGCATTCTTGCTGACGACATGGGACTCGGCAAAACGCTTCAGGCTATAACGCTCCTGACGAATGTTTACCGAGGCGATTGTGAAAAGGCAAAAGACGTTTTTGTGCGGAATGAAACGGGGCTGAAACCAACTCTCGTTGTCATGCCAGTGTCTCTTATTTTCAATTGGCAGAAAGAACTATTGAGGTTCGCACCTCAGCTTTCTGTCTATGTGTACATGGGCAAGAATGCCCTCGTCGGGACGTCGGCAAAACTTAGGTTGTCACAGTTCCACGTGGTCCTGACATCTTATGGAATGGTCAGAACTTCCATTGAGTCTTTAAAGTCGGTTGATTTTGAGTACGTCGTCCTTGATGAAAGTCATACGGTTAAAAATCCGTCGTCCAAAACATATTTAGCAATCAAAGAGCTCAGTGCCTTGAGGAGGATTAATCTATCTGGCACGCCTGTTGAGAACAACTTGGTCGATCTTTGGGCGCAGATGAACATAGTCAATCCTAATTTGCTTGGCTCTAAGGCATTTTTTGAACAGCAATATCGCCGGCCGATAGAGCAAAACTCGGATGACTCTGTCCTTCGACGCCTGCGAAGCGTGATAAGACCCTACATATTGCGTCGTACAAAAGAGCAAGTCCTGCGAGAACTGCCACCCATTTCAATCCAGACTATAACTTGCGCAATGTCTGAAACACAGCGTGAGGTGTATGAGAGGGAGAAGTCGGCGTGTCGCAACGCCCTTTTGGGCGCTAATGTGGAAGGTGGCAGGCGAAGGTTTATGGTTTTGCAAGCATTGACTAAATTGAGGCTTATCGCTAACCATCCTTCTCTTTGCATCGATGACTACGAAGGCGGCTCTGGCAAGTCGGATGTCGTGTTTGGACGAATCGAGAGTATTGCCAAGTCGGGTCACAAGATGTTGGTGTTCTCGTCTTTTGTGCGCGATTTCGATTTGCTCGCAGCACGTTTGAGAGATGCTGGAATAGGCTATTTAGTTATGACTGGCGCAACAAAAGACAGAGATGCCGTAGTAACTGAGTTCGCTAATAGTCAGTCTACTCCGGTTCTCTTGATGTCGCTAAAAGTAGGCGGTGTAGGCCTTAATCTGACTTGCGCTGACTATGTTTTGATGCTTAACCCTTGGTGGAATCCAGCAGCTGAAAGACAAGCCTACAGTCGAGCCCACCGCATGGGGCAGGAAAGTTCTGTGACGGTTCTTCGCTTTGTCTCACAGGATACTATTGAGCAGAAGATTGATGACATGCAGGCTCGTAAGCTTCGTTTAGCGGCGGATGCTATTCAATTTGATGATGCGCAAAACACCATAGGACCTATTCCTTCTGATAATGAATTGGAAGAGATCTTAGGCTCTTGATGCTGAATTTATTTTTAACTTTGTGAAGCAGCCTTACGAATTTTTAGTTTTAGGAGGCTATCTCTTAATATCATGGTATAAGGAGGACATCTATGAAAGATTCTAAAGCAAACTTTGGAAGTAAGATTGGAGCCATACTTGCGGCGGCAGGGTCTGCTGTCGGCTTAGGAAATGTTTGGAGGTTCCCAACGGAGACAGGTGAACATGGTGGAGCCGCTTTTCTGCTCATATATGTTTTCTTTATGCTCTTTTTGGGCGTGCCAGTCATGATCTCGGAGTTGGCTATAGGTCGCAATGGCGGTAATAATGTGTCGCATTCGTTCATAAAGATGAGCGGTGGGCAAAAAATTTGGGGGCTTATGGGGTGGCTGCCTGTTGTCGCTGGAGTCTTAGTGCTAAGTTATTATGCTGTAGTTGCCGGTTGGACTCTGGAGTTTCTTTTTAAGTCACTTGCCAATGATTTCTCAGGAAAATCAGCAATCGAGTTCACTACTGACTTTGCCGCATTCTCATCAAATCCATATAAGCCTATTATATATTTGTTTCTGATTTTGGCCGGGACTTGCGCAATTGTGGCAAGTGGAGTCCAGACTGGCATTGAACGAGCATCCCGAATTATGATGCCAGTTCTTTTTGTCTGCATTGCCGTATTGGTAGTCTGCTCCCTTTCTTTGCCAGGTGTCGGTCGTGGCTTGTCTTTCCTCTTTCATCCTGATTTCTCAAAGGTCGATAGCTCTACTATTCTTTCGGCCATGGGGCAATCTTTCTTCTCGCTCTCTGTCGGCATATGCTGTCTTTGCACTTATGGCTGCTATTTCCGTAAGGATGTTAATCTCATGAAAGATTCTTTGTCTGTCGCGACTATAGATACTCTCGTGGCTATAATGTCCGGTCTGATAATATTCCCCGCCGTATATAGCATTGATGGCCTGTCACCCGATGCCGGCCCGTCTCTTGTTTTCATAACTCTGCCCAATGTCTTTCAGCAAGTTTTTGCGGGTGCTCCAGTTCTTGCTTATGTGTTCTCAGTGCTTTTCTACGTCTTGCTGGTCATGGCTGCGTTCACATCTTCCGTGTCAATGCTTGAGATGTCAGCGGCCATATTTGTGAATAAATTCAACTTGTCCCGCCCCTGGGTTTGTGTCATTATTTCAATTGCCTGTTTCGTCTTTGGCAGCTGTTGCTCTTTGGCTTTTGGCCCGTGGAAAGATATTACCGTCTTCGGCCTGAATTTCTTTGACCTGTTTGATTTCCTTGTCGCTAAATTGCTGATGCCCATTGGCGCGTTTGTGATATGCCTCTTCATTGGTTGGGTGGTAGACGAGAAGGTGTTGCGCAATGAGCTTACTAATAACGGAACCATAAAGCAACCTATGTACGGCATATACAGATTTGTTGTGCGTTTTGTCGCGCCTGTATGCATCGCTCTTATTTTCTTGAACGAGTTGGGCGCTCTCTGATGTGATTTTTAACCTGTATGCCCACATTTTAGGGCATAACTTTGTATCTTTGGAAAAAATAAGAAAACCATGAGTAACGCTAAACCTATAGCAGATTCTGAGCTTATCATCAATTCAGACGGCTCAATCTTCCACCTTCATATTAAACCCGGTCAGTTGGCTGACAAGGTCATTTTGGTCGGCGATCCCGGACGTGTCGCCACTGTCAAGGATTTCTTTGACACCATCGAGTGCGAAAACTCAAACCGTGAGTTCGTCAGCGCGACCGGAACCTATAACGGAAAGCGCATCACTGTTCTTTCAACAGGCATCGGTACCGACAACATTGACATCGTCATGACCGAACTTGACGCACTTGTCAACATTGATTTTGAGACTCGACTGCCAAAGGCGGAACACAAGACGCTCGAAATCGTACGTATCGGCACGTCAGGTTCATTGCAGCCTGACCTCCCTGTCGGCTCTTGGCTTCTCTCTGAGGCTGCTATCGGCTTTGACGGCGTCCTCAACTACTACACGGGGCGTAATGAAATTTCTGATCTCGACTTCGAGCATGCCTTTGAGGAGCATACTAATTGGAATCCACTCCTCGCTAAACCATATGTTGTCAATGGTTCACAAGAAATCATTGACAGACTTAAGAACGATCCCTCAATCCATATTGGCACGACAATTTCCGCCCCCGGCTTCTATGGACCGCAGGGACGCGTCGTGCGTCTTCAGTTGGCCGACCCCGATATAAACAAGAAGATTACTGCTTTCCGTTACGGAGAGCGCCGAGTGACTAACTATGAGATGGAGTGCTCTTGCATCTATGGATTGTCAAAATTGTTGGGACATAAGCCTGCCACAGTCTGCGCCATCATTGCTGGACGGACAAGTGGTACTGCCACCAAAGATTACAAGCCTGTAATCAAACAGTTGATTGGTCATGTTCTTTCTAATCTCTAAGCAAAAATGGACTCGCAACTAACTTGCCCCGTTTGGCCTTTCTTTGATGCCATAACGAAAGTACCACGTCCCTCTAAGCATGAGGAGAAAATAATAGCTTTCCTGCTCAACTTTGCAAAGGAGAGAGGAATTGAGGCGAAAACCGACAGCGTGGGGGACATCTTGATGAATGTCCCCGCAACTAAAGGTTACGAGACTGCTGAACCTGTCATTCTTCAGGCGCACGTCGACATGGTGTGCGAAAAGAATTCAGACAGGGAGATAAATTTTCTTACTGATCCCATTGACTACTATGTTGATGGTGGATGGGTAAGGGCGCGAGGAACTACTCTTGGAGCTGATGACGGCCTCGGTGTGGCTCTTGCTCTTGCCATTGTAGATGGCGGCTTGAAAGGAACCATTGAGCATGGCCCGCTTTACTGCCTTTTCACTGTCGATGAGGAGACAGGTTTAACAGGCGCATATAATGTAGAGGCGGATTTTCTGCCTGCCAAGAGGCTCATAAACCTTGACTCTGAGGACGAAGGGCAGATCTTTATAGGTTGTGCGGGTGGCTGTACCACAAAGGCTTCTTTCTCTCTTACCAAGGATTGTGTGCCAACAGGTATGATGGCTGTCGCATTCCATCTCAGTGGACTTCTTGGTGGTCATTCTGGTGGTGACATTCACCTCGGGCGAGCTAACGCGAATAAACTTATGGCTCGTTTTATCCGGATTGCAAGTGAAAAGTTCGGATTGCGTTTAGCCTCTTTCAATGGAGGTAATTTGCATAACGCAATCCCGCGTGAGGCAAGTGCGCTATGTGTTGTCCCGCTGACTTATAAGGAGAATCTGCGAGTTGAGTTCAATTGTTTTGTCGCTGATATTGAGGAAGAATTCAAGGGTGTTGAGCCTGGCATCAAATTCAAGATGGAGTCCGTCGATTTACCTGATAAAATCATGACGCAAGATCTCCAAGGCAAGCTCATCAACGCAATTGTAGCTTGCCCTCATGGTGTCATCGAGATGTCTCACACGATGGACAATCTTGTCCAGACCTCCTCGAATCTCGCCTCTGTAAGGACAAATGAAAGTTCGGTTGATATAGTAACAAGCCAACGCAGTTCTGTTGAGGCGGGTAAAATATGCGCACAGACTTCAGTAGCTGCGACATTTGAGTTGGCAGGAGCTTCTGTCGAGGAGAGCGAGGGATACCCGAGTTGGACGCCAAATCCAGATTCTGAGCTTGTCAGAACCGCTTCTGCTTGTTATCGCGAGCTTTTCGACTCAGATGCCGAAATTCTTGCAATTCATGCTGGCCTTGAGTGTGGGTTGTTTGGAGGGAAAAAATCCGGCATGGATATGATATCTGTCGGCCCGACTCTCCGTGCTGTCCACTCTCCTGATGAGGCGGTTGACATTGCAAGTGTTGACAAGTTCTGGGTCTTTATCCTTGAGTTGCTTAAGCGGATGTAATAGTCTGCAAGTCTGGTTTGAACATGATTTACAATAAGTCTTTCGCTCTCGCAATTTCATTTGCTCTTTGCTGCGCGATTGCCTCCTGCTCTTCAGGTGTCGGAAGTTCGTCTGCGGAAGGTTCTGCGGACTCTCTTCCGTCTGAAACTGTAGAAGCAGCTACTGATTCGACCAATTCTGTTCCGGTTTTTTACGATGAAGATGGAAGGCTGGATAGTATATTCTCTGCTCGCGGCTACCACTTCGGGGCGGATATCGTAAGGGCGTCAAAAGATGGTAATGAAGATGCTTCTTTCATTCTGGCCCAAATGTATTCCTATGGAATAGCCGGCGCAACCCCCAATCGCCGTAAGGCATATAAACTATATGTGAATTTGGCGGATAATGGTAATAACGAGGCCAAGGCAAGTGCTGGTTATATGCTGATGCATGGCATGGGGACGGAGGCAGAGCCATCAAAGGGATTAGCCATGATGGCCGATGCTGCGAACGCTGGTTGTGCAACGGCCTACCTTCTGATGGGAAATTTCTACTCTGAGTCTGAGCCGACTCCTGAAAACATAGCCAATGCTAAATTGTGCTATGCTCAGGCGAGGGATTTAGGCATTGTGGAAGCCGAGGTGTTGCTCAAGAAACTTGAATAGTGTCCGAACCTTTCAATAAGGAGATTTATATGAAACTAAGGTTGCCTGCCGAATGGGAGCCGCACGCCTTTTCGCAAATCACGTGGCCATCTGTCGATTCTGACTGGTACCCGATCCTCTCGGAGGTTGAGGAGTGCTACGTCGGGATTGTGAAGGCGATAACCGATTATGAGCCCCTCCTAATCGTGACTGATGATGTGGACCATGTGGAGTCCGTCCTATTTGACGCATTTGGTGAAAATTGGTCTCAAAACATATTTGTGTATGAATGCCCTGTCAATGATACTTGGGCGCGAGATCATGGCTTCATAACAACGCTGACTGATGAAGACGAACCTGTTTTGTCTGATTTCCAGTTTAATGGCTGGGGTATGAAGTTTGCGGCTTGCTTTGACAATATGATAAACTCTTGCATACATGAGGATCTTTTGCCAGACTTGCTTTATCGTGATCTGCGCAGAGTTATCCTTGAGGGTGGTAGTATTGAAAGTGATGGACATGGGACTGTCATGACCACTGAGGAGTGCCTTTTCGCTCCTAATAGGAACTGGTTCGAGTCTCGTGAGGAGGCCGAGGATTGTTTGCGAGATTCTCTCGGCTGTCAAAATGTTCTATGGGTTGAAAGCGGATATCTTGCAGGTGATGATACCGACAGCCATGTTGACACTCTTGCGCGTTTCGCTCCGGGAAACACTATTGTCTATGTCCGTTGCGTAGAGCCAGAGGATGAGCATTATGACAGCCTTAAAGAAATGGAGGAGCAATTGCAAAGTTTTGTGACTCCTCAAGGACGTCCGTATCGCTTAGTCGCTTTGCCGATGACTCCGCCTATTTACGACACGGATGGCGATGGCCAACGTCTTCCCGCCACGTATGCAAATTTCTACTTCGTGAATGGTGCTATACTTATGCCTGTCTACGGTGTGGAGACTGATGATATTGCATTGAGTGTCATGTCGGAGGCTTTCCCTGATTACGACATCGTTCCGGTTGATTCCAGAGTGCTTATTCGACAGCATGGGTCTCTCCACTGCTCGATAATGCAATTCCCTGCATCTGTCGGTACTGCTTTTTTTGAAGAACAAAGAGATAACTATTGATTAATTGATGCCTCGAATAGTAAATGTCGGTTTGGTCCAGCAGACTTGCTGCTCTGCCAAGCATGAGAATGTCGAAAAATTGGGGAAGAGTATTGTCGCTCTTGCACAGCAGGGCGCACAACTCATTGTCCTTCAGGAATTACATAATACCCTCTATTTCTGTCAGACGGAGGATACTCGGATGTTTGACTTGGCGGAGACGATTCCTGGCCCGTCAACCGATTTTTTCTCTGCGCTTGCTGCGCAGTTAAATGTCGTGATTGTCGCATCTCTTTTTGAAAAACGGGCAACGGGCTTATATCATAACACAGCTGTTGTTTTTGATGCCGACGGTTCCATTGCCGGTAAATATCGCAAGATGCATATACCAGACGACCCTGGTTTCTATGAGAAGTTCTACTTTACTCCTGGTGACCTTGGTTTTGAGCCTATCGATACGTCAATTGGCAGGCTCGGTGTTTTGGTGTGCTGGGATCAATGGTATCCTGAGGCTGCTCGACTAATGGCGCTTGCCGGGGCTGAGATTTTAATCTATCCTACTGCAATTGGATGGGATTCTGCTGATCTCCCAGACGAGCAGGAGCGTCAGCTTGGTGCTTGGCAGACTGTGCAGCGAGGACATGCTGTTGCAAATGGCATTCCCGTGGTGACTGTCAACAGAACGGGCCATGAACCCGATCCCTCAGGAACCTCTGATGGTATCTATTTCTGGGGAAACAGTTTTGTGGCCGGCCCACAGGGTGAACTGCTATTCACGGCTCCTGCAGACAAGGAGGTTAACGTCATAGTCCCGGTAGACCTTGATCGCTCTGAAAAGGTTCGCCGCATATGGCCATACCTCCGAGATCGCCGAATAGATGAGTATGGCGACATTATAAAGCGCTTCCGTTATTAACTCCATCGCAAGAATCAACATGAAACAAATATTATTAGCCGTGTCCGTCTCTTTGGCTCTTTCTGCCTGTCATGTCGAGCATAACCCACTGCTTGACTCAGACTTCGATACCCCGCATGGTTTGCCTCCGTTCCCTGAAATCAGGAACAATTGTTACGTCCCTGCTTTTGAGGATGCCATAAATGACGCTAACCACGCAATTGAGCTTATAGTTCAAAACCAGGCTGAACCCACTTTCCAAAACACGATTGTACCTCTTGACCGCTCAGGCCAAAGGCTTGACCGCGTCTCTAACATTTTTTTCAATCTGCTTGAAACAGATGCGACAGACACGATGAATGTCATGGCCGAGACCATTCTGCCGATGTTGGCAGAGCACTCGGACAACATCTCGTTTAACGAGAAGCTGTTTGAGCGTGTCAAGCATGTCTATGACAATCGTCATTCTGAAAACCTTGACAGTGTCCAGTTGCGTGTACTGAGTTTATATTATAAGGATTTTATCCGCGAAGGTGCCTTGTTGTCTCCACAACAAAAGGAGCGTCTGCGCGAGATTAACAAGAGCCTATCCTTGCTGTCGCACCAGTTTGGCTCTAATCTTTTGGCTGAGACTAATGACAGCTATAAACTTGTAATCGACTCGGCTTCTGATCTTTCTGGTCTGCCAGATAATCTTGTTGAGGCGGCTGCGGAGAAGGCTGCGGAGCTTGGAATGAAAGGCAAGTGGGTGTTCACACTTCACAATGCCTCAATCATGCCATTCCTTCAGAACTCTGACCGGCATGAGCTTCGCAAAGCTATTTACGAAGCCTATTGCAAGCGTGGCCGAAATGGCGGCGAGCATGACAATCGTGATGTTATAAAGCAAATTGTCGCACTCAGGATTGAGAAGGCGCAAATGCTCGGTTATAAGACCTACGCGCACTATGCCATTGAGGAGAATATGGCGGCTACTCCAGAAGTTGTTGACTCTTTCCTTGCCAAGGTTTGGACTCCGGCTCTTGCCAAGGCCAAGAATGAGCTTGATGAACTTAAAAAGTTCGCCTATAAATACGACAAAACGACTGTAATTGAGAGTTGTGACTGGGCCTATTGGGCTGAAAAATTGCGCAAGGCTCAGTATGACCTCGATGAGGCTGAAATATCTCAATACTTTGAGCTTAATTCTGTCCGCGATGGCATGTTTAAAACTGCGTCTAAGCTCTATGGCGTCTCTTTCGCGAAAGTTGAGGACGCCCCCCTGTATAACGCTTCAGACAATGAGGTTTGGCAGATGCTTGATGTGGATGGCAAGAGCCTCGGTGTGATTTATTTTGATTGGCATCCGCGAGCCACAAAGAGTGGTGGTGCGTGGTGTACTGCTTTCAAAAACCCTATTGACAATTTTGATGGTACTCATACTGAGGGGCAGATATCAATCGTCTGCAATTTTACCAAGGGAGCACAGGGTAAGCCTGATTTGCTGACTTATGATGAGTATTTGACTATGTTTCATGAGTTTGGCCATGCCATACAGGGGCTTTTCACTAAGGGATACTATTTTAGGACGGCAGGCAATGTGCCTGGCGACTATGTGGAGATGCCCTCACAGATAAATGAAAAGTGGGCGGCCGATTCTACTGTCATTAAGTCTTTTGCTCGTCACTATAAGACGGGTGAAATAATTCCAGATGCGCTTCTTGCCAAAATTCGCAAGGCTTCGCTCTTTAATCAGGGTTTCGCGTCTACTGAATATTTGGCAGCATCTTTGCTCGATTTGCATTGGCATATGCTTACCGACAAGAATAATATTCCCGATGTCGATGCATTTGAGAAGCAGACATTGTCGAATATAGGCCTCATTCCGGAGATTGAGCCAAGATACCATTCTACTTATTTCGCTCACATTTTTGATGGTGGCTATGCCGCCGGATATTATGATTACGACTGGGCCGAAATGCTTGTGTGTGACGCCTTTGCCGCTTTTAAGGAGAGTGGGGATATATTCAATAAGGATGTCGTAGCTCGTTTTCGGAAATATGCGCTCAGCGAGGTTGGCGATGGCGACCTTATGGAGCAGTATGTACGGTTCCGTGGCGCGAAGCCTAACATGGAGTACCTTATGAGAGATCGCGGCTTCCTTTCTCAATCATCTGATAAAAAGGGCTTAAGCAAGACGAAGTCATCTTCTGTAAAGAAGGTTTCTCCAGCCAAGTCCGAATAGCTTTGTGTTTGGGGCATTTATAATTTGACTGTTGAGTTATATGAAACGATTTATTTCTTCTGTGCGTACGAGGAGGGAGGATTTGTGTTTTCTTTTCTCTGTTTTGACGCTCTGCGTCTCACTTTGCTCATGTCAAGATAAGGCACCCGATAATTCACGTACAATGTCTAAGACTGTCATATATCAGCTGCTTCCTCGTCTTTATTCCAACACACGGGATGAGAATAAGTGGAATGGTACGATAAACGAGAACGGGTCTGGCAAGTTTAATGAGATAAACGATGCCGCTCTCGAAAATATCGCATCGCTTGGAGCTACTTACGTTTGGTACACAGGAGTTGTGAGGCATGCTTCAACCACCAAATATCCATTTATGTCGCATCCTGCTAATGCCAATGTCGTAAAAGGTAACGCGGGTAGTCCTTATGCCATATGCGATTACTATGATGTTGACCCAGATTTGGCTGTAGATGTCAATCATCGATTAGACGAATGGAAGTCTTTGGTTGAGCGAACCCATAAGCACGGGCTTAAGGTGCTCATGGATTTCGTGCCAAACCATGTTGCCCGAACTTATTACTCGGATGCGCGCCCCGATGTCCCAATGTTGGGTGCTGCCGATGACACGACAAAGGCTTTCGACCCGCAGAATAATTTCTATTATTTGCCAGGACAGGCTTTTGCCGCACCCGAAAGCAAAAACGATGTACCTTACGTGGAGGTGCCTGCGAAAGCCTCAGGTAATGACGCCTTTACAGCATCTCCATCTCCATATGATTGGTACGAGACCGTCAAGTTGAATTATGGAGTTGATTACCAAAACGATGGAGCAAAGCATTTTGATCCGAGGCCAGACACTTGGGTTAAGATGAGGGATATTTTGCTCTATTGGGTTTCAACCGGGGTTGACGGTTTCAGGGTTGACATGGCGCAAATGGTGCCTGTCGAGTTTTGGAGCTGGGTTATATCTCAAGTCACGAGTCGTCACCCTAATATTATATTCATGGGTGAGATTTATGACACATCCAGATATAAAGATTTCGTGGATGCTGGTTTTAATATACTATACGACAAGATGAATTTCTACGACATTGTCCGCGCAGTTGTGTCCGGAACGATGCCGGCAAGTGATATGACATATATTTGGAGGCGTACAGAGAATGTCGGCAAAAATATGTTGTATTTCTTAGAGAATCATGACGAGCAGCGTATAGCTTCCGACTCATTCGCAATTGATCCTCTCAAAGCCCGTCCTGGCTATATAGCCGCCTTGACCATGGGACGTGGAGCAACTATGCTTTATGCTGGTCAAGAGTTGGGAGAGCGGGGAATGGATGATTCCGGCTTTAGTGGAGTTGACGGCCGAACGACAATTTTCGATTACTGGTCAGTTGGCTCCTTGAGAAGGAATGTGAGTGGCTTTAATTACGATGGAGCAAATCTTTTTCCTCAGGAGCGTGAACTCAGGTCTTGGTACTCTAAAGTGACTAATAAGATTCAGGATTACGAATCTTTTGCCACAGGAGATTTTTATGACCTCATGTGGGTGAATCAGCATATATGGGTTGATGCTGCCAATGTTTATGCTTATTTGCGATATAGTGGAACGGAGAGGTTTTTAGTCGCTCTTAACTTTGCTGCAACGCCGCGTCGTCAGCGGTTGCGCATTCCTGAAGATGCCTGGAAGTTAATGGGTAGTTCTTGGAATGAATGCATTCAACCTTCCGATGTACTCGGAAATGCTCTCTATATCGGGAGAGATTCTGTTAATAACATAAAGGAGAATGGTCTTGAGGTTGAGATTCCCGCTCATGACGCCCTCATACTCAAATTCTGACCCTTTCGAGTAACTTAGAACAAAAAGCTCGGCTCGCTTGTCATAAGCGAGCCGAGCTTTTTTGTTCTACTTTCGGGATTAAGTCCGAGGTCAGATAAACTTGTATATATCGACAGCCTCTTTCCTTACTTTGGGCTTTTCTTCGTCTGCCGCATATCCAATTGGCAATAGGACAACAGCCTCTTCTTTCTCGTTCAGTTTGAGGATGTCGTGAGCCATCGAGGCGTCAAAGTTGCAGACCCAACACGTGCCTAATCCAAGCTCTGTCGCCCTCAGCGTCATATGGTCAGTCGCAATGGCAGCGTCAATGTCCGCATGGTCTTTCCCATCAAGCTTTCTGTGCCAACTCTGCTCGTGATTTGCAACGACTACGATGATGCATGGGGCTGTCTTTATCCAATCACGCAAGTATGTTTTCTGAAGCTCGGCTAAAAGGTTTTTGTCTGTAACACAAATAATGCTAAAAGGTTGCTTGTTCACCGCTGTCGGTGCCAATCGTGCGGCCTCGAGCACTTCGGTCAAAAGCTCCTTTGATGGCACTTCCGGTTTGTAGTCCCTTACGGACCTGCGTGTCTCAATTGCGTCCTCTACGTTCATCTCTTAATTATATTATTAAATTATTGCGGCAAAGAATGGAGCGCCTACCACCGTCAGTATTCCACTAACCACTATTGAAAGGCTACTCATTGCTCCTTCAATAGGGCCAAGTTCCATCGCCTTGGCTGTTCCTACCGCATGTGATGCGCTTCCTATTGCGATGCCGCGGGCTATAGGCTCCTTTATTCGCATTATTTTCAACGCTTGCTCCGCAAAAATGTTTCCTAAAACACCTGTTACGACGATGACTACTACAGTTACGGATATATATCCACCCAATTCTTCAGAAACTCCGATGCCGATAGCCGTAGTAATTGATTTTGGCAGAAATGTCACGTATGCCTCATGGCTGAAGTGGAAAAGTAGCGACAGTAAAAGTATGCAAGTCATGCTTGACAACGTTCCTGCTAATATTCCAGCCAAGACAGCTTTATAGTTTTGTTTTAGAAGTTCCATTTGCTGGTAGAGGGGGACCGCTAAGCAAATGGTGGCAGGCGTCAAAAGATATGAGATATATTCAGACCCCTTGGCGTAGCTCTCGTAACTAACTCCTGTGACGATTAGGAATATAAGTATGAGGACGATAGATACGAGAAGCGGGTTGCATATAGCGGATTTGAACTTTTTCTTCATAATCATTCCTATCCCATAGGATAAGAATGTAACCATAACTCCGAAGAAAACGGAGTTCTCTATAAATTCACGCATTTCCTTCTCCTCTTTTTTTGCTATGTCTTATTATCAGTTGCGTTACAGAGCCTGCTGCATACATCACTACAAAGGTGCTTACGACTGTGACCAGCGCATAGGCCAATATGGAATCCTTTACCACTGGCCACGACGTCAATAGGCCGACTGCGGCCGGAATGAACATAATAGGCATAATCTCAATCAGGAATGCGCTGGTTTCTGCTATATCAGACACTTTAAGAAGTCTAAACTGAAGTGCGCAAAACAAAAGGGCTATGCCGTAGATGCTCGCCGGGATTGGTAATGGCAGAATAGCGTGCAAGGCTTCGCCGACGAAAGAGAACGCTATTATTATGAGGAATTGTTTTATCAGTTTCATGACTATTTCTCCTCTTTGTTAACTTTTGCGTTGTCTGCGTACATGGCAATCAACTCGGTCGTCTTTTCAAATCCAAGCTTGAGACTGTCTATGCATAAGTCATATTTGTCTGCGTCTCCCCATGTCTCCCCGGTGTAGTAGTTGTGATATGCCCTTCGGCTGTCATCTTTGCTGTCAACCAGCTCCTCTGCCTGCGCACGGGTTATAGATTTGTATTCAGACATGAAATTAATCCGTGCATTTCTGTCTCCTTTTAAGAAGACAGAAACGAGGTCGCTCCTTTTCCGAAACACATAGTTACCGCACCGACCAACGATAATACAATCGTTGTCGCCTATCAGTTCTTGAAGAGCATCCATCGTTTGCTCTGTCACATGACCTATGTTGTCCGATTGGGTTATGGCGAATAGTAAAGTATTGACCGGGTATTCGTCAAAAAAGTCAGACATCTTGTCGAGAATGCCGTGTGACGCGGCCATCTCCTCAAGTTTCTTTATAGTGTAGAACGGTATATTATAGTGCTTTGATAGCATCTCCGCTATCACCAAGCCTCCGCTGCCACACTGACGCGCAATGGTGATTATCATATTGCCTGTTGTTGTTTGTTGACAAGGCAAATTTATTCCATTGGCTCGCTTGAAGGTGGCTAAAATAGGTTAAATCAGAGTCGTTGCGTTTCGCATTTCCGCCACGTTGCAATAATCAGTAAAATTGTTGCCGACTCTGAGATGGGTACTGTGAGCCACAAACCGGGCTCGCCTATGCATCGAGGTATTATTTGGCTGAAAATAAGCAAGAACAAGTAGCCTCTCAATATCATGAAAATCGTTGCTCGACGACTTTTCTCGATGCTCTGGAAGTAGCCGATAAGAACTATATTGAGTGTGAAGAACAGAAATCCAAGAGAAAACAAGGGCAGGCCTTTTTCCGCTATGTGGTAGGCGTGCGTGGTCGGGTCCAAAAAGCCTTTCGCTAATGTACCACCAAAGAAGTATATGAAGGCCGTAATCAATATCCCGGTCGCTATTCCGACCCATATGCTAAGTTTGAATGTCTCGTTGACTCTCTCCGTTTGTCCGCATCCATGGTTGTAACTTACAATTGGCATTGCTGATTGGGCAATTGAGTTCCCGAACATGAATATCATCGGCATAAGGTAGCACGCCACACTGAAAGCTGCTACACCATCTTCTCCTAACATCCCGATAAACATGTAATTGCCAACGACGAGCATGAACGATATGGCGGTGTCTCCAATGAAGGCGGGGAGGCCTATTTTGCACATGTTGAGGACTTCCCGCACATTATGTGAAAAACTGCCTAAGTCTACTTTGCGGATTTTTAGATTTTTAGAGAAGAATATGAAGTATAAGGCGATGATGAGTACTCCAATTACGGTCGATATTGATGTAGCTATGGCTGCTCCACCTATTCCCATGCCCAATGGGAATACAAAAAGATAGTCTAATCCGATGTTGGCTAAAGCCGGGATTATGTTAGACATCATAGCAAATCGTGGAGAGCCATCAAGCCTTATTGCGAACATGCCGGCTATCATGGCTGTGTCGCATAGCATTGCCGCCCACAAATTAGTAAGGTAATCATACACGTAAGGACGCAGTATGTCAGAGCCGCCAAAAATGTAGCACAACTGGTTTGGCGCCAAGAGTACCATCATGCATAAGATGACGCCAGATAAAAATGTAGCGGAGAAAGCTAATGTAGTCGAATTATTAGCGGCTTTGAAGTTCTCGCGGCTCATGTGGATCGCTGCTACTACAGACAATCCACTGCCAAGCATTAGGCCTATGCCTGTCGCTATCATAAAGACTGGTGCCGCTATGTTGATAGCGGCGAGCGCATCGCTGCCAACTCCACGGCCGACAAAGACTCCGTCTGTGACGTTGAGTATTGCCGAGAATAATAAGCTGAGAAGGGTAGGGAAGAAGTACTCTGCAAAGAGGCGAGTTACTTTTGTCTTACCTAAATCGAGTGAAACTCTCTTTTCCATAAGTTTAAAGTTCTATACCGCCTCCCGTAGGGCCAGTTTCAATATGTTGCCGCGATATTAGTCCAAAGTTCCATGAAAATAGGTTAATCCGAGTGCTTTGCTTTATAAAAAAACAAAATTTGGCAGGCCTGCCCAATTGGGTTTGCTCTTTTTTGTTGGCAATCTCTAAATATGTCTGTAAATTTGTACCTGAAATTTTGCGGGGCTGAACTGGATTTGACAGCGTTGCAAAGTGGTACGTAAGCATGCAGAGCGTCGGTATGCCGGCTCTATAATCTCGGGTACTAACCTATAACTGGCAACAATTCTTACGCTCTCGCTGCCTAACCGAAGTATAGTAGGTCGGCTTCATCGTTGTCATAGTGACTTCGACGAGACGTCTCCCAGATGCCCACTCCTTGAGGCGGTCTGAATTGGAGGCGCAGAAATTTCAGGGATGGCTTGAGGTGTGCTCCTCACCAAGGGCGAGATTTTAAAGAGATAAGGCTGTGCGTTGGGCGCCAATCCCCAAACGCGGCTCGAAAATCAAAGGTCGGATAAGCATGTAGAAAGCGTATGACTTCAATGTTTGGACTGGGGTTCGATCCCCCACAGCTCCACTAAAAAGGGAGGCGGTCAAATGACTGCCTCCCTTTTTGTTATCTGAGCTCTTCTCCGTCACGCTTGTGCTCCTTTTTCTCTTCGCTCGGGTTATATCCGAATATTTGTCTGTAGAGCTTACTGAAGTATTTGACGTCGGAGTATCCAATCTCATAAGCAGCTTCTGATACGCTATAACCTTTCCTCAGCATCTCTGCTGCTAACTTTAGCTTCACTTGCCTTACGAAGTCAAGCGGACTTTGTCCGGTTGCCGATTTCACTTTGTTGAACAGGGTGGTCCTACTCATTCCGAAGTGTTCGACTAATTGGTCCATGCCTATGATGGTCTTGTAGTTGGTCTCGGCATATTTGACAATTGCAGCTATAAGCTCATCATCTTTTGATGTTATTTGCGTCCCGTTTTGAGTTTGCTGTTGGGCAGTTTGGGCATTTTTGTCTGTGGGTTCGATGTCAAACCGCCCGTCATTACGCATTGTGGCAGTCATGTTAATCTCGAGAAGCTGGTTGACGAGTCGTCTGTATCTGTCTAACTTAACCCAAGATTGAAACAAGAGGCCTACGATAATAATTGCTGCTATCACGTAAATCGTAACTGCCCACCACCTTTTCCACCATGGCGCCAATACAACAATGTCAAGCGATTTAGTTGTAGCCCAATCTTCCGTGCCATCCAGTATGCAAATTTCAAGTCGGTAGTTACCGGCTTTCAAGTTGGAGTATGTCGCATAGTTTGAGTTACCTATGATTTTCCAATCATTCTCAAGTCCGTTAAGCCTATAGGCGTAGTTGTTTGAGAATGGGTCGGTAAAGTCCATTGAGGCGAATCTGACGACTAAGTTGTTATGGTCACCATCCAAAAATATTTTGGGGGCAAATGTCGCACTCTCTCTGATTATCCCATTGGGCTCAGGTTTTAGTCTTTCTCCATTGACCCAAATGTCTGTTATGTTTATGGTCTCTGTGTTTGACGGTTGATTTAAACCTTGAGGGTTTATTATGGTAAAGCCGTCCCGTCCACCAAATACAATTGAGCCATCAGGTCTGTTTGTGACTGTCGCCTCGCTGTAGCTGTTGAATGTTAGACCTCTGTTGTCGTTGAATGTCTTGATTTGCTCTTTGTTTTTGATGAGTCTCGATATGCCGTTCTCTGTTGAAATCCATGTGTCCCCGTGTTTGTCTTGCTCAGAGGCGTATACAGTGTTGTCTGCAAGTCCGTCTATTTTATGGTATGTTTTGCTTTCTCCGTTGGGATTGATGCATGTTAGGCCATTACCTATTGATGACAGGAATATGACGCCATTGGTGTCTTCTGAGATGTGGCATATATCTTCTTTGGGCGCCCCATTGTAATAGGTAATAGATGGTGTATCTTCCTTTAACTGGTCTTTCGCTATAATCTGCACACCTCTTATTGTCGCAATCAGAAGATTTCCGTTCTTGTCAATATGGAGAAATCTGGTTTTATCTGTCGCTAATGTTGAGTTTTTACAGTTAATCGTATCTATCTCAATGTCTTCTCCTGATGTTTTAATTCTGAGCAAGCCTCCACCAAATGTGGCCGCCCATACAGTGCCGTCAGGCTCCTCTTCTAATGAATAGATGTTGTTCGTCCCTTTTTGTGCAGAGTTTTGGGTTATTTGCTCAAATGTTAGTTTAGTTAAGTCAGGGCTGCTCAATTGTATGGGAGTTTGTGAGGCTAAAACGCCGCTCCCTTTTGTCCCTATCCATAATCTGTTGTCGTGCATCACTTTGAGCGCATAGGGCATACTCTCAATTGTTGAGCCGTTACTCAGTTTGAACCCTTTTATCTTATATTGCTTGTTGTCTGTGTTGTCTATGGCAATCAGATTGCAAGATTTTGTCCCCATGTAAAGATTGCCGGTCTTGTCCGTGGTGATGCTCCTTACAATATTGGCTGTGTTGTTTTTTCTCTGCTCTGGCAAAGGCTGATAAGTCGAGAACGCTTTGTTTTTTTCTATCACTTTTATAACGCAACCTATGTTTGAGCTTGTGCCAAGCCATAGGTTGCCCGCCATATCCTCCGCCATGCTGAATATGTCGTTTGACTGGATGCTGCGCTCCTCAAGGATTTCGTTTGTCCATTGAGTGAATTTGTCTGACTTTCGATTATACTTGAGCAATCCCCCTCCGTGCAAGCCTATCCAAAGCGTGTTATCCTTGTCCTCTAAGTAACACGGAGGCTCAATGTCGCTTTGGCTGTGCGTGTCAGGTATGTCTATTTCGTAATAGTGAATTTTTGAGCAAAAAGGGTCGTAGCGTATTAAATCATATTTCTCTGTACATATCCAAGCTTGGTCTACCTTGTCTACAAATATTGAAATTATATCACCGAGTGACCGCTTGTCGATGGTTTGTTCGTTGGTGCAGCTGTCTTTGTTTATGTGAATAAGTTTAGAGTTGGTTGTTGCGGCAAGCACGCCGCGGCCATTGATATGCCTTAGGAAGGTAATAGATTGGCCGATAGTAGAATCTGTGCCTATTCTCTTAACTTTGCGTTTTTTTTTCTCTATTGATATAATGCCGCTACTCTCAGTCCCAAAATATATTCTCTCTTTTGTCTGGCATGTAGCCTCTGTCGTTTTCACGCGCTCGGCTATTACGGATATATGTGGCAACTTTTGCTTTAATTCGTCTGTGCTGACTAAGTATACCCCATTTTTGCTGCCAATCCATATTCCTGTACTCTTATCGTATGACAGTGATGTTATTGGGGCATTTGATTTTTCTCCTCCGATTTCAATATGTCGAGTGTCGTAAGTAAATCTGGTATAGTTGTAGGAGAGTAATAGTAATCCTTTGTCTGAATCGCCGATTATGACTGTGTCTTCGTTTAGCTGCAAAAAGGGAGGGGCGCAATTATCCCTTCTTTCCTCGTGGGTGGCGGTTGGTAATGCGCCAAATTTTTCGGTTCTTTGGTTGAAGAACCGAATTTCGCCGTCGTAGGTCTCCATCCAAATAAAATCGTGCGGGTCTCCCCACATCTTGTTGATTCGCTCACTCACACAGACTCGTGAGTCGTAAATCGGCCCATTGTATGATTTGAACTCAACCCCGTCAAATCTGATGAGGCCGTTGGTTGTGCCGAGCCACAGGAAACCATTAGCATCGCGCATCATGCTGAATATCGCATTTTGCACAAGGCCGGCCTTCGCTCCGTAATATTCAAAACGGGCTATCTCGTCATCACTATCTACCGCGTATGTTGGCCATTGAATGGCCATTAAAGCGACAAATGAGCATGCTATTTGGGTCAGTGACCTAAATCTCATATGTGTCTTCTATTGACTTTGTCAGGGTTTGGTAAACTTTAAGCAGTCTTTCGTTGTCCCTCAAATATTCGCAGTGTCTCTCGATTGTTGATGTGTCACGACGTCTTGCCGGACCTGTTTGCGCTTCATGTGGTTGCCCCCTGAATCCCTTGGAAATTGTTTGGGTGACTAATGGCTCCAATATGTCAAAAGGAAGCATCTCTTTGTCCATAATCTGTTTTGCAAGTGTCAGCATGTGGTTCGTAAAATTACTTGCGAAAACTGCTGCTACATGTAAGTGTGACCTCTTTTCGCTGTCACATTCAGTCTGTCTCGCTCCTAAGGATTTAATTATTTCGGAGATGATTTCTTTCGCCTTCTGTGTGCTCGCTTCTGTTAGGAAAGGGCACTTGGACAGATCTATCGTGTCTTCTTTGCTGAATGTCATGCATGGGTACAACACGCCATGGCTCTCGAAATCACTCAGTACGCTTAATGGAGTCGCTCCAGATGTGTGTAATACGGTTTGTTTGAAATTTGCGCATGAAAGTTCGTTTGCGACGTCTTTTATGGAGTTGTCAGAGACGGATATAATTGTCACGTCCGCCGTGCTGAGATTTGATATGTCAGTAGTGGGCTTTGCTTCAACACGTTGCGCAAGTTCGTTCGCGTGCTCTAAATTCCTGCTTGCTATGTACACTATTGTGTGGCCTCTTGATTTTAGCCCTTTAGCCAAGTGGGTAGCAACATTGCCTGAACCTATTATGTTTATGCGCATTTCTTTGCCATTCTTTTGTTACAAAGTTAATGATTATTGGCGCAAGGAGTAGGATGATTGGTTATTGCCTGATGGATTCGTCTTGCTTTGCTTGTGAGCCAATCTATCGGCTATTACTATATAGTTTCTATTAAAATTTATTTTGATTTGTCGGCTCGCATCTGAAAGTTATTGATAGGCAGGATAGTATCTGGTTTTAATGGTTTCTTTAGAATGAATTAAATATACCTACTTCTGTCTATTGCTCTGTGTGTGTTGCTGACTTAATTTTGTTTCAGTAAAAATAATATAAAAATCAACTGGGTCAGGCGGCTACGTTTGATGGTTGCCCGGCCGAAAGGAATGTTTATTATGAGCAATGTAATTGTAGTTTTCGGTTCTACTACTGGAACGACAGAGGATGTGGCGGGTCGAATCGCTTCTAAAATCGGTACGACTGCTATCCCCGTCTCAGATTTCAATGCGGATGTAATCGCTGCTAATGATGTCCTTGTCCTTGGCTCATCGACATGGGGATGCGGTGAGTTGCAGGATGATTGGTATGATGGTGTTGAACTGCTGAAGTCGTCTTCGCTCGGCGGCAAGAAGGTGGCTGTATTCGGCTGTGGCGACTCTTCCTCTTACTCTGACACATTCTGTGATGCGATGTCAATCATTGCTAAGGCGGCAGAGGATGGTGGTGCTACTATTATTGGCAGTGTCTCAACTGACGGCTATACGTTTGATAGCTCGGCCTCAGCATCTGATGGGCAGTTCATTGGTCTCGCAATTGATGAGGTGAACGAAAGTGACAAGACTGATGAGCGTATAGATGCCTGGGTTGCTTCCCTCGGTCTTTAACCCCTTACGTTAATTTCTCAACTCTCAAGAATTAGATGTCATGGCGAACGAGAATGCCTCTTTCATGGTTTTGAGCAATCACCTCTACGAATACCAAAAAGGCGTCCGTAATCTGGTTCTCTTTACTCTGCGCAAGGAGTGGGCCTCTTCCGCCATAGAGCGGATTGGAAAACTCGGTATTGACTACCTTGTTCAGGATGTCGGAAATTCCAATGTGAATATCTATTTCGGACGTCCGCAGTGCATTAAGGCGGTAAGTAGCTTTGTCACGCGCCCACTCTATGAGCTTACACCAGAGGAGGATTTTATTCTTGGCACACTTTTGGGCTATGACGTCTGTTTAGAATGCGAGAGATATTGCGATAGGAAGAAAGCTGTAGGTTGACTACTTGATTAAAAAGCAGCCCCCGTCTCATAACCATTGAGACGGGGGCTTCGCTTCTTTCTTGCGTCGACCTACATGAGCCCTTGCTTTTTCAGCACGTCAATGACTTTGGTGCTGAAAGCCTCGCTTGACTGACGCGGGTAGCGGATTTCTGAGAAAACTTGGGCAAGATTATCCTTCCCGTTCTCTTCAACGAATTTCTTATTGTCCAGATTCGACTCCTTTGCCGCATGAAGTTCGTTGATTTCAGAATCCGTGTAATCTTTATATTTGTCCATGTGGACAACAGCCCTGTCTGGCAGACGCTCCGTAAGACCGGGCTGCTCTGCTGGATAGCCGATTGTGAGTGTTATTAGAGGAAATACCCCCTTGGGGAGTTTTAGGGTATCGATTATCTGCTCTGGATTGTATGTCGTGGTGCCGACATAACAGATGCCAAGACCCGCCTCCTCTGCCGCAATTGCCATGTTTTGAGCTACAATAGTGGCGTCAATCGTCCCGGTGAGGAAGGTCTCGAAGTTATTGAATGCCTTGTCTGCATTGTTTAGCTCACACCACTTTGTCATGCGGTTTACGTCTACGCACACTGTCGCGACGAGTGGGGCTGTGGTAATCATTGGCTGATTGAAATGGGCTGGCGCAAGTGCCTCCTTCGTCTTTGCCTCAGTCGTTAGCACAATGCTGTATAATTGCATGTTGCCTGTGTTTGAGCCCCTTGTTCCTGCTGAGACAATTTTATTTATGGTCTCTTGTGGGATTTCCTGAGTCGTATATTTCCTTATCGACCTGTGGCCGAAAAGAGCATTTGTGGTCATTGCTGCTAAGTTTTAAACAGTTAAGAAAATTGAAGCTAATCCCATGGCCATGACAACTTTGCTAAGAATTGACGCCCGGTGGAAGTCTTTTCTGCTTTTGCCTTTTGCTACCATGACGCATAATATGATTGTTGGGATGAGGATGAACAAAGTGGAGTACGCCCACTGTATGGCCTTCATTTCACAATCTTGGTTGTAAAGAGCTAGGGTGCAGCCGAATAGAAGGACGAACTGGACAAGTATGATTACTGACTTGGAATACGTCGCGCCAAGTTCAATTACCAACGTGTGGCATCCTGCGAGTTTGTCGCCCTCCGCATCCTCCATGTCTTTTATTATCTCACGCCCAAGGTTGCTTATGAAGGCGAATATAGAGTATGCGCACACCATGTACCAGATGCCAGAGAGTGGCTCCGCTCCCGTGTTTGGGCCACCAGCAACTCTGTCAAAGGCTGCAAACTCAACAGAGACGACCATATAGCCGGTCAAAGCGACTAAAAGCGCTACAAGGATATTGCCCACCAAAATCTGTTTTTTGAAATGGGTTGAGTAGAACCACAGCAGTACTGGTATTGTGACAAAGAGTAATAGAAAGGCAGGGCGGCGCAACATAAACGAGAGGTAAAGGCCCGCAAAAATACCGATGAGTGTCGATATCACATGCGTCAATAGTGCCGATCTCCGTCTTATGAGGTTGCCTATGGTTAACCTGTCTGGCCTGTTAATCTTATCTGCCTCTACATCAAAATAGTCATTGATTGCGTTGCCGCCAGCGGCAAGACTGGTTGTGGCGATGACGAGCAGGATGAACTGGAATGTGCTAAGTGCAGGCTCTATACCATGGGCGCTCAGTTTTGGCAGAATAAGCCAATAGCGCAGCAGCACTTGGAACACTATGATGAATAGCAAGTTCGGCAGCCTGATGAGTCTGCATAATCCCTTAATATTCATGTTTATTCGTTTTTTACCATGAGTGGTCATGCCCCCACTCGTCCTTTGAGCGCAATACTTGCTCCACCACATCGCGGACGCAGCACTCACCGCCTTTGAATGGAGAGATGTAGCGGCACACGTCTTTAACGTCAATGCATGCGTCTGACGGGCATACTGGCACCCCGACTATTTTTAAGAGTGGGAGGTCGGGCATGTCGTCTCCCATATACATTATCTCGCTATCTTTAAGGCCGGCGGCATCGCGCCATTCTCTGTAAGCTCCTATTTTTGTCGCTTGACCCATGTATATGTCAGTGATGCCGAGTCCCTCATATCGTTTCTTGATAGCGTCACTTTTGCCTCCGGTTATAATGGCGATCTTGTAGCCAAGTTTCACCGCCAATTGCAGCACGTAACCGTCTTTGATGTTCGCTGTTCGCATCGGTATTCCCTCTGCTGACATTGGCACGTTCTGCGTTGAGAGGACTCCGTCCACGTCGAATGCGAAAGCTTTGACATTGGGCAGAAGTTCCTTGAAGTTCTTATCCATTAATCGTGTTGCGTTTTTATGTCCACTATACAAAAATAAGATAAACCTCAGCCTTTTGCAATAGATAATGCTCTCTGTCGCTCTTTCCAAGAGCAAATCTTTCGTAAATTTGTAAGATATATACCCCTAATACAAATGTCAGCACCCCTAAGTATCACCATCCTATCTCTCGCACCAGTCAGTGCGGCAGGTTTGCGAAACGTCATAGTTCCAAAACTTCATTCCACGGTCGGGATGAGGGAGGCTCTTGAATCTGTTTGCACTGAATATGTTGGCATCTCTTCTTCAGTTTTGCCATTTCGTGCTGTCCCAGAGAGCGTTTCCTTTATGGTCGACTGCCTTGAGGGGCAGGATGCTGTCATGGTTTACGCGGATTATGTGGTTACGTCTGGAGCCCAAAGCCGTTTGGCTATGCTTTCGGACCCAGAGAAATATGTAGTCAGGGACTCGTTTGATTTTGGCCCTTTGATGGTTGTTCGTACCTCCGATGCTATCTCAGCATTGAGTAAGGCCGACGACAATTTATATTCAAGTTTCTACGCTTTGGCTTTGTATTTGCAGAAGTCGGGGGCTATATACCATACAGGTATGCCTGTAGGTTTTGTCTCTGACGATGACAGCCGAGATTCGGGAGAAAAGCAATTTGACTATGTGGATCCAAAGAATGCGGAGGTGCAGAGGGAAAGGGAGTTTGTTTTTTCTGGTTTCCTTAAGTCAATTGGGGCGAATGTTGTCCCCTCTAACCGTATAGACGCAAAGTCTCATGGGGATTTTAAGTGCCGCGCTTCAGTCGTAATCCCGGTTAAAAACAGGGTTAATACGGTCGGCGATGCAGTTCGTTCCGCATTGGAACAAAAGACATCTTTCGATTTTAATGTCATCGTTGTTGACAACCATAGTAATGACGGCACGACGGATCTCTTGCGGAAATTGTCAATTGAAAACGAAAATGTTATTCTGTTGACTCCCGAGAGAGAAGATCTCGGCATTGGCGGCTGCTGGAATCTTGCGATATCTGATGAACGGTGCGGTAAGTTCGCCGTTCAACTCGATAGTGATGATCTGTATTCGTCACCGTCTTCTTTGCAGACCATTGTAGACAAGTTCTCCGAGAAAAATTATGCGCTTGTCGTCGGTTCATATAAGCTTGTTGATTTCGCCCTTAATGAAATCCCGCCAGGAGTGATTGACCACAAGGAGTGGACTGATGAGAATGGGGCTAACAATATACTTCGCATAAATGGCATGGGTGCTCCTCGGGCTTTCCTGACGTCCTGGCTGCGCAAGCACCCATTCCCCAATGTAAGTTATGGTGAGGATTATGCGGCTGTACTTATGGCAACGCGGCGTTATCATATAGGGCGGATTTTCTCTGTACTTTATTTGTGCCGCCGTTGGCAAGGTAACTCAGACTCTGGTTTGACCCCTCAAAAACAGGTGGCTCATGATGCTTACAAAGACAAACTGCGTTCTGACGAGATTGTAGCGAGAATTGAAATGAATGCCATGTTGACTTCACATTGACAATATGGACGTTAAGTCTCTTTTTGACATGCTTCCTCTGTGGGCTGCCGCAGATAAGAATTACAGAGCGCTTGAAAGTGTGCTTATCCGAGATTTATGTGATAAGCCCATTCTCAAACTGATGTTTAACCCCGAGCGCGTCCGTTCTACCGTGGCAAAGGTTGATAATGCCTCGATCTCGGAGCGGCCATGTTTCCTGTGTTCCGCTAACCGGCCTACTGAGCAACGCGCTTTGATTTGGAGACAATACGATGTGCTGGTTAACCCGTTCCCCATTTTCCGTCATCATTTGACAATTGTTGATCGCAGTCATACACGGCAAACGCTTCTCGAACGTATCGGTGACATCTATTCGTTGGCGCTTGAATTATCTTCTTTCTCCATCTTTTTCAATGGCGCACGCTGTGGGGCTTCGGCTCCCGATCATGCCCACTTTCAAGCAGGAGATGGCTTGTTCCGCCCTTCGCCAATTCAAGTTGACGTTGAGAGTGGCCCACAATATGAATTGTATGCAGATGGCGATGACAAGATTCTGGTGTCTGAATCATCCGGGAGGTTGGTTTATCATATAGTTGGAACGTCAGAAGAAAAGTCTGCCCTTTTGTTTGATAAGTTATGGGGGCTGCGACGTCTGTATGAAGATATGGTGAATGTTGTCGCAAATCAAAGGGAGGGGACTAACATCGTCGATTTTTTTGTCATTCCACGGAGAATGTTCCGTCCTTGGCAATTTTCGGCTGAGGGTGCTGAGCAAATAGTCATAAGTCCGGCTTCGGTCGAAGTCTCTGGCATTTTTATTGTCCCGCGTCGCGAGGATTTTGACAAGGTTGACCAGACTGTAGCACTTGATATTTTGCGTCAAGTCTGTTTCCGCTCGGATAATGAACTGATTAGAGGGTGAATGACGTATGGAGCATATGATAAATGAGCCAATTATATCTGTTGGCATTGTTTGCGCACCTGAAATCACTATTGATTTCCCTGATTCTTTCATTTGCAAAGATTTAGGCCTCAAATTCAGTGGCCACAACGTTGTGACTTTCAAAAATGGGGCTGCGACGATTGGTGGGCTTGATGTCACAAATCTTGTCTTTGAGCCAGTAAACGGACATTCCAATTTCAGCATCGAAAATGTCCAAATTGGAATTGGCTTTCACTGGGATAGACAGATGCGGCAGACATTTGGCGGCTCCTTGAAGTTTATCGTGGAAGGTTCTAAGATGTGGGCTGTCAATCTAATTGGTGTCGAGAGTTACCTTAAGTGCGTAATCTCGTCTGAGATGAAAGCTACGTCAGATGTCGAGCTTCTCAAAGCTCACGCTGTGACTTCCCGTAGCTGGCTCATGGCCCAAGTTTTGGGAAAGTCTAAATTTAGCGGACAGCAGAAAGTTGAGTATGACGGCGAGGTCGTAACGTGGCGCGATCGCGAGGACCATACACTTTTCGACGTTTGTGCGGATGATCATTGTCAAAGATACCAAGGTGTGACAATGGCGTCTAATGCCAACGTTAACAAGGCCATCGACGCGACACGCGGCTTGCTGCTTGTCTATGAAGGTGAAGTGTGCGACGCAAGATTCTCTAAGTGTTGCGGAGGAGTCACAGAGTTGTTTTCTTCTTGTTGGTCAGACGATGATCACCCTTATCTGCAGTCTTTCTATGATGCTCTACGCCCCCCCGTTAATATGCCTTCGCATGACATGTCTGAGGCTGAAGCAAGGGACTGGATTATGTCCTTCCCTGACGCATTCTGCAATACATCCGATGTGGGTATCCTTAGTCAGGTTCTAAATGATTATGATTTTTCAACGAAGGATTTTTTTCGATGGAAGGTAATAGTCTCAGGTGAAGAGTTTGGTGCGTTGGTCCATTCTAAAGGAGGTTATGATGTCGGTGTTGTGACGGATCTTGTTCCTTTAAGAAGAGGGCCTTCTGGGCGTATCACAAGATTGAAAATCGTAGGCGACAAGACTTCTATTGTTGTAGGTAAAGAATTGGAGATAAGGCGTTTGCTAAGTCCTTCGCACCTTTATAGCTCTGCTTTTGTCGTTTCTCGTACTGACGATGGTTGCAAGTTTGTCATCAATGGGGCAGGGTGGGGTCATGGTGTCGGGCTTTGTCAAATTGGCGCGGCTGTAATGGCAAGTAGAGGTTTCGGTTTCCGCAGTATTCTTTATCATTATTTCCGTCGTGCTTTAATAGAGAAACATTGGAATTGATTTTTCCCCTCATCTTGTAATCACATCATTTTTTTTGATTAAGTTTGTCTTCAAAAGTAAGCAGATATGAATAAAGCCGCATTGTTCGCCTTTGTGGGCCTTGCTTTGGCGATTGTCTCTTGTCATGATGATAACCGCTATGTCATTGAGGGCTCTGTCTATGGTGGTAGGGATTTCGAGGATCAGACTATCTACTTGTCCCCCCTTTCTGCTGCATCTGTTCAGGAGAATGCAGACTCGGCTATAATCCATGACGGCCGTTTCAGATTTGAGGGGACCGCTGATCAGGATGGCGTCTATATTTTGCGAATGAGGCCCATGATGAGACTTTTCATCGGTGAGCTTTATATCATCAGAGAGCCTGGTCGAATAAGGGCAAAACTCAGTCAGGTCAGCACAGCTTCCGGAACTCCACAAAATGACTCTTTGCAGGCTTGGCGCGACTTCAAGTATGTTAATGACAGTCTCCTTACGGACATAAAGCGAAAGCTTAAGAAAGCTACTCCAGATGAGGCTGCGGTTCTCCATACGCAGCAGGACTCGATAAAGGCTTTCTTTGAGAAACGTTGTCGTGAAACAGTCGCCGAAAACCCTAATACGGCGTATGGCGATTTCATCGATAAATGGTATGTCCGGTAGCTCGTTTGTATAACTTGCTTAAAATAAGATAAATAGAACGTCGGCCTTGTCAGACCGGCGTTTTTATGTGAAAATACTTTTCAGTTTAATTTTTTTCGTCTTCTTAAGAGATGTTTGACGAACCGCAAGATTTGTCTACTAAGAGATCCGGATGGATTGAGGTTGTAACGGGATCGATGTTCTCTGGAAAAACGGAGGAATTGATGCGTCGAATGCGCAGAGCAAAGTACGCTAAGAAAGTGGTTAGGATTTTCAAGCCACTTGTTGATACCCGCTACGGCTCCGATTGTGTTGTGTCTCATGATACTAATCAATTGGCTTGCAAACAAGTCGCTTCAGTGACGCAACTTCTGCGGCTGCTTGATGATGTTGATTGCAGGGTTGATGTGGTAGGCATTGATGAGGCCCAGTTTTTCGGAATTGAGCTTGTGTCTGTATGCGAAACTTTGGCAGACAATGGCATTAGGGTAGTTGTCGCAGGTCTTGATATGGATTTTCTTGGAAGGCCGTTTGGCGCTATGCCCCAGTTGATGGCGGTCGCTGAATTCGTTACTAAGGTTCATGCCATCTGCGCTCATTGCGGTTCCGCCGCGCATTATTCTCACAGAATATCAAACAGGACGGAATTGCTCGTGCTTGGGGAAAAGGATGTTTATGAGCCTCTATGCCGCTCATGTTATGCGAAAGCGATGGCCTTAGAGTTGCAAGATAGTCAAATGGCGCAAGCAGCCAATTAAAGATATTTTTACCATGGTGACTTTTTCTCTACGTAGTGTCGCCGCACTCTGCCATGCGGATGTCGTTGGCGATGCTGATAAGGTGGTATCCCAAATCTTTATTGATAGCCGAAGGCTTTTCGTCCCCGAGGCTGCCCTGTTCATTGCCATAAAGGGTGAGCGACATAATGCCGAAAATTACGTCTCTGATCTTTACGAGCGTGGCGTCCGTGCGTTTGTCTGCTCGCGTGGTTTCTCCACGTCTGCATTTCCATTGGCATCTTTTCTTTTAGTTGATGATGCCTTGTCTGCCTTGCAGCATATTGCGGCGGCGCATCGCGCCTCTATGAATGCACATGTTGTCGCAATTTGTGGTAGCAACGGTAAAACAATTGTAAAAGAATGGCTTAGCCAGCTAATTGGTGATGATTTGCGCTCTGTTAGATCCCCTCGCAGCTATAATAGTCAGGTCGGTGTCCCTCTCTCTGTCTTGCAGATTGAAAAGGAGACAGAACTCGCTATCATCGAGGCTGGAATATCAGAACCCGGGGAGATGCCCAGACTTGAGTCTGTTATCCGCCCCGATGATGTTATTTTCACCAATATTGGTCAAGCGCATCAGGAGAATTTCCCCTCTTTCGAATCGAAGCTCAATGAGAAGTTGACACTTGCGGCAAGGGCAAAGCGAGTCTTTTGTTGCGCTGATCAACATGATGTGGTCTCCGCTGCCAGGGCTAATTGTCCTAATGCTGAGCTTGTCACGTGGGGAACTGGCAATGATGTGACATACCAAGTGTCCAATTCCGTTGATAGTGACGGTCTCCATGTTTCTATTGCCTATAACGGATGTGAGACTATCTTCACGTCACGCAAACTTACTGACATCATATCTGCCGAGGACATGACACATGCCATTGTCTATGCCCTCGCTTTAGGCATAAATGCGGAACGTATCGCAGAGCGTGTGTCTGAACTCGAAAGCGTAGGCATGAGGCTTGAGCAGAAGGAGGGGCACAACGGATGTACTATTATAGATGATGCATACAATGCCGATGTGACATCTCTTGAGGTCGCCCTTGACTTGCTTTATGTCATGGGTAGCAAAAAGTCGTTGTCAAGGACTGTTATCCTCTCGGATCTTCAGCAGACTGGTCTTCCCGATGCCCTTCTATATTCAAGGGTCAACCGGTTACTTGATGAGAAGAAAGTAGATAAACTCATCGGCATCGGCCAACATATCTCTGCTAACATGTCCAACCGTAAGAATTCCTTATTCTTCGATTCTACGGCGGATTTCCTTAGGCGAATGTCCACGGCTGATTTTCATAACGAGGCTATCCTCCTCAAAGGGCAAAGGTCTTTCTGCTTTGAGAGGATTACCACCATGTTGGAGTGTCTTAGGAATCGCACGGTTATGGAAGTCAATATGTCCGCCCTTGCGCACAACATATCTTACTTCCGCCATTTCCTTAGGCCTGAGACAAAGCTGCTCGCAATGGTAAAAGCTTACTCCTATGGTACCGGCTCTTTCGAGATTGCTAAGCTGATGCAACAGCAAGGTGTTGACTATCTCGGTGTAGCGTTTGCCGATGAGGGGTATGATTTGCGAGAGGCTGGCATCACTTTGCCAATCATTGTGATGAATCCCGAAGCGCACAGTTTTGATTTGATGCTTAAGTATGAGCTTGAGCCTCAAATCTATGGTGCTGAAGAACTCTCTGCGTACTCAGAGTCTGTCAAGCGAGCTGGGGTGGAGTGCGCACCTGTGCACATCAAGTTTAACACGGGTATGAACAGATCTGGATTCTCTACATCTGAGGCTGAACAAGTGGCAGATATGATGCTATCGCTCGGAAATCTCAGGGTTGTCTCTGCTTTCTCGCATCTTGTGGAAAGCGAGGACCCCACAAAAGATGACGGTACGTTAGGTCAAATTGCTGATTTTCAGAAAGCGGCAGAAACCTTGTCGAGCAAGTTGGGGTATAAGTTTATTCGCCATATACTCAACTCAGCTGGAATTGAGCGTTTCTCTGAGTATCAAATGGAGATGGTCCGACTCGGCATAGGTCTATATGGCGTCTCTGCGGTAGATAATAAGCTCTTGTCTAACGTCACGACTCTTAAGAGCTATATTTCGCTCGTCCGTCATGCTAAAGCTGGTGAAACTGTGGGTTATAACCGTCGCACTTCCCTCAAGCGAGATTCATTGATTGCTATCGTCCCAATAGGTTATGCTGATGGTGTAGACAGAAGGCTCAGTAATGGTGTCGGAGAGGTCCTTATAAATGGCGTTTTAGCCCCGATAGCTGGCAATGTTTGTATGGATATCATAATGGTAGATGTCACGGATGTCCCCAATGTCAAGGCCGGTGATTCTGTTCAACTCTTCGGCGATGCCAATCCTGTCTGGGATATGTCAGCCAAGATTGGAACAATTCCCTATGAAATTATGACTGGTATAGGTCGGCGTGTCAAGAGGGTCTATTTTGTAGAGTAATGACGCTCAGTTTCTATCAATGAAGACAATCCTCCTCGCAATCGGTAAGACCGATTCCTCATATGTCCAAATAGGGATAGCTGATTATGTCGGTCGTCTATCACATTATATACCTTTCGATTTTAATATAATACCCGATGTCAAGAATGTTAAGAACATGACAGAGGAGCAGCAGAAGATTGCGGAGGGCAAGCTGATTTTGCAACAAGTAGACAACTCTGATTTGCTGATACTTCTTGACGAGGGTGGAAAGATGTTCACATCTCGCGAGTTTGCGCAATATTTTGTCAAGACGACCCTTTCTGGTGTCAGACGTGCGGTTTTTGTCATAGGTGGCCCTTATGGCTTCTCTCAAGAGGTTTATTCCCGTGCCAATGCTAAGGTTTCCCTCTCCCCTATGACTTTTTCCCACCAAATGGTGCGTCTCATTTTCATTGAGCAGCTTTATCGTGCACAGACCATTATCAAGGGTGAGCCTTACCATCACGATTAATTGTGTCTGCGGCTAAGTTTATAACAAAGCGAGCCGACTCCAGGTTATCAGGAGTCGGCTCGCTCTGTCATTTTCAGTTTTCGGCTTGTGGTGTAAGCTTGAAACTTTGGTCTGTTTACTTTGTGCTTATCACAAGGCAATTCGATTGAGACCAGAATGCTTCTTTATCATTGATTGTCAATTGTGTGTAATTGTCATCAATGCTATAAGATGACTCTGGGTGCTGGGTTAAAACCTCGCATTTCTTGCCATTGAGGGCTATGCTGCCCACCTTGCGCATGTCAATCTTATTGAAGTATTTCTTGAGCGCGCTTTCACTGATTGTGGCTTTCTTGCCCTTGAACAGGCTTGTCTGCAGCAGTCCCTTGTCCTTGAGGTCGCTCTTCTTCTCAACAATGTAATATCGGGTGTTCAATTTGTTTACCGTCTCGTCCAAGTTGCTGAGTATGTTTTGGTTGACACGGGTTAGTGAGTCTATTGATTGGCTCAGGTTATCAACAGCAGTCTCGAGTGAGCTGATGCGTTTGTCTTTGCTCTGGTTATCTTGCGTCAGAGCCTCAATCTCGGCAATTTTAGAATCCAAATTTGCCTGAAGTTTGGCAATCAGCTCATCATATTGTTTGTTTTTGCCCATCTCGCTGTTCAGACGGCGCTGAAGATTGGCAATTTTTCGCTTATTCTCTTGCAGACGATTATAAATAGCCTGTAAATCGTTTTTTGCGGGGTTGTTGCTGTTCTCGTCAAGGTCAACAGAAGTGATGCCCTCTTGGTCTTTTATTGTGTTTAGGCTCTCGTTAATTTCCTGTAGGGTTCTTGTTATGTCGTCGTTTGCGCTGTCTCGCAGAGCTACAATCTCATTGAGTGAGTCGATTGTCCTCTGCTGACGGGCCAACTCTTCTTTATTGCAGCTGACGAGTGCGAGGGTCGCTGCGCAAACTAACAATGTCTTTTTCATTGTGAACATGTTATTAATGACAAGGGGCCGTCCAATGTGACTCTTTCGCATCGGACAGTCCCTTTCGTTATTTTGAGCTGTTAATCCTCATCTACAGAACGAGCCTGTACAATCAGATATTTAGACGCCTGCCAGAAGGCTTTCTTGTCTTTGATGATGAGGACTTTCTTCTCTTCATCAATTGTGTATGAACTCTCTGGGTGACTGGTCAAGACTTTGAATTTGCGTCCTGACAGCGCAATCTCGCTGACTTCTGTGACATCAATCTTGGTGAAAAGTGAGTTGTCAACGTTACCAGAGAGTACCTTCTTCGAGAATATGCCACCCTCTAAAAGCCCTTTGTCCTTGAGCGTGCTCTTTTCTGCTACAAGATAGTAGCCAGTGTTGAGCTCCTCTGTTGTCGCATTCAGCGCATTCTGTGTGTTCGTGCTGACGGTTGATAGAGAGTCAACGGAGCTTGAAAGGTTGATAATCGCTGAGTTGAGATAGCTGATTTCAACGTCCTTCTCGCCAAGAAGTTTGTTCAGACGCTCAATCTCCTCATTCTGCTGCTCTATTTGCTGCTTGAGAACTTTGATGATCTTCTCGTACTCGCTGTTCTTGCCAAGAGCTTGGTTGAGCCTCTTTTGAAGTGCGTTTACCTTCTCCTTGTTCTCTACAAGCTTGGCGTATATGGCCTTCAAGTCGTTATTGATTTGAATGCTGTCTCCTTCTCCATTAGCGTTTATGGAAATGATGCCCTCTTTCTCCTTGATATAGTTCAAGTTGTTCTGGACATCTGACAGTGTCGTGGCAATCAATGCCATGCTGCTGTCTTTGGCGGCCAACGCGCTCTCAAGCGAATCGTTCGTCTTTGTCAGGCTTTGAACCTTGTCCTGGTTGCAACTCGCCAAGATGGCGGTTGCAGCCAATCCAATTAAGATTACTTTCTTCATTGATTTCTTGTTATTGTGTTTTTTAATCAGCTTGTTCTCTGTGTCTTTTGCTCCTGCGCTCTTTTTTCAGGTCAAAAACTTCTTCGCATTCGTCATCTCCATCCTCTTCGCCACTTTCTTGCTTTTTGCGCCAGCCTGCGCCTTCTACAATTATAACTATCTCGCCTTTTGCGGGAGTCTCGGTGAAATGGATGGTAAGTTCAGAAAGCGTGCCTCGCACAGTCTCCTCAAAAACTTTGCTTATTTCGCGGCATATTGCGGCTCGCCTTGTCGGGCCAAACGCGAGAGCGAATTGTTCCAATGTTTTTGTTAGACGAAAAGGGCTTTCATAGAATATCATTGTGCGAGGCTCCGATGAAAGTCTATTCAAAATCGTTTGACGACCTTTTTTGTTTGGAAGGAAACCCTCAAAGCAAAATTTGTCACATGGCAACCCGCTGCTTACAAGTGCAGGGACGAATGCTGTCGCGCCAGGAAGGCAAGACACTTTTACGCCTCGCTCTATGCAACGGGAGACTATAAGATATCCGGGGTCTGAAATGGCTGGCGTACCTGCGTCGCTTACAAGGGCGGCATCTTCGCCCCCCTCAATTCTGTCCACATATCTGTCCGCCACACCATGTTCATTGAATTTATGATAACTGATCAGTGGTGTCGTTATACCAAAATGCTTAAACAGGATTGAGGTCGTTCTGGTGTCTTCTGCCATTACGAATGAAGCCTCGCGGAGCGTGCGAAGGGCTCGCTCCGTTATGTCCTCCATGTTGCCCACCGGCGTCGGAACTACGGTCAATTGACTCATAAGAATCTTCTGTGTACTGCTTTCAAGAAAGCCTCAACAGTGGGGTCTGTCTCGTCCCACCCGAATGATTGTCTAAGGTATTGGTACGCCTGTCCATATGAGGTCGCCGCATTCACAGTTTCTACAGCGGCGTCAAATGCCATTTTATTGCCTTTGAACAGTTCCCGCTGATATAGGAACCTGTCGTTAATGCCTATTGCTTTGATTAGGTCATCAACGGGCGTGCCGTAGTTAGCTATGTCTGTCGCGCTGGCCTTGAGATGGCCCTGCGCCTCGTTCTCGCCTCTGTGAGAAGCTGCTGCTGTTTGAGCAACACTCCTTGCGGCTGTTTCATCTTGCTTGACAACGTTTAGCGGGGCATCTTGGGTCGGAGCGTCACATGGCCCGGCGTCTTCAGATTGCTGCTGTTGGGCTGAGCCCTCAACTGCACTGAGGTCGGAAAAGCACTCTAAGGGGTCCTGCATGCTTTCGAGCTCCTCGCTGAAATAGTCAGGAATTTCGTCCCTGCTTTGCGGACGTTGCGGTTGCTCTTGCTTTTGCGCCCCATTGTCCTCTGCCTTGCCGATTCGGATATCACTACTTCCGTCGGACTTTACCCATTCTTTTTCGTTGACAACGTTGCGGACTCCATCACTTTGAGTGTTAAGAGAAGTCTGTATAGGCTCATCTACAAGAGTTTTGGGGCGGTTCGCTTTGACCTCGGCGACTAACTCGCTTTTGCCAAGGTTGCCGATATTGTCAGAAGCCCAGTAATTGAGTAGTGATATCTCCTTGCCTAAACTTTCATGTTTCTGGCAAAGCAACTCGATAAATGCGTTGGCTATCTTTTCCGGGTCCCGAAAGGTCTCAACGAGTCTCCTCATTTCGTTAAGGTCATTCTCGATGAGGTCTATAATGGCATCTTTTTTCATTATGTCCTTATATGACTCTATTCAAGGCAAATTTACTTCTTTTTTTCCCATACTCTTGTTCTTGAAAGTTTTATTTTGTGCTACCTTTGTGGAAAATTCCGTAAAAGTTCTGCTATTTTGTCATTTTCAACCTCCAACAGAATTCTGGCCATTGCCTGCGTCGCCATATGCCTTTGCTTAGGTATGGCGTCCGCGCAATCTGTGCGGAAAACTGGCGGCTCATCTTGGAAATATGAACTACCATTCCAAGTGAAGGATGCCCTTGAAAAGGGGAATAGCGTGTCTCTATCCAACTTTTTCGGCGGTTCTGTCGACATGCAGTTGCCCAACTGTGCTGGCATTTTTAGCAAACGACAGGCTGAAATGATTCTGTCTAAATTTTTAGCGGCGCATGATGGTCTGTCACTTACCGTAAAAAGCGAGAAGTCTACAGGCGACGCTAACCTCACAATTGGTTCACTCGCTGGCAATGGAGAGTCTTTTGTCGTATATATTCTCCATTCAACATCAGAAGGAGTGACCTTGATAAAACAACTTAGAATTGAAATTCAGAGATGACCGATTTTGACGCGTATTTGAACGATTTTATTGACCGTTGCATAAAAGAGGATGTAGGCGACGGGGATCACACTTCTCTCTCTTGCATCCCGAGTGACGCAACAGGGCGTGCCCAGCTTATCATCAAAGAGGATGGTATATTGGCAGGCGTTGATGTGGCTCGAAAAGTGTTCCTGCATCTTGACAAGGATTTTAAATTTGAGCAGATTCTTAAGGATGGTGACCACGTCAAGAAAGGTGATATCGCCTTCCGTGTAGAAGGAAGGACGCAGACTCTTCTTATGGCCGAGCGTCTCGTTCTCAATATCATGCAGCACATGAGCGGAATCGCCACTATGACGGGACGTTATGTCGAGCGACTCAAGGGCCTCAAGACAAATGTCATCGATACGCGCAAAACCACTCCCGGTATGCGTCTTCTTGACAAGATGGCTGTTAAAATTGGTGGCGGTGGTAACCATCGCATCGGTCTCTTTGACATGATTCTTCTCAAGGATAACCATGTGGACTTCGCTGGAGGTATTGACAAGGCTATCAACAGGGCGCATGACTATCTCAAGTCAAAGGGAAAGAACCTCAAGATTGAAATTGAGGTGCGTAATTTCGATGAGCTTGAGCAGGTCCTCTCCATCGGTGGGGTCGATCGCATCATGCTTGATAACTTCACTCCAGAGATGACGAGAAAGGCTGTAGAGATGATCGGTGGCCGCTTTGAGACTGAGTCTTCTGGCGGCATCACAATAGACACTCTTCGTGATTATGCTGAGTGCGGGGTCGATTTCATTTCAGTCGGAGCGTTGACGCATCATGTCGGCAGCCTCGATATGAGCTTGAAGGCCTACTAAATTTTGATGACTGCTGATGAGTAGGATACTCGCCATCGATTACGGCAAGAAACGATGCGGGCTTGCTGTCAGTGACCCGATGCGGATAATCGCAGGAGGCCTTACGACTGTGGCATCTCATGAACTTGTTAAGTACCTCAAAGATTATGTGTCAAAGGAGGAGGTCGGTGTCATTGTAGTCGGTGAGCCACATAAACTTAACGGTGTAGAGTCTGAGACGATGACTTATATCCGCCCCTTTTTGTCACAGCTGCGCAAGGCTCTTCCAGATATGAAGGTCGAGATGGTCGATGAGCGTTTCACAACCAAAATCGCCCAACGGGCTATGATTGAGGGTGGCGTGTCAAAGAAAAACCGTAATAATAAAAGCGGACTTGTGGATATGGTCTCCGCGACAGTCATTCTCGAGACCTATATGGAGATGCTTCGCAATGGTGTATCCTATAATTGATTGAAAACTATTTCATAATGCAACTTCCTATATATTTGTATGGACATCCTGTCCTCCGCAAGGTAAGTGATGATATAACCTCTGACTACCCAGAGTTGCCAAAGCTCATTGATGACATGTTCGAGACTATGTACAAGTCAGATGGCATCGGAATTGCGGCACCTCAGGTCGGCAGGGCGATTCGCCTGTTTGTTATCGATGCGACACCACTTAAGGATGACTACCCCGAGGTGACCGGTTTCAAGCGGGTCTTCATTAATGCCCATATAACGAGCCGAAATGAGGATAAGACGATGGAGACCAACGAGGGCTGCCTCAGCCTGCCTGGAATAAACGAATCTGTCAAGCGCAGTACGGAGATTGTCATCGATTACGTTGATGAGAATTTCCAGCCCCACACCGAGACAATTACCGGGTATGCGGCTATCGTTGTGCAGCATGAGTATGATCACCTCGACGGCAAGCTCTTCATCGATCACCTCGGAGCTTTACGCAAAAGGCTTATCAAAAACAAGCTTGTTGCCATTTCAAAGGGTAAGGCGCGTGTCGGTTACCGCACAGTCTGTGCGTGAAATACGTTCAAAATAGTAAAACTGAATACATCTATACAAGTATGAAATTCTCTGTTTCAAGCGGTGAACTGCTCGCCCGTCTCCAGACAATGGGTAAAATTATCGAGGACAAGGTGTCTATACCGGCTCTCGCAAATTTCTTGTTCTCTGTCAAAGGTAATCGACTCATCCTTACCGCTGCTAACAACGAGATGAGGATTGTCTCTTCGCTTGAGATAAATAACCAGGAAGGCGACAGCGACATCTGCATCCCTGGCGCTAAGTTGACTGACTATATAAAGTATTTGCCGGAGCAACCCGTTACTTTTTCTATACCACAAGGGTCTGTGACGCTCGAAATACAGTCACTTTCAGGCAAGTCTGTTCAGAATTGCATGTCCGCCGAGGATTATCCTGCGGAGCAAGACATTGACGCCGACGCCCAAAAGTTCCAAATTTCTGAAGCCGCGCTTTTTACTGGCATCTCGTCTACCGTCTTCGCGACGGCTAATGATGTGATTCGCCCCGTGATGAATGGCATTTATTTTGACATTGAGCCGGGTCAAGTCTCCTTTGTCGCGACAGATACGCACAAGATGGTCCGCTATATCCGCACCGATGTGCAGACTGGCGAACTGGTCTCAAATTTTGTCCTGAACAAGAAGCCTGCGAATATTCTTAAGGGTATTCTCGGAAAGTCTGATGCCATGGTGAATGTGGCTTTCGGCTCAAAGAATGTAGTTTTCGAATCCGCAACATATCGCTACTATTGTCGTCTGACAGAAGGCGAGTATCCGCGCTACAAGAGCGTAATCCCGGTCAACAATGAGTCGCGTGTAGTTGTCAATCGTGCCGATTTGATTAAGGCGATTCAGCGTACATCGGTTTTCGTGGATGCGACTCATCTTATCAAGTTTGAGCTGTTCTCAAACTCTATCCAAATCAGCACTCAGGACCTTGATTTCTCTTGTTCTGCTAATGAGGTTTTGCCTTGTGAGTATGATGGCCAGTCAATGTCTGTCGGTTTCAGTGGCGAGCACCTCATAGAGTCCCTCAACAATATTGATGCGCAAGACGTTGTCATTTTGCTCTCGGACCCGTCTAAGCCCGGATTGATAAGTCCGGCTGTCAATGCGGACAATTCTGATATGCTCATGGTCGTCATGCCTATGCGCATATAAAAAAACACTTCCGCCCAATGGGCGTTGGCCCACCTATGGCGGCTACTAAATCTCTTTTTTGTGGTGAGGTGGCATCCATAGGTGGGTTTTTGCAATAGGCTAATTTAAATGTAAATCATAGGCATGATTGTATTCCCTTGTTGTAAGATAAATTTGGGCCTCAATATTGTCGGTGTCCGTCCTAATGGTTATCACGATATTGAGAGTGTGTTCCTTCCTTTGGACTATTCAGATATGCTTGAACTCTCCTTGCCTGAAAGTTGTCCAAATGGTGAGTTCGCCCTGTCTTGCTCTGGAAATGCTATTGATGTGCCAGACGAGAAGAATTTGTGCGTAAAAGCGCTTAGGGCTCTCGCCAAGGAGGTTGCGCTTCCCCCTGTCGCCATGCACCTCCATAAGATTGTACCAGATGGCGCAGGTCTCGGTGGTGGCTCAGCAGATGCCGCATGTGTCCTCAGCTCTCTTAACTCGCTTTTGAAGTTAGGATTGGGAAAAGACAAACTTTGCGCAATCGCATCAAAAATTGGTGCAGATTGTCCTTTCTTCATTGAGGGCAGACCTATGTTTTGCTCTGGGGTGGGGGATATCTTTGCGGAGGTCCATTTACCCCAACTCTCAGGAATGCGGGTTGTCATAGCTGTCCCTCAAGGTGCGGTTTCAACAGTTGAGGCTTATGCTAACATTTCATGCTTGCGACCTGATGTCGCCCTTCAGGATGCGCTCACTCACGATATCTCAGAGTGGAAGTGTTTGATTCGGAATGATTTTGAGACCTATGTGTCAAAAAAGTTGCCCGATGTCCGCACGTACAAAGACATTTTCTATGATACGGGGGCAGTCTATGCACAAATGTCAGGAAGTGGCTCTTCTGTCTTTGCTTTCTATGACAAAGGCGTGCAATTACCTCCTGCTGATATTTTCCCTTCTGTGCGTGGCTTTTGGCAAGGTAACTTAAAGTTTTAGTCTATGCGGCTCATCCGTTTGTCTGTTGTTTTACTCATGTGCATGGTCTCCTCGGTCGTGTCGTGTCTGAGTGTTGTCGCGCAGCAATCGGTTGAGGGGTGCTTCTCTGTTTCTTGCGTTGACTCCGCAGTAATGGCTATTGTGGAAGGTGATGCGAGACGCGCTGAATTATGGACCGAGTCTATCAACTCGATGCGAAATGATAGCGATTTGATATGCATCGCGAATTGCTTAAGGTCCTGTGGCGCTATTTCTAATGGCCGACCCTTGAATTCTTCTGTTTTCTCCGAGTCTATAAATCGCTTTTCTGGTCGGCGTGACACGGTGGCTCTTTGCGGCCTTGCCGTCGCTTATGCGGCAAATGGTTACTTTGAATTTGAGTTTTACAAGTCTCCTTCCGACAAAAATTTAGTAAGGGCGGAGAGATATGCGCAAGATTTGAATGATAAGTATTTAGAATTGACGTTAGCCATTCTTCGGTCTAAGCTCTATATTCGTTGTCGCCGTTTCGTTGAGGCTGCCTATACTACGCGAATTTCGCTTACTGAGTCTCAGAACCGATACCCTGATGTTTATCTTCAGGCCCAAATAAATCTTTTGAGGACCTATTCCGCAATTAACGTGTGGACCATGGTCAAACAAATATCTAACGATATAGAGCAAACAGGATATTACGCCATAAATCCGGTATATTCCCGTGCTTATTATCGGGCTATGGCCATTAACGCAATCCGTTCTGGTCGCAACGCCGAGGCTAATGTCTATTCTTGGCGAGCTTGTCAAAGTGCGTCGAAATGCATGATTTCAAAATCAGCGGCATGGCGTGTGTCTATTGTGCGGTCGTTGGGGCTGCTTGTCGACGGAAAGTATGAAAAAGCTAAGCAGATAGCTGATTCCTGCTTAGCGTACATTGATATTATACCTCAGAATACAATCGACCCGTATTTCTCCCGCCATAACCTGCGTCTCATTGAAGCACAAATCGCTATGGCGCAAGGAGATTCTCATGAGGCGAAGGTTTTACTTGATAGTTGGAATTTTCCAACTGAGATTTTTGAGTTTGATGACTTCGCTCGCAGGTACTACAAATTAGTCGAAGACCTTGCTGTTGAGGATGGCGACTATCGCTTGGCTCTGAGGACTGTCCAAAAGTCAGATTCGGTCCACCATAATGCGCTTTTACTTGGCGCGCGCATCCGCAGTAAGGATATGGAGGTCGCACTGCGCGTTGATACGATTTACACCCAACAGAGATTGGAACTTTTCTCAAGTCAGAACGATTTATCCTCTTATAGGCGCTACCTTACTTACATTGGTGTGTCTTTGTTGATAATCGTATTGCTCTGTGTTGCGTCATACCTCGTTAAAGTGCAGTTGGAGAATAAAAAGCGCCAAGAAAGGGATGTGGAGTTCAATAAAAAGTTGTCTGCCGAGGTAAAGAGACAAATAGATGAGTTTGAGGAGCAAAATAAGTTGCTCATAAAAAGGAATACTGACATGGCTGCAAGCCAGTCTTATGCTCGACGTTTGCAGAGGGGAATTCTGCCAAATGTAAATAGGCTGGTCAAGATGGGTCTGGCAAACTCTTTTATAATACGTAGTTCTTCAGACTCCGTCTCGGGCTGTTTCTATTGGTACAGAAAGTCGGCGGGGAGAATTTATATTTGCTGTGCTGATTCTGATTGGGGTGGCGGAATGGCAGGAGCCATGATGTCAATGGTCGGATTAACTCTGATTAATGATGCAGTTTCTCGCAGACAGGTATATCCAAAGGCTTCTCAGCTTATTGACATCGTTAATTCGGGCTTTTCAACTCATCTTCCAGACTCCCGACTCAGGCGAGGTCTGGCTATGTCCGTAGCTGTGGTCAACACTGAAGAACGTACTGTTTGTGTGTCTTGTGCGGCGAGTGGTGCGGCCGTTTATTGCAATGGCTCCATTATCACGGTGCCAGCCGCAAAACTGAAAGTTGGGGAAGGCTTCTCGCTCGGCTCTACGCTTAGTGATGTCGAGTTCTCATATAAGTCCGGAGACTCTGTGTTTCTGTGCTCGAGCTCAATGCCTCGAATTTTAAATGCTAAAGGCGAACAAATGGGAGAGGAAAACCTTTGTAAGGTTTTAGCGCGCGCGGCCAAGCTTCCAGCTAAGCTTCATCACGATGCTATCCTAAATGAGATTTTACATTGGACCTTGCCTCGACAATTTGATGATGATGTTTTACTTGTCGGTTTTTCTTTGCCCTAAATTTTGATATGTATTCCCCAAATATCCATAAAATGTTATTGTCTCTGCTGGCGATTTTGTCAATTGCTGGTGGATTCACGTCATGTGGCTCGGGTGTAGGCGAAGCGGGGGATGTTGAGTTTGGACAGTTAGAGACTCGCATCAATAACAGTCTTGGGGTGTCTGATACGCTGGCGGCAAGGAAAGACCTTAGTCTGATGGTTAGCTGTGCCAACTCTGCTAAGGAGAGGAACATTGCTAAAATTTACGATGCAATCGTAAATCACTCGGAGTCTGACATGATAGAAAGCCTTGTTAAGGATTACGAGGCTGCCGGAGAGTGGGGAAAAAACAGGTTGTATGATGCTAAAACGATCGTCAGGCTTTATTCCACATATTCCAACTGGCTCAAGAGGCGCAATAGGCAACACGATGCTGAAGTTGCAATTGAATATGCCATTAGGTTTGCCTATGACAATGGGTTGATGGAGCAATATGCGCACCTTCAATGTTCGATATTGCGGCATCTTGAGGATAAGGGAGATTACGACTCTGCGTTAGCTGAGTACAACAAATTACTTACTTTCTGCAGATACCACGATTGTAAAAGTGCGCAGCTTGAGGTGCTTTTCCGAATAAGCATGTGTTTCCTGAGTTTGGAGGATACTCCAACCGCACAAGTCTATCTTGATGAAATGCAATCGCTTTCGGACGATTCCCCTCTATCCCGTGCCCGCTATTGGCATGGACTTGCAAGAATTAGCGATGCTAATTCAGATACATTGCTGTTTGCACGTTCTCTTGACGAACTTCTTGAGCTGCAGAAATTTAGCGGCGAGGTCCGTTCTGTGTTTTCTGCCGCAATCTCAGCGATGCAAACCCAATATTTTTTGCTGGTGGGTCAAAATGAATCTGCTTTTTTTGCTGTTAATAAGGCTTTTAAGGCTATTCAGACACCGAGCGCTTACAATCCGCCTGAAACTTTTTTATATGTTTTGAGAGCTGAGGTTCTGCTGCGAAAGCCGGATCTCTTCCAGGCAAAGGTAACCCTTGACTCAATAGACCCTGTCGCTTTGCGTAATGACAACGTTGAGATTTATAAGTACTATGCGGCTGTCTGTTCTCACTATTATGCATCATCTGGTGACGATTTCCTTGCTTATGCGTATGCTCGGAGAAAATCTAATTTAGCCGACACGCTCGAATTTGAAGCTGGCAGGGAAAATCTGGCATATAAAAATCTCGAGCAGAGACGGGATACTACAGTCGTCGTGCAACGGCATATGATTGATAATGTCAATGTAGAGAGGCGTAAGCTCGTTTTTTTCCAGTCGCTTTGGATCGCTGGAATAGTAATTGCGCTTGTGGCTGTTTTCATCGGTTATTATTTCATTACAAATCGTCGTCTCAAGTCTCATAATTATGACCTTGAGCGAATGAGGGACAGGCTGACAGATGAGGTCAATGACAGGAAAAGCAAGTTGGAGGTGCAAAAATCCAAGTTGGATGCTAAGAACGAGTCTATGAGGGCTGAGTTGAGTTTCGCAAAACTCATACAATCCAACATCTTGCCATCAGAAGATATATTGTCTTCTCCTGGTGTGGATGGCCATTTCGTGCTTTTTATACCTTGCAATCAGGTTAGCGGTGATTTTTATTGGTTTTTCGACACTGGCGACAAGCTGTTTGTTTGCGCAGCCGATGCTACAGGACATGGCATCCCTGGCGCAATGATATCAATGGTGGGAGCTACGCTTCTCGGGGATATTGTGTCCGACCCCTCAAAGAGAGTGCCTTCCCGAATGTTGGAGAATCTCAGTGTCATGCTGATTGAGGTGCTACGGAATAATAATGACATCGTCAATGATGATAGTATTGACATATCAATGCTATGTATTGACCGTGAGACTCATTCCTATACTCTCTCCTTGGCACGCCATGTGGCGTACATAGTGCGTAAGGATGGTAACATTGAGGTTGTGCAGGGGACAAAGAGATGTATTGGTGAAATAATTGAGGTTGAAAACGGCCGGCCTTTTGTAGATGTTGACCTTGACCTTCAGGAGGGTGATTGCATATATCTTGCCTCTGACGGGTTTGTGTCGCAGTTTGGCGGGCCGGACAATGTTAAGTACAAGCGTAAGCGCTTTGAAAATCTTCTCGTATCTGTCCATGATGAAGATATGACTCGTCAAAAGCAGGTTCTTGAGCGTAATTTCCAAGAATGGAAAGGTAATGTTGAACAAACGGATGACGTTTTGGTCGTCGGTCTTCGAATAGGAAAATTGTAGGTTAATCCGGCCGAATTACTTTGCTCATATTGCAGTGTCGAATTTTCGCCTTAATTTTGTCTCTCAATTCAATGAAAGATAATTATCCTTATGAAGATAGCTTCTGCGCAGTTTGTCACCAGTAGCGCAAAAATAGATCAGTGCCCTCAGACTACTGCTCCCGAATTTGCTTTTATAGGCCGCTCAAATGTTGGCAAGTCTTCTCTGATAAATATGCTTTGCCACCACAAGGGATTAGCGAAAGTCTCCGCAACCCCGGGCAAGACTCAACTGATTAATCACTTTTCCATTAACAATGGTCAGTGGATGTTGGTTGACCTCCCTGGCTATGGATATGCTAAAGTCCCTCTTGGCGAGAAGGCTAAGTTTCACGCAATTATCACGGACTATGCCCTTAAACGTGAGCAGTTGACCATGTTCTTCGTGCTTATCGACATAAGGCACTCTATGCAAAAGGTGGATCGTGAGTTCATGGAGTTTTTGGGCATGAACGGCATTCCCTTCGCTATAATTTTCACTAAGGAAGACAAGCTAAAGCCTCAGGACGTTGAACCTCATGTCAAGGCCTACCAGCAGGAAATGCTTGAGTCTTGGGAGTCGCTACCACCTATGTTCGTCACGTCTTCTTCCAAATTTCAGGGCAAGGACCTTGTCCTTGATTACATAGAGAGTGTGATTAACAAAACGCAAGGGTAGTGATAAGGTTGAGGTTTTTACTCTCGTTTGTTCTGGCCATTGTCGCTCTGTCTGTTAGTGCTCAAGGAGAGACGGATGCGCAGTTGCGAGAGATGCGCGGCATATGGGTGGCCTCTGTGGCAAACATAGATTGGCCGTCTGCTCCAGGACTGTCAGAGGAGGCCCTTAAAGCCGAGGTCGACGTCATTCTTGACAGATCTGCTGCAATGGGGCTAAATACGGTCTTTCTGCAGGTCCGACCTTGCTCTGATGCTATCTATGAATCTGAAATAGAGCCTTTCTCTTCCTATTTGGTCGGGAACGATTTCAACAGGAAATTTTCTGTTGATATGCTTGACTATTGGATTGCCGGAGCCCATGCCCGAGGGCTTGAGCTGCATGCGTGGATAAACCCTTTCCGCGTGACGCAAAAGGCTGACTTCGCTTGCGCCCCATCACATATATCTAATACTCACCCCGATTGGCTCATAAAATATGCTGGCAAGATATACTTGAACCCTGGTCAGCCAGAGGCGAGAGCCTATGTGAATAGCGTGGTGCAAGACATCGTAAGGCGCTATGATGTCGATGGAATCCATTTCGATGACTATTTTTACCCTTATCCGTCCAAGGGAGAGGTTTTTGATGACTCTAAGTCTTTCGCCAAGTATAACCCGCGGCATCTTACGCTTGACAATTGGCGCAGAGACAATGTGACGCAGGTCATAAAAGATGTGGCGGATTCAATTGTGGCTCAAAAACCTTGGGTTCAGTTTGGCATTAGCCCTTTCGGAGTCTGGAGAAACAAGAGGGACGATAAATCAGGTTCCGACACCAAGGCTGGTGTCACTGATTACGATGTCCTCTATGCGGACATTCTTCTTTGGATTGAAAAAGGGTACATTGACTATGTCGTGCCCCAGATATACTGGGAGTTCGGAAACAAATGGTGTGATTTCGATGTGCTCCAAAAATGGTGGGCCGACAGGGCGACGGAAAACACTAAGGTTTTCGTCGGGCACGCTGTGTTCAAAATAAATGATGGCAAGAAACCTGGCGAAGGTTGGAATTCGAAGAGTGAGATGCCTAATCAAATGGAGACAGTGCGAAGCAATAAGAATTTGAACGGCAGCGTCTTTTTCAGTTATAGGCAGTTCAATAAAAATCTTTTAGGTTTCGAGGACTATCTCTCTTCTAAATTCTATGCGCAGAAAGCCATTCAGTCGCCGGTAGCGAAGGGATGCGCGGACAAGATTCGGGTCGAACATCTTGAGAAGGATGGGAGAATCCTCAAATGGGAGGTGTCTGGAGACACGTCGCTTGTCCGTTTCTATATGGTGTTCAGGTCACCACGCTCAGAGGCGGATAACATAGGCTCAAATGAGACGGTCATGAGCATTGTTGATCGCCCATATGTCTACATACCCCTCTCTACTGGACGTCGCCAAAGGTATGTCTATAGAGTCGCGGCGGTTGACAAATACCGTAACATTCATGAGTTGTCACGTCGTATAACAATCAGAGAGTAAGTGTTTAATTATGCTCCGCAGAGATTATATTCTCAAACTCATTCAAGACCTCTTCGCTGCCATCTCTAACCTACTTGAGCGTGAGGGAGTTGAACTGCAGCGCCAAAGAGATGTCGAGGCACTATACACGGAGTTCGGCGCGGACAAAGATTTTTTTCGTTCCGCGTCCGAGCCTGATATGGTGTCACGAGTTGTGAAGGTTGCTGCAGAAGGTTCAGGCATACCTCTCTCTGAAGTGCCCAAAGACGAGTTGCTAAAGCGTCTTGAACTGTTGGCTGCTCTCATGTATGCGGATTTTAAGTTGTCTGATCTTTCCGACGGTTTGAGACACGATGTGGCGATTCGCTCGTTGGCTCTTTATCAGAGGGTCAATGATGCGTCTGAGGATTATTCATTTGACAGGATTAATAAGATTAATGAGCTGCAAACTTACTTGGCTAAGTAATGTGGCATAATATTATTCATGGTTAAGCAGGTTATTCTTAATCTCGCACCGGCTGAGGCAGCTGACGAGAATTTCTGTAAAAGTAAGGCTGCTGAGAAGCTTGATGTTGACGCTAATAGTATAGTGGCGATGCGTATGACGCGGCGTTCTATAGACGCGCGACATCGTACTGTGGCTGTTACTCTCTCTTTCGATGTGTTTGTAGATGAGCAACCGCAGCCGCAGGCTCTTGACTTGCCTGGCTATAAGGATGTGAGGAATGCCAAGCCGGTCGTTGTGGTGGGGGCTGGCCCTGGTGGTCTCTTCGCCGCTTTAAGACTTGTTGAACTCGGCTTTCGTCCTGTTGTTCTTGAACGCGGAAAGGATGTGAGTGAAAGGAAGAAGGATCTTGCGCTTCTCAACAGAAATGAGTCGCTTGACCCGGAATCCAACTATGCCTTCGGTGAGGGTGGTGCTGGTACTTTCTCTGATGGTAAGCTCTTCACAAGAAGTACTAAGCGAGGCTCCGTCCGTAAAATTCTCGAGGTATTCTGCCACCATGGTGCCAATCCTGATATTCTGATTGACGCGCATCCGCATATTGGAACAGACAAACTTCCATATGTAATCAAGGCCATGCGAGAATCCATCATAGAAAATGGTGGTGAAGTCCGTTTCGGTGCTAAGGTTACAGAGATTCTTTCCGATGGAGTAAGGGCAAAAGGTGTCCGACTCTCTAATGGTGAGACGATTGAGGGTATTGCCGTTATTTTGGCGACAGGTCACTCCGCCCGCGATGTTTATGAGATGCTTGAGAAACAGGGTGTCGCACTCGAACAGAAGACCTGGGCCATGGGTGTCCGTGTAGAGCATCCACAAGAACTTATTGATCAAATACAATATCATTCTCCTGAAGGAAGGGGTGAGTATTTGCCGGCAGCTTCCTACTCTATGGTCACTCAGGTGGATGGCCGAGGCGTCTACTCTTTCTGCATGTGCCCCGGCGGTTTCATTGTCCCGGCAATGACTGGCCCTAACCAGCAGGTGGTCAACGGTATGTCTCCTTCGCACCGCGGCTCCCCTTTTGCAAATAGTGGAATGGTGGTTGAGGTGCGTCCTGAGGATATTGGTGAATATGCCAACATGGGAGTTTTAGGCGGCTTGCATTATCAGGCTGAATTAGAACGCCTTGCCTATGTGAATGGTGGCCATGGCGTTGTGGCTCCTGCTCAGGCTCTCGCAGACTTCGTCAAGGGACGATTGTCCTATGATTTGCCAGACTGCTCTTATGTGCCTGGTTTGGTCTCGTCTCCGCTTCATTTCTGGCTCCCGGAAAACATTGGCGACCGATTGCGCAAGGGATTTGCTGAGTTTGACAAACATGCGCACGGCTTTGTCACTAACGAGGCCCTTGTCGTAGGCGTTGAGAGCCGTACGTCATCGCCCGTGAGAATTTCCAGGGATGAAGAATCGCTGGAGAGTTTATCTATGGCTGGTCTCTATCCCTGCGGTGAGGGCGCCGGATATGCAGGTGGCATTGTGTCGTCAGCAATTGATGGTGAACTCTGTGCTGAGATGATTGCCAAATCTAATGAGGCGTAACGCTTTATAATTGATAGCTTGGACTACACTGCCATCCTGAAACGCTATTGGGGCTATGACTCTTTCCGCTCCATTCAGTTGGATATAATCAACTCGATTGGTGCTGGGCGTGATACGTTGGGTCTAATGCCGACAGGTGGCGGCAAGTCTATTACGTTCCAAGTCCCTGCCTTAGCAAAGGATGGTGTGTGCATTGTCATCACGCCCCTTCTCGCTTTGATGAAGGATCAGGTGATGGGTCTCCGTAAGCGGGGCATACTGGCACATGCCGTTAATTCATCCATGAGATCCGATGAGATAACGGCGGCTTATGATAATTGTGTCATTGGCAACTGCCGTTTCCTTTATGTGTCCCCAGAGCGTTTGCAGTCGGAACTTTTCTTGAGTAAGATAGTCGAGATGAAAGTCTCGATGATTGTTGTGGATGAGGCTCATTGCATCTCGCAATGGGGCTACGATTTCCGCCCCTCTTACCTTCATATAGCAGAAATCCGAAAAATTCTGCCCGACGTGCCCGTTTTGGCTTTGACGGCAACAGCTACACCCCGTGTGGCTGAGGATATAATGGAAAAACTCAACTTCTCAGCTCCTAATCTTTTTAAGATGAGCTTCGAGAGGAAGAATATCGCCTATGTCGTCAGGAAGACTCAGAGTAAGGAACAGCAGATGGTTAGCATCTTGCAAAAGGTCTCCGGCTCGGCTATTGTCTATGTCCGCAGTCGGAAGAGAACGCGAGAGTATGCCGAAATGCTGAAAAAGGCCGGAATTTCAGCTGATTTTTTTCATGCCGGCCTCTCCGTAAAGGAGAAGGACAAGCGTCAGGAGGAGTGGACGAAAGGAAAAACCCGTGTAATTGTCTGCACCAATGCTTTCGGCATGGGAATAGACAAGCCAGATGTCCGCATTGTAATTCATATTGACGCTCCTGAGTCTCTTGAGGCCTATTTTCAGGAGGCGGGACGAGCTGGACGTGATGGGAACAAGTCTTACGCTGTTTTTTTGTGGTCTGGCGCAGACGAGGCTTCGCTAAAACGAAATCTGACCAATAGTTTTCCACCTCTTGATTTTGTCGTTGGTGTCTATAACAGTATCTGCAATAGCAGGGAGATAGGGTTGGGCTGTGGCGCTGAGCGTGTTGAGGAGTTCGATGTGGAGAAATTTAGTTATGAGACGCATCGTAATATATCCCAGGTCCTTGGAGCCTTGGCAATCCTTGAACGAGCAGGCTATATGTCCTTTGAACCCTATGTTGAGTTTCGCTCGCGTCTCATGTTTCTTGTTGAGCGGAGGCGTCTCTACCAAATCGAGGAGGCCTATCCGCATCTCTCAGAGGTCATTAAAGCTGTTTTGCGTCTCTATACAGGGCTTTTCATGGAGTTCGCTACAATCAGTGAAGAGAAAATTGCCCAAATGCTCAAGATAACACGGCAAGAGGTTTATGAGCAGTTGCTTGAGCTGTCCCGAATTGGTGTTGTGCAATATAATCCGCAGAAGAAAGCCTCTCTTATAACATGGATGTGCGACCGTGAGCATGAGAAATACATGGTTTTCCCCGATGAGGTCTATTCAGCCCGCCAAAGTGACGCCGAAAGGCGGTTGGATAGCGTAATCACTTATTGCAAGACAGATGACCGCTGTCGTAGTCGCATGTTACTCGAGTACTTTGGCGATCATTCCGCATCAGACTGCGGACAGTGTGATGTATGTCTCGCTAAAAAGAAGACTCTCAAGCAGGCCCACGCTGATGCTAAGGACATAAGGAGTGCTGTTATCAGTCGTTTGCGTGAGTCAGGCCCTCTTCCTTATGATGTCCTGCGTTGTCTTGACGGCTATGACACGAGAGAGGTCGCGGTCGTCATTCGCAATATGCTTGAGGACCGCGACCTATCGGCCGACTTGAGGAATGTCTACTCTCTCAATATCTGATTATTTCTCTTGCCTTTTCCTAAGTGAGAACATAAATATCAAACCTCCGCCGCGTCTATTGTTGACCTTGATTGTGCCGCCATGCAGGTTGACTGCGTTTTTCACGATTGCCAAACCTAATCCTGTCCCCCCTTGGGCCCTGCTCCGCCCTTTGTCGACGCGGTAGAACCTCTCAAAAAGCCGGTTAAGGTGTTCGCTGTTCACCCCTATACCATTGTCTGCGAACTCAAAGAACCATGACTGCTGTGTCTCGCGAGCCCGCAATGAGATTGTCGTACCATGCCCTGCGTACGCTATGGCATTATCAGTCAAATTTCTGAAAATGCTGTATATTAGAGATGTATTACCCTGAATCTCAATTTTTTCTGGCAGTCCGTTATCAAACTTCATCTCTTTTTGAGCAAGTTGCAGAGCCGTCTCTTTTTGAATGCTGTTGACAATCTTGCTTATGTCCAACTGCTCAAATGTGTGCTCTGTACTTGCGTCGTCAAGTCTGTTCAGTGTTGATATGTCTTGCAAGAGTGATGAAAGCCGATTAGTCTGCGCGTAGCAACGCTCCATGAACTGTTTATATGTCGCCTCGTCAATGTTCGGGTTTGTCAATAGGGTCTCTATGTAGCCATGGATGCTCGCCACTGGTGTCTTAAGTTCGTGGGCAATGTTTTGCGTAAGTTGTCGCTTTAGTGTCTCCTGTTGATGCTGGGTTTCCTGTAAGTCCTTGTATAACTTTGCTATGCGGCTCGCTATTTCGCCAAGTTCGTCATCTGGGAATGTCTCAATCTCATCATCCGAGGGGACGTCTTTGCTGGCTATGCGTTGTGCGAATTTTTGCAACTTTGCTATGTTTACAGAGAAACGATTAATGAAACGTGCAAGTATTGTTGTCAAAAACGCTAAGACGAACAGGGCGTACAACAAGTAATGTGTGTCACCGCGCAGCAGCGACTCCATTTCAGAGTTGTAGGGTAGGGCGGTGCGAACAATCAGACTGTCAGATGGAAAATAAGTTGCAGAGTAGAAATACTTTTTGTTGAATGTGGAACTTACTCGGTCATAGTCCGAGCCTGATAAGTTTTTCAACGCCTCTACTATTTCTTGACGATTGGAGTGGTTCTCCATCTCTGTGGGAACGCTGTCCTTGCTGTCATAAAGAACGGAGCCATCAGCGCGAAGCAGAGTGATGCGCAAGTCTTCGTTACCCACGGCTGACTGCAAAGCGTGTGAGGCGCTTGCGTATGTGCTGTCTTTAGCCAATGCGCAATTCACCCTGAAGTTGTACTCTTGAAGCTTGGCGTTTATTGCATCCTGCCTGTACCGCCTCTCACGACTCTGTTGGAAGAGTATCATGATGGCGGCAAATATGACGAATGAGCTAATGACGCTAACGTATAATTTTTTACCTAAGGTCACTTTATTCTATATTTATCTATTCTGTTTTTCTTTGATAATTATAGTCTTAACCTGTTCTTTCGCAAGAAAACGTGGATGTCCGCGCTCTTCAATTCTGCGCCTCTTAATCCTCAAAAAGATAGCCAAACCCAAGACGAGTGACAATATTTGACGAGTAGGCTCCTATCTTTTTTCTCATTCTTGTTATGTTCACATCGACGGTTCTGTCTGAGACCAAGACATCGCTCGGCCATGCACGCTCAATTAGCTCTTGTCTTGAGAGTACGCGGCCTTTCTCCTCGAGCAGTAGCCTCAGAAGCTCATACTCAGTCTTGGTGAATGGTACGTCCTCGCCATCAATGGACACTGTCTTGCGATCAAGATCAAGAACCATGGTCTCATAAACAAGCTGGTTTGCTTTGCGCGCCGGAGCCTGTTGAGAGGTGCGACGGAGCACAGCCTTTATACGCAAAAGAACCTCTTGCAATGAGAATGGCTTTGAAATGTAGTCGTCTGCGCCAATGTTCAACCCGGTTATTGTGTCGTTTGCCGAGTCTTTGGCTGTTAGAAAGATGATTGGCAAATTGGCAGTATCTTGTTTAGCTTTAAGAGCCTGCGCAGTCTCAAAACCAGAAATCCCACCCATCATTACATCTAATAATATAAGGTCATAGGGCGAGTCTGCTTTCTTTATTGCTGTGAGTGCTTCCTCCCCTGAATTGACAGTGTCTACGTCATAGCCATTAGTTTTCAGGTTGAATTGGAGGATGTCGCAGATGTCTTGCTCATCGTCAACTACCAGAATGTGCTGTTTCGCGTTTTCCATATCTCGTTTCTTTATGCCGTAATGATACACATTATTAATAAATAAACATGTTTCATTTCCGCTATTTTCTTTGGCAAAGAAAGATAATACGTCAGACGCTGTGGTTAAAAACATGTTACAAATCTATTTCACCGGCTCGCAGCGTGCGGTTTTGCAAGGGTTTCTCGTCTGTAACACCTTTGTAACATCCGCTTAGTGTCAGTGTAACTCTTAGCAGATAATATTGCACTCAGTAAAAACTGAAAACTAAGATTGTTAATATGACAACTATCTACATTATCATCGTAGCGTTCCTGCTTCTGCTTGCGGTGGTGGATCTGTTTGTCGGTGTCTCAAATGACGCTGTCAACTTCCTCCAGAGTAGTATAGGTGCGCGTGTCGCCAAATGGCGCACTCTTCTTATTCTCGCGTCGGTCGGCGTTCTCGTCGGCGCCATGATGTCTGCAGGCATGATGGATGTCGCTCGACATGGAATTCTGCAACCCCAGAATTACACTTTCCGTGAGGTCATGGTTGCCTTCCTTGCTGTAATGGTCACGGATGTGATTGTGCTTGACCGCTTTAATTCCATGGGAATGCCAACATCTACGACCGTGTCGCTTGTCTTCGAGCTTTTCGGAGCGGCAACGCTTCTCGCTTTCATCAAGATGGCGGGACCCGATGGAGCTGCTTATGCTGACCTTATTAATACTGATAAGTGCCTTTCGGTCATTATTGCGATTTTTGTCAGTGTGGCTATAGCTTTTGCTTGCGGCATTGCAATCCAGTGGCTTTCCCGACTGATTTTTACTTTCCAGTTCTCTAAAGTAAGTTCAGCGGCGGTCTCTATTTTCGGTGGCATATCTTTTACCATTCTTTCTTATTTCATTTTTATCAAGGGCCTTGGCAAGTCGCCTTATGTGTCAGCCGAACTTCGAGACTGGGTCGCTGAGAACACATTTCTTCTGCTTCTCGGTTTCTTTGTCGTGTCAACTGTCATATCGTTCATTCTCATGCTTTGCAAGGTGAGCGTATTCAAGATTGTTGTCCTTATGGGCACGTTTGCGCTGGCCATGGCTTTTGCGGGAAATGACCTTGTCAACTTTATCGGTGTGCCTCTCGCTGGTCTTGATTCTTTTAAGGATTGGCAGGCGGCTGGGGCGCCAGATGTCGACTCGTTTATGATGAGTTCTCTACAAGGCTCAGCCAAGTCGCCGCTTATCTATCTCTTTTTGGCAGGTATGATTATGATCGCGGCTCTCGCTCTCTCTAAAAAGGCGATGAATGTGGTTAAGACTTCAGTCGACCTTAGCCGACAGGATGAAGGTGATGAGCTTTTCGGCTCAAGCCGCGCTGCGCGTGTCATTGTTCGCATGGTTGAGTCTTGGCCCGAGACCCTTGGCCGTTTTGTGCCAAATTCGGTTAAATCTTATGTGGCAAAGCGTTTTGACAATACTGTCGTCGAAATGCCGGAAGGTGCTGCGTTCGATGTCGTCCGTGCGTCTGTCAATCTTGTTGTGGCCTCTGTCCTAATTGTGATTGGCACTACTTTCAAACTGCCTCTCTCCACCACTTATGTCACTTTCATGGTTGCCATGGGTACGTCATTGGCCGATAAGGCTTGGGGACGTGAGACGGCTGTGTTCCGTGTCACAGGCGTGCTCTCGGTCATCGGTGGTTGGTTCATCACTGCGGGCGTAGCATTCATTGCGGGCGCTCTCGTATGTGCCATCATGTACTACTTCGGCTTTGTAGCTCAGATTCTTCTCATGGCTCTTGCGGGTTTCGTGGTTATCCGCAGCAATTTCTTTGAAAAGGATTCTGAGACTGAGGCAGCTAAGGCTGAGATTCAAAATGGTGAGTCTTCCGCGACTACAGATTCTTTCCGTGCCGCAATGGCAAAGGCGGATGCCTCTTCACTCGCTTTCTCTACATCTCTCTTTAATGATGTTATCGACGGTTTCTTTGACCGCCGTGTCCGCGCCCTCAGAACCATAACGACTGAAATCGGCAACCAGCGCGCAGCGTTTAACGCAAGCCGTCGCCGCGAGATGCAGACTTTTGGAAAATTAGCAGTCGAGGAGAGCCGTGCGTTAGCTGAGGGTGGTGTCGCTAATGCTCACCCATTCTCTGAGTGCGGTGTCTGGTTACACCTCGGCGCTGATTGCCGCCGACAATATCTTGGCTCGCTCCGAAGAATGACTGAGCCGGTCCTCGAGCATGTCGATAACGGTTTTAATCCTGCCACCCCTGAGATTGTCGCTGAGTTCTCTCCACTCCGTCGTCAAGTGACTGAGCTGTTCGCAGAGGCTCAAAAGATGATTGAGAATGGTACTTATGCGACTGATTATGAGACGATACGCACTCTGTCCTCTGAAGTACGCAAGAAGCTCAAGGCTCTTCGCCATGAGCGCATCGCCAAGCTTCAACTTGATGATGACAAGAAGAATTTCAAAGTGATGATGGTTTATGTTAATATTCTCCGTGAGACCCAAAACATGGTGAATACTCTTCGTCACCACATCGAGGCTGCTAAATGTTTCACATCTCCGTCTGAATTAAATGAGGAGGAGAAAGAAATTTTTAACAATAGCGAATATTAGAATTAGAAAATCAATATCGCTTCTTCGCATCTAACTGAACGTATGCCGCTGCTTGCTCTGTATGCTTCCTTTTTGCGTATTAGGGTCGATGGATACCCTAAATTAAAAGGGTAGTGTGCTGAAAAAGTTTGCGGCTTACGTTTTTTAATATCTAAAGATACACGTTTTTAGCCAAAAGCGTTTAAATTTGTGGCAAACCAAAATTCTCAAGAATGATTATGAAACATGCGAGCTGCTTCGCCCGACTCTCCGGGGTGTTGCTATTGCTGTTGGTTTCAGTCTGCACATTTGCGCAGCAGACTGTCTCTGGCACAGTGCTTGACAAAGAGACTAACGAGCCTATAATAGGTGCCGCAGTCGTTGTCGACGGCACTACTAATGGTACCGTCACTGACTTCGACGGTAATTTCTCTCTCAAAGTCGATAAACTGCCCGCCAACTTGGTGGTCTCTTTCCTCGGCTACTCAAATCTTAATGTCAATGCGACTGGCTCTAAGCTCGGCAAGATTATGCTTGGCGCTGACAGCAAAGCCCTTGAGGAGGTCGTTGTCAAGAGTGCTATTGCGGTAGACCGCAAGACTCCTGTCGCTCTCACCTCTATCGCTCCCGAGGTCCTTGAGGAGAAGATTGGCACGAAGGATCTTCCTGAGGTTCTCCGCTCTACACCTTCTGTCTATGTGTCTAATGCAGGTGGCGGTTATGGTGATACGGAGGTCCTCATGCGTGGCTTCAAATCGGCGAACATCGCAGTCATGGTCAATGGCGTTCCTGTCAACGACATGGAGTGGGGTGGCGTCTACCAGTCTAACTGGCAGGGCCTCGGTGATGTAATCCGTACCATTCAGACTCAGCGCGGTCTCGGTGCAAGCAAGATTTCCGCTCCTTCTGTCGGCGGCACCATCTCTTACATCACTCGCGGTCTCGACACCAAGCGCGGTGGGGCTATCTCATACGCCATTGGTAGCGACAACTATAACAAGATTATGGCCACTGTCTCCTCTGGCATGAATGAGAAGGGTTGGGCTTTCAACCTCTCTCTCGCAAAGACTTGGGGTGACGGCTATTTCCAGGGCACTGATTTCGAGGGTTACAACTGGTTCTTTAATGTCGCTAAGCGCATTAATGCTAATCATCAAATCTCTTTCACCGCCCTCGGCGCTCCTCAGTGGCACAACCAGCGTAACTCAGCCAATGGTCTTACTCTTGCCCAGTGGCAGAAGGTTAAGGACTATATGGGTGGTGACAGCGAGTACAAGTACAACCCAGTCTACGGCTTTGACAAGGACGGTAAGGTTCGCACTTCAAACCGCAACGTCTATAACAAGCCTCAGCTTTCACTTAACCACCAGTGGCAGATTGACGACAAGCAGAGCCTCTCTTCTGCCCTCTATATGTCCATCGGCCGCGGCTATGGCCTTTCTGGTCAGGCGAGTGGTCTCCACAGCACCTATTCTTCCTACAGCGCATGGTATGGTGCATCCTCTGGCTCTCTCAACACAACCTTCCGTCACGCTGACGGCACGTTCGGCTACGACATGATTCAGGATGTCAATGAGCAGAGCGAGACTGGTTCTGCTTTGGCAATGTCCATCAGCAAGAACTACCACACGTGGGTCGGCCTTATCTCAAGCTATGACAATAAGATAAATGACAATCTTGAGGTCTCTGGCGGTATCGATTTCCGTTGGTACAAGGGTCAGCACACTAATGAGCTTATTGACCTCTACAATGGTGAGTACTTCATCGACTACAGCAGCCGCAAGAGCATCTCTTCCGCAAACAACGTTGCTATGGCTGATCCCAACTATAAGTATGAGAAACTCCATGTTGGTGATGTCGTCTATCGCGACTATGATGGCTACACTGTCAATGGCGGTGTTTTCGCGCAGGTTGAGTATTCTAAGGAGAAACTCACAGCTTACGTCTCAGGCTCTGTCTCTAACACCACTTATTGGCGTTACGATCGCTACTATTATGATGAGTCTCATGCAAAGAGTAAGACTGTAGATTTCTGGGGCTTCACCGCAAAGGGTGGCGTTAACTACAACCTCAACGAGTACAATAATGTGTTCGCTAACACTGGTTTCATCAGCCGAGCTCCTTTCTTCTCAGGTGGTGCGTTCCTCTCCAGCTCAGTCAGCAACGCTACAAACCCCGATGCAGTCAACGAGAAGTGCTACTCCTTTGAGGTAGGCTATGGCTTCCACAAGTCTTTCATTGACGCTAAGTTCAATGCCTACTACACTAAGTGGATGGATCAGACCATGGCAAAGAGTAGTGACTACTCTAACACTACGACAGGTGAGAGCGGTCGTTATACCATCAACCTCTCTGGTGTAGATGCACGCCATATGGGTCTCGAGTTCGAGGCTACTGTAAATCCTGCCAAGTGGGTCGAGGTTAATGCGATGCTTTCTATCGGCAACTGGGTCGATGATTGTGAGACAACCGGCTATTACTATGACCAGAATGGTCAGCCTATGAAGAAGGACCTCAAGTCTACCGCTTCTGGTATTCAGGCTGCTGACCATGCACGCGTAACTCTTATCCTTGACAAGACTAAGGTCGGTGAGGCCGCTCAGACTACTGCCGCTGTCGGTGTCAAGTTCAAGCCTATGAAGGGTCTCCGTCTCGGTCTCGACTACAATCTTGCCGCTAAGCATTACGCTGACTGGAGCATCAAGGCCAATGATATGACAGCCGGTGACGCTACAAACGGTGACGAGCGCGGCTATGTCCTCTCTTATGGCAACCCATGGGAGATTCCCGCATCGCACGTGTTTGACCTGAATGCTGGTTATACTTTCGATTTCGGCAAGCTCACTGCAAACCTCTCTGGCAACATCAACAACCTCTTTGATGTTGAGTATATCCAGAACGGTGATGATGGCTCTAACCACGATGCTGCCACTTTCTATGGCTTCTATGGAAAGGGTCGCACCTACTCAGTCAAGATGAAGATAAACTTCTAAAAAGTTGACAATGAAGAAACTAACATATATAGCAGGTCTGCTTCCTTTCCTCTTCGCAGCCTGTGAGGATGTCAATGATAAGATTGATGGCCTCGATGAGATTGTCGAGAACAACAAGTTGATTGTCGATAATTCTCTGAAATATACTCTTACTGATGACGATTATGTGACCATCGGTAAGTATACAGCAATTGATGAAGCTGACGAGGAAGAGCTTACTCTTCTTCAAAAGGGCAGTGTAAAGTCTTTCTCTTCTGCTGATTTCGCTCGCAAGTACCTTGTTAAGTTCATTGCATCCAAGTGGTTCCAGGTTGACAAGGGGTCTTCTATCAAGTTGACCTATAATCTTGCTACCGGGGTGGACGCAACTTACACAAGTGTTCTTTCGGCATCTTCTATAACTCTTTCCGCAGCAGATTACACAACTGCTGGCAGCACAACAGGCTATCTGACACCGTCTACGGTATCTAAGTTGCCATCTGTCATTGCCTCTAATGTCTCTTCTGCCAAGGAGGGTGATTATTGTGTAGTCTCTTACCAATACTCAAACTCTGAGCCCTCATCTTCTGATGACGACCAGTCTACCGAGTCTCACTGGACTGCTCTTGACCTTGATAATCTCCCCGCTGGCTCATCTTGGGTTTTCAATAGGGTGACATCTACAATCCCTGATACCTATGCTGGCCAGAAGATCCGTTTAGGTCTTCGCTACACGAGTACCTCTTCTGCTGCTGGTACCATTGAGGTTGCAAATCTCCAGGTTGATAAAGGTACCTACGTATACCCTACGCTTTTTGTCAAAGGTACAAATGGTGCTTCTTCCTCTACCCAAAAGGTCAAAGAAGGTGACATCCTTCTCTTAGCCAAAGCTGGAGATACCTATTATGCGCTTGACAAAATAGCTACAAAAACGGATTATCCAACATCAGGTTTTTCAACTGAAGCAGCTGTAACTGTTACTGATGGTGTCGTCTCTGCAGATGATTTTGAGGCAAACAAGCTCACTATTGCAGCTGTTGATGGTGGGTACACAATAAAGAACACTGACGGTTATTACTTGTGGCAGAAGACCGGCTCATATAATGGTTTTCAGATTGCAGAGGAATTGCCTGAAGATTTGACTGGGTATGTTTGGACAATCACAAAGACTTGTGCTACGGTAAAAGTCACCAATGTGTCTACTGGTTACACTATTGCGTTAGGTTCGAGTTACAAAACATATGGAGCCTACCCAGATTCTAAGTTTACCTCTGCCTCCTATTTTGAGAGTTCTCTCTTAGGTGAAACCCTTCCCGATGGTTTCTCTATTGTAGATGTGAAACTTCCTGAGGTTTTAACCTTTGTTTGGCAGCCAGGTTCATCTTATGTAAAAGCTTCAGCGTATGCAAAGGGTAGTAACAATGAGTCTGAAAGTTGGATTGTCTCACCTGAAATCGATTTCAGCAATGTGAACTCTTCTGCCAACTTCTCACTTGATGTCGCTGCGAATTTTTTCAAAAGTAATAACGTCGAAGTCTCTGATGGTTTTCAGGTTTTTGTCTCTTCTGACTATACCGAGGGCACAGACTTTGTAGTCGATGGCACTAAGAGTCTTAAGGCCGCTGCTGCATCCGAGACCATCTACGCTATCTACTATTACAATGGTTCCAAGTGGGAAGAGGCTTCTGATGCCACTATCGTCTCTCCTTCCGACTATACATCTATGGGCTTGAGCAACTCGAACTTCAGCAAGTCTAATGCAGCTGATGCTTACTTGCCTAAGTTCCTTGACCTCAAGTTCCCCTACGCAAGTGCTGATGATGAGATTTATGTTGCCTACCATTACTATGATGGGTCAACGACCTCTCTTTGCGCTGATAAGTATGTATACTCAGGCAGTGCTTGGTCTAAGGCAAGCCCCAATGCAACCACAGAGCCATTTGCTTATAGCGCAAGTGGTTGGATTTATGACCCAAGCGTGACTATAACTCTCCCTTATGTAAGGAATAACGCAACCTCTGTAGCTTTCTATCAGGCTGTTGTTGATTGGGTTTGGGAGAATATTGACAAGGAGCTCGGTTCTTCTAAGAAAGGCGACGCAATCGGTTACACATCTTCTTATGGCAATAATGAGTACTACACCGGTTGCTCAGCTTATTACTGCAATGTAGATTGGCGTCCCGCCAAGGCTGTTGCTCAGTATTCAGCTGGCTTCGAGGGGCTGGATGATGACCAGGTTATTGCCAAGATGCAGGAGAATTTCATCGATGTTGTCGGCAAGGTCCTCGGTGTCCTCTATCCTGATGCCAAGGCAATCGATGGTGTGGATGTCATTTATACCATCAATTTCACAGCATACTTTGATGGTGCAACCACGAAGGTATACTCAATCCAATATAAGGTTGTAGGCAATGCTACTTTCGAGTATGTTGAGGATTCTCTTCAGCCAACAGAGTAGTTCCATAAATCTTTAAGGCTTATTATTGGGGGTGGCTGGTCTTTGCTGGCCACCCCTATTTTTATTATCTACCAAATGAAACTTATTAAACAGTTATTTTTAGTCCTCATTACGGCTCTCGTTTCCGTCTCTTGTAGTGATGATGCGTCAGATTCTGCAAAGTTGTCTGCAACAACTACTGAATTGTCAAACGAGGGCGGTAAGGTCTCAATCTCCATTTCAACAGATGGCTCTTGGGTCATATCTTCATCCGCCACTTGGCTTTCTTTGTCAGCTGAGTACGGAACGGATGAAAACACGGTTATCGTGGCTACTGTCAAAGCCAACGCAAATGCGGAACAGCGCTCTGCCACTGTGACTCTCAAGAGCGGCTCTGCCTCCGATGCCATCACATTTAATCAGGCTGGCGGCTATGTTGAGGTTTACCGCGGCCTTGAACTCCCTGCTCAAAACGCCGATAACTACTTTGTGTCCCACTATGCTGAGGTTAATGGCAAGCAGGCTATCAACTACTCTGTTGAGTGGAACAACTCTATGAAACATGCGCAGTGGGTGGCGTTCTTCTTTGATAAGTATAATTCTCAGGACAATGTGACAAGAAAGGATAATTTCCAAGTTGACCCGAACCTTCCTGAGGCTATGCGCACTGACAATTCATATTTTACTAATGATGGTTTTGACCGCGGTCACCTCTGTGCAGCTGCTGATAGGCATTACTCTTCTGAGACTATGGATCAGACCTATTACTTCAGCAACATGAGCCCGCAGCTCAATCCGTTTAACGCTGGCATTTGGCAGCGACTTGAGGAGGAGGTTCAGGATTGGGGCCGTTCAACGACTACTGGCAAATTTGACACTGTGTTTGTAGCAAAGGGCGGTACTCTCAATAACTTGCTCAAGAATTTTACGGGTTCTAAGGCTGGTAGTGACAAGGTTGTCCCCACAACAGATGCTGATGGATTCACCATTAAGGGCCTTGCTTGTCCGGCTTATTATTTCATGGCCATCCTGTCGGTAAAGAATGGCTCTTATCAGGCAATTGGTTTTATCATGCCTCATTCGGACTCTCTTTCGCCCATTGCTGGTGGTGGAAGCTATACTGTTGCCGACCTTAAGAAGTACGCTGTCTCCATTGATGAACTCGAGAAGCAGACAGACCTTGATTTCTTCTGCAATCTGAGTGATGATGTCGAGTCAGAGGTTGAGGCCTCGCTTGATCTTGATGCTTGGAACTGGTAACAGTAAATTCTTTTTAGCATATATAAAGTCACCCCCAATTGCTCGCTTAGCAATTGGGGGTGACTTTATTCTGATGGTTCGAAAAGGAAACTAACCCTGCTCAAGGAAATGTTTGAGGTTGGTCTCAATCTTCTCCGCAGAAGTTTCTTTCTTGACGAACTTCTCGCCAGTGATATGCTCGTAGAGCTCAATGTAGCGATCTGATATCTCTTTTACCTTCTCGTCTGTCATCTCAGGCACAACTTGTCCCTTCTGGCCCATAAAGTTATTAGCAATGAGCCATTCGCGGACAAACTCCTTGCTGAGCTGACGCTGCGCCTCGCCCTTCTCAAAACGCTCCTGATAGCCCTCTGAGTAAAAGTAGCGAGATGAGTCTGGTGTATGAATCTCGTCAATCAAGATTATCTTGCCATCCTTCTTGCCGAACTCATACTTCGTGTCAACAAGAATAAGGCCATGCTTTGCTGCAATCTCAGTGCCGCGTGCGAACAGTTTGCGTGTATAGTCCTCAATCTGCTCCCAGTCAGCCTTTGCCACGATACCCTTGGCGATAATCTCCTCGCAGCTGATATTCATGTCATGGCCCTCGTCAGCCTTTGTGGTGGGCGTGATTATCGGCTCAGGGAACTTCTGGTTCTCTTTCATGCCCTCTGGCAACTTAACGCCGCAAAGTTCACGTGCGCCAGCTTTGTATTCGCGCCAAGCTGAACCTGTGAGGTAACCGCGGATGATTACCTCAACCTTGAGAGGCTCGCACTTAACGCCGACTGTGACCATTGGGTCTGGGGTGGCAACCTTCCAGTTTGGCACGATGTCCTTGGTAGCGTCAAGAAATTTGGCGGCAATCTGGTTCAGGACCTGACCCTTGAAGGGTATACCCTTGGGCAGAATGACGTCAAACGCCGAGATGCGGTCTGTCACCACCATAGCCAACAATTGGCCGTTGATGTCATACACGTCACGTACTTTGCCATGAAAGACGCTCTTCTGACCTGGCAAATGAAACTCTGTCGTTGTTACAGCTGTGCTCATTTAGGTTTGTTTTTGTTTGTTGCTATATAGCTTAAACTGTTTCTTCTACTTAGTTCCGTTCTTCTCAAAGGCTGTCACTATGCGTTGCACGAGTTTGTGCCGCACAATGTCACCCTGGTCAAACTGGATGACGCCGATACCTTTTACGTTCTCCAGTATCTCGCATGCCTTGAGCAGTCCGTTTTTTTGCCCGTCGGGCAGGTCTACCTGCGAAGGGTCTCCTGTTATGATGAACTTCGACCCTGATCCCATTCGGGTCAGGAACATTTTAATCTGTGGCAATGTGGTGTTTTGCGCCTCGTCAAGAATGACAAAGGCGTGGGAGAGCGTGCGTCCTCGCATGAAAGCGAGGGGGGCTATCTCTATCACGCCATTCTCTATCATCTCTTTAAGTCGGGAACTTGAAATCATGTCCTCAAGCGCATCATATAGAGGCTGAAGATAAGGGTCTATCTTCTCTTTCATGTCGCCAGGCAAGAAGCCCAACTTTTCGCCAGCCTCCACTGCGGGACGGCTAAGGATTATCTTGCGAACTTGCTTCGCTTTTAAAGCCTTGACTGCGAGGGCTATCGCCAAATAGGTCTTACCGCTTCCCGCTGGGCCTACTGCGAAAACCATGTCATTCACATCTGCGGACTCCACCATTTTTTGCTGGTTCACTCCGCGTGGCTTGACGGGTTTGCCATCTACCGTGTGCACGATTATTGACGTGTCAGTTGGCTTCACTATCACGCGCTCCCCATCTATGACTGCCTTTATCGTCTCTTCTGGCAGGACATTATGCTCCCTGTAATATGCCAAGAGGTTGGCCATCTTTTCGTCAAACTCTGCTACCGACTGCGCATCTCCCGTAACTTTCATCCACGAGCCGCGTACCACGATGTTGATGTGCGGAAAGCTGCGGCGTATCAGTTCAAGTTTGTTGTTTGACACGCCACAAAACTCAGTGAGGTCTACCTCATCGAGCAATATCAATTTCTCTATATCTTTTCCGCTCAAATCTATTGTTCTTATATGGCTTTTCACGCTGTGCAAAACTAATAAAAGCGGTGCCAATTGGCAATTAAAACTGTAAATTTGTCCTGCCTAATAATGAATATATAGACAGCCCGTCAACTATCAACCGACCCCAATTATGTCCCAATCTGCCAAATCAGTCCTCTCTGAGGATTTAATCGATAGCCTCACTAATTTTAATGACGTTCTCCGCCGCATCCGTAAAGAGTGCCCTTGGGATAAAAAACAAACATGGGACACTCTTCGGCCTCTCACGATTGAGGAGGTGTTTGAACTCGCTCAAGCCATTGAGGAGCATGATATCAAGGATGTGAGAAAGGAACTCGGCGATGTCTTGCTGCATATTGCTTTCTATTCTCTCATAGCTGAGGAGAATGGATACTTTGACCTGCATGATGTGCTAAATTCCCTTTCTGAAAAGCTTATTTACCGCCATCCTCATATTTTCGGAAATGACAAGGCGACTTCCGCTGAAGAGGTTCTGAAAAAATGGGAGCAGTTGAAGTTGCGTGAGAAAGATGGGAATAAGGGCGTTTTGAGCGGGGTTCCGCGTGCGCTCCCTGCACTCATCAAGGCTTATCGCATTCAGGGTAAGGCTCGTGGAGTCGGTTTCGATTGGAAGGAGCCATCAGAGGCTTGGGATAAAGTGAAAGAGGAGGCGGCTGAGTTTAAAGCCGAGGTGATGCGTGATGACAAGGACAAGATGGAGGCTGAAATGGGTGACTTATTGTTCTCTGTCGTTAATATCGCACGTCTCTATGGCATCAATCCCGAGAATGCGCTTGAAAGGACAAACAGAAAGTTTATCAAGCGTTTTAATCACATTGAGGATGGTGCGAGAGCCCAGGGAAAGAAAGTCGATGAGCTCAATATTGAAGAGATGGAGGCTCTATGGCAGGAGGCAAAGAAACTTAAATAGGGATAGATCTCATTTTTTGCCCCTGATTGCTGCGACTATGAATGCCAAGAGGCCGCCGCGAGCCGCCATGTAGGTCAAAAAGGCAAGCCAAAGTGCATTGACCTCCATTAGATTTCTCAGTCCGAAGTAGACTATGAAGAACATCACTGTGGCAACGGCCATTGTGTCGCGCATAGCCTTGCTTCGTGTCGCTCCAACCATAATCCCATCAGCAACAAAGGCGTAGAAACATACCAATGGCACAGCTATGCCCCAGCCTATATGCTCTCCCGCATATTGAAGTGCCGCCTCTGATGCCCCAAAGAGGCTGAATATACCATGCCAACCTATGGCAAATGCTATTGTGAAGATTACAGCCGTGGCCAAGCCGGCTATGGTCAGGCTGTCAATGCTCCTCTTTAATCTCTCAGAATCTTTCGCTCCGATTAATCTGCCTGTTATGCTCTCCCCTGCAAATGCGAGTCCGTCAATAAGATAACTGAAGAATGTGAAGATCTGCATCATTAGCGAATTTGCGGCCAATGCCACATCGCCATATCGTGCGGAGAAGGCGGTGAATGATGTGAATACTATAATCAAGCAGAATGTGCGCAAGAAAATATCCCTGTTGACCGCCATGAGTCGCATTACAGGCTCTTTCTCGACAATCCGTCGCCATTCTAATTTAGGCATGAGTCTGTTATATCGCGCCATGTATATTATTGATGCCAATGCCAATGTGGACCACTGCGCTACGACTGTCCCCCAAGCTATGCCGGCTATGCCCATGTCTAACCCCATGGCGAGCCATGCCGAGGTGCCTATGTTGACTATGTTCCCCAATATGGCCATAATCATAGGTGTCTTAGAGTCCTGCATGCCAATAAACCATCCTGTCACGGCAAAAAGGCTTACGGATGCGGGTATAGCCCACCAGCGTGCGGCTACATAGACGCCTGCCTCGTACATGATTTCGGCCGAACCTCCCATAAAGCCTACTGCCAAATCACGTATCGGCGCACCGAAAATGAGAAGCAATAGGCTTAAAATCAAGGCCATGCCTATTGAACGAGCTCCGGTGAGTAGACACTCGTCGAATTTACCCGCACCAAATGCTTGCGCTGTCACTCCGCTGCCGCCCATCCTCAGAAAGGAGCAGTTCTTGTATATCATGTTGAATATGGTGGTGCCAATGGCTGTAGCTCCTATCGTTATGTCGCCACCCACATGCCCCGCAATGGCCACATCCGCCATTCCCATCAAGGGGACGGTTATGTTTGACACTACATTGGGTATGCTCAGCGTGGTAATCTCTCGCCACACAGCCCTCTGTTGTGCTTTGCTTTCAATCGATTCCATGACGCGAATTTATCTCAATTTCTATTGAAATAGCCATGCCATTATGAAAGCTAATGCACTATGGCTGGGCTATAAACCTCTGTTCAAGTCTTGCGATAATTCGGCAAAAAGCGGGTCTTGGGATATTATGTTCAAATCGCCTACCACGAATATCTGTTCTTTTGCGCGTGTCAATGCGACGTTCAGTTTCCTGTCCACGACAGTGCCATCAGGAGCCTTGTATTGGCTGTCTTTCAAGAACTCAAGTTGGCTCGCCTTGGTGACTGTGAATCCATAAATTATTATGTCGCGTTCGCTGCCTTGAAGCCTCTCCACTGTGTCTATTGTCATGTGTTTGGCCATCTCGCCCATCTCGCCATTGCCCGCTATCCCAATTAGTCTTGAGCGAATAGCTGCAATCTGACTCCTATATGGCACTACGATGCCTAATGTGGACTCCGCTTTTATCTCTTTCTTCGCAATCTTCCTGACTTGTAGAATTTTAATCACAAGGTCGGCAATTAAGTCTGCCTCATGAGCGTTTACTTTGTCCTGCTCGTCGTCAGATACGACTGGCGTTTCTGTGTGAGAATTGATGAAGAGTGTACGCCTTGTGGCGACTAACTGTGTCAGCTGGTCTTTCTGTTGCTGGCCTGGGGCGAGTCCAAGCTCAGCTGTCTGATGGGGTAGGGCGAGTGAGCGCAGTGTGTTGCCATAGAAATGCCTGTTGCAAAAGTCTGCTACGTCGGGGTGCATGCGACCATGTCTTGTGAGGCTATATACAAGTTTGTCGTCATTGCCGTACAGTGCAATCATTCGTTCAAAGAATGAGTTCCGGCAGTCTGTAAGTCCGATTTTACTCAATCGCTTGTCTTTTACAGCACTTTGTGACCTGTTTTGCTGAACGACTGCTGGTAATTGTTTTTGGTCGCCAATTAGGACAAAACGCCCGATGCTTTCCTCTTTGAGTAATGTGTATTTGTTTGATTCTGATAGAATTCCAATAATAGATGGCTCTAAAATCTGTGACGCCTCGTCTACTATTGCCAAATCGAACTTTTTTAGCTTGAAAAGTCCCGCTGACCCGCTGATAGACATGGTTGTGCCTACCACTATGCGTGTCTCGCTAATCTTTTGCCGCACGGCATCAACCGATGCAAAGTCGACGGTTATCAATAGCCGTTTCTGATAAGCCTCGGCGCATGCGTATCTGCTGCCAATCCGGATGTAGTCAAGCCCGTCTTTTTCGAGTTTTGAGCATATCTCGTCTACTGCCCTGTTTGTATATGAAAGCAGTAGCACATTGTGTCCCCGATGGGCAAGTTCCTCGCGTAATATGTTCATTAATCCCACGGATGTCTTGCCTGTGCCAGGAGGGCCAACTAACAGAAACATATCGCGGGCCGCCAACTCTTTGTCCACAAGCTCATTCATCTCTCCGTATTCTCCTATGCGCTTCTGTTTGTCATGGTCAACGACAGGTCGTCTCAATCCCATCAGCAAGTTCTTGCGCTCTGGGGTTGTGCGGAGCAGATTAACCATCTGCGAGGCTTGGCGTGAAGTGCTTGATTCAAGATGGTCGTGGTCTAACGCCCAAAGCGTGCCTTTTTTGCTGAAAAAAGATGGAGTCTGGGCTGAGCGTAGTTTTATCGTGAGCCACTTGACCCTTAATCCGTCGTCTGTGGTTTTCTCTTCTATGTTTATCAATGTTGCTCTGTACGCAATCGTTTTTAAGACATTGGCTTCACATCCGTCTGCATAGTCATATAGGGTCACGGGGTCGCTGGTCCTGAAATTCGGCTCATTACAGTTTGCTTCGTCTATATCTTTTGAGAAGGTGACTATGCTCATTTCTCCTTCGTCATCCTCGATTTCGTCTCTGCGCATCTCCGCAAAGCGCATGCCCGTAATCATCTCGCCCGAAGCCTCACGGTCTTTGTTGCTTGTGTTCCAAATGTTGGCATACCCATCCCTGCCATGTTGCGTCCCTCCTATTCTTGATGAGAGGTCTTCGCGTATGAGGAATGCGAGCATCTCAAAAAAATATGCTTGCGTCAGTTGGTCTGCGCGTTGAATAGGCAAGAGGACTGACTCTAATTCTGGCTTTGAATATGGCTCCCAGAGTCTGTCGCTCACTTTCCTGATTCTGAATTGCTCTGCATTCCAGTTTAGTAGGTCTTGGCTTAACTCCGTCGGGTTTGTATACCTGAATTGGTCGTGTACTATTGAGTTCCTTATCGCCATGACAGCTTTTGTCTGGTCGTCACTCATGCTTGCTCCTTCCCTTATAAGTCCCTGTTGCGGCTCATATTTAGAGTAGAGAAAGTAACGAGACGAATGAATGCCGTTGTCTCCAAAACCCACAGAAAGCATTGTCTTATAGAGCATCATCTGAATGTAATGCTCCTCCTTTGGCCCATGGAAGGCGAAAGTCTCCATTTTCCCTGATTTCTGCTCAATCAGGAACCTGAAGTCCGATTGCATAAGGTCTGTACGACCTCGAAGCCCCAGTGCCGCGCAGATGATGGATGCTTCTGTCGAGGCTATTCGCGCATTGAAATTAGGGTCTGCTTTCTGTAGGGTGAGTAATGAGTTTGTGACGTTGGCCTGCTGTGCTTTGGCCTCTTTGTGCCAATCAGAATCTATCCCCTCTGTTGTCGCCAATGAAATTGCGTTCGTCTTGAAAAAATGAATTGCGCTTTTTTTGTAGTCCAAGCGTGGCATTCCACCTCTCCTCAAATTTGTCAGGGCTTCGTCTAAAAACTGCCCCGAGTAGTTGCCGAGGAGCGTATGTTTGGTTGCCTGGTTGGGCTCAAGCTTTTTTATTATGGATAGCTTGTGTGTTACAGCGTATGCGGTGAAGCATGAGCTTACCTGTGTCACGTCTACCAAATAGTCCGGCTCGTAAATAACTACATTTAAGTCAATGCCATTCTTTTTGTTATAGTAAATCAAGTTGATTCTTGTCCCACGCCTAAGCCATGTGGACATATACTCAAACTTGCTCAAGTCTATCGTCTTGTTCTCGTCTGTGTCTATGTCAACGACTTCGACAGACGATATGCTCGTACATTTTTCGACAGACACTCTGCTGACTGTCCATGGCCCTTCGGGGCTCTTGCCTGTCCGCTTGAATCCCTTTGATTTATCTTCCGACTGTGCTATTTCTTTAATACCCCCCTTCTCCTCGCTGAGTAAGGTTGCTAATACCTTGATTGTCGATATGTTAACTGCAAGCGAAGTCTCCAAATCTTTCTCGTTCGTTTCCGGGTAGCGGCACATAAAACGCAGTTTGCGCACTTGTGTCGCCATTTGAGGGCATATCACATCTATAACATATCCCGCTTTAGCGTATGTGCCTGATAATGTGTATGGAACGTCTGCTGTTAACAGGTCGAGGAGTTCACGGAGTATGTTGTTTAACTTATGATACGTCTGTATAAGATTGGCTTGTCTTGTCGAAAGTCTCTCTATTCTGACTAAGTACTCTTCGGTTAATGTTTGGGAGTAAAGTTTTCGCATCGTTTCCGTGTATGTTGATGTTTTACCGTGGGCTGGCCTGTGTAAATGAGCTTTTCACATCTAATTCAACCCAAAATAGCAAATTTTATTGTAATATCGCTACCGATATATTAATCAAACGAAGATATAAGCACATAAGATGAAGAGGACTCTCTCTCTCCTTGCCGCACTTCTCCTTGTCATTTACTTCATTCATGACAATAACCAGACGAGTGCCGCGACAAGTAACGGTGAAGTTGCAGAATCTGTTGGCTCTGAGGCTTCTGCCCAATCTCAATTACAGACTCCTGTAACACCTGCTGCCCCTCTTCTTCCAGCTCAGAAGACAGGAATCTCTGAGCGCATCCTTGTTCGCAAGGCGTATACTGTGAGTTACAACAAGTTGACTCTTCAACCGAATTGGGTTGCGTGGACCATTGAGCGGAATAATGTTTTGGAGGAGAATATGAAGTACGACCGCCCATCTTATAACGCATTCCACGAGGATGACGAGGTGCTTTCGCCACGGGCCACGCTTGATGATTACCGTGGCAGCGGTTGGACTCGTGGTCATATGTGTCCCGCAGGCGATTGCCGTTGGGATGAGAATGTTCAGTATGAGTCTTTCCTTTTGACGAACGTTTGTCCTCAGACCCGGGCACTTAATGCCGGTGTTTGGAATGATATTGAGAAGTCTTGTCGACGCTGGGCGATTCGCTATGGCAGAGTCTATGTTGTTTGTGGCCCAATCTTCTTCAAGAAAAGCGATAAAGGTTCTATTGGCCGAAATAAGATTCCTGTGCCTGATGCTTTTTTCAAGGTTGTTTTATGTCTTGAGGGCGACAAGCCAAAAGGAATCGGCTTCGTTTGCCGAAATCAGGAAGGTGGCGCACCTGATGCCGGCTATTCAAGTGAAGGCCGAAAACGTACTAAAAAGGAGATGTATATCCACTCAATTGATGAGGTTGAGCGCATTACTGGCTATGACTTTTTTGCGTCTCTACCGGATGATGTCGAAAATGAGGTCGAGTCTCTTGCTGAATATGAAAAATGGTAACTTCAAAAATTATAGTAATGCGTTTGCCAATTTTATTGCTGTCTATAGCTCTCGTCTCGTGTGGGGCTGCAACTAATGAGTCTGATAATAACGTCTCTCGTTCTTCGACATGCAGAAAAGTCCGGAAGGCTCTTTTTATAGGTGATTCTATCACTGACGGAGCCTGGGGGCATGACTGTGAGGGTAAGCCTTCCGCCGAAAGAAGTCATGGCGATCTCAATCATATTTATGGCCACGGGTATATGTATCTGTGCGCAAGTCAAATTCAAAGCGATTATCCCAACCGTGATGTGCAATTTTATAACCGCGGAATAAGTGGCCATACCCTCTTTGATATGGCAGCCCGTTGGTATAATGATTGCGTCGCCATTAAACCAGATTTGGTCTCAATTCTCATCGGTACTAATGACGTAGAGTACTATTTGGGAAAAGATTCTATTGTTCAGCCTTTTGATTTCCATGTGTGGGGTGAAACCTATCGTCATTTGCTCGACACGTTGCAATCAGTAGTCCCTGACGTGAACATAGTTCTTTGTACCCCTTTCGTATTTAAATCAGGTTGGCGCGGTGACGCTTCCAATTTCCCATTGCGACAAGAACTCATTGAGAAACTCGATAGCTGCGTTGTTCAGCTCTCTTCTGATTATGGAACTACAATTGTGCGCTTCGACACTCTTTTCTGTGATTTAGAAAAGGAGCAGCCGCGTAACGATTATTGGGTATGGGATGGGGTCCATCCAACTGCGGCAGGACACAGACGCATGGCTGACCTTTGGCTTAAGAGCACTGCTGCCCTATTTGGCGAATGAGCCGCAATGAATTGCTGCATCTTTGAGGTAAACGGGTATAGTATTAGACAAAAAGCCTCCGACAGTTCCACTGTCGGAGGCTTTTTGTCTAATACCAAATTAATTCTTGAAACTGTGGATAGGTGCAGGAATGCGACCTGTACGGTTCACGAATTCAGAGCAATCAAATTTGTTAACTGGCATGATGGGCGCATAACCGAGAAGACCTCCATAATTGACTTCCTCTCCCACTGTTTTGCCGATGACTGGTAATATGCGCACGGCAGTTGTTTTTTGGTTAATCATGCCAATAGCAGCCTCATCTGCTATTATGCCTGCGATAGTTGTGGCTGGCGTGTCGCCTGGTATGGCAATCATGTCAAGGCCAACGGAGCAGACGCATGTCATCGCTTCAAGCTTTTCAATTGTCAAGGCTCCCGCTCGCACCGAATCAATCATTCCCTGATCTTCACTTACTGGGATGAATGCACCGCTGAGACCGCCCACATACGATGAGGCCATCACGCCGCCCTTTTTGACTTGGTCGTTCAAAAGGGCTAATGCGGCTGTGGTTCCTGGCGCTCCGCACTGCTGCAGACCCATCTCCTTCAAAATGTCTGCCACGGAATCGCCGATAGCCGGCGTCGGGGCGAGAGACAAGTCGATGATGCCAAATGGCACGCCGAGACGCTTAGACGCCTCTTGGGCTACGAGCTGACCGACACGTGTAATCTTGAATGCTGTCTTTTTTACTGTTTCACACAGAACTTCAAACGACTGGCCATGGATGTGCGTCAGAGCATGCTTGACCACTCCAGGTCCTGATACGCCAACGTTAATTACCGCGTCAGGCTCAGACACACCATGGAATGCGCCCGCCATGAATGGGTTGTCATCAGGCGCATTGCACAATGCGACAAATTTGACGCATCCGAATGAGTCTCTGTCGGCTGTCGCAAGGGCGATATCTTTAACAGTCTGGCCAATGAGCCTTACAGCATCCATGTTGATGCCTGTGCGCGTCGAGCCGAGATTTACTGACGAGCATATGAGTTCTGTCGTCGCAAGTGCTTGTGGCAGCGAGCGTATCAACATCTCGTCAGACGGGGTCATGCCCTTGCTGACTATGGCTGAGAATCCGCCAAGGAAGTTTATCCCCAAGTCATGTGCCACTTTGTCTAATGTCTGGCAAAGCTTGACATAGTCATCAGGACTTTGGCAAATCCCGCTGCCTACTATCGCAGCTGGCGTAATGCTTACTCGCTTGTTGACAATGGGGATACCAAACTCGCGACTTATGTCCTCGCCCGTCTTTACAAGGTCGTGGGCTTTCCCCATTATCTTGTCGTAGACGTTGCGGCAGAGTGCGTCGACCGTCGTTGCCCGTGCGCAATCTAACAGGCTTATGCCCATCGTGATTGTGCGGACGTCCAGGTTCTCCTGGTCGATCATCTTGTTTGTCTCGATGACCTCGGATATGTTGATCACTTTTGTCTCGTTTTTCTTGTTATTCCTATGATAGCTTGACCACTAACTGCCAGAGTACAACACTGATGCTCACATGCGTGCAGCCATCCGCGGGTTATATTCTGTGCATCTTGTCGAAAATGTCCTCTCTCTGGCACTTTATCTGCACACCGATGCCCGCCCCTAATTCGTTGAGCTCGTTCACGAGACCCTCGAACGGCTTGCTCGCTGAGGCCACATCAACTACCATCATCATGTTGAAGTAATCCTGCACGATGGTTTGAGAGATGTCCAAAATGTTGATGTTGCTTTCAGCCAAATAGGTGCACACCTTCGCAATGATGCCGACGGTGTCTTTGCCAACAACTGTAATAATCGCTTTGTTTGCCATTGTTCTTATGAGGTTCTTTTTGCTCTTATTTTTCACGAATGAGCTGCCTCGGTTCGTTCTTTTAACCGCAGAAACTCCCGTTCTGCTAAGTTAATCAAAAATCTACAATATCAGCCATAAACTAAAATTAACCAGTGGGTCTGTGTTATTTTAATTGCTTTGTTATACTTTTGTCATTAACAAGAAACAAATGCGCATAAAGCACTCTAAAGAATAAGCATGGAAACCCTCTATCTCTTTATTGTCATATTCCTTTTCGCTCTGGCTGTGCTCGACTTGTCCATTGGAGTGAGTAATGATGCGGTAAACTTTCTAAATTCAGCGGTAGGCGCTAAGGCTGGCTCTTATAAGAAGGTGCTTGTTTTCGCGGCTGTGGGGATTTTTATTGGTTCATGTTTCAGCAACGGCATGATGGACCTTACGCGCCACGGGATTTTCCAACCACAGCATTTCACCTTCGCCGAGCTTATGAATGTCTTTATGGCAGTAATGGTGGCAGACATCATTTTGCTCGACATCTTTAACTCTCTGGGTCTTCCTACTTCCACAACGGTAAGCCGCGTATTCGAGCTACTTGGCGCCAGTTTTACGCTCGCCGCATGCAAGGTCCTTTCTGAGGGCTCTGGCACACCTCTCTCTGAATTTATTAATACAGACAAGGCGCTGACCGTCATAATAGCTATTTTCCTATCCGTGGCGGTCGCTTTCTTTTTTGGAAGTTTGGTTCAATATATCACACGACTCATTTTCTCATTTAATTTCCAGAAGAATCTTAAGTGGAAAATCGGTGTGTTCGGCGGACTCTGCATCACGGCCATCATCTATTTTATGCTCATCAAGGGTGTTCGTGACATGAGTTTCATGACCCCAGAATATAAAATGGTGCTTGATGAATATACAGGCCCGATAGTAATTGCGAGTTTTTTCGTTTTTACCATAATTTCTCAAATACTTTACGCCCTTGGGGTTAATGTCCTTAAGGTCGTCGTCCTTTTCGGCACGACGTCTTTGGCTATGGCATTTGCCGGCAATGACCTTGTCAACTTTATTGGTGTTCCCGTAACTGGGTTTGAGATTTTTGGGTATTTCCGCGATGGCATAGCCTCTGGTGTCTCGGACCCGACTTCTATTACGATGGAGCTTCTCAATGAGCCGACACACACACCGGTCTATTTTCTCGTTATATCAGGACTCATCATGGTTGTCTCTTTGATGACCTCAGAGAAGGCTAAGCTGGTTGTCAAGACGTCGGTAAGCCTTTCCAGCCAAGATGGTGGTGACGAGATGTTCGGTTCGTCAAGTGCGGCAAGGCATATCGTGCGCTTCTCAAGAAATATAGGAGAGTGGTTTGATGATCATACTCCAGATGGTGTAAGGAAATGGCTTAATACCCGTTTTGATACTGATGAGGCTATTTTGCCTGATGGCGCGGCTTTTGACCTTGTCCGAGCTTCTGTAAATCTTGTCCTTGCCGGACTGCTTGTCGCCCTTGGTACTTCTCTCAAGCTTCCCCTTTCAACCACTTATGTCACGTTCATGGTCGCCATGGGTAGCTCATTGGCAGACCGTGCATGGGGTCGCGAGAGCGCTGTATTCCGCATTACAGGAGTCATCTCGGTCATTGGCGGCTGGCTCGTTACGGCAGGTGCTTCTTTCATCCTTGCTTCCATTTTTGTGGTTGCAATGCATTATGGCGGCATTTATGTGGCAGGCGGAATCGTCGTGCTCTCAATCATTATTCTTGTCCGCAGCAATATTGAGTATAAGCGACGTGTCAATGCTGAAAAGTCCGAGAAGGAAAAAGTCTATTCTGATATTGTGGCGTGCAAGGACAAGGCCGAGACTTGGCAACTCCTTAAACGCTATATTGCTCTAAATGAAAAGGAATACTTCTCCTACATTTGCGAGTCTTTCATATCTTTGACGGATTCATTCTTGAATGAGGATGTCAAAGGGCTTAGGAAAATTAACAATTCGCTGCCTAAGGAGAAATCTGCTATAAAAGCCATTAGGCGAAAGCAGACTATGGCTCTCCGCAAGACCGAACCGCGTCTCGCAATCGAGAACAACACTTGGCTTCATCTGGCTTACAACAGCAATCAGCAAATGATATATTGTTTGATGCGTATGTGTGAGCCATGTTATGAGCATGTTGATAACAATTTCTCACCTCTTCCTGACGATCTTAAGAGTCAATTCATACCACTCAGGGATGAGGTGGTCAGGCTCTTCCGTAGGAGTCTTGAAATTATCGAGACTGATGATTATGAGGTGTCGGTAGACGTCCGAAATGAGGGAGATGAGACGAAAAATCAGATATCTCAAATGCGCAAGGACTTAGTCATGCACATCCATGAGGATATGGATTCTTACTCTGTAATATATGTCTATCTCAACATGCTGCAAGAGACGCAGGAGATGATCAGCTCTTTGCGACATAATCTTCGTGCGCTGCGCAAGATTGAGCGTGAAGCGTAATTGTTTTTATAGCATCTAAATTAATAAGACACTCGGATAATAAAAGTCGTATATTCGCGCAATCATTGAAACATGATTTTCGAGCGACTTTTTAATATATTTATGAGCAAAAGAAGATGGTCCGTCATCAAAGGTCAACCTCTGACTGAGATGGACAAGAAGATATTGGCTGCCCAGAAAGCTGGGCATACGGTTCCAAGCAGGAATCTTATACGCACTCCAGAGGAGATTGAGGGTATTCGCAAATGCGGTGAGCTGAATACTGCTCTTCTTGACTATGTGTCATCCGTAATCAAAGATGGCATGACGACTGCTGAGCTTGATGATTTGGTCTATAAGTTTACAATGGATCACCATGCTACTCCCGCGCCTCTCAATTATGAAGGATTTCCGAAGAGTTGCTGCATCTCCATTGACGACGTCGTGTGCCACGGCATTCCAAGCACCAAGGAGTTCATTAAACCAGGTCAGATTGTAAATGTAGATGTCACTACTATTCTTGATGGCTACTTTGCAGATGCTAATCGCATGTTTATCATTGGTGAGACAACTGCGGAGAAGAAGCGTCTCGTTGATGTAACTCTTGAGTGTCTCCAGATAGGGGCTAAGGCTGCTAAACCCTATGGCTACGTTGGCGATATTGGGTTCGCAATCCAGTGTCACGCACAGAGAAACGGTTATTCTGTAGTCCGAGAGCTCTGTGGACATGGCGTCGGTTTGAAATTCCATGAAGAGCCCGAAGTCCCACACTATGGTAAACCTGGTTCAGGAATGCTTTTGGTGCCGGGAATGGTTTTTACCATTGAGCCAATGATTAACATGGGAAAGAAAGAGGTCCACTTCAATGAAGTTGACGGTTGGACTGTGACGACGCGTGATGGACTTCCCTCTGCGCAGTGGGAGAACACGTTTGTTATGACTGACCATGGCGTTGAGGTGTTGACACACTAAATATACTCTTTACAAAAAAGAACCCGCCGGGCAATTAGTATTTGCTTACGGCGGGTTTTGTTTATAACACAAGTTGGTGATGTTAGAAATTGGCGCTATCTACGACCCTGTCATGAAGGTCGTTGAGGTACTTGGAACTGTGGCTTTTTTCGTGTCAGGCATTCGGCAAGCCGCTGCCAAGCATTTTGATTGGTTCGGCGGTTTTGTTTGCGGCATCGCCGTTGCTGTCGGTGGTGGCACGCTCAGAGATGTTCTCTTGGGCGTGACTCCATTCTGGATGACCAATCCCTTTTACCTCGTATGCTGCATTGCGGTTCAAGCATTTGTTATTTGCTTTCCCCACCTTTTCAAAAAGTTGAATAACGCTTGGTTCCTTTTTGATACGCTCGGCCTTGCCTTGTTTTCTATAGCCGGTTTGCAAAAATCGCTTGATTGTGGCTATTCATTTTGGGTGGCGATTATCATGGGGTGCATAACTGGCTCTGCAGGAGGCGTCATAAGGGACATTTTCCTGAATGACGTACCAGTTATTTTCCAGAAAGAGATATATGCAATGGCAAGTATTGTCGGCGGTGCGATTTATTGGTTGCTTGTGACGGTTTGTGAAATTAATATCATTGTTGCGGCGTCTGTTACTTTTGTGCTGATTTGCGCTATCCGTTTCTGGGCTGTCTATTACCATGTCTCACTCCCGTCCCTTAGGTCCGATGATGATGATGCGAAGCATTGATAAAAGTGTTATATTCGCATAAAATAAGAAAATAGAATGGAAATAACCTTAGTTGTTGTCGTATTCGCCATATTGAATGGTTTCGTTGTCTGGCTTTTCATCCGTGATGCGGAAAGGAAAAGGAGAGAGGAGTACAGAAATAAGGCCTTGTCTGAGATTTTGCCTAATCAACTTCAGGCATACGAGAGATTTACACTCTATTTGGAGCGTATATCTCCAGAGGAAATGGCAATAAGAGAGCAGGCTAACGTAACCACAGCCAAAGATTTATACCTTGCCATGCTTAATTCTGTCAGACAAGAGTTTGAGCATAATGTGGCAATGCAAATATACATCACGTCGGCGTCGTGGAAGCGTATTGTGAAAGCGCGTGAGGAGGTCGTTAAAACCCTTCAGGAGTCTATGAAACAGACACACCCCAATGCTTCACCGCTTGAGTTCTCTGCTGAATTTATCGAGCTTGCGAGGAATACGTGCGACTTCTACGTTGAGCGTGCTAAAGAGGGAATAAGAAAAGATATAGCAGGTCAACTGTTTGAAGAATAGTGTTTCGCTGAAATTTCATTCTTTGAGTGTTAAATTCGCACGCCGTGGTGTATATTTAAACGATATTTTTTTATTTTTGCACTCGAAAAAACTGAGTCGAGTCGAAACCTTGCGGTTTCCTCCATTTTTCAGTTGAAAAAGAAAACATAATTTAATCAGATAAAGGACAAAGATGAAAAAGCACAATTTCTACGCCGGACCTTCTATCTTGCCTCAAGCCACCATAAAGGCGACCGCTGAGGCTGTGCTCGATTTCGCAGGAACAGGTCTCTCTCTTCTCGAAATCTCGCATCGTAGTAAGGAGTTTCAGGCTGTGATGGATGAGGCTCAGTCTCTCTTTAAGGAGCTTCTCGATGTACCCGCCGGCTACGAAGTTGTTTTCCTTGGTGGTGGCGCCAGCCTCCAGTTCTGCATGGCTCCCTACAACCTGATGAATAAGAAGGCTGCCTATCTTAACACTGGAACGTGGGCTAACAAGGCTCTCAAGGAGGCCAAGGCTTTCGGCGAGGCTGTTGAGATTGCATCCTCAAAAGATGACAATTACACTTATATCCCTAAGGGATTCGAGTCTAAAGTGCCTGCAGATGCTGAGTATCTGCACATCACGACAAATAACACGATATACGGCACAGAGCTGCATTCTGACCCTGTTGTCAATGTGCCCCTTGTCGCTGACATGTCGTCTGACATTTTCAGCCGCCCCGTGGATGTGTCAAAGTATGAGTTGATTTATGGTGGGGCTCAGAAAAATCTCGCCCCTGCTGGACTAACTTTCGCCCTTGTCAAGGTGGATGCCCTCGGTAAGGTAGAGAGGCACATCCCGACCATGCTCGACTACCGCACTCACATCGAGAAGGGTTCTATGTTCAACACCCCCCCATGTGTTGCTGTCTACGGTGCTCTCATGACTCTACGTTGGCTCAAGGAGCAGGGCGGTGTCGCTGCAATGCAGAAGATTAACGAGCGTAAGGCTTTGAAACTCTATGATGAGATTGATCGCAATAAGCTCTTCCGCGGTACAGTAACTGACGTCAATGACCGCTCTTATATGAACATCTGCTTCGTTATGAGCGATGAATATAAGGAGCTTGAGAAGGAGTTCCTTGACTATGCTACCGCTCAGGGTATGGTCGGCATTAAGGGCCATCGTTCCGTCGGCGGTTTCCGAGCTTCTACATACAACGCTCTCCCTGAGTCAAGTGTTGATGCCCTCATTGAAGTCATGAAGACCTTTGAACGCAATCACTAAAAGATACCCCTGAACGTTATGGACATTGGCACTGTGAACCCGACCTCCCCAAAATGTCGGGTTTATGGTGCCTTTTTAATTCATAGAAAAAATGACAAAAGTATTAGTTGCAACTGAAAAGCCATTCGCAAAGGTCGCAATAGACGGCATTCGTCATGAGGTTGAGGCTGCCGGTTTTGAACTCTCTCTCCTTGAGAAGTATACGGAGAAAAAGCAGCTTCTTGATGCTGTCGCCGACGTTGATGCTCTTATCATCAGATCTGATAAGGTGGATTCTGAGGTTCTTGACGCGGCTAAAAATCTTCGCATTGTCGTACGTGCAGGTGCAGGTTATGACAACATTGACCTTGCGGCTGCAACTGCGCACAATGTAGTTGCCATGAACACGCCTGGCCAGAACGCCAATGCTGTAGCTGAACTTGCTCTCGGCCTTCTCGTCTATGCTGTCCGCAATTTCTATAACGGGACAAGTGGCACTGAGCTGATGGGTAAAAAGCTTGGTATTCACGCGTTCGGCAATGTCGGTCGCAATGTGGCTCGTGTGGCTAAGGGCTTCGGTATGGATGTGTACGCCTTTGATGCGTATTGCCCTGCAGATGTGATTTCTGCGGCAGGTGTAACCCCGGTTAAGTCGGTAGAGGAACTCTACGAGACATGTCAATTCGTGTCTCTCCATATTCCTGCTACAGCTGAGACAAAGGGCAGCATTGGCAAGAGCCTTGTCTCAAAAATGCCTAAGGGAGGTGTCCTCCTTAACACGGCTCGTAAGGAGGTTATCAACGAGGCCGAGCTTGTCGCTCTTCTAAATGAGAGGACTGACCTTCGCTACATTACCGATATTAAGCCCGATGCTGACGCTGAATTCGCTAAGTGTGAGGGCCGTTATTTCGCAACTCCCAAAAAGATGGGTGCGCAGACGGCTGAGGCTAACATTAATGCAGGTATTGCAGCGGCGCGCCAAATTGTCGGCTATATTAAAAACGGGGTTGATAAGTTCCGCGTGAACTAAATGAACCATTGTTCAAAAATCAGCTGAAAAAAGAATTTATAGGCAGACGTGAAGTGTATCTTTGCGTCTGCCTATCTTCTTTATCTGAAAGTTGCTGTTGAATTTCAGTATTGACATTCCCAAGTTTTGTGATTTCTGAAATCCCTTTTAAGCGACAGTTCTGCTCTCTGTGCCTCATGGCCAAATAAGTATATAAACGCATTTTGAAAAGGCGAACTTTAAAAATGGTCGGTGTAATGCGTAATAGAGAATTTTTTCTTTATTTTTGCGCTGTATTAACCGAAGTGGGTTCTCTGTGCGTGTGTACTTTGGCCCGATAACAAATAAGAAATGAACTTTTTAGTAGACCTTTTTTCGGGCAATGGCATAGCTACCTCGCTATTGTACATCTGCCTCACTGCTTTTGTCGGCTCTGTTGTCGGCAAGATAAAGGTCGGCAGTGTTAAATTAGGCATCGCCGGTGTGCTTTTCACTGGCATCATACTTGCGCATTTTGGTGCGCAGGTCAATCATGATATGCTCCACTTCGCTCAGGAGTTCGGGCTTATCCTCTTCGTTTATGCAGTCGGCATTGATGTCGGCCCTCGCTTTTTCAGCTCTTTCCGAAGTGATGGACTTCTTCTGAACGGTCTCGCTGTCGCTATCATTCTTCTCGGCTTCGGAATCTCTCTCTGCTTCCACTATTTCGGTGGAATTGACGCAAATGTCATGGCTGGTGTCATGTGTGGCGCTGTCACTAATACCCCAGGCCTTGGCGCTGCCCGTCAGGTCATTTCAGATTATAACGCAAGTCTGCCTATGGGGCAATCTCCTATTGATGGTGACGTCCTGGGCTCTGCCTACGCTATGGCATACCCACTTGGCGTTATCGGTATTCTTGCGACTATGATACTTGTCCGTGCCATCTTCCGTATTAAGATTGACAAGGAGGTCGATTCTTATAATGAGTCCCTTTGCTCTGGTGGCCAGATTGAGAGTGTTGTCGTTAAGATAACTAACACAAACCTTTTTAACAGGACTGTTGAGTACATCAGCAATTTTGTTGATTCTGAGTTCACTTTCTCACGTGTGGAGAGAAATGGCGAGTTCCTCATCCCTACGGCGAACTTTGTCATAATGGAGGGTGATGTTATCCATGGTGTGGCAAATAGCAATAATATTGATGACATTCGCCTGAAACTCGGTGATACTGAGATTGGTCAGAAGCAGCCTATTGATGGCGACCTCGTTATGATGCGTTTTATGGTAACTAATTCAAAGGTTGCTGGACGTACAATAAATCAGATTGGCATCTTCCGACGTTATCCTGCCAACATTACTCGCATATATCGTACGGGTATCGAGATTTTGCCTACAAAGCAGACTACTCTCGAAATCGGTGACCATGTCCGTGTCGTCGGAAAGAAGGAGGTGATGAATGATATTAAGAAGGAACTTGGCGATTCTATCCATGAATGGTCACATCCAAATATCATCGCAATATTCATGGGTATAACCCTTGGACTTCTTGTCGGCTCTATACCTATTTTCATTCCAGGACTTCCTGTTCCTGCAAAGCTCGGTCTTGCAGGTGGTCCTCTTTTGGTCGCAATCCTTCTCGGTTGGAAGGGCCGTGTGAAGAAGTTCTCTTTTTACATGAATACTGCGGCAAATATGATGCTTCGCGAGGTTGGTATTTGCCTCTTCCTCGGTTGTGTCGGCCTTGGTGCAGGTGGCGGTTTCGTTGACACCTTCATGAGTGGTGGTTACTGGTGGGTTCTGTACGGATTTGTGATTACTGTCGTCCCCATTCTTCTTGTCAGCATTATCGCAAGACTTCTTAAGGTTAACTATTTGAAGATTTGTGGTTTTGTAGCAGGCTCAATGACTGACCCCCCAGCTTTGGAGTTCGCCAATGGACTTAGCCCCGTTCAGGCTCAGTCTACGGCTTATGCCACAGTATATCCTCTGACAATGTTCCTCCGAATACTTTTAGGACAAACACTTATACTTATAACTCTGTAAAACTCTTTGCCAAAGCGTCCCTTAGCTTCGGCAGGTGGGATGCGCTTATACCTGGGGTCGTTTGACCTCAGGTATAAGTGTGGCTATTTAAAACATACTTAATGGGAGTAGCTTACGATAAGTTTTTAGAGCGTCAGGCAAAACAGGCTGAGCTTTACAACGAACAATACTACGAGAAGCAGCATAATCGCGGCAAGTTGACTGCCCGCGAGAGGATTCTTATGCTTTTCGACGAGGGCTCTTTTGAGGAGTTTGACGCTTATGTCCCCTCGGCTGGCGCCGCGTTTGGCAAGAGCAAGTCGGTGATGGGTGATGGTGTCATTGCCGGTTATGGTACAATTGGTGGCCGTCAAGTCTTTGCCTATTCACAGGACTTTAACATGATTGGCGGATCCCTTGGCGCTGTTCACGCTCAGAAGATCGTTAAGGTTCAAGACATGGCATTGAAAACAGGCTGCCCTGTCATTGGCCTCATTGATTCAGGTGGTGCGCGTATCCAGGAGGGAGTTTCGTCTCTTAACGGCTACGCTAATATATTCCGCAGAAATGTATTGGCTTCTGGAGTCATTCCGCAGATTTCAGCGATAATGGGCCCTGCTGCTGGCGGTGCTGTTTACTCCCCGGCGATGACCGACTTCATTTTCATGACAGAGGCTACGAGTTATATGTTCGTCACTGGTCCAGATGTCGTTAAGCAGGTGCTCAACGAGCAAGTCACGACAGATCAGCTCGGTGGGGCCAAAGTTCACAGCTCAAAGTCGGGCGTGGCTCAGTTTGTCTATTCTGACGACGCCAACCTTATTCTCGGCATCAAGAAGTTGTTGACCTATCTTCCTTCCAACAATATCGAGAACGCTCCTTTTGTCCCTAATGATGATCCAACAGATCGCGTTGAGGAGAGCCTTCGTGATATTGTTCCAGAGGATCCTGATAAGCCATATGACGTACGAGACGTCATTAAGCTAGTTGTCGACAAGGGCCGTTTCTTTGAGGTAGCAGAGAATTTTGCGCAAAACATTGTGGTTGGTTTCGCACGCCTCGGAGGCTATACTATCGGCGTCATTGCTAACCAACCTAAGGTTATGGCAGGTTCTCTTGACATTGACTCAAGCGTGAAGGGTGCAAGGTTCATTAATTTCTGTGACTCGTTCAACATCCCTATCGTGACATTCGAGGATGTCCCTGGCTTCCTTCCTGGTACTGACCAAGAGCATCAGGGTATTATTCGTAACGGCGCAAAGTTGCTTTACGCTTATACTCGAGCTACTGTACCTAAGATTACTGTTATCCTGCGTAAGAGTTATGGTGGCGCTTACATCGTAATGAACTCTAAGGGTATAGGTGGTGATTACAGTTTTGCTTGGCCAACGGCTGAGATCGCTGTTATGGGTCCTGATGGCGCAATCGCCATTCTCTACCGTAAGGAACTTGCAGAGGCCGAGGATCCCGTAGCTCTTAAAAAGGAACTTGTCGCCAAGTATCGTAATGAGGTCAGCAACCCTTACAATGCTGATGAGCGTGGTTTCATCGATGAGGTTATAGATCCTGCCTTGACTCGCGTCAAGCTTTACAAGGCTCTTAAGAGCTTGGATAAAAAATCTGTAAGTCTGCCTCGCCGTAAGCACGGAAACATTCCTCTATAGTATATTAGAGGTTACTTGTATAAACTCGTCCTTAGGCTGCATATTGTCAAGATATGTAAGAAACGAGTCGAGGGACGACAGAAAGTATACTATGATTAAATCATTACTTATTGCTAACCGTGGTGAGATTGCCATTCGTATCGCTCGTACTGCGAGCCGGATGGGAATCAAAACCTACGCAATCCGCACAAAAAAGGAGCCTAATGCAGTTTATCTGCAAAAGGTGGATCATGTTGTGGATTTCCCTGACACTGATTCCGGTATACCTGAATTCCTTGATATTAAGAATTTGGTTAAGCTCGCTGTCGATAATAATATCGAGGCGATGCACCCAGGTTACGGATATCTCTCCGAAAACCCCGATTTTGCTCAAGCTTGCAGAGATGCGGGAGTGGTCTTTGTCGGTCCTTCACCCGAGATTATTCATGCTATGGGTGACAAGATTGTTGCTAAGGGCATAGCTAAACGCGGTAATGTTCCAATGCTCGGAGGCGACCTTGAAGGTGTCCCTACTGCTGAGGCTGCGGTTGAGGAGGCAAACCGTCTCGGATACCCGGTAATAATCAAGGCTGCGACAGGTGGTGGCGGACGTGGCATGCGTATCTGTCGAAAGGAAAGCGAGGTCAAGACAAATTATGAACTTTGTACTCATGAGGCTTTGACTGCTTTTAATGACCCTACCGTATTTATTGAGAAGTATCTCGAGAACCCAAAGCATATCGAGGTTCAGATTGTCGCTGATAAGTATGGCAATGTCATTCACCTCGGTGAGCGTGAGTGCTCGGTACAGCGCAAGCATCAGAAACTGCTTGAGGAGGCTCCTTCGCCTGCTCTTGATGATGAGTTGCGTGAGAGAATTTGTGGTGCTGCGGTTCGTCTTGCAAAGGAGGCTAAATACGAGAGCCTTGGCACAGTCGAATTCCTTCTCGACAAGGACCACAATTTCTTCTTCATGGAGATGAATACCCGTATTCAGGTTGAGCATCCTGTGACTGAGATGATTACTGGTCTTAACCTTGTTGAGCTCCAGCTTCTCATCGCGTCTGGCGAGAAACTTCCCGTAACGCAGGATGATGTCAAACTCAATGGTTGGGCAATAGAGTGCCGTATTAACGCGGAGGATGTTCAAAGTGGCTTCACTCCGAGCATCGGCATAATCAAAAATCTCCGTTTGCCCTCTAACAACTGCATTCGTATCGATTCGGGCGTAAGGGTAGGCACTGAGATTACTCCATTCTTCGACTCTATGATAGCAAAACTGATTGTCCATGGAAAGGACAGAATGGATGCTATCAACATCATGCTGCATTCTCTCAGCCACTTCGTCGTTTCTGGCGTGAAGACAACTATACCTTTCGACAAGGCTGTTATGCACAATGAGGTTTACCGCAGTGGCGATTTCAATACCTCATTTATTGAGACGTGCATGGATAGTCTTGTTTGGCGTGAAGAGCATGAGGAGCTTATAGCGGCTCTCATAGCTGTCTCTAACTACAATCATGATAGTGACTTCACGGGTGATCAGTTGGAGCAGGTCGAGCCCAATGTTGATCCTTGGGTTCTTCAAAAACGTATCCGTCACCTTTAAACCCTAAACTCGAAATGGATAATAGTCAAAATATTCAAAACCGTACGCTCATAGCTGTTGGTGACAATGGTGAGCAGAATTACGAGTTTCAGGTTCGCAACCAGTATGAGTTCAGCTCAAAAGGTAGAAAGCTGAAGGTAGAAGTTGTCGAGGAGGCTGATGGTATCAATCTCTTCTCTTGCGAAGGCGTTCGTTACCCCTTTGAAATAGTCTCAGTTAAGCAGAATACCTATGAGATTGTGGTGAATGGCGTTAGCTACCATTACACAGTCGAGACCCCATTCTCGCTTAAGCGTAGAGAGATTCTCGCCGCGCAGCGACCTGTTAATGAGAATGAGGAGCTGACGGCACCCATGCCTGGCAAAATTGTCGCGGTTCATGTCAAGCCTGGTCAGGAGGTCATGCCTGGTGATGCGCTTCTTGTCCTTGAGGCAATGAAAATGCAGAACACGCTCACATGTCAATCTAAGGGTGTTGTCGTAACTGTCAACGCCAAGCAGGGTCAAAACGTAAGTAAGGATGACCTTCTGATTGAGATTAAGAAAGCTTAGTCACCCATCCCCCTCTCTTAGTGAGGGTATAGAGTTTTACAGCACCACATCTTCCTATCAAGATGTGGTGCTTTCTTTCACAGAGGTCAATATTATGGCGAAAAAGAACACTGGTGCCCCTAAAGATTCCGACTCGGTTGCTGCATTCGCAGCACTCGGAGGGAAAATGCCTCCTCAGGCTGTCGACTTCGAGGAGGCTGTGCTTGGAGCAATTCTTGTTGATAAAGATGCTTTGCAAGATGTTGTCGGTAATCTTCAGCCCGAAAACTTCTACGTAGAGGCAAATCAAAGAATCTATGCGGCCATGCTTAGGCTTAATACCGTCATGGCTCCTATAGATATGTTGACTCTCAAAGAAGAGCTTAAGAAATCTAATGAGCTCGAGTCGGTTGGCGGCTTGGCGTATATCGCCAAATTAACAAGCCGTGTAGGTGCTGCCGTTGATATAAAATATCATGCTCAGATCATTTTCCAAAAGTACATTCAACGCTGCTTAATCCATTTGGGTGGCGACATGATAACGAGTGGTTATGATGAGAGCAATGATGTTGAGGATCTTCTGGAGGAGGCTGAGAGTAATCTCTTTGAGCTCTCGCAAGGAAGTCTGAAAAATGATGTAGTCCAAGTCGCGCCGGTAGTTGATGAGGCAATCGAGCAGATGAAAATCGCTGCTAAGCGTGAGGATATGCTTAGCGGAATAACAAGCGGCTTCCATGGAATTGATGCCATCACGAATGGGTGGCAGCCATCAACAATGGTTGTCATCGCAGCGCGTCCCGCCATGGGTAAGACGGCTTTTGTCCTCTCTATGGCCCGAAAAATGGCGATTGACCATAATATCCCGATTGCTATGTTCTCGCTTGAGATGAGCAATGTCGAGCTTGTCAAGCGTCTCATGACTGCGGAAACTGAGATAACCTCTGAAAAAATCAAAAATGGTCGTCTAACTCCAGAGGAATGGGATCATTTTAATAACTCCATAGGCCGTTTGACCAGCGCTCCAATCTATGTGGATGACACTCCGGGACTTTCTGTCTTTGACCTGAGGTCAAAAGCGCGTATCCTCCGTAAGAAATATGGCATACAGTGCATTATAATAGACTATCTCCAGTTGATGACTGCCTCCGCAATGAAACCAGGCAGCCGACAAGAGGAGGTCTCTATGATTTCGCGCTCTTTGAAGGGTTTGGCAAAGGAGTTGAATATCCCTGTCATCGCTCTTTCCCAGCTTAATCGTAGTGTCGAGCAGCGCACATCGGACAAGGGAGCCCTCGATAGTAAGAGGCCACAGCTGTCAGACCTCCGAGAGTCTGGTGCCATCGAGCAGGACGCCGATATGGTATGCTTTATCCATCGCCCTGAATATTATCATATTACTGATGACGGCAAAGGAAACTCACTTGTCGGTATGGCTCAGTTTATTATTGCCAAGCACCGTTCTGGTAGAATTGATGATGTTCTCTTGCGGTTTCAGGCGGAACTTATTAGATTTGAGGAACCTGAGGCTGGAGCTAACCTACTTATGCAAGATGAAGATCCTGCATCTCCACAAACCATCATGTCTGGAGCAAACAATGGTGGGGCTGGTGGTGTGATGCCAGACTTTTCCCAAATGGGCGGTGATACGCCATTTTAAGGGTGAGCCGGTTGTCCGAGTAGTGGCAGCTCAAAAATTAACTAAAAGCCAATATTTTCGATTAACATAATTGATAAACGTAATTATCCAAACCCGACATCTGCCCATGCTTTAGGGCGAATGTTTACGTTCCGAGTTTTAAATTGAAAGTTCGCAGGACCCTCAATCCGTATATGACTTAAACGCTTAAGTGAAACACTTAAATAGTGGTGGGCGGTGTTGTATGTTATACTGATTTGTGTAATTTAGCAATCAAGAACAGGAAATAACGTTCGCAAACGCAATCAAATTATTATGGTTGTTATGTGGACTGTGGATAATTACAAAAAACTATAGTTATGGCTAACATTGAAGCAGAGGTCAATGAATTCATGACCAAGATTATCGCCAAAAACCCAGGCGAGCCGGAGTTCCACCAGGCGGTCAAGGAGGTTGTAACGTCCCTCATGCCCTATATCGATGAGAACCCGCAGTACAAGACAGCTAAGATTCTCGAGCGCATGGCAGAGCCTGAGCGCACGATTATCTTCCGAGTACCTTGGCTCGACGACAAGGGCAACATTCAGATTAACCGAGGCTTCCGCGTAGAGATGAATAGCGCTATTGGCCCTTACAAGGGTGGTCTGCGTTTCCATCCCACTGTCAATCTCGGTGTCCTCAAATTCCTCGCATTCGAGCAAGTCCTCAAAAACAGCCTTACGACGCTCCCTATGGGCGGCGGCAAAGGCGGCTCTGACTTCGACCCCAAAGGGAAAAGTGATGCAGAGGTAATGCGCTTCTGCCAGAGTTTCATGACTGAGCTGCAGCGCCACATAGGTCCGGATACTGACGTCCCTGCTGGTGATATTGGTGTCGGCGGTCGCGAGATCGGCTACCTCTTTGGCCAGTATAAGCGCCTTCGCAATGAGTTTACAGGAGTGTTGACTGGCAAGGGTCTCGGTTGGGGCGGATCGCTTATTCGTCCCGAGGCAACTGGCTATGGTGTAGTATACTTCTGCACCGAGATGCTCGCAACTCAGGGTAAGGATTTCAAGGGTAAGAGGGTTCTCGTCTCTGGATCTGGCAACGTCGCTCAGTTTGCGGTTGAGAAGGCCAACCAGATGGGTGCCAAGGTCATTACCATGTCGGATTCAAACGGTTTCATCCTCGATGAGGAGGGAATCGATGCTGAGAAACTCGCATGGGTCATGGATCTCAAGAATATCAAGCGTGGCCGCATCAAGGAGTATGTCACCAAATATCCTAATGCCAAGTACTTCGAGGGCGAGCGTCCTTGGGGTGTAAAGGCCGATATCGCTCTGCCGTGCGCCACTCAGAATGAGATAAATGAGGAGGATGCCAAGACCCTCGTTGCAAACGGAGTCTTCTGTGTTTGCGAGGGTGCTAATATGCCATCAACCAATGAGGCTGTTGACGTATTCCAGAATGCCCACATCCTCTACTCACCGGGCAAGGCCTCTAACGCAGGTGGTGTGGCAACTTCTGGCCTTGAGATGACGCAGAATAGCGAGCGCCTCTCTTGGACACGCGAGGAGGTTGACGCTAAGCTTCACCAGATAATGGTCGGCATTCACGCAACCTGCGCAAAATACGGTAAGGAGAAGGATGGTCACATCAATTATGTCAAGGGTGCCAACATCGGTGGATTCGTTAAGGTCGCCGATGCAATGATGGCTCAAGGCCTTGTCTAACATCTGCTAACTTCTTAATTTCAGCTCTCGGATCGGTTTGTGGCCGGTTCGAGAGTTTTTGTTTGCAGTGAGTCAATCAAAAAGCATCTTAGAGCAAAGAACTATATCTTATTTTTGCTAACTTTATATCATCGAAAATTCTACGACTATGAAAAGAACCAATTTCCTCATTCTCGTTGCATTGGTGATGCCCATTTTTCTCGTGTCTTGCGACGAGACCAAGGATTCTCCCGACATCAGCGGTTCAAGCATAAACATTGAACCGCAACAGCTCTCGTTCGCAAAAAGCGGTGGGTCTAAAACTATTTCTGTCGAGGGTGGGTCAACCATATCTGCAGAAGCTGATGCCGATTGGTTGTCTGTTTCATGTTCTCAGGGGACACCGGCAACTGTTACTGTTGTGGCTCAGGCTAATTCTTCTTATGATAGCCGAACTGCAACGCTCGCCATTCGTTGCGGTGGCGCAGAAACCTCTGTCCCTGTCTCACAGTCTCCCGAAGACTTGCTGGAACCCGACGATGACACAAACAAGAGGGTTGTGCTGCAAGCGTATATGCCCAATGGCGATGGCGCGACTTTCTTCGCCACCTATTATGCAAATGGAACACCAAATATAGATTTGCCATGGTGGATTAAAGAGGTAAGCACAGTTGATGCTGGTGAGACTTACAAGTACAAGTCTGAGTTCCTTGTACTAAAGAATTATGGAGTCGAGCGTTCTGGCAAGGTGGTCTTCACTCTTGGCGATAAGACTTTCGCTTGCCAAGTGAAGCAAAGTGCGACGACATTTGACTTCTCGGATGTAAGCAAGACCGCTATAGAGGTTAGTGATGCAATTAAGTGCGGCTGGACTTTTACAGGACTTGAGGATGCCAATGCTGTCGCAAGTCTTGATCAAGGTGTTCTTGACACAGTTGCGCTTGCCGGAATAAATGCGGTCCGCATACCTTGCAATTTCCTTTCCTCAGATAATTCGGTAAGCGATCTTACCCTTAGTAATTTGAGTGCGGCGGTAAAATCAATTACATCACATAAGGTCGGTGATGATGCAATGTATGCAATCGTGGTAATTAAGGATGAAGGTTGGCTCTCCGAGCATGTTAACTCTTCTGACATCGATGACCTCGTCAAGACTTTTGACCTTGTTTGGTCTCAAATTGCGAATGAACTAATTGAGACTGACTATCATGTGATTTTTGAGGGCTACGACCACATCGATGTGACTTCTACAAGCACCGATGCGATGTATAAGCGTCTCAATGAGGCCTTTGTCGATGCCGTTCGTCACACAGGTGCTAATAATTTCAAGCGATGCCTCATAATACCCTCGGGAGATCAGATTCATGGAGTTTATGTATCTCAACCCGAGAATGACGAGAACCCGGACCGACTGATGGCGTCATTCAGTTTGTCTCACCCTCTTGATTATACGGTTCCTTCTTTCACAAAGAAATTCTGGGGTGAGGAGTATAAGACTATAGGCGGGGATGATTGGTCTCAGATGTTCACAGAGGAAAACATAACGAGTACATTCTCTTATATCAGGACTAAATGGCCCCGTATCCCCATAGTCTTGAACTCTTGCGGAACTGTTGCGCATAGCTCTCTTAATGGAAAAGATGATGCCTGCGTATCTTCAGAGGCGGCTTACATTAAATATGTTTCAAGTGCGGCCGCAAGCCAATACTTTACTCCAATCCTATATGACGATGGAGTGTGTGCCGTCAAGTCATATGGCGCTTTCTCGTTGACTGACGCAAGTCTTCGAACACAGAGGCAGAAGTACGTCCAGGCTTTTGTAGAGGGTGCAGGTGGACCTTATGCGTCCTCCAAGTAAGTTGAATTTTACAAGATAGACATACACGCACGGGGTGATGCCGACTATTTTAGTGGCACCTCCCTGTGTTTTGTGTCTAACCATTTATCATTACGAATACGATTACAATGAATGCAGATCAGGAGTTGAGACCTCTCATTATGATTTCTAACGATGACGGAGTTGCGGCTCCTGGTATAAAGGTATTGTCTGACGTGGCAACGAGATATGCAGATGTCTTGATTGTCGCTCCTGATGGCCCTAATTCAGGCAAGAGTCACTCCTTCACTGTTATGGACGAGTTGCGTGTCCGGGAGGTGTCTGGCTTCGGCAAGGCAGTTTGTTATGCGGTAAAAGGGACGCCTGTTGACTGCATAAAGTTAGGATTCTATGGTTTGACTCCTCGTAAGCCTGACCTTATACTCTCTGGCATTAATCACGGAAGTAATACGGCGACAAGTGTACACTACTCTGGAACGCTTGGGGCGGTGCGCGAAGCCGCTATGCTTCGAATACCGGGCATAGGTTTTTCTTTCGCTAATTCAGACGAGTCCGCAGACATGACGGAGGCCGCTCGTGTGGCCGATGCCCTGCTCAGTTCTTTTTTCTCGAATGAGTTGCCCCATTGTGACTATTTAAGCGTTAATATTCCCCGAGGCAGTGTGAAAGGTGTCAAATTCGGACGACTTGCTATGGGCAGATGGATTGAAAAGCCCACCCATTACAGGAATATTTTCGGGAATGACATTTATTGGCTTGACGGTAAATTCGAGAATGATGATTTAGGTGCAAAAGACACGGACGAAGGGCTTATAGCCGATGGCTGGGCCTCTGTCACTCCACTTAAGCTTGATGTGACTGATTATGACGTGCTTGAGGAGGCTGGTAATTTCAAAATTAATTTTTAAAGCACTTGTATGAATAAAATCGATAAAACATGGGTCGGCTTTGTGATTGGCCTCCTTTTACCTGTAATTACGTCACTACTCTTTTTCAAGTTCGCCTATGGTGGTGAGCTTGAATTTATCCCCTTTCTTAATCAGATGATTTTCATCGGTGGGGCTGGAATGCTTGTTGCGGTCAGTTGCCTGCCTAATCTGGCTCTTTTCACATTCCTTGCATATACAAACCACTTGAAGATATCCCGTGGGCTTTTCTTGTCTACACTTTTATATGCTTTTGTGATAGTGGTCCTTAAATTTTTAGCCTAATGAGATATTACCTTGTTGCCGGGGAGCCTTCTGGTGATCTCCATGGCGCCAATCTGATGAAAGGACTCCAAGAGTGCGACCCAAACGCTAAGTTCAGATTCTGGGGGGGGAACTTGATGTCCGCGGTTGGTGGTACGCTCGTTCGCCATTATCGCGACACTGCTGTCATGGGTGTTTGGGATGTCCTGACTCATCTTGGGAAGATTAGAAAGAATTTTGCCTTCTGCCGCAAAGATATTCTTGAAAACAGACCTGATGCACTTATTCTGATAGATTATCCCGGTTTCAATCTTTCCATCGCTGAGTGGGCACACTCTAAAGGTATTAAGGTGCTGTATTTCATATCACCGAAGGTTTGGGCGTCAAAGGAATACAGGATAAACAAAATGCGCAAGTGCATTGACAGGTTGTATTCCATCATGCCTTTTGAACCGAAGTACTTTGAGGAGCGAAATCTCAAGAATGTGTTCTATTTTGGCAACCCGGTCATGGATGCTTTGTCCCAACGGGAGCATGCCGATGAATCTGAGGAGGAATTTAAGAAAAGATGTGGGCTTGGCGAGAAGCCTATTATTGCTCTTTTGCCAGGCAGCAGGGTGGCAGAATTGAAATATAATTTGCCGGAGATGCTCAGACTCGTTTCTGAGATGCCTGATTTTCAGTTCGTGATTGGGGGGGCTCCATCTTTCACAGCGAAGGACTACGACCATTATCTCAAAAATACGCAAGTCAAAGTCCTATTTGGTGAGACATATCAGTTAGTGTCTGCTGCCAAAGCCGCCATTGTCACATCTGGCACGGCAACACTTGAGACGGGTTTGCTCAATTGCCCGCAGATAGTCATATATATCATGTGGGGAGGCCGTTTTAGTGATTTTATAGCGCATTTGTTTATTAAAGTTCCATTCATAAGTCTCGTCAACTTGATTTTGGGACGGGAGGCGGTCTCTGAACTTTTCCAAAACAAGTACTCATATGCGAAAATGTTGTCCGAAATAAAGGAGTTGACCTCAAATTCTCCCCGACGTGACAAGATGTTGTCCGATTATGAAGAACTTCGGAGAAGGGTGGGGGAGTCTGGCTGCAGTAAACGTGCGGCAGAGGATATGTTCCGTTTTACCCGAGACTCTCAATAAGAATATTTGTACGCATGTTCGATTTATATAAAAAGGAGATTGCCACTTTTTTTAGCTCTGCGATGGGCTATCTGGTCGTTGCCGTTTTCCTTGTGGCAACATGGCTTCTGCTGTGGGTAATCCCTTCTGATTTTAATGTTATATATGGCGGTTATGCAACGATGGATTCGTTGTTTGACATTGCGCCATGGATATATTTATTCCTTGTCCCTGCAATATCAATGAGGCTTATTGCGGAGGAGCGGAGGCTTGGGACTCTCGACCTATTGTTGATTCGCCCTGCCTCTTTGTGGCGGATTATTGGAGCTAAGTTTGGGGCTGGTCTCTCCCTTGTCCTGGTCTCAATTGCTCCTACTCTCGTTTATGTGTTGATAGTCTGCTCATTAGGCTCTCCTCAAGGAAATATAGACATGGGAGGGACTGCAGGATCCTATATCGCCTTAATCCTTTTGGCATCTGTCTATATGTCAATTGGAGTTTTTACATCCTCCCTGACTGATAATCAGATAGTCGCTTTCGTTTCTGGTGCGGCTCTCTGTGCGCTTCTGTATGTCGGTTTCGACATGGTGGCCTCTATTTCGCCCCAATCTGATTGGTCGGCTTTTATAATGTATTTAGGGATCGCCGATCATTATGCCTCTATGAGCCGTGGTGTGATTGATAGCCGTGATTTGGTGTATTTTCTGTCAGTCTGCATGATTTTTATTTCCGCAACTGCTCTCAGATTATGCTGGAATAAATTGAAATTCAAATCATTTACTATCTCCCTTTGCTCCGTAGTTGTTCTTTGCGTAATCTCCTCAATTTGGCATTTTCGTGTCGATTTGACGGAGGAGGGACGTTTTACTCTTTCTGATGCCAGCATTAGTTGCGCTAATTCATTAGATGGTAAGGCCATTGTCAAATTATATCTCGATGGTGAGCTTAATCCCGGTTTCAGAAGGTTGAGGCGTCAGACCGTTGAACTTTGCCAAGAGATGTCAAATGAGTCTTCTGACGGGGTTCGCGTCATAAGCTATGACCCTGCTGAAATGTCTAAAGAGGAAGCGAAAAACTTTTCCTCTGAATTAGAGAGGGTCGGATTAGCTGGTGTGCCTGTTTTTGAGACAAAGGAGGATGGGCAAAAGACACGTTCTATTGTCTACCCGTATGCGCGCGTTCAATTGGGTGAAAAATACCTTTGGCTCAATCTGCTTGAGAACATACCTGGGCTCTCGGGTGAGGAGTCTCTGAACAGGTCAATCGAGGGGCTTGAATATAAGTTTACTGACGCTCTCTGCCGCCTGACAAAAGATTCCGTACCCAAAGTCGCTTTCATTGAGGGTCACGGAGAACTTGGTGATATTGATGTTGTCGAGGCTACTGAGGCACTCTCAAAATATTTTGACGTTGACAGAGGTGTTATAGGGTCAGACCCGTCTATTCTAAGCCCTTACAAAGTCCTTATCATAGCTAAGCCGACAGCAAAATTTCCAGAAAAGGACAAATATGCCATAGACCAGTATATCATGCGTGGTGGCCGAGTGCTATGGCTTGTTGACGCGGTATCAATGACGCTTGACAGTTTGCGCGAAAGTCCGCAAACTGTCGGCATGCCCCTTGATTTGAACATTGAGGATATGTTATTCGTCTACGGAGTCCGCATCCGTCAGGCAGTTTTTGAGGATATGAATTGCGGTATGATTCCCATTAGTGTGCCAAGCTCCGATGGGCAATCTCGTATTGTGCCAATGCCTTGGCTTTTCGGCCCTCTGCTCGCCACTAATATGAATAGCCCTGTTACGCGTAATGTTAATTTCGTGCGTTCTGACTTTATCAGTCCGATTGACACAGTTGGGGTGGACATGAAGTTGTCACGCATTGAGCTGTTGCGTAGTTCTGCGTATGCGCGGGTCTCGCAAGCTCCTGTGGTCGCTGAATTATTTTCTATCCATCGTCAGCAAGACCCTTCGCAATTTCCTAATAGCTATTTGACAGGCGCGCTGCTTGAGGAGGGCGTGTTCCCATCCGTATTTACGCACCGAAGAATACCTAATGGCGTTAAATCGAAAAAGACAATCGAGTCAAGTGTACCGACTAAGATGATATTTGTGGGAGATGGAGACATCATTAAAAATGGTGTCAGGTTTAGAGATTCCGACAACCCCACAATTGTACCTCTCGGCTATGATGATATAACGCGTCAGACATATGGAAATAAAGACTTTATTGTCAACGCTGTTCAATATCTTGCTGATGATGATGGTTTGATGTCCTTGCGCAATAGGTCTTTTACTCTGCGTCTGCTTGATAGGCAAAAAATCTCAGAAGGTACAACAATATATAAAGCTGTGGCGTTGGCCATTCCTTTGGCTGTCATCGCCTTGTTTGGATTGTGTGTCGTCTTTGCGCGTCGAATGCTCTTTGTGCGGAAGAAAAAGTAGAATGTGTAATTGAGCTGTATGTATGGCTGAGCATAACGAATTAGGTCATGTCGGTGAGGATATAGCCGCAAGCTATTTATTGCAAAAAGGTTTTGTCATAAAAGAGCGTAATTGGCATTGCCGGCATAAGGAAGTTGATATTATTGCGATGGACGGAGCCACGTTGGTCTTTGTCGAGGTGAAGACCCGATCATCCGATGCCGTGTCCCCTTCCGACTTGATAACATATCAGAAAATTCGCTTTCTCGAAACAGCGGCAGAGTCCTATATACGGCGTCATGGCTTCAATGGTGATGCGCGTTTTGATGTTGTGATTATCCACAAAAAGCGTTCGGGATATGATATAGACCATATCCCGAACGCCTTCAGGTAATTAAATTTCGAGATAAGCTTTCAGCGCCTATTTTACTGCAATCGCCTCAATTTCAACAAGACCTCCCTTGGGTAATGCTTTTACGGCAAAGGCGCTGCGAGCGGGGGCCGGGCATCCGTCCTTTGACCCGAAAAATTTAGAGTAAACCTCATTGAATTTGCCGAAGTCCGCAATGTCAGCCAAGAGGCAGGTCGTCTTTACGACGTCGCTCAGCTCATAGCCAGCCTCTGCCAGTATGTTCCTTATGTTAGACAGTGATTGCTCTGCTTGAGCCTCAATTCCACCCTCGGCGAGATTTCCTGTGGCTGGCACAATGCCAAGTTGTCCTGACACGTAGATTGTCGCGCCTGCCTTTATTGCCTGGCTGTATGGCCCGATAGCCGCTGGGGCTTTTTCTGTCGCTATTTGTTCTTTCATCGTAGTTATTATTACTGGTATTTCTTTGTGCTAATTATATGATGGGCTTCAAATTAGCCCATGGGTCTATGGTTGTCACTTCGCCCTTTGCAAGGCTTTGAGCTACATCGATTATCCTCTGATTTGTGCTTCCCCTGAAAAGCAACCCCTCCTCCTTTTTAGATATATCAAAAGGACCATCGACTAATACGTCAACGCACTCCAATAGTTTTCTTTTGTCAGGGTCATTTAAGCACTTCTCAAATGTGTAGCCAGTGTAGCACCATATGTTTTTCTGAGTCTCATTTTTTATCCTCTTTGCCAACTCGGCAAAGGCGATTGCCTGAAACATAGGGTCTCCTCCCGAAAAAGTGACATTGCAAAAATCCTCCGCTAATATTTTCCCCATGATTTCATCTATTGACATGCGTTTCCCGCTGTTAATATCCCAAGTGTGAGGATTGTGACACCCCGGGCAGGCGTTTACGCACCCAGCGCAATAGATGGAAGTGCGCAACCCGGGTCCGTCGACAGTTGTCGACTCTTTTATTGCCATTACGCTTATTGTCGTCATGTCCTACATATTAAGTACATCGCACGGAGCCACATTTTAAATGTGTGTCCGTGCGATGTTTTACCTGTCGATATTCCTCTTGTTCTCTAATCGTGCGTTACTCGGTCTCGCAACTCCGCAAGTTTTGCCTTGTTCCAACGATCTGTGGTTCCCACAAGGTAACCTGTTATGCGTTGCAACTTGTCTATGTTTGTGCTGCCGCAGTGAGGGCATTTCTGGAGGTCGGCTGAGGCATCCTCGTATCCGCATTGCATACAGCGGTTCCTGTTATGATTCACAGAGCCGTATCCCATGTTGTACTTGTCCATCAGGTCCACGAAGTTCATTACGGCCTGTGGATTGTGCGTGGCATCTCCGTCAATCTCAATATAAAAGATATGACCACCGCGAGTCAGCTCGTGATATGGGGCTTCAACTCTGGCCTTGTGCGCTGCGCTGCACTTATAGTAGACAGGCACGTGGTTCGAGTTGGTGTAGTACTCCCTGTCTGTAATTCCTGGCAGGATGCCAAAGCTCTTCTTGTCTTTTGCAGTGAATTTTCCAGAGAGACCCTCCGCTGGCGTGGCCAGAACGCTATAGTTATGCTGGAATTTCTCACTATACTCACTCACCTTGTCGCGCATGTGGCTGATGATGCTGACACCCAACTGCTGCGCTTCTTCGCTCTCGCCATGGTGGTGTCCCGTGAGGGCTACGAGGCATTCCGCCAAGCCTATGAAGCCAATGCCCAATGTACCTTGGTTCAAGACGGGCTCAATCGTATCCTCAGGGCCTAATTTCTCACATCCGTTCCATAGTGCCGACATGAGCAAAGGGAACTGCTTGACGCGGGCCGTCTTTTGGAAGTTATACCTGTCATCAAGTTGACGCGCAGTGACATCCATGACCTCGTCCAAACGTTTGAAGAAATGCTCGATGCGCTCAGCCTGATCAACGTAGCCCATGCACTCGATAGCAATTCGGACTATGTTTATGGTGGTGAAAGACAAGTTGCCTCGGCCGATTGAAGTTTTCTCTCCAAAACGGTTTTCAAAGACCCTCGTTCGGCACCCCATGGTGGCTATCTCCCACTTATACCTTTCAGGATCGTCTGCGCGCCACTTGTCGTTCTGGTTGAAGGTGGCGTCGAGGTTGAGAAAGTTCGGGAAGAAACGGCGGGCTGACACCTTGCATGCCAGTTCGTAGAGGTCGTAATTGCGGTCGCCCGGCAGATAAGACACGCCTCGCTTCTTTTTCCATATTTGTATCGGGAATATGGCTGTTGAGCCATTGCCAACCCCCTGATATGTAGTCTTGAGAATCTCGCGGATAATGCAACGGCCCTCCGCAGACGTGTCCGTTCCGTAGTTGATTGAGCTGAACACTACTTGGTTGCCGCCTCGGCTATGAATGGTATTCATGTTGTGAATGAATGCCTCCATCGCCTGATGGACGCGCCCCACGGTGCGATTGATGGCGTGCTGCTTTATACGCTCCTTGCCGGTAAGCCCGTTAAGGTCAACGCTTACGTAGTCGTCTATTGTTGCGTCAAAAAGGTCTGAGTAGTCCTCGCCATTTATGTCCTCCATTATCTTGACTTCCTCTATGTAGCTCTTACGCACAAAAGGAGCCAAATAGAAGTCAAAGGCGGGTATAGCTTGACCGCCGTGCATCTCGTTTTGGGCCGTCTCCATTGATATGCAACCCAAAATGCTCGCTGTCTCTATCCTTTTGGCTGGCCTGCTCTCTCCATGACCTGCCATGAAGCCGTTTTTGAGTATTTTGTCCAACGGATGCTGTACACACGTCAGGCTCTTTGTCGGGTAGTAGTCCTTGTCATGGATATGGATATACCCTTGCTCCACCGCCATACGAGCCTCTTCTGACAATAGGAAGTCGTCAACGAAAGGCTTGGTTGTCTCTGAAGCGAATTTCATCATCATGCCTGCCGGGGTGTCGGCATTCATATTGGCGTTCTCTCGAGTGACGTCGTTATTCTTGGCCTCGATGATCTCTAAGAATATGTCGCGAGTTTTCGCCTTTCTGGCCACATTGCGCTGATTCCTATAGGCTATGTATCGCTGTGCCACCTCTTTACGGGGGCTGCGCATAAGCTCGAACTCAACGTAATCTTGGATGTCCTCGACTGTCATCTTCTCTTTGCCGCTCACTTCTATGCGGTCCGCAATCTTGCATACAAGAGCCTCATCCTCACCTTTTTCCGTGTGAAGCATTGCCCGTCTGATGGCAGCGCATATCTTCTCTTTGTTGAATCCGACAATGCGACCGTCGCGTTTGATGACTGTCTGAATCATTTTCTTTGTTTTATTTTCCGTATCCCCAATCGGGGAATTGAGTCAAAAGTTATTTCTCTATTATAGCTCCCGTCGGGACTCGCTTGCCCTCCCGTTTGCAAAGCGAAAGTATGTAAAATCACGCAGTCTCAAAAATGACGAATATGACAGGAACGATGATATGAGACTTGTTGACTTGTCGAGGGGAAATGCAAGTTTCTATGTTTCTAACACGTTACAAGCCCCCTCGTAAATTTACTGACAATATATGAACATATTCCTCTCGCCTCTTCTGCGAGACTCTCGAAACTGCATGGTCTCAGAGAACCGCTCTGCTCTTGAAATCTTAATTTTTGGGAAGAAAATCCCGTGGGAACTAAGTCAATTTCCATTTTCCTTGAAACCCATAACTATGGCTGACTTAGCGAGTCCCTGCTGTTATTGACAATAGTCTCAAATCCTGTTAGTAGCCGCTCCCGTTGCGGAATTGACAGCTTTGATAATTGGAAGGGCTGTTTCTATTGCCATTGTCCAATCAAGTCATAGATGTCTCGCTGGGCGCGAACCTCTTTCTCTCCAGCCTTTCTCACGCACCTTATGTTGTTAAGGTTCGAATCGATTGTGTGGACCTTGCTGTTGTCGTTCATAATTGTTTCCATTATTCGCATAAGTTCTTGTTGCAAGGCTGTGTTAACGATAGGTACGGCAATCTCAAGCCTCCTCCTGATGTTGCGGTTTTGCCAATCTGATGACGTTATGTAAACACCGCGGCATCCGTCTGGACCAAAAGCCCATATGCGTCCGTGCTCCAGGTAGTTGTCTACAAGTCTCACCAAGTTAATGTTCCGACTGTATTCTTGCCCTGGAACAAGGCAGCAAATGCCCCTCACCACAAGATTTATCCGCACCCCCGCCGTGCTGGCTTCATAGAGGTCATTTATCAGTGGTCTGTATTGAAGCCCATTCATTTTCAACGAAATTGAGCCCATTCCGCCTTCTTTCGCTATCTCTGTTTCTCGCTGAATCAACTCATGTAACTTCTCCGCCATGTTGAATTGGGATACAAGCAGTTTTTTGAGGTTAGGCTTTTCCCTGGCCTTCGTCTCCTGCCAATCTAATGAGTGTGAGTTCTGGCTGCTTTCCAAGCAGTGGAACACCTGCATGAGGTCATTTGTTACATCTTTGTCGGCGGTAAAGTAACCATGGTCTGTATAAACTTTCGCCGTCTGCTCGTTGAAGTTTCCTGTTGAGATATATGCCACAGATTCGCTACCAGCCTCTCCTCTTACAATCAGTGCGGCTTTTGCATGGACTTTGAGACCCGGTATGCTGTAAATAATTTTTATGCCGGCCGCCTTCATGCGGTCCGACATCTCCAAATTATTCTTCTCGTCAAACCTTGCTTTCAACTCAACAAATACGGTAACTCTCTTGCCGGCTGTCGCCGCTGATATCAGAGAGTTGACTACCGCCGAGTTTGTCGCGACACGGTATTGCGTAACTTTAATTTCTGTCACTTTGGGGTCTCTGGCTGCCTCATTCAACAGGCGGATCACGTAGTCGAATGGCTGATATGGGTAATGAAGCAAAAAGTCGCCGCTGTTTATCACGTCGAAAAGGGAGGCGCAAATCTGTAGTCTTCTGGGGACGATTTGCGACCTGTTTATTGACGAGTGGCCTTTGTCAACAGGTAACTTCGCTATGTCGTGCAAGTTGAGGTAAGGCCCACAGCTTACCATCTCATTTTCTGCAAACCCGTAGTTCTTCTTGAGGCACGACATGACGTCATGGGGAATTTGACTGTCATGGTAGAAACCTGACGGCGCTCCGGTTTTGCGCATGACAAGATTGTCGCGGATGGCCTCGGCTATGTCTATATTCTCGTCTTCGTCAATTTGTAGATTTGCGTCACGTCTGATTTTTATACTCCACGCTCCATCAACTGTGTATCCTGGGTATAACTCGTTGATGTTGGCGCGGATTATGTCGTCAAGAAAGACGATGTGCTGAAGTCCGTCACAGATGTCTGGCAAAGACACAAACCGAGGGAGTTCTATAATCGGGAGCTTTACAACGGAATAGCATGCCCGCCCGTGCTCTGCCGCCTTGCTCTTCCCTTTCCTTTTCGAGAAAAGTTTGGTAACGAAATATGGCCTGTTGTCACGCAGGAATACCAATGTGCCCTTGTTGAGCAACACTGGCTGTATGTTTGGAATGACCTCGCGCTCAAAATAGTTGTGCATGAACTCAATATGCCTCTCGTCAGATGGAATATCACCAAAATGGAGTTTTACTCCATGTGCGAGAAGCCTGTCGCAAATGGTCGAGGAGACAATGTCCGAGGCCTCGTGCATCTGGCTTGACACTATCATGTTTATGCGCTGAATCATGGCAGCCGGATTTGTCACTTCTTCCATGTGCAGGCCGCCATAGGCGGCCCGGCGGTAATCGGCCATCCTGACCCCGTAAAACTCATCAAGGTTGGATGAGTGGAATGATACGAAGTTTAGGGCTTCCCCAATGCTTATGTCTTCCGCCTCGGCGGACTCTAACACCAACCTGTCGTATGAAAGCCAGCTTATGTCGCGATTGAAATATTTATAGCCCTTTGCCATGCCCTTGCTGTTTGTCGCGTTAATGTATGTCAGTCTACAAATATAAGCTTTTTCCACGCCTACAAGTGTACTTAACTCATCATATGTAGTTGTAATAAAATCACCACAATCGTGCCGTCTTGACTGAAAAAATCACTAAGTTTGCTCAATTCAACTGGACATGTCTTTATTCTAAATAACCAACATTATGAGTGATAATAAGTTAATACCAACCGTCGGCTTCGGCAAAGTCCGTTTCGGTATGAGCATTGATGAGGTTAAGGCGATATTAGGAGAGCCTGACGAGGAGATAACAGAGCAGCTCGGTGAGACCTCTGACGACCTTTCCACCCAGCTCACGTATGATGAGCTCGGTTTGTCACTCTCCTTCGACAAGGCTGTGGACTTCAAACTTGTCGATGTCATGACTGATGACGACTGCAAGTTCACCCTCGGTGACAACATTCGCCTCGGTGATAAGCGCGATGACGTTTTCTCTGCTGTACTCAAAAATGACTGGGGGCCAATAGAGGAGCACGACATTGAGGATGACCTCGATGGTGATGGCCTTGATGAGGAGGAACTCGCTGAGGCTAAGGGTCTCACTGAGTATGAGTTGCCTGAGATAAGCGTCAATCTTTGGTTCCGTGACGGCTCTCTTGACACTGTGCAAATAGGCCCGGAGTACGATGATGACGACAACATCCTTTGGCCAAAGAAATAGAGGTCCCAGAAAGAACGGTTATGAATCTAAAAAAGTTATGTCTGATTTTCGCTGTGACCGCCGTCGCTCTGCCTTCTGTTTCGCAGGAGGTGAAGGGCAAGATTGGCGACAACGTCGACTTTAAGCTGAAGTTTGGCGGACGCGTGAATATCGACCTTGGAACCTATCTCGGCGCCGATGACGGAAAGGCTAATCGCAACGGTATATCAGCTAATGATTGCCGCCTTGGCGTGACTGCGGACATTGACACTGTTTGGCAAGCGAAACTTGAGGTGAGCTTCTCGGCAAAAGCAATTTCTTTCAAGGATGTTTACATTAAACGATCATTCCTGAAAGGCAGCAGGGAAATTCAGTTCGGTAACTTCTTTTTCCCATTCGGCTTCAAGCGTGCCGGGCTCGGCTATAAGTTTGTGGACACAGCCCCGACTGATGCTACTTTTACTCCCTGGCGTAAACTCGGCTTGGCCTACCAATCATTCTCCCCCCACTTCAATTGGGGGGCTGGTGTGTTCTCGGCCGGAGATGTTGACAACGGAAAGAAGACGAATCAAGGGTATTCATTTAATGCGTATGCTCTGTTCAGACCAGTCGACTCAGGAGCTAATGTGTTCCATCTTACACTCTCTGGTATATTTACGCACCCGTCGTCGAGCATGACTTTCACTACCCCAATGCCTCTCATGTTCATGACGTCGACTGCTGTCAAAACGAGCGCCCTGGACATATACAATTATGGAATGCTCGAAGTGGGTGCTCTTGGTATAGTTAGGAGATTTTATGCTGAGGCTCGATTTATCAAAATGTGGGCCAATACGCCTAACTTCGCGGCAAATGGCACTACCGACGACGGCCAAGTAATTTGGACGCCGCAAGATAATTTCAATGGCTCATATGGCGCATACGTGCAGGCCTCATGGCGTATTTTCGGAGAAAACCAGAACTACAACAGAAAGACTGGTCTTGGTGGAAACCCCAATAAAAAGGCAATGGAGGTCCTGGCACGTTTTGACCATACCGACCTTGACTATTTTGGGTCCGTCAATAACACTACTGTCGGTTTAAACTACTTCTTCAATAAGTACATCAGGGTAAGGTTGAACTATGTTCACGCCCACATAAGAGGTGGCGCTGATCTTGATGCGCTATGCTCACGTGTACAATTCTCGTTCTAAAGTAACCAATTAATAATTAACAGAATAATTATGTCTAATTTACGTGGACTCAAAAAGGATGTGAATTTCCTTGCTCACGACTTGAATTCTATCATCTCTGTCAAGGTTCTCATCGAGGGCGTTGATGTAGCCAAGTTCCATGAGGCTATCGCTAAGGTGGCCTCTTTCAAGAGCGCATTCCTCGCCGAGGTTAATACCCCAGCAGTATCTGCTCCTAAATTCGCAGACAAGAAGGCTTCTTCTGAGCAGAAGCAAGCTGTCAAGGTCGCTTACGCAAAGGCTGTCAAGGCTGCATACACTCAGCTGAACAAGAAGCTGCTTGACAGTTATGCAAACCTCGCAGAGGAGATTTCCAACATCAAGTAACAATTAGGTATCCTCCCCCATCTTCATCAATTTTATTGTGAGGATGGGTGGAGGCCGTTTTTTCACCAACACACTTATAACCATAAAGCGCATTCCCCATAAAGTGGGGATTATGTTGCGTTTTCTTGAAACTGCCTGTGTCAAACGATTGGGCGGTTTCTTTGTCCGTTTTAATATTCAAGGTCTATTCGTATTGCGATGTCTCTAAGCAGGCAATTCATATATATGGCTGTGATGTCGACCATCATAACATCTTGTACGCCAAACAAAGATAAAGTGGGCGAGATTTTTCGTGCGCCTTCTGTGGCTGTAGATAACGGAGCTTTCACTCCAGAGGTTTTATGGAGTTTCGGCTATGTTGGGGCTCCATCAGTGTCTCCTGACGGGCAGCGTTTCCTTTTCCCGATAACATTTGCGGATATTAAAGAGAACACCCAGGCTTCTGAAGTATATGCTATGCCTATTGGCGGAGGTGACATAACCCGAGTTACCGATGGCCAAGGTAAGTCATCTTCCGATCCGGTATTCCTCAATGATGGCAGAATTGCCTTCCTTCGAGAGGATGAAAATGGTATTTCACAGGTGTTTATTGCTGATGCAGACGGAAGAAATGCGCATGCCGTTGTCTCTGATTCAGATAATGCAAAATATGGAGTAGATGGCTTTTTGTTCTCTCCTGACTCAAAACGTGTGGCCTTAATCCGCTCCATTAAGATTGATAAAGACATACACGACCTCTATCCCGATTTGCCAAAGGCTAATGCGCGCATTGAGACTGACCTCATGTATCGACATTGGAATCAATGGTCTGATGGGGCATATAGTCACGTCTGCATCGCAAGCCTCGAAGGAGATAAATTTACTGGAGAGGTAGATATCATGGATGGAGAGCGTTTCCACAGTCCGCTTCGCCCCCATGGTGGGATTGAGCAATTGGCGTGGTCTCCAGATGCTTCAAAATTAGCCTACACGTCTAAAAAACTGACCGGCAGGGAGTCTGCTTTGTCCACAAACTCTGATATATATCTTTACGATATTGCATCATCTAAGACAGATAATGTTTCAGCCCCTAATCCTGGCTATGACACAAATCCCTCTTTTGCCTCTGATAATCGCCTTTTTTGGCTGAGCATGGAGCATGACGGGTATGAGAGTGATCGTAACAGGATTGTATGTAAAGATCTGTCTTCTGGTGAATTGACTGATTTTACTGAGGGTTCAGAGTTATATGTGTCACAATTCATTCTTTCTGCTGATGGTAACGAATTGTGGTTCATCGCTGACAAGGATGCGAAGGATGCTATTTTCCATATTGACCTTGTTTCAAAATCAACTACACAACTTACTCACGACTGCGCAGATTACACATCTCTTGCTGTAGCGGGTGAAAATTTGCTGTCAGTTCGCACTTCTATGTTCTGTCCCCCGGAAATATACAAGGTCAATAAGGCCGATGGTGTCGCCGCCAACTTGTCTAATGTGAACACGGAGACACTGTCCAAGTTGAATATGGGCAAGGCCGAGGAACGTTGGATTACCACAACGGATGGCAAGAAGATGTTGACGTGGGTCATATTGCCGCCCGATTTCGATGCTGACAAAAAGTATCCTGCTCTCCTCTATTGTGAGGGCGGACCTCAAAGCACAATCAGCCAGTTTTGGAGCAAGCGTTGGAATTTCGCACTTATGGCTGCAAATGGCTATATAGTAGTGGCTCCATGTCGACGAGGCATGCCTGGCTTCGGCATTGAATGGAATGAGCAGATAAGCAAGGACTATGGTGGCCAAAACATGAAGGATTACCTCACAGCCATAGACACCCTCGCGGCCGAGAGTTACGTGGACGAGAATAAGCTTGGATGTGTTGGCGCAAGCTATGGTGGTTTCTCTGTATACTGGCTTGCGGGTCACCATGAGAAGCGTTTTAAGACTTTTATCGCTCATTGCGGCATTTTCAACCTTGACCAACTATATTCGACTACTGAAGAGCTTTTCTTTGTCAATTGGGATTTAGGTGGTGCATATTGGGATACCGAAAATGCTGCAGCACAAGCCAGTTTCCTGCAGTCTCCTCACCGATTTGTCGGGAAGTGGGACACTCCAATCCTTGTCATCCATGGTGAGAAGGATTTCAGAATACCCTATACTCAAGGCATGGGTGCGTTCGACGTAGCGCGCATGAAGGGGCTCGACGCTGAGTTCCTTTACTTCCCCGATGAGTGCCATTGGGTGCAAAAGCCGCAAAATAGCATTCTGTGGCACAGGGAATTTTATCGTTGGCTCGATAAGTGGCTTAAATAGAATATCGTTGGAACTTTATAACTTATAAGTTTGACAAGTGAAGAGGGTTCTTCTTATGTTTGTGGCGTCAATCGCTGTGGTTGTGGTAACCATGGGTTACTCACGGATGCGATATGCGTCCGCTCCACAGCCAATTTTAATTGACGACTCAAGTTTCTGCCTCATACGTGTTGATTCCGTCATCTCTGCCGATAGTCTCATAGAATCTTATGTACGCCCCTATCATGATAGCATTGAGGGTAAGATGTCGCAAAAACTCTGTGAATGTGACGTCGAGATGACGGCTCGTCATCCGGAGAGCGAATTGACGCGCCTCTTGTCTGATGTCTTGTTGCATGAGACTCAATTAATAGCAAGAGATAAAAAATGGCCGGAGCCGCAATTTTCGCTTATGAATGTTGGCGGAATGCGAAGTTCGCTTCATGCTGGCGATGTTACAATGTACGACGTCTTCCAAATTTCACCTTTCGAGAACAAGTCTGTTGTTGTGAAGCTCGATTCTGCTGGAGTCATGGCAATGTTTAAAAGACTTGGAGAAAGAGAGGGTGAGGCTATTTCTGGAGCGACTGCGACATTAACATCAGATGGGGTTGTCTCAAATGTCAAGATAGCAGGTAAGCCTCTCTGTGGAACTGAGACATACAGACTTGCGACAATAGACTATCTCGCTACAGGTGGAGAAGGCTTTGATTGCCTTGTTGGAAATGTTGAATACGAGACAGGTGTCTTGTATCGCGACCTTTTAGCCCAGAGCTTCATCCGCTCCGGAAAATCGGGTATCCACTTGGCTGCTCCCACCGATGAGCGTCTGCATTTAATCGAAAACAAAAACAACAGATAATAGTAAATGATGGATGGCAAGATAAGCCGACGCGGCTTTCTGAAGAGGATAGGCGGAATCGCATTAGCCGCTTCTCCCATGGCAGCCGCCGTGTCTTCTGTCTCTACATTAACATCTTGTTGTGATGCAAAGCGGGAGCAAAAAAGTCCGCTTATTGTGCTTCACACCAATGATGTGCACAGTCATATAGACCCTTTCCCTGCCACTGACCCGAGGTATGCCGGACTTGGCGGATATGCGAGGAGAGCCTCGATAATTGAGGAAGCGATTCGTGAGTACGGGGCGGACAATGTCATGGTTTTTGAGAGTGGTGACATGTTTCAGGGCACCCCATATTTCAATTTCTATAAGGGAAAATTGGAAATCCAGCTCATGAACATGATGCATGTGGATGCTGTGACTATTGGTAATCACGAGTTTGACAATGGTGTTGACAGTCTTTGCGATTGCATGGAGATTGCCAACTTCCCATTTCTGTCGGCCAATTATGTTTTCACAGACTCCCGAGGGTCCAAGCTCGTCAAGCCATATAAGGTGTTTGAGCGTGCCGGTTTCCGGATTGGTGTGTTTGGCCTTGGTGTGCGACTAAAAGGACTCGTCGCTCCTGTGAATTGCGATACGGTGAAGTATGAGCCTCTCGTCGATACAGCACAAAGGGTTGTTGATAAACTAAGAGACGAGGAGGGCTGTGACATAGTGATAGCTTTGACGCACATCGGTCACAATGATGGTCCCGAAGGTGAATGTGATGTCATGTTGGCTCAAATGACGCATGGCATTGACCTTATCCTTGGAGGGCACTCACACACTTTCCTTCCTGCGCCCGAACAAGTTAATAACATCTTAGGCAAGCCGGTCTACATTAACCAAGTTGGTTTTGGCGGCATCAATGTAGGTCGAATCGAGATAAACAGGGCCGAGAAGGGATCTGTAAATATGGTTTGTTGTAATAATATGCAAGTTAAATGATTGTTGTTGGTCTCCACATACGCAAAATAGCGGTTCGTATCATGATGACTCTCGTCATTATGATATTTGTTTCGGCTTGTGGTGATCAGGACAGCGCAAACCAGAGTGATGCCTCTGACAACTCAGAGGAAAATCAAATTCTGGATGAAATCCTCTATAAAGTAGAAAACTCATCGGGGACAATCGAGGGAATTCAGTATGCGCAGGAGCTCTATGACGTTGCCAAAAGTTATGACAGACAGGAGTTCTGTAACTACGCTTTAGTTCAAAAACTGTCTTGTCTGCATGCTTTGGGACGATACTCGGAGTGTATTGCGCTTGCTGACTCTCTTGATGAGCATACTAACATACGGAACGAGAACCTTACGTATTACTATATCGCTCTCTATATCAAGTCGGCGGCAAATGTCGATCTGGGCAAATATAAGACAGCGATACAGCTTGCGCAGAGGATTTATGACGAGAGCAAACTACCGTTGATCGATGAGCAGGGGAATGACATAAGTCTTTTTGTCAAGTGTAATGCATTGATGAGTCTCGGCCTCGCTAATGACGAGATGGGACGCCAGTCTGACGCGATTGGGTACTTTACAGAGGGAATTAATGCCCTTCTATCTGGAGATAAGGAAGGGAAGCATCTAAGTCAATTGCTTGAAATACAAACGGCTCGTATGATGGCGGGCCGAAAGGTCAAGGATAAACGCAAGGCTCTGAGCTATGTCATCCATTATAAGCATGAACTTGACGAGTTCAATAGGAAAAAAGTAGGTACATTTTTTGACGATGTATTCGTTGAGGATTACTCATTGTTCATGTATACGTCTTTTATTGACACATATACGGAATTAGGAAGATTCGCAGATGCGCAAACATCTGTCAACTCTGCCGACTCCCTTCTTAACCAATATGAGTTTGCGGAGCAGTCTGTGGCCGAGCTTAATTCTTCAAAGGCGCATTTTTATGCCGCTCTTGCCGATTACGACAGGGCTATGGAATGTGCCGATAGCGCAATGGCTTATTATGCGGCCAACGATAGACGGACTGGCGAGATTGAAATGCTTAAGACCAAACTTAATGTCTATCACATGATGGGGCTTTTGCGGTCTGAGTATCCCATATCGCAACGAATAATCTCTCTCTCTGATAGTATTTATCATGACCGAATTGACAGTCAAATAGAGGATATGCAGACTGTCCTTGAGGTTGATAAGCTTGAGAGGGAGGCAGATGTCATGCGTGCGCAACGTCAAGTGTGGGTTTTCATAGCAATATCTGTTTTCCTTCTTAGTATGACTATTCTCATCTTTTTCAAGAGAAAAAAGGATATGGATGAGAAGCGGATATTGAGCAGTCAGAAGGAGATGCTTCAACGCGAGGTTGAGCGGCAGACAAAGCAGTTGCGTGACCAAAATGTTGAGATTGAGAAGGCGAATGAGGATTTGGCGCAAAAGAATGTTCAGATTCAGAAGCAAAACAATGAAATTACTGAGAGCATTATCTATGCGCAGTATATCCAAAACTCCATATTGCCAAATCTCGACTGGTTTAAGGGATTTGGAGATGGGGGATGTTTTGCGTTTTTTGTGCCTTGCCACATCGTATCGGGCGATTTTTATTGGGCACGGAAAAAGGGCAACCTTGATATTTTTGTATGCGCAGACTGCACCGGACATGGTGTCCCTGGTGCATTCATGACAATGATTGGCACTACAATCATCGGTGACCTTTGCGATCATTCGAATATAACAGAACCGGCCGCCCTGCTTGAAAATCTTCATCTCAACTTGATTAGCGTTCTTCAGCAGAATGGTGAGGTGAAATCGACTGACGGCATGGATCTCTCTGTCATTGTGTTTGACAGCTCTAAAGGAACAATTTTGGTGGCTTCCGCCAAACGGCCGGTTTTCCTATATCACAATGGGGTAGGTGAGGAATTGGAAGGTGTCAAAGTAAAGCGCAGCATTGGTGACCGTGATTACAACTCGTCAAACAGGCCTTTCGTACAGCGGAGTTTTAATGTCGTTCCGGGTGATATATTGTACATGTTCTCAGATGGCATAACCGATGTGTTTGGTGGTGATGGAGGCCGTCCGAAAAGATTTGGCTCTGTCAACCTGAAAAAGATGATGGACGGCTTGGTAAGCCTGCCCCTTGCGGAACAGAAGATACAAGTGGAGGAAACGTTCACCAATTGGATGTCGCAAGGCGGACAGCTTCCAAAAGAAGACTGGGATCAGCCCGATGACGTGTCTTTTATCGGCTTGCGTTTTTGATTTTTTATTTTGGGTTTGTTTTTGTTTGAAACCTAATTAATTGGCAGTCGCTACTTTTGCGCGTTTATTATTAGCGATTGTATGTTGAATAGGAAGAAAGCTTTGTGGAAAATCCGCACAGCGGTAAGTTTTTTCTTTTTTGTGCAGGGTGTTGTTTTCGCCTCGTGGGCAAATCGTATACCAGATGTAAAAGATGCGCTTGGCCTTAATGAGAGGGAGCTTGGAACTGTGTTATTCGCAATTCCTGTAGGTCAGGTTACTGCAATGATGCTATCCGGCTGGCTTGTAAATAAGTTTGGCAGCCGGCGTATGATTATATTAGGCTCTATTTTATATGCCACTTGCCTGATGCCCTTATCTTTCGCTGCGTCAGCGTGGACACTTATGCTGGGGCTCTTTTTCTTTGGGATGGCGGCTAATCTGTGTAACGCCTCTTCTAATACGCAAGCTATCGGAGCTGAACGCCTATACGGAAAGACCATTATGGCGTCTTTCCACGCTTTATGGAGCATGGGAGGCTTCCTTGGTGGACTCATAAGTATGGCGTTTATCGGGGCTGGCGTAAGCACAAAGGTGCAGTTTTTCTGCGTTTTATTGCTCGTCCTGATTTCTCTCAATTTTTTTCGAGGCCAATTGGTCTTAAGCGATGTGAAGGCTCATCGGCCGCAAGAGGTTGACCCCCAAGGCAGATTGTCATTTGTCCGCAAGGTTGATCCTTTTGTTGTTTTCCTTGGTTTTATGGCGTTCTGCGGAATGGTATGTGAAGGCTGTATGTACGATTGGAGCGGTGTCTATTTCAAAGATGTCGTCAATGTCGGGGAGAGTTTAGTTCAATTGGGCTATGTGGTGTGCCTTTGCACAATGACAGTTGGGCGCTTCATATCAGACCATTTTGTTATGCGATATGGAAGACGCTATGTCGTTATGGTAAGCGGTGCGCTCATTTTCGTTGGTATGATATTGGCAGTTGTGTTCCCATATGTCATACCAGCCACAATCGGCTTCTTTCTTGTCGGTTTTGGGATATCGTCTACTGTTCCAATTTGTTATAGTCTTGCTGGTCATTCCACAAAAATGAACTCGGCTTTGGCTGTGACAACAGTAGCATCCGTCGGCTATTTAGGTTTCCTGCTCGGTCCTCCTGTTATTGGACATCTGGCTCACGCCATATCTTTGCATTACACTTTCGCAGTGATAGCCGCGGTCGGTCTTGTACTCCTACTTGGTGCGCTTCATTTCCCGAAGAAAGTTTAGGCGGGGGACGCCTTTTGCTTTAATTCCTTGGTAAC
>CAVKRQ010000005.1:0-170122 GCA_963658925.1 bacterium
GCCGCCCCTTAAAACAGTCCGCCCCCCGGAGTCATCTCCGGGGGGCGGATTTTTTCGTGTATACCCTCGACGTGTGCGCACCCCCTCAAAGAGTCGCCACCTCCCGAGAAACCGCCCCACCCGCGCATTCTGTCTTTTATTTCCGCCTCCTTTCACAACACCCCGCCCGTCTTTGAACACCATCATACTGCTGAGCCTCACAAACTTTACTCCACACTTCCTCCGCTGTGCACAAACCAACACATCACCGCCCATTCGTTCAGCCGCATTCACCCCTCCACAAAATCGACAAACAAAGCCCCTTGTGCGGTTAAAAAGTTTAAAACTCTTGCGTATTGTGATTTTTTTTTTAGCTTTGTTGAAAATAGAATAGAGGTAGCGCCCTGGCAAAGCCGCCCGGCATAGCGGATAACACCGAGCAGCGTCCCCTCTTGTCCTATTTTCACCACTAAGGCTGGTCATTCATCGCGGAGTCATGTCGTTGGAAATCACGTTCCCCTCACATGCTATGTGTTACTCTCGTCTTGTGGCTAAAGATTTCATTATTCTTTCACCTTAAAATCACATTACCCTAATGAGAAGACATTTATTGTCCCTTTTTTGTTGTCTGTTTGCTGTAATGCTTGTTTCGTGTTCTGAGTCGGATGATGAAATAATTGTCGACAACAATAAAATAGTTGTCGACAACAAAGCTGGAGGAGTTGTACCTAATACATGGGAGGCCATTGATCTCGGTCTCTCCGTCAAATGGGCGCCGTGGAACCTTGGCGCGAGCCAACCCTCTGATTGTGGTGCGTATTTCGCCTGGGGCGAGGTCGTCCCCAAAATTGATGAAAACGGTGACTATCTCTCATATGGTTGGAGTACATATATTTGGATGACAGACGGTAAAAGCGATTGGACGTGCATAACGAAGTATCAGGCTGAGGATAAGAAATATTCCGCAATCTGGTATGACTACACCAATGCCTTCACAGGTGACGGCAAGACCCTCCTTGAGTCTTCTGACGACGCCGCCACCGTCAATTTGGGTGCCAAGTGGCGCATGCCAACACAGGCCGAGATAGCAGAGCTCTCCAATGGGGATAATTGTGAGTGGACGTGGACCGACAATTATAATGAGTCCGGTCACAGCGGCTATGTCGTCAAGAGCAAGAAGGCTGGTTATGAGTATGCTGTTCTCTTCCTGCCTGCTGCTGGCGGTCGGTGTGACTCGAACCTCGGCGACAGGGGCTCGTACGGCTACTACTGGTCGTCCGAGCTCAGCCCTTGGCGCTCCGACTACGCTGGGGTCCTCTACTTCGACTCGGGCGACCGCAACGTTGTTTACAGCTACGACCGTTGTTATGGTTTCTCGGTGCGTGCGGTTTGTCCTCTAAAATAACATCCAACCTCAATTACTATAAGAAGCAGGCGTCTAAGAAGCAGCGTCTGCTTTTTTCTTTTTCGGTTTCTAAGCATTAAGTATCTATCGAGAACAAACCTTTATTCTGCTCTAAACAACTCCGAATTCTAAGGGAACTACTAATACATTTGGGTGGCATTTTGAAAGTTAGGCTTTCAAGCGTATCTGAGAAATCACCGTAAATTTTCCCGCCTCTGTGCTGTTTCAAGTTTTGATACAGTAAAAATTTCCCGTAAAAACCTCTGCTGTGTCAAGAATTGAAACACCTATGCGGTTATCTTTGCATTGTCAGAACGATAGAGGCGATGCCTCTTATCCAATTGCTCTGACGGTAAAGCAAAGAAAGACGTTTAATAAAAAACATAACAGCATATCATGGCAGACAGCTCAGAAGATATCAAGGCGAAAAAACTGGCGGCTCTTAAGCTGACCATGGACAAGATTGACAAGACCTACGGCAAGGGTACCATCATGCGCATGGGAGACCGACAGGTGGAGAAAGTCCCTGTCATCCCTACGGGCTCCTTAGGTCTTGATATGGCTCTTGGCGTGGGTGGCTACCCCCGCGGCCGAATTATTGAGATTTTTGGCCCTGAGTCGTCTGGTAAGACCACTCTCGCCATCCATGCCATTGCCGAGGCGCAGAAAGCTGGCGGAATTGCCGCTTTCATCGATGCCGAGCACGCGTTTGACCCCACCTATGCCGAGAAGCTCGGCGTTGACATGAACGCTCTCTACATGAGCCAGCCGGACAATGGCGAGCAGGCTCTTGAGGTCGCGGAGCAGCTTATCCGCTCTTCCGCGATTGACATTATCGTAATCGACTCGGTGGCGGCTCTTACGCCAAAGGCCGAGATTGAGGGCGAGATGGGCGAGGCCAAGATGGGTCTGCACGCTCGTCTGATGAGTCAGGCTCTGCGCAAGCTCACGGGCGCGTTGGCTAAGACCAACACTACTTGTATCTTCATCAATCAGCTCCGTGAGAAGATTGGCATCATGTTCGGCAACCCGGAGACGACAACCGGCGGCAACGCCCTCAAGTTCTACGCCTCCATCCGCATTGATGTCCGCAAGGTCAGCCCCATCAAGAATGGTGACGAGGTGCTCGGCAACATCACCCGCGCCAAGGTGGTGAAGAATAAGGTCGCGCCTCCATTCCGCAAGACTGAGTTCGAGATCCGTTTCGGAGAGGGCATTTCAAAGGTCGGTGAGATCCTTGATCAGGCCACGGCACTTGACATTGTCAAGAAGTCCGGCTCCTGGTTCTCATACGCCGGCTCTAAGTTGGCTCAGGGACGCGAGGCGGCCCTCCGCATCCTCAAGGACAATATCGAGCTTCAGGAGGAGATTGAGGCGAAGGTGCGAGCCGCATTCAGCCAAGGTCAGGAGCCAGAGGGCTCTATTGGTGAGCCGGAGAGCGACCCTGAGGAGGACATTGAGCCGACAGAGGAGGCTTAGCCGTTCTATCCCTGTCCATTCAGTGGTTGAATGAGAGTTGTGGGCTTGCGTCCTCCCGTGAGCCGTACGAATCTCTCGCAATCATAATAGTCGACCATTCCCCGAGGCGCAGTCTCTGCAGCCTCGGGGATTTTTTTATCCACGTCATCCCTCCCGATGACATAACTCTGGCCTGCTTCCCTGTTTGTGCGCCAATTCTATCGTATCAGGTGGCCAGTGAGTGTCCAAACGGGCGGGTGTATTATTGTCAACTCTGAACAGTTTAGTAACTTTGCCGCTGACTGGTCAAGGGCTTTCTGCGCGTCTGTCCCATATTGTTATAGTTCGCGTGCGCAGTCTCCCTTGCTTCCTCTTACACGATAATGCCCAAAGAGACAGAAGAAACATTAGTTATAACTCTCGCCAATGGCATCAAGGTGTGCACGCTTTGGGCTCCAGGCCCGGTGGCTCGCTGCGCCTTGGTGATTAATGCGGGAAGCCGCGACGAGATGGACGATGAGTTCGGCCTCGCCCATTTTGTTGAGCATACGGTTTTCAAAGGCACAAGCAAACGACGCGCTTGCCATATCTTGAGCCGCTTGGACGAGGTGGGCGGTGAGCTTAACGCCTACACCACCAAGGACGAGACTGCCATTCACGCCGCTTTCCTTGAGGATGACCTCGCCAGGGCCGCGGACCTGATTGCCGACATGGCTTTCAATTCCGTATTCCCCGACAAGGAGCTTGACAAGGAGCGCGAGGTGATTATTGACGAGATTGCGAGTTATGAGGATACTCCCTCTGAGCTTGTTTTTGACGAGTGGGAGCAAAAGGCTTTTGCCGGGACGCCTCTCGGACATAATATTCTCGGGACGCCCGACTCTGTGGCTCGTTTTTCGGGCGATGACGCGCGGAGGTTCATAGGCCGCACTCATGTGACTGACAGGATGGCGTTTGTCTACATTGGACCCACCGAGCGCAAGAAGGTTCTTAAGGTCGCGGAGAGATATTTCGGCTCAGTCGGCGCACGCCTCGGCAGGCCTGAGCGTGTCAAGGTGGCTTCTTTCGCCGCGTTTGACGAGCGTGTGGACAAGGGGACGAGTCAGGCGCATGTCGTCATGGGTTGCAAAGCCCCTGATTGCTTCGCGGATGACAGGCTTGAGATGAATGTGCTCTCCAATATATTGGGCGGGCCAAGCATGAACTCGAGGCTCTCTGTGGCTCTGCGCGAGCGCAACGGCATAGCCTATAATGTGGAGACCAACTATACGAGTTTTGACGACACAGGCCTCTTCAGCATCTGTTTTGGCACAGACCCGCAGAATATTGACCGCAGCATGAGGATTGTGGGGCGTGAGATTGACAAGTTGTGCCAGTCCGCCCTCTCGCCCTCTGCTTTCCATAAGATTATAAATCAATATGTCTGTCAGACCCTCATGGCGGCGGATGACTCTGAGAGCCTGATGCTCTCCGCAGGGCGTGCGGCCATCCTCTATGGACGCTACTTGACGGTCTATGAGATTGCCGGCATTATCCGTGACCGTGTCACGCCCGAGTCGCTCCTCCACACGGCCCAAAATATCTTAGGCGCGTCGCCTATGTCACGACTCATTTTCGCATGACACCTGAAATAGAGCAATATATATTTGACCATTCTGACGCTGAGCCGGCTCTGTTGCATGAGTTGGAGCGTCAGACGCACTTGCGGACCATTCAGCCGCGAATGTGCTCGGGGCTTCTGCAGGGCTCTCTGCTCAAGACTTTTGTGCAGATGCTACAGCCTGAGTTGACGCTCGAGATTGGCACTTTCACCGGCTACTCTGCCCTCTCGATGGCGCAGGGGCTCACAAACCCCGACGCCCGCATCCACACTGTCGAGGTCAATGACGAGCTGGAGAGTCTTATAATGAGTTTTTTCTCCCGCTCAGTGCACTCTAACCAACTGGTGCTTCACATTGGTAGTCTTGAAAAGGCCTTGGCGGAAATAGACGCCGAGACGGGTGGGAGACTCTTCGACCTTGTCTTTATCGATGCCGACAAGCGGGAGTATCTTGATTATTATGAGGCGGTGCTGCCACGAGTCCGAAAAGGCGGTTTTGTCTTGGCGGATAACGTCTTGTGGGATGGGCATGTGGTGGATGCCGTGGTCAAGTCGTCAGACCGTCACACTGCGGCCGTAAAGGCTTTTAATGACCATGTGGCGGCAGACAAGCGCGTCGAGAAGTTCATCCTCCCCATCCGCGACGGAATGACTATCATAAGGAAGCTTTAGGGATGCGAAGGCCATACCCACAAGTGTCTTACGCTCTCTCTTCGCTTTTTTCTATCTCTATTTTTATTTTCTCTGTCTCCTGCTCCCACGTCATGTGAGGGGCGAGTATCGTCATGTCCCTCCGCCAAAGTGCTGAGCGCATGGGGTCGGACATGACGCCTTTTATGGCTTCGGCGAGCGCGTCGGGCTCCATCGAGTCGATGCACAATCCGACGGGTAGGGGAGTGCCGTCCTCGTCTTGCTGCTTTTCAACAATGGACTCAATCTCAGGCAGTCGGCTGCCGATAATGGGTAGCCCGGCTTGAATGAAGTCGAAAATCCTGTTAGGCAGCGCATACTGGTAGTTGAGTGAGATGTTTTTCAGGAGGACGAGCCCCACGTCGGCCTTTGCCATGTAGGGGGCGAGGTCTTTAAATGGCACACGGCCAATGAAGTCGACCCTGTCCTCGACGTCCATCTTGGCGGCGAGAGCCTTGGCTTTGTCAAGCATGTCGCCATCGCCCACCACAAGGAATCGGCATTCTGGCAACAGTGGCAATGCGCATATCATCTCCTCCACTCCGCGCCCCAGGTTGACCGCGCCCTGATAGAGTATGGTAAACGGACGCCCGTCCTTATCCCTGTCAACTTTTGGGGCTTCTGTCAGTCGTGACGCCAACGGGGCATTGCGCACCACGAGGAACTCCCGCCCATATCTCTCAAGGAATATGTCCGCGATTGACTTGCAGACTGTCACGGCTATGTCCGTCTTTCGCAGTCGGGGGACGCAGTAGTTCTGAATGGCCCACCACACTTTTTTGACCATGGGCTTGCCGGCAATCTCCGGCACCTCGGGGAAAAGCTCGTGGCTGTCCCACAGCAGGCGCGTGCCGCGAATCCGTGCGGCCGTCTGGCAGCCTGCCAAAGTGTCAAGGTCTATTGAGACGATTAGGTCCCACGACTTTCCGAAGAGTAGTCGCAGAAAAAGACGAAGGTTGAGCTCGGCATAAAAAAGCGGGCCATGCCAAAAGATGTGGCGCATATAGTCCACATGACTGGAGGGCACCCGGTTCTCGTGCGGATGGCTGCGGCCAACGAGTGTCACGTCATAGCCCAACGATGTGAGCGTCTGACGCATTTTCTCCACGCGGTAGTCTGTGGCGAAGTCGCTTTGCGAGCATATGACGGCGCGTAGACCAGCCCTCCGGGTCATAGCCGCCATGAATTGAAGCCCTCAATGTGTCTGAAGAGGCCGTACACGTCGGTCAAGACCCCTCGGTGTAGCAGGTGGGCGTCAAAGAAGTCCTGCCCGAGGCTCTTGAAGCAGTTGTGCGACGTTGCCACGATAATGGCGTCGTAAACACCATCAGGCTGGTCTTTGGGCACGAAGCCGTATAGTGCTTCGGAGTCGCGCTTTGACGCCACGGGGTCCATGACGTCTATGTGGCTGATGCTGTAGGTGCGGAGCTCTTTGAGGATGTCAATGGTTCGCGTGTTGCGCACGTCCTGCACGTCCTCCTTATAAGTCAAGCCCATGACCAGAACCCGCGCCTTGGTCAGGTCGGGCGATAAGCCTGTCAGCATGCGTTTGACGGTCTCTGCCGCCACGTGCCGGCCCATTGAGTCGTTGACCGACCTTCCGTGGTTGATTATCTGTGTGTGATAGCCTAAGCTCCGTGCCTTATAGTCAAGGTAATACGGATCCACGCCGATGCAATGGCCGCCCACAAGCCCCGGGTGGAAGGGCAGGAAGTTCCATTTGGTGGCGGCGGCACTCAGAACGTCGTCGGTCTCTATGCCCATGCGGTTGAATATGACGGACAACTCGTTCATGAGGGCTATGTTGACGTCGCGCTGGGTGTTCTCTATGACTTTGGCAGCCTCGGCCACGCGGATGCTTGACGCCCTGAACACCTCGGCGCTGATGACCGACTGGTAGGCGGCGGCCACAAGGTCGAGCCCCTCGGGCGTGCCTGCCGAGACTATCTTGCGCACTGTGGTGAATGTGTGCTTCTTGTCGCCCGGGTTGATGCGCTCGGGGCTGTAGCCTATGTTGAAATCCACATTGGCTTTGAGGCCCGACTTGGCTTCAATTATGGGCAGGCAATCCTCTTCCACGCAGCCCGGGTAGACGGTGCTCTCCACGACCACCGTGTCGCCTTTTTTCAGCACGCCGCCCACTGTGGCCATCGCCTTTTTCAGCAGCGTGATGTCTGGCGTCCGGCTCTCGTCTACTGGCGTTGGCACAGCCACTATGTGGAAATTGGCGAGTTGGAGGTCTTCGGCCTCGTTGGTGAACTTTATGTCGAGTCCGCCGAAGCTCTCTGCTGAAATTGCTCCGCTCGGGTCCTCATGTCGGCGCAGCATGTCAATGCGCTCATCTGAGTGGTCGAAGCCGATTACGTGATATTTTGTGGCGAAAGCGAAGGCGGCGGGTAGACCGACGTAGCCTAGACCCGTGACCGATATGGTGAGCCCCGCGAGTTTATCTTGTGTTGTCATGGCTGGTAGGCTAAGGGAGTGCGTGACGTGTAGTCCTCCTTGCGGAGGGCGTAAACTCTGTCTATTGCGCTCACCACGGCCATTCCGTCATCAATGGTGGCGGTGGGCGTGGCGTTGCGCAGAATCACGTCCGCCACGTTGTCGAACACGTAGCAGTGGTTGGCGGCCGATCCTTTATATGCCCCATAGTCGTTGGGCGGGTTGGGGGGCGGGAGTTGGGGCATCACGTAGCCCGGGATTTTGCACAGGGCTACGTCGCTCATGTACTGGCCCGCCACTTTGACGCTGCCCTTTGTGCCGATGAGCGTGATGGATGTCTCCAGGTTTTCGGCCGGCACGGCAGTGGTGTAGCTGAATGAGCCAAGCGCCCCGTCTTTCTGTGTCCGGAACAGGAAAGCGCCGGTGTCCTCGAAGTCGGTCGTCTCCTTGTGGCAGAAATCGGCAAAGGTGGCCGACAGTATGTCTATGTCGCCCACGAGCCACAGCAGTATGTCAACGAAGTGGGAGAACTGTGTGAAGAGCGTGCCGCCGTCATACTTTGCCGTGCCGTGCCACGCCCCGGGTTTATAGTACCTCTCGTCGCGGTTCCATTGGCAGCCCACGACGACTGACGTTATGTCGCCGAGTGTCCCGTCTGTCACAATGCCCTTGAGCCACACGGAGGTCGGCGTGTATCTGTTCTGGAAGACGCAGAAGACGCGCCCTTCTGACTCTTTCTCTGCGGCGGCTATGCGGTCGGCCTCTGCCCTGCTTAGCGCCAAAGGCTTCTCCATAAGGACGTTGGCGCCGCTCTTGAGAATCTTTATGGCCATGTCGGCATGGAGACCGTTGGGTGTGCACACGCTCACCACGTCGAGTTTGCCCTCCGAGGCGAGCAGGTCGTCAATGTTATTGTAAAATTGGACGCCGCTTGGCGCGTCACATTTTTCGGGAGGGCGGACGTCTGCCACGGCGACGAGGCTCATCTCGGGGTTGGCGTCAATCATGGCAATGTGCCTGTGGCCTATGTAGCCGCAGCCCACAACTGCCATTCGCAGTGTTTTTTTATCTTGAGTTGGCATTTTCTTTCAATGTTCTTCCGTCTTGCCCGTTCGCATTGTCGGCTCGACTTGTTTCCGACCGTCGCAGCCTGTGGTCAGCACGTAAGTCTCGCCCGTCTCAGGGCATGTGGCCTTGCCGTCCGCGTCAAACCGCAGTTTATGTCCGGCGCGGGACACCCAGCCTCTCTGTCGGGCGGGGTTGCCCATCATCAGCGCATAGGGAGGCACGTCTCGCGTCACGACGCTGCCTGCCCCAATGAGCGAGAACTCGCCTATCTCGTGGCCGCAGACAATGGTGGCGTTGGCGCCTATGGAGGCTCCGCGGCGGACTGTCGTGGGGCGGTATTCGCTTTTGCGTGAGATGAAAGCCCGTGGGTTGATGACGTTGGTGAAGACGGCGGAGGGACCCACAAAGACATCGTCCTCAAGCGTCACGCCGTCATAAACGGACACGTTGTTCTGAATCCGGCATCCGTCGCCTACCACGGCTGTGGGCATGATGACCACGTTTTGGCCAATGGAGCAGCCTGAGCCCACGCGGCAGCCCGACACGAGGTGGGCGAAGTGCCACACGCGGGTGTCCGCTCCTATGGTGACGTTGTCGTCTATTACGGCTGTGGGGTGGATTAGCATAAAACGGGGTAGTGGGCTATCGGCCTCTGTGGGCTCCTATGTGGAATGAGTTGACGGCCTCCGCCACTCTGCCTATCGTCTCGTCTGTCAGCTCTGAGTGCATGGGCAGAGAGAGAACGCACTTCGCCGCCTCGTCTGCCATGGGCAGGTCGTCGCCGGTGCTGAAAACAGGCTGACGGTGAATGGGCTCGGGGAAATATATCATTGTTGAGACACCTTGCTGCGTCAGGGACTCGCGCATGTCGTCGCGGCAGCCATAGTTGACGTGGAGCGTGAACTGGTTGAACGTGTGGCCGTCCGCCATTGCGGGGCATGTCACGAAGTCGCAGTCCGCAAGCGCTTTGCGATATTTGAGGGCTGCTGACCGCCTGCGACTGAGGCATTCGTCAATGTGTCTAAGCTTGATGCGCAGAATGGCGGCCTGCATCTCGTCAAGTCGGCTGTTTATGCCCACCATCTCCGAGTGGTATTTCTTTTTCGCCCCGTGAGCGGAAATCGCCTCGATGCGGATTGCCAAGTCCTCGTCGCTCGTGAAGAGGGCTCCGCCATCGCCCATGCAACCCAAGTTCTTGGTGGGGAAGAATGATGTGCAGCCGATCACGCCGGCCGCGCAGGCCTTTGTCCTCTTGCCGAAGATTGTCTGCTCGGCGCCAAAGGCTTGGGCGGCATCCTCAATCACGAATAGGCTGTGCCTGCGGGCTATGTCCAAAATCGGCTCCATGGGCGCCATTTGACCGAAAAGGTGGACTGGGATGATGGCGCGGGTGCGCGGCGTGACAAGCCGCTCGACGCCTTTGGGGTCAATGTTGAACGTCCTCGGGTCAATGTCTGCGAAAACAACGCTGAGGCCCAGCAGTTTGCAAGCCTCCGCAGCGGCTATGAATGAGAAGGTGGAGGTTATGACCTCGTCGCCCGGCTTGAGGTCTAATGCCATCAGGGCTATCTGGATAGCCTCGGTGCCGTTGGCGCAGGTGCGGCAGAACGCTGTGCCGGCATAGCGCGCCAACTCATCCTCAAGCGATGTCACTTCGCGTCCGCGGATGTAGCACCCGCTATCCGCGACACGCTTTATTGCTTCAGAAAGAGCCGGCTCCATCCGTTTGTGGAGAGCAGGCAGGTCCTGCATCTGAATTTCATTATGCACGGGCTTGTAGGTTTTTTCGGGTAAGTTTTTGCAAAAATATGTAAAATCGGCCAAGGTTGCTCAATCGTGTGTCTATTTTATGATGACGCCAAATCGGGACGGCTCACAAAAGACCTTTATGCATAGTCTTTTGCGCATTCATTCAACATGTCATTACAATTTGTTCTTTAGCATTGCCGCATGTGATTGGCTGACTTTTTGTCTTTGGGTGGCGATTTAGTTGGGCGTTTCCTGAAAAGCAAACGTTTGTGCCAAAGGTTGCGGTTTTTACATTTTTGATGTTCACGAGTTTGTGGGTGTTTTTCAGCACTGCGATTGTTAATCAGGGACATATTGCCACTTTTTTGCACTGCCATGGAAGACTTTGGCGTTTTGCCCTGTTCGGCTATCGCTGAAAGCTGATGCCGTCTGATGTTTGCTCTTAAATATATATTTGCGTTTGTATGTTGTTTTTGTGCTGTTCGTCTTTGGATTTGTTAAACGCAAAAACAATGGGCATCTTTACCAAATTATGCTGATACTTAATAATTTATTTTGACATGCGTTCCCTTCTTTTGTCTTGCGAGTTTCGTGTTTGTTATCCGATGTCAAAAACATTCTTAAAATATGTATTGTAAGTCTCGATATTTTTTTAGTACTTTGCAACGTTTGCTAACAAGGACAAACGATGGCACAACATGAGATTATTGCAGAAATGCCCATAAATCCCACATCGCCGTGGCAGCCCTTGTTGCTCCTTTCCTCTCATAACGATGAAAAATCTCTCTCTGTTATTAACAAAAAACAACCACTAATGCACTACAAAAGCATCCGCAGGCTCGCAGCGAGCCTAATGATGGCCCTCGTGGCGGTCGTGGCGATGGCGCAGGATATCACAGTGTCCGGTGTCGTCAAGGACAACACGGGTCAGCCCGTTCCTGGCGCCGCCGTCGTCGTGGCGGGGACTACGGTCGGCACAGTCACCGACTTTGATGGCAACTATACTCTCGCCGCACCATCCAACAGCAACCTCCAGGTCTCTTTCATCGGCTACGCCACTGTTACCGAGGCCCTCAATGGCCGTACTACGGTCAACTTCACGCTTCATGATGACGCTCAGGAGATCCAGGAGGTCGTAGCGGTCGGTTACGGCACGATGAAGAAGAGCGACCTCACAGGCTCAATCTCATCTGTCTCTACTGAGAAACTCGCCTCTAAGGGTGCGACCTCCGTCATGGAGAACCTCCAGGGCGCTGTCGCTGGTGTCTCCATCACGCAGAGCACTGGCCGTACCAATGGCGGCTTCGACATTGAGATTCGTGGTAAGAGCTCCATCAGCTCGGACACCAAGCCTATCTACGTCATTGACGGCGTAGTCTGCTCAGACATGGATTTTCTTAATCCTCAGGATATCGAGCGACTTGATGTCCTCAAGGACGCTTCTTCTACCGCAATCTACGGCTCTCGCGCCACTGCGGGTGTCATCATGATCACCACCAAGGGCGGCGCTGGCGTCAAGAAGCAGCAGAACAGCGAGTGCGCACAGAAGTTCAACGTCTCTTACGACGGCTACTATGGCTTCAGCAAGGTGACCCGCGAGGCTGACTTTATGAGCGCTGAGCAGTTCGCACAGTGGCGTTTCCTCCAGTATCTTGGCACTCTTTCGAATGGCGCAAACGCTTCTCACCCGATGTATTACATGACGAACGCCAACTACGTCCCGGCTGTTCTCTCTGATACTGAGGATGGAACCTCTCTCCTCGCCACCAAGATCGCCAATGGCGACGTGACCGACTGGGTCGACCTCGTCACTCAGGATGGCCAGAAGCAGAACCACTACGTAGCTTTCTCAGGCTCAACGTCTGACATCTCTTACCACCTCGGCGTGGGTGTCACCGACGAGCGCGGCGTCTACAAGGGCGACCATATGCGCCGCTTCAACTTCAAGGGCAGCCTCGACAGCAACCTCAACCAGTACGCCTCTGTCGGCTTCAACATCAACGCCGCAGTCACCACCAACGAGTACGCCAACGATGACGCAGTCCAGGAGGGTTTCCGCATGAACCCCTTCATCAACCCCTACGACTCTGAGGGCAACCTCATCGCGATGCCTGGCCACAAGACGGCTCTCGGCACTTCGAACAACCAGTTCACCTCCTCTGTCAACCCTCTGCTCTACATGCAGATCCAGCAGAAGGAGAAGATTACCTACCGACTCCTCGGCGCCGCCTACCTTGAGATTAAGCCCATCGAGGGCCTCTCAATCAAGAGCACCTACGCGCCCAGTTTCACTTACTACCGCGACAGCCAGTTCGACGACAAGGGCACTTATGTTGACGCTTCAAACGGCACGACCAAGGACCTCAACGCTGACGCCACCGCGCAGTACGCCACCAGCCAGAACTTCGGTTTCACCTGGACCAACACGGCCACCTACGCCAAGACTTTCAATCAGGATCACAGCCTGAACCTGATGTTCATGAACGAGTGGAACCACAGCAAGACCGAGAAGCTCGGCCTCCAGTACACCAACCCTCAGGACGGCTCTCTCTGGTACAAGCTCAGCTCCGGCACCTATGACGCGACCGCATCTGACGGCACCTCTTACACCGAGAACTCTATGCTCTCGTTCGCGTTCCGCGCCAACTACTCGTTCCTTGGACGCTACATGCTCACCGGCACTGTCCGTTGGGACGGCTCGTCTAAGTTCGCCGAGGGCAATGAGTGGGGTGTCTTCCCCTCTGTCGCCGCAGCTTGGCGCATCAGCGAGGAGAGCTTCATGGAGAACACCAAGGATGTCCTCTCCAACCTCAAGCTCCGCCTCTCCTACGGTGTCACCGGTAACAACGCCGGCGCTGGCAACTACGCTACTCAGCAGACCGTCACCGGTCCTTACTATCAGGCCTTTGGCAATGTCACCTCTACCGGCTTCGCCCCCTCTTCTATCGTCAACAAGGACCTCTCTTGGGAGAAGAGTGATGAGATTAACGTAGGTCTCGACTTCGGTTTCCTCTCTAACCGCATCTCCGGTACTTTGGATATCTATCAGAAGCAGAGCCGCGACCTTCTCTACTCCGTACAGCTGCCTCTTGAGAGCGGCGGCGTCAAGATGACCACCAACATCGGTAAGGTCCGCAACCGCGGTATTGAGGTCGGCCTCACCGGCACCATCATCGACAATGACTTCCTCACTTGGGAGATGAGTGTCAACTGGGCCAAGAATGTCAATGAGCTCAAGGAGATTGACGGCACTGGCAATGACCAGCCTAACAATAACCTCTTCATCGGTGAGACTCTCAACAACATCTACGGCTACGTCTGGGACGGCCTCGTGACTGACCTCGACATGGTTGTGCCTGACACCGAGATCGCACGCTCAAAGGGCTTCACCCCTGGCCAGAAGGTCAAGAGCTATGACTACTACTACGCTTGCTACGGCTGGACCGAGGGTATGCCCGTCATCCAGGATATGAATGGTGATGGTAAGTTCGACGAGAACGACAAGAAGGTCTACAGCTCAGATCCTAAGTGGACCGGCTCTCTCTCAACCACCATTTCTGCTTTCGGCTTCGACCTCTCGGCTTCTCTCTACACCAAGCAGGGCTACACGGTCTACTCTAACCTCTACGAGCGCTACGCCGACTACTCTGACCGCGGCCGTAACCGCCTCAACATGGATTACTACATCCCCGCTGGCACCCTCATCGGCTGCGACGGCGTCAATGCCGACGGCACCTACATCAACCCCCGCTACCAGCAGTCAACCCACTACGGCAAGTACCCGGCTGTAAACCGTTCAGCCACTGGTCAGGGCTCAGGCAGCTACTTCACTAAGGGCGTGGGCGACTATGTTGACGCATCGTTCGTCAAGGTCAAGAACATAACCCTCGGCTACTCGCTCCCCAAGAACGTGCTTGAGGCCATCCACCTCCAGAAGGCGCGCATCTACTGCACTGTCACCAACCCCTTCTGCTGGTCTAAGGACGACTTCATGGGTTGGGATCCTGAGTGGGCCGGTGCTTCTCTCAAGGAGGATGGTCCTGCCACCGTCACTTGCGAGTTCGGTCTGAACCTCAAGTTTTAAGTAACTAAATTCTCTCAAGATCTTTAGTCAAATGATACGACACATCAAGATATACGCCCTTGCGGCACTCGTGTCCGTCTGCGCCCCGGCTCTCACGTCGTGCGAGGACTTCCTCGTGGCCGACAACAAGAGTGAGGGTGGCAAGACCGCCGACGACTATTACAACACGGCCGAAGGCCTCGCCGCGTTCCGCGCGTACGCCTTCTCGCTCGCCAAGCCCCTTGTGGATGAGACCTACATCTGCATGACGGATGACGGAACCGACCTCTATTGGAACGCCCGCGGCAAGAGCTCGTCAGACGCCGACTTTGGCACCTACACGCTCGTGGCTGAGAACTCGACGTGCAAGGAGTTCTACTCGGCTTGCTACAAGCTCATCAACGCCTGCAACGGTGTCATCAACTATGGTGGCGACACCTACGGCTCTGAGATGAAGTTCCTCCGCAGCTACGCCTACTACCTCCTCTCGCAGCAGTTCGGCGGCGTGCCCTATGTCACCACCTACATCAACTCTGCCGAGACGTCTTATCCCAAGACGCAGCTGAAGGACCTCTATGACGGCATCCTCGCCGACCTCGACGCCGTTGTGGCTGATGAGGCCATCCCCGAGATGTCATCTCATGACGGCTCTGTCTCCAAGCAGGCCGCCAACGCCCTCGCCGCCAAGGTGGCTCTCGCCGCAGGCTGGGACCTTGGCACCACCCTCACTGATGACAAGGCAGGCACTTACACCATTGGTGACAAGACCTACTTCAACCGCGCCGCCTCTTATGCCGACAAGGCTATCGCCGGCGTCTCCCTCATCTCTGACTTCGCCGAGAAGTGGGACTTCGACAATGAGGACAACCAGGAGGAGATTTTCTCCATCGACTATGATCGCGCAAGCTACCCTGGCGCAGCCTCTGAGTGCGGCCACAGCCTTCAGAACCAGTTCGCCAACTACTATGGCGAGATGAACGTGGACGGCTGCAAGCAGGGCTCTTCCTGCAACGGCACCTCACTCAAGAGCCTCTACCTCTTCGAGGAGGGCGACTCGCGCTATGCGGCTACTTTCGCCGTCACTCACTACAACTACGCGAGCAACTGGGACAACTCGGGCTACTACGCCATGTATAAGGTCAGCAACACCGAGAACCTCCCCATCGCCTACTACTATGCTCCCTCTTACACCTCTAAGAGCGACTTCCTCGCCTATCTGAATGATCATCAGGCTCAGTTCACGCAGGGCGACTGCACCACCAAGCCCAAGGCTGTTCTCCTCGGCAAGACCTCTACCGTCGCCACTTTCAATGCCGACGGCACCTACACCACCCAGGACTACGCCTTCGTCTCCGGCACCACCCCTAACACCAATGGTAGCGACTTCGCCAACCTCGTGGCTGCCATGGACTGCGTCCGCAAGTGGGATGACCCCAACACCCTCCAGGCTGCCAAGAAGACCCAGAGCTGCCGCGACATCCTCATCCTCGATGTGGCTGGCGCCAAACTCGACAAGGCCGAGGCTCTCCTCATGGCAGGTGACGAAGCCGGTTCTCTCTCGGCTCTCAACGAACTCCGTGAGCGCGCCAACGCTGGCACCCTCTCTTCTTTCGGCTCTTACAGCCCGACCTACGCGAGCCAGTTCTCTGGCTTCACGCCCACCAGCATCGACGTAGTCCTTGACGAGCGCGCTCGTGAGACCTACGGCCAGCCTGGCCGCTGGTATGACCTCCGCCGCACGCGTCAGCTCTTCCGCTACGTCTTCGCTTTCGGCTGCAACATGACCTACTCAACGCAGATTCCGACCCCGACCGGCGTCTACAAGTGGTACCGCCCAATCCCGTTCGAGGAGATTTCCGGCAACACCGGCATGACTCAGGACGATCAGAACCCGGGCTACTAATCTGCTAAGTTTAAACTTAAAACGAGCAATATCATGAAACGCAAAATATTGGCCTCTCTCCTCTGCGCCCTCGCCCTCGGCTTCTCCGCCTGCGATGACGATGATGATGACGCCATCATCTCTACCAACCCGGAACTCTCAATCGCAGGGCAGTCATATGACGGCTACTATCAAGTGATAGACGGCAAGACTGGTGACACAACATATGTCCAAGGTTCTGTGGCTTTTGACAAGTCTGACTCGGCTTATGTTTGCTATGTGACAGCCACTCTCAATGGAGAGTCTTCTTCAATGAACTTCACGTCTACGTCGAAGGCTAATCTTGTGCAGACTTCCAACGGTTACTCTTTCTATCTCTATCCGACGGAGGTTGACTCAGAAAACCCACCTATCGGTAAGTATGGTTTCAATGGCCAAATTGAGAAGTCTGGTGAAGTGATTTTGTCTTTCACAAAATCAGTTCGTAAGGGAGTTAAGGTTTATGAGACCTCATTCCTTTTCTCGAATACTCGTTTCGAGGGTAAGTAAATAAAAGTTGTCAAGTGTTGCCTAAGGATTATCCTTAGGCAACACTACAATAATCAGTTAATCTAATAAATATAATCATGAAAAATCTGTTACTTCTTTTAGCAGCGGCAGGCCTTAGCTCTACCGCTTTCGCTCAGGAGTATGCGGCTATCGACGCCGATGCTTTAGGTCTGACAAGCTCCGTATCTGAAGTTAAAGCAGGAACAACTCTGTGCTCATCTGCTAATGTAGCCATGAACGTGGCATACACGGACAACTACAAGACTGTCTCCCTCACTGCCGACGCCGACAAGTTTCATTCTCTGACAATTGACGGCAAGACTTACGCTCTGCCTGGTGGTGTTCAGGGTGCGACTAACCCGACTGGTGACCTCTCTAAACCTCAGGCGGGTGGTGCAGTTTTCGAGTTCGACGTCAAGGCTGATGGTTATCTCTATGTCTTCTCAAAGCTCACCTACAACAAGAATCTCTATGTGTGGGCTGGTCAGTCACAGGCATCTCCTGAGATGGCCTACACTCTCGCCGTTTATTCTTCAGATGGAGTAGAGTACAAGGGTACTCTTCCTGGTGATGACGATGGTGTTTTCGCAGCTGAAGGTAAAGTTGCGGTTGATGCTGGCAATGATTATGTTGAGCCTAAGGTCACAAGAACTTACATTAAGCCTGATGGCACGAACAAGGTAACTTGGGCAGATTATGAATCTGACGAAACCGTTAAGGCGCAAGTAGATGATTTTGTAAAAAAAGAAAATCTGACAATACTTGATAAAGATTATGCGAATGCAGACTCCTATTTGTGCTCAGCAATAACAATAGATGGTAATGCTATTGCAATACCTGCAACGATTGTAAAAGTTTCTGGAGGCAACGAATGGGCTTCTGGTAATGCTTCTGGTGTTGTCGCATTCCCTGTTGTGGCTGACGTCAAGTATTATGTGAATGCTACCGGTTCTAAGGTTACTTGTGGTGGTTTCCTCTTTATCCCCAATGCTACTTCAGTTGCAGCAATCGCAGGTTCTGAGGCTTCTGCCTCCGCCATCAAGAACATCACCGTTGACGAGCTCGACACCAACGCACCCATCTACAACCTCCAGGGTCAGCGCGTAGGCGAGGGCTACAAGGGCATCTGCATCCAGAACGGCAAGAAGTTCATTGTGAAGTAAGATACTCTTAACTGAGTTACCCTCCATCGAGGGGTGAACAAAAAAACTCAGGGCGGCCGTTTCGGCGGTAGCCCTGAGTTTTTTCGTTTGATAATGCGGTGTCTGCCTTTTTAGTGATGAGTATGCCGTAATTGCGGTTTACCATAAGGCTATCTTACCCGCCGCTCCTAAATCGAGCGTAGCTGTCGCTATGCCTAATGCCTTGAAAACGCGGCTCATGGTGGGCAGTGAGATTGTACTCGCACCGTTTTCTATCTTTGCCATTTCGCCTCCGTTCGGTTTCTTCTCTTTCTTTTCTTAATAATCGAAAATTATTTTTAACTTTGCAATCGTTTGGATGAGTACCCGAGTGCTCACTCCGCTCATAGCCCAACACTTTACCTAATAGTAATTTCAATTTTCACTATATGAAGAAAACCCTTACTCTCTTTGCTGCCGCCATCTCTTGCGGCATCGCCTCGGCTCAGACCGAGAGCGCGTTTGTGACGGCGGATGATTACGCCTCGTCTGTCAGTGTTGCAGAAGGAACTGAGTTCTGCAAGTCCGCGAGTGTCTCCATGAAATCGGCCTTTAGCAACACTTACAAGAGGCAGGCTCTTGTGGGTGAGTCTGACTCGTTCAATGCCCTCGTAATCGGAGACGAGTCTTTCAGGCTCACTGCGGGCGTGCAAGGTGGAACAGGGCCTAGTGGTGCAAAAATAGAAGCCCCCGTGATCTCTGGCGCTGTTTGGCAGTTTGATGTAACAGAGAGCGGTGTTCTCTATGTTTGCGCAAAGGTGAACAGCGGTAAGAACTATTATGTTTGGAATGTCACTGATGCTGCGAATGCGTCATTGCTTGCGTACTCAGTCTCTGTCTTCGATGCTCAAGGTGCAAATTACGCTTACTCGATGCCGTCACCAAGTGATCCTGCTTTCGACAATTATGTCACATCAAAAAAAATCAATGCTGCTGGTGAATGTTATGGTGAGGCGACTGGTAAAACAGCATGGACAGGGGACGCAAAGGGTGTAATCGCTTTTGCAGTAACCGCTGGCAGCTACTATGTCTATGCTAACGGCTCCAAGCTCACCTCTGACGGCTTCGTCTTCGTCAAGGGCGCAACCGAGGTGGCAACTGTCTCAACCACTACCGTTGCCGATCCTGAGCCTGACCCGGATCCAGAGACTCCGTCAACGGCCGTGAAGAATGTGACCATCAGCAGCCTCGATGCCAACGCCCCGATCTATAACCTCCTCGGCCAGCGCGTGCAGAAGGGCTATAAGGGCATCTGCATCCAGAATGGCAAGAAGTTCATGGTTAAGTAAGGTTTACCTCTTAAGTTAAGGGGGGCAACACTCTCTGAGGCTGAAACCTGACTAAACATTTTTATAAAACTCAGTCCGACTTGCTCGCAAGGGCAGGCCGGACTGAGTTTTTCTTGTGTGTCCGAGCGCAAACACCCCTCTTGAGACAAGGGTCTATTCTCTGTTTTGCGAGAGGCAAGCGTTTTCATGGTTTGCCCTTGGATGATGGCGTTTTCTCTTAAAATTAACATGGTTTTGACCTTTATACAAACGATTGTTTGCAATCAGTCTTGTCGATTGCACTCCGCGCAAGGCGTCGGAATGCGTCGCCTCTTACGCAAAACCGCATCTTGGCGTGCTAAATTTTGACAGACCCAAGCCCTTTTAACATTTAGGTTTTGCGATGGTTGCCTGTGCTTAATTGGCTGAATTACCATAATATAAAACAGATAGGCATAACGGTGTTATTTCTGTTCGCTCTAAATATTGCATTTACACTACAAAAAAAGAACAAAAAACGCAAGGCGAATTAAGTTTTCTTTCTAATTTAGCGGCTGTTTGCAACGTTGGCAAACGATGGCACGGCATCAGGGCCGCCCGCTTGGGCTGAAGAAGCCTCTAAAATAGCCTTCTTCCCTCTGCGCAGCCCCGGTGCCGAGTCTGAGAGAAACTGACACGAGCAGACACGAGCGTTCCACTCGGAAAAACATCCACCTACCTAACAAAAAACAGCAATAACCAATGCGTAAAACTTCTCTACGAAGGTTTGTGGCATCTCTGATCTCCTGCATTGTGGCCATCTCGGCCATGGCGCAGCAGCTCACTGTCACAGGCAACATCAAGGACAACACGGGTTACCCCGTGCCCGGAGCCGCAGTCATCGTGGCTGGCACCACGCAAGGAACTGTCACCGACTTCGACGGCAACTACACCCTCGCTGGCGTCCCCGCCAAGGGTCAGCTGAGCGTCTCCTTTGTCGGCTACGCCTCGCAGACTGTTGATGTCAATGGCCAGACCACCATCAACTTCACCCTGCAGGATGACGCCCAGGAGCTTCAGGAGGTCGTGGCCATCGGCTACGGCACTGTCAACAAGCGTGACCTGACCGGCTCTGTAGCCTCTGTCAAGGCCAAGGATATTCAGGCCATCCCTGTCTCCAGCGCCTCTGAGGCCCTCACCGGCAAGATGGCCGGCGTCAACGTTTCCTCAACCGAGGGCTCCCCTGACGCCGATGTCAAGATCCGCGTACGTGGTGGCGGCTCCCTCTCGCAGGACAACTCGCCCCTCTACATCGTCGACGGCTTCCCCGCCAGCTCCATCAGCGACATCGCTCCCTCTGAGATTGAGAGCATCGACGTCCTCAAGGACGCCTCCTCAACCGCCATCTACGGCGCGCGTGGCGCTAACGGCGTCATCATCGTGACCACCAAGAGCGGCAAGGAGGGCAAGACCCAGGTCAGCCTCAACGCCTCTTGGGGCGCAAAGAAGGCTACCAAGCTCGTCAAGAGCCTCAGCCCCTACGAGTACGCTTACTACCAGTATGAGATTGAGAGCGCATCCCAGTCTAACACCAGCAGCTCTTACGGCGACTACTCCGACCTCCACCTCTGGAAGGGTCAGGAGGGCACCGACTACGAGGATGAGATCTTCGGCCGTTGGGGCAACCAGATCCAGTATAACGCCAACGTCTCCGGCGGTACCAAGGATTTCAAGTACAACCTCTCTTTCGCTCACAACCAGGAGAAGAGCATCATGCTCGGTTCCGGCTTCAACAAGGACAACGTAAACCTCAAGATCAACACCACCCTCAACAAGTGGCTCTCTCTTGACTTCCAGGGCCGTATGTCTAACCAGAAGATCAAGGGCCTCAGCGGTGGCGCTGACACCAACGAGAGCAACGCGGCCAACTCTATCGTGGCTCGCGCCGTCATCTTCCGCCCCATCACCCCGCTCACCGAGAGTGGCGATGACGACGAGGAGAACTCTACCACCTCGCAGTACAGCCCTCTTGAGCGTCTCAATGACACATATAAGAGTCAGGTCCGCTTCCGTCAGGACTACAACGCTGGCCTTAACTGGAAGCCATTCTCAGGCTGGACACTCCGCACTGAGTTCGGTTACAACTGGCGCAAGAACAAGTCCGACCAGGTTTGGGCTACCAAGGCCACCCAGAACTCTAAGTTCGGCTACTCAGGCCAGCCTCAGGCTTACTTCGAGACTGTCGAGTACAAGAACTGGCGCAACGCCAACACCATCACCTACGACAACAAGAAGCTCTTCGGCAAGCGCGACCACATCAATGTCATGATCGGTCAGGAGTGGAGCTCTACCAGCCAGGTGACCCGCAGCAGCACGGCTGTCAACTACCCGACCACCTTCACCATCGATGAGGTTCTCGCAAACACCGGCGCAGGCACCGCGCTCCCCAACAGCTCGGATATCGAGGCTGATGAGAACATGCTCTCGTTCTTCGGCCGTGTCAACTACACGCTCATGGACAAGTACCTCATCACCGCCACCGTCCGCGCCGACGGCTCCAGCAAGTTCGCTGACGGCAACCGTTGGGGCGTGTTCCCCTCTGCCGCCATCGCATGGCGCCTCTCTGACGAGGAGTTCATGGCCGGCACCCGCGACGTCCTCCAGAACCTCAAGGTCCGCCTCAGCTTCGGTACAGCTGGTAACAACCGTATCAGCTCAGGCTTGACCCAGACCACCTACGAGATGGACTCTAACACGAGCAAGGCTCCTTATTTCGATGAGCAGCGCGCCTCACAGCTCGTCAAGGGCTCTTCTCTCTTCAACCCCGACCTCAAGTGGGAGACCACCATCACCCGTAACCTCGGTTTCGACTGGGGCTTCCTCGACGGCCGCCTCTCTGGTACTCTCGACCTCTACTGGAACACCACCAAGGACCTCCTCATGAAGGTCACCATCCCCTCTGGCTCTGGCTATGAGACTCAGTATCAGAACTTCGGTGAGACCAGCAACAAGGGTGTCGAGGTCGCCATCAACTACGCCATCCTCGACAATGACGAGTGGAAGGTCAACTTCAACTTCAACATCGGCTACAACGCCAGCAAGATTGAGAAGCTCAACTCTGACAACCCATACCAGAAGTCTAACTTCGCAGGCTCTACCATCAACTACGGCAGCGGTGACTTCCGCGTGGCCGAGGGCGGTAAGCTCGGTGAGGTCTGGGGCTACAAGTACATCGGCTACTACACTCCGGTTGACGGCAACGGCAATGGCAACGTCTCTCTCGGCTCTAATGGAACCTGGAGCCTCGCCAATGGCTGCAACAACTCCAGCTACACTCTCACTGGCGGCCTCTATGCGGGTACTCCTATGTTTGAGTGCGATGAGAATGGCGACCCCATCTTCCAGAAGATTGGCAACACCGTGGCTCCTATCAGTGGTGGCTTCGGCATTGACGCTACATTCCGTGGCTTCGACTTCGCCGCTTTCTTCAACTACTCTCTCGGCGGAGATATTGTTAACGGCACCAAGCTCTGCTCAAGCTTCATGTCTGGCTCTCGCAAGGGCTACAACATTGTTGACGACATGCGCCTCAGCGAGCGCTTCACATGGGTTGACCCCGAGACCGGCCTCAACATCGGCCGTCCAAGCTCAACCACCATCGCTGCAGCTGGTGGCACCGAGGCCGTCATGAACCGACTCAACGCTCTGAACCAGGGCAAGGGTCAGTTCAACCCCTCTGGCACTACCACCATGGTCATGAACAGCACCGCCATCGAGGACGGCTCGTTCCTCCGCATCAACAACGTGACCCTCGGCTACACCCTCAAGAAGGAGCTCACCCAGAAGTGGTTCCTCGAGAAGGTCCGCTTCTACGTCACCGGCTACAACCTCTACTGCTTCACCAAGTATTCTGGTGCTGACCCAGAGGTCGATACCAACAAGAACGCCATGTGCCCGGGCATCGACTACGCAGCCTATCCTAAGAGCCGCTCTGTAGTCGGCGGTGTCAACATCACATTCTAACAACATCACGACACAATAATGAACAAGATATATCCTATAGCCGCCCTCGCTCTCGGCCTCACCGGCCTCACGGGATGCGACGACTTTTTGGAGCAGAATTCGAAGTCGGAGATGAATGACGAGACTGTCTTCAACTCGGTATACTACACCGGACTTCGAGTCAATAAGGTCTACGGCCTCATGGGTCAGGACCAGACCTATTCGCAGGTCATTCCCATTGTCGCCTCTACCAACTCGGACTGTGAGCTGGTCGATGGTCTCGGCACCAACGCCACTGCTGCCTCTGAGCGCGGCGTGATGAACTACAACGCCACCTCCAGCAGCTGGGAGAAGGGTCAGGGCCGCGTCTGGAGCGGTCTCTATGGCATCATTGAGGATTGCAACCTCAACATCGAGGGCATCCGCGCAAGCAGCCTCGTCAACGCCGGCGGCAGCCAGCAGAGGACCATGCGCCGCTACCTCGGCGAGTGCCTCACTGTCCGCGCCATGGCCTACCTCGACCTCATCCGTCTCTATGGTGACGTCTGCCTCAAGCTTGAGTCTACCAAGTCGGACCTCTCTAACGCCTACCTCGGCAAGACCGACCGCGACGTTATCCTCGACACTCTCATGCTCAACCTCGACGAGGCCATTCAGCTCCTGCCCTGGGCAGGCGAGGTCTCTGACTACACCACCGAGCGCGTAACCCGCGGCTATGCCGACGCCCTCTACGCTCAGATCGCCCTCACCCGCGCAGGCTATGCTATCCGCGAGAGTGCGAAGGCAGGTTATGAGACTGAGGCTGAGTACTCTGACGCTCAGTATCCTACCCAGCGCCCTGACGCTGAGACCCGCAACGCTCTCTATCAGAAGGCTGTCGAGAAGCTCGCCGACATCATCACGAGCGGCAAGCACTCTCTCAACCCATCTTTTGAGAATGAGTGGTATCTCGTTAACCAGCGCACTCTCGACAAGAGCTACCAGGAGAACATCTTCGAGATTCCTATGGGTCTCTCTGTCACCGGCGAGCTCGGCTACACCATCGGTGTCCGTGTCAACGGCGCAACCTCGACCTATGGCCCCAAGGGCAATTCGTCTGGCAAGCAGCGCACCACGGCCATGCTCCTCTACTCTTATGACCAGCATGACTCACGCCGCGACATCACCTGCATCCCCTATCAGATCAAGGAGGATGGCGGCGTCACCAAGGAGTTTACCCTCGGCAACAATCCTTTCGAGCTCTACATCGGCAAGTGGGATGTCCGCAACATGAACGAGGAGTGGCGCCAGGCCGCCCTCGCGTCAAGCGACAAGGTCATGACCGGTATCAACTGCATCCGCATGCGCTACTCTCAGGTCCTCCTCCTCTATGCTGAGGCCCTCAATGAGCTCGCAGGCCCAACCGGCCACGTCTCTGGCGACGCCGGCATCACCGCCAAGGAGGCTCTCGCACAGGTTCACAGCCGCGCTTTCGCCGAGGCTGACAAGAGCTACGCTGAGAGCTACATCGCATCCCTCTCAACTGACAAGGACGGCTTCTTTGACGCCATTGTCGATGAGAACGCATGGGAGCTCACCGGCGAGGGTGTCCGCAAGTTCGACCTTATCCGCTGGGGTCTCCTTGTCAAGAAGACCAACGAGATGAAGGAGAAGTACATAAATGAGATTGTCAACGTTGTCCCTGAGGTCGTCTACTTCAACTACACCGACGCCACCAAGACCAAGATTGACAAGAGCAGCTTCACCTGGTACTCAACCCCGAGCAACGCGTCTTCCTATGATGACAGCATGAAGAGCTACGGCACTGACGACCTTAAGAACGGCGCCAGCAAGAACCGCACTAACCTCGCCAGCATCAGCTGCGGCCTCGGCGGCGTAACCACCGAGATTGACGGCTTCAGCGCCCCCGCTGTCGGAACGGTCATCAACCGCAACCTCATGCCGCTCTACTCGACCACCGTGGCTGACTCAAACGGCATGCTCTACAACTCTTACGGTTGGCAGTAAACAGCTAACCAATAGCAAAGCCCTCTGCGCCCCGCCACTCATGGCGGGGCGTCGGGAGGCCTAACAAGCACAAAAGAGACAAACAAAAATGAAAAAGATAACCAAGATACTGGCCGGCTTAGCCCTCGTAGGCTCTATGGCGGCCTGCACTGACGGCAACGACTGGGATGTCGACGGCTCAGAGACCGGGCTCTTCCGCCCCACCTCGCCCAAGGCCGAGCAGACAGCCAAGGGTGAGACTACCATAAGCTTCACTTTCACCGGCGTCCCCGGCGCCACCGGCTACCAGATTGAGACTACTACAGACTCAGCTACTTTCGTGGCTTCTGACGAGGTTAGCTCAGACAACATCCTCACTGAGGCTACCTCAAGCCCCGTCGAGCAGGATGGCTTCACCATCGGCAAGACTTACTACTCCCGTCTCCGCGCCATCAGCGCTAACGGCAAATCCGCATGGGTTGGCATCAGCAAGGTCAAGATGGAGGAGGTCAACCTCTTCACGGATGCGGATGCAACCAGTGGCTCTATCACTTTCTTGTGGACTGTATCCTCAAAAGTGACCAAAATCATTCTTATGAGTAGTGCTGACAGCGTTGTTGTCGAGTCTGTGGATCTCAATGAGGCAGCTATATCAGCAGGTTCTTATGAATTCTCTGGTCTTGCCCCTGTAACTTCTTACATCGCTGAGCTGTATGCCGGTGATAACCGTTGCGGTTCTAAGACTGTCTCAACATTGTCAAAATCAGGTCCTGCATCCGACTACGAGTTCCGTTTCGATGCAACAAAGACCATGCAGGAGCAGCTTGACGTTTACAGTGAGAAAGTTGCTGAGGGCGGCTCTGTGTCTGTGACTGTCATTATTCCATCTGGTGTCGCTGGCCTTGCGAGCGGCTATGATTCTTCGACGAGCGAGACAACAGCGCTTACCATTCCTAATGGTCTTTCTGTATACTTCTATGGAGAGCGTGGCGATGCTAAGGACGAGCTGACAATTTATAAGCAACTCAACCTTGGTGGTAACCATGCAAAGATTTCTTTCCAGAATCTGACTGTCAAGGGTGAGGGGTATGTCCTCAACAACCAAAATGACATTAAGGTTGACAGCCTTGTCTTCAAAGATTGCAAGGTAAGTGGCTTTACTTCTTCAACCTTCCTTCGTGTGCGTGGTGGCTCGATTGAGAATCTTGTCATTGACAACAGCATTGTCAGCAACTGTGGTAAAGGCTATGCGTTTATTCACATGGATGGTGGTGTCATTAATAACATTGATATTGAGAAGACCACTTTTGTTGATATTTGTGTTACAGGAAAGAATTTCTTGTTGAGCAACAAGAACGCTAATATCAATTCTCTCAAGATTAAGGATGTGACTTTCTATAACTTCTGTGGGGGAGGTAATACTTTTATTGACTTCAAAGATGCGTCAAATGGCCCTGCATCCTCAGAGTTCACAAACATAATCTTTGGCAAGTCGGCTACAACAGAGACTAATAAGAACATGCGTGGCACCTGCGACAGCAAGGAGTTCTTCACTAATTGCTATGGAGCAAGCGATTGCTACAAAATCCAAAACAGGATTACCATGTTAGACAAGACCTCTGCCGAGATTTTCGCAGACCCCGACAATGGTGACTTCACCCTCAAGGCCGGTTGCGGCGTTGAGAAGTGTGGCGACCCGCGTTGGTACACCACTGCCGAGTAAGCCTCGGCGGTCTACTCGCAAGATAAACTAATACGGCCGCGGCCCCATCTCGTTGGGGCTGCGGCTTTTTGCTGTGCATTATGCGAGAGGATAACCTGTCTTGCACGGTTAGTTCTAAGTGAACAAGAAGACAAGGGAATGTAGCTCTGTCTCCTTAATGTTTGGCTTCATGCGTTCTTAGCGCATGGATATATCTAAGATTGAGGGAAAGAAATAGCTGAAAGCTGTCTGTTAGTGCTTTGGTCATGACAATGACAATAATCCCTTATTTATCCATAGAGGGGGCGATGCGCGTCTGGATAGGTGTAAGAAAGGTAAGGCATTATGCCCTTTAGCCAAGTGAAAATAGGGCAGGCGAGGTCCGATGTATCATGCGAGTTGTGTTTAAAACTCAGCCAAAATAAATTTTTTATGAGGGATTTGGCTGAGTTTTAGACAGCAGAGACGTGTGAAAGTATTATATTTGCCATTGTAATTAATTAATCTATAGTGTAATCAGACGCAAATGGGTAAATTAATAGGTCGAAGAAGGGAAATCAGTATTCTCGATAAGTTATTTGGTTCTGGTAAATCGGAATTCGTAGCCATCTATGGACGACGAAGGGTTGGTAAGTCTTACCTCGTTAACGAGAAATACAGAGGGAAGATTGCGTTCCGCGCTATAGGTACTTATGTCAAGGACAAGGCTGGCGATACCTATCGGCAGCTGCAAATGGAGCATTTCTATGATAGCCTACTTGATTGTGGTTTGCCCTCTGGTACGCCCATGCCAACCTCATGGAGAGAAGCTTTTCGCCTGCTCCGGTGCGTATTGGTGAGCATGGGCGATAAGCGCAAAGTTGTTTTCCTCGACGAGTTACCTTGGCTTGCCGGCCCTCAGTCATCGGAGATGATTGCCGAGCTTGGGTACTTTTGGAACTCATGGGCGGACATGGAAGGAAATGTAGTGCTTGTGGTATGCGGATCTGCTACAAGTTGGATGTTGGATAACGTCATTCGCGACTACGGCGGGCTGCATGGACGATTGACGGAAATCATACATCTTGAGCCTTTTTCTCTCTGCGAGTGCAGAACGTATTTCAGCAAGGCGGGTTTCCACTTGTCGGATTACGAGGTTGCATTGGCGTATATGGTGATTGGCGGAGTGCCGTTCTACATGGCTCGTATGGACAGCAAACTCAATCTAACTGAGAACGTCAACAAGATGTTTTTTGCTGACGAACGCATTGATCAGGAGTTTGTGGATGTCTATGCTGGCCTCTATTCGACATCTGAACGATATATATCCGTTGTGAAGGCCCTTGGCGAAAAATTTTATGGAATGACGCGAGCCGAGTTGTCGGAGAGGACAGGCATAGCTCAGGGTGGGACGTTCAGCAAGATATTGGCAAATCTGTTGGCCTCTGGCATCATTCGTGAGTATCCCCGTAATGGAGGCAGCAGGGTTGAGACTGTTGTCCAGCTTGTTGACTTCTTCTCTCTTTTTTACCTTAATTTTGCAAAGCGCCGTACAAAAACCTTATCAGGAAGTCCTTCGGTAAACTGGGCTGGACTTCAACGCAGTCCTGAGTTTTTCGCATGGGCTGGTCACACATTCGAGTTGCTCGTGTTCCGCCACATAGGCCAACTATGTGACAAACTCCGCATTGCAACCGTAAGCCGTGCGTATTGCTGGCGGAGTGGAGGGGGTGAAGAGCGTGGGGCGCAGATAGATCTCATATTGGAATGGGATGGGGAGAGAACTGACTACCTCTGTGAGATAAAATTTAGTGAAAACGTATATGCTATCGACAGCGCATATGAGGGCGTACTCCTTAATAAGTTAGATGCTTTCATGCGAAGTAAGCAGCACAAACAGAGTCACTCTGTTCAGCTCGCAATGGTAACGACTCGCGGAATTGCTGAAAGTCGATACGCTTCGTGTGTCAATCGGGTGGTGACGCTCGATGACTTATTTGCGGAGTCTTACAGATTATGATTGGAATGTATGCGTCCTGCAATGTTTTAAAAACCTTATTTAACAGCGTGCGTTGCGCCGCAAATATTTGAATTGACTACTTTTGCCACCGATATTGACCGAATATTTTTAAGTTTCAAGATATAAATGTCTGCAGATAACAGCGCAAAGATCAGGAACGTGGCCATAATCGCCCACGTCGACCACGGCAAGACGACCCTCGTGGACAAGATGCTCAAGGCCGCCAAGACCTTCCGTGAGAACCAGCAGGTGGGAGACTTGCTGATGGACAATAACGAGCTGGAGCGAGAGCGAGGCATCACGATCCTGGCTAAGAACTGCGCAGTCAAATGGGGCGACACCAAGATCAACATCATTGACACCCCGGGCCACTCCGATTTCGGTGGCGAGGTGGAGCGCGTCCTCAACATGGCCGACGGCTGCCTGCTGCTCGTCGACGCTTTCGAGGGCCCTATGCCCCAGACCCGTTTCGTGCTTGAGAAGGCCATCCAGATCGGCCTCAAGCCCATTGTCGTAATCAACAAGGTCGATAAGCCCAACTGCCGCCCTGAGGAGGTCAACGAGGCCGTGTTCGACCTCATGTTCAGCCTCGGCGCGACCGAGGACCAGCTTGACTTCAAGACAATCTACGGCTCGGCCAAAGAGAATTGGATGAGCACGGACTGGAAGGTCAAGACTGACAATATCAATGCGGTTTTCGACACCATCATCAATGTTATTCCCGCCCCCAAGAAGAACGAGGGAACAGTCCAGCTTCTCGTTACTTCCATGGAGTACTCTTCCTACACCGGCCGTATAGCCGTGGGCCGTGTCCACCGCGGTGAGCTCAAGGCCGGCATGGATGTCTCTCTCTGCAAGCGCGACGGCAAGATTGTCAAGCAGCGCATCAAGGAGCTCTATGTCTATGACGGCATGGGCAAGCAGAAGGTCGACTCGGTCGGCTGCGGTGACATTTGCGCCATTGTGGGCTTCGACAGCTTTGACATTGGCGACACTGTGGCTGATGTCCTTGAGCCGGAGCCACTGCCCACCATCGCCATCGACGAGCCCACCATGTCGATGCTCTTCACCATCAACAACTCGCCCTTCTTCGGCAAGGATGGCAAATTCGTCACCAGCCGCCACATCAAGGACCGTCTCATGAAGGAGCTCGAGAAGAACCTCGCTCTCCGTGTAGAGGAGACTGACCGCGCTGACGCTTGGAATGTTTACGGCCGTGGCGTGCTGCATCTCTCTGTCCTCATCGAGACCATGCGCCGCGAGGGCTACGAGCTCCAGGTCGGCCAGCCTCAGGTCATCATCAAGGAGATTGACGGCAAGAAGTGCGAGCCTATCGAGGAACTCACCATAGACCTGCCCGAGGATTACTCTGGCAAGAGCATCGAGATGGTCACCCAGCGCAAAGGCGAGCTTGTCAACATGGAGCGTCATGGCGACCGCATCCATCAGGATTTCAAGATCCCGAGCCGCGGCATCATCGGTCTCCGCACCAACCTTATGACTGCGACCGCAGGCGAGGCTGTCATGGCTCACCGTCTGCTTGGCTTCGAGCCCTGGAAGGGCAATATCGACAAGCGTACCAACGGCAGCCTCATAGCCCTTGAGGCGGGCACCGCCTACGCCTATTCGCTCGATAAGCTCCAGGATCACGGCAAGTTCTTCATCAGCCCGCAGGACGAGGTCTACGCAGGCCAGGTGGTTGGTGAGAACACGCGCGAGGGCGATATCGTCATCAATGTTTGCAAGAGCAAGAAACTCACCAATATGCGCTCCAAGAGCTCAGATGACGCCGTGCACCTCGCACCGCCCACCATCTTCAGCCTTGAGGAGGCTCTGGAGTACATCCAGGCTGACGAGTACGTCGAGGTGACACCGCACTCCATGCGTCTGCGCAAAATCCTCCTCAACGAGGCCGACCGCAAGAGGGCTGGCAAGTCTTCCCCTGTGGCCGAGTAAGTCCAGACGACTGACGAATACATAGCAATAGAACCCGCCCCTTGGCCAACAGCCGATGGGCGGGTTTCTGTATAATTTATGCCTCGTTGGCAATCTCAGTGAATGATTTATGCACATATATATCATTCCGTGCGCCAATTCAAAACACAAGGGCCACCCCTCTTTATGTATTTTTGACTAATTTTGGAAGATTTCGCAGTGAGACGACATCTCGTCTGCAAAACCAGATACAATTTACAAGACAACACAAGAGATGAAGAGATTAATCGCTATCGTGGCTCTGACCGTATGTGCCGCGGTAAGCGCGTTTGCGCAGGTGACCGGCACTGTCACCGACACGCAGGGTGAGCCTCTGCCTTTCGCCAACGCCATTGTCTATCGTGGCGAGACGCTTGTCAAGGGAACCGTGACTGACATGGACGGTTCGTTCTCCATTGCCAATGTCAAGGCGGGTGTCTATAAGCTCACCCTCTCAATGATGGGGTATGAGACAAGGCAGCTGGATGTCACCGTCAAGGCGGGTGGCAAACTTAATGTAGGCTCCGTGGCGCTCAGCGAGGAGAGCCATAAGGTCGAGGAGGTCTCGGTCGTCGCGCAGAAGCAGACCATGAAACTGGAGATTGACAAGAAGGTGTTCGATGTCAGTCAGGACATATCGTCTACCGGCGGCTCGGCAAGCGATGTGCTTGAGAACATCCCGAGTGTCGAGGTCGATTCTGAGGGCAATGTGTCGCTCCGCGGATCTTCTTCCGTCACCATCTGGATTAACGGCAAGGCGCAGGGCATGACATCTGACAACCGCGCGGATATTCTCCAGCAGCTCCCGAGTGAGAGCATTGACCATATTGAGGTCATAACTAACCCCTCATCTAAATATTCCGCCGAGGGCTCTGCCGGCATCATAAACATCGTACTCAAGAAAGACCGCAAGGCGGGTTATTATGGCGGCGTGCAGCTCAATGTCAACACCAACGGCGGTGGCCGCATAGGCGGCAACATTAACTACAGCAGCCCCAAGGTCGACGCTTATCTCAACATCGGATATGGCAGGCGAGTCCATAAGAATGGCGGATGGTCCAACCGCGATTTCCTCGCTGCTGATGGCACACCGACCGGCTATCTCAATTCGGTAAGCTCGGGCAAAGGCACGGGCAACCACTTCTTCGGCCGTGCCGGCGTCACGTACCATTTCTCGGACAGGGACGAGGTGACGCTCGGCTACATGGGCATGTTTGGCAATGGGGACCGCAAGACCAACTATGACTACACGTCGGGCAACTACGCGGGCTTCAGCCTCATCAACGACTTCACCCGCGACCGCGTGTCTGACAATGGCGACGACATGCAGATGCACAACGTTGACCTGTCATACCGCCACACATGGAAGACCGGCCACTTCATTGAGGCCTCGCTCAACGCCAACAAATGGAACATGGATGGCGAAACCTATTATGACCAGGACACGCATTACGCCACATCGGACGACGATGAGGCCTCAACCGACGACTACAACAGCTATCAGCGCCAAAAGAATACCATAGCGAACAAGTATTACGAGGCGAAGGTCGACTACGAGCAGCCCATATCAGACTTCGCAAACCTCGAGGCGGGATATAACGGCGAGTTCTCACGCGAGAACAGCCCTACGGAGACTTTCTCTGACGAGGCTTGCACACAGAGCATTAAGACCCTCTTCAACAGGTTCAAGTATGACCTCGACATTCACGCCATTTATGCTAACTGGAAGCACAAGGTGACCCCCGTGTTTGGTTATCAGGTGGGCCTGCGTGGCGAATGGTGGACTGTCAACACCACGAGCTACTCATTCGACCAGGAGTACAACGGACAGGAGCCTGATAAGTTCAAGAAGAGCTACTCTGCCGTCTTCCCCACCGGCTACCTTAGCTTTAAGCTTACGGAGACGCAGGAGCTTCAGCTCAATTACACGCGCCGTCTGATGCGCCCATGGGGCGGGCAAATGAACTCGTTCAAGAATATTTCCGACTCCACCAGCATCTCCTACGGCAATCCGCTCCTGACGCCAGAGTACTCGCACAGCCTCGAACTCAACTACATCAAGAACTGGGATGACCACACGCTCTCCGTTTCGGCATACTACCGTCCGTCGTCTGATGTCATCCAGCAGATAGCCTATCTTGACCCGTCCACGGGTGTCCGCTACTCGACAAGCGAGAATATAGCCAACAGTCTGTCATCGGGTCTTGAGCTCGTGGGTAAGAACAGGCTCTGGAAGAGGCTCGACCTCACATCGACGGTCAATGTCTACTATTACAACCTCGATGGCGGCGATTTCACCATGACCACCGATGACGGCACGCCCGTCAGCATCACTGTTGACGACGACAGCGATTTCTCTTGGAACCTCCGCGAGATGGCGTCCCTCATGCTGCCGCTCGACTTCACCTATCAGGCCACGTTCAGATATGAGGCTCCGACTGTCATCACGCAGGGCAAGAGGCGCTCTTCGCACACACTTGACATGGGCTTGCGCAAAAGTTTCGCCAACCGCACGTTCACGGCGTCTGTCAACTGCCGCGACTTGCTCGACAGCCGAGCTTGGCACACGGAGACTTCCGGCGCCGGTTTCAGCCAAGAGAGTTATAACTGGTTTGGCGGCAGGCGTTTCATCTTCCAACTCGCATGGAGTTTTGGCAACATGAACGCCAAGCCGTCTAAGCAGGTCGAGGCCCGCCAGAGTGGCTATGACACTGGCGGCGGTGATGACTAAACGACTAAAATGTAACGCCTGCATGTAGCTTGCGCGCATCCGTGCGCTCATACGTCTCAGCGTGCGGCGCATACATCGGACATAAGCCCGGGACTATTGTCTCGGGCTTAATTTTTTCTTCCTTTTGTTGCTTTGTGTTGACTCTTTTGCCTATCTTTGGTTCAGATACCTCCTCTGCGCATGTTCATCCTCTCACGGGTATTCAACCTGTTCAAGGTTCAGGCGGACACTGACCTCTCAGAGGCCTCGGCGTTCAAGTCGGCGTTCTCCAACGTCGTCAACCTTCTCATGCTCCTGCAGAGCCTCATCCTGGGACTGCACACCCTCATAAGCGAAGATTCTGTGCTGTCTTACGTTAATCTAATCTTCTCACTCTTTTTCGTCACCTATTTTGTCGTGACGTACATCGTGAGGCTTGACAAGTTTGTCAACACAGTTGACCGTGTGGCCATATTCCTCTATTTCATTGTGGTCTACATCACGTGCGCCAAATATGCCATTGTTGGTGTCACGGTGTCAATCTATCCGTTCATCGCGATAATTCTTCATGGCCGTCATGTGGGCGCCATCCTCTCTTTCATCCAGAGCGGCATCCTTTTGGCCTACTATTTTCTTGCGACCGCCTTTCTTGACCCCGCCGCCACGCGCGTCTACTCGCTTGAGGGGACGCTCACCATCTTCATCCTCCAGATTGTCAGCATTTTCATCTACTATGTGGCTGTGCGCTGGCTCTCAGGCCTTGTCTATGACAAGAACCGCGAGGTGGCCATTCTCAATGAGGACCTCAGAAACCAGCGCGACTTGACGGACCGCCTGGTCCAGTGTGTTGACAAGCCCCTGCGTGACATATCTGAGGCCTCGGCCATTATGGTGAGCGAGAGGCTCAACCCTATGCAGGCCGAGCTTAGCTCCATCATCCGCTCGTCGTCGCTCAACGCCATTAACAACGTCAACTCGGTCCGAAAGTCGACGCAACTCTCCATCCCGATTGTCCCTGCCGAGTTTGTCAAGTTCAACATCTACGCCATGCTCGGCGGCATGCTTAAGCTCTATCGTCCATTAGACCCGCAGTATGTCCATAATTTCGCCTTGGGCAATGGCGTGCCGGAGGTTATCAAGGGCAACAGCATTCTTACCCGCCAGATCTTCCTCAACATATTCGACGCTATTGACAACCGCATGGGGCTTGCCAAGTGCGACATGAAAATCTCCGTGAGCCGTGACGATGCCTTGGTCAACGACGTCGTGCTGCGTTTCTCCATCCTGTTTGGCAGGTCCATCGAGATTGACCGCCGCGAGGTGGTCAACGGCGAAAGCTCAGTAATCGACGCGGTGGGGCTTGGCGTGACCAAGCGTATTGTCGAGTCGGAGGGCGGCACGATGACCGTGGCCGTCGAGGATAAAAAGCTGAGGGTCGAGTTCACCGTCAAGTATTTCGCGGCGACTGAGGATGACGAGGTTGACCCGGAGCTGCTTCGCGCGGCCCGCGCGTCTCTCAACGCGTCCATCCCCATGAGGCAGGCTTGCCTTATGGTCGTCACGGCCGATGATAACCTGTGGAAGACGATTAATAGTGGCATAAGCCCTTACTTCGCGCAGGTCAAAAGGGCGGATTCGGTTGAGCATGCCGTGCGCGTCTTCGCTAATAATCTCATAGATGTCGTCTTGGCCGACAAGGCTGTCGAGGGCATCCGTAATGGTCTCATCGTCGAGACGCTTCGTGACGCCGAGAGCGGCCTCGTGCGCAAAGTGCCCATCATTGGTCTCGTCTCGCCTCAATCTCCAGAGCAGATGGCCGCGTTCTCCCTCTCCGGATTTGACTCGTGCGTGCTCCTGCCTTTTGACTGTGTCGAGGCGTGCGGTGTCATCCGCTCATACTTTGAGTGAGGTTTCAGGAGGGGCGCATTGGCTTCTCGTGATTTGAGCAGCCCTGTCGGTCTCTCTCTCCTTGGCATTAAAAGGCGGTCGCTGCGCGCCATGAGGTCTTTTTTTCACTAAATTCGCGACACTATGGAAAACAACTTCAAGATATATAACACCCTTTCGCGCCGGAAGGAGGTCTTCACCCCCATCCACGAGGGCCACGTCGGCATGTACGTGTGCGGCCCTACGGTCTACGGCCCTGCGCACCTTGGCCACGCTCGCCCCGCCATCACGTTCGACGTCCTTTCCCGCTACCTGCGCCACCTCGGCTATAAGGTCCGCTATGTGAGGAACATAACTGATGTCGGCCATTTGGAGCATGACGCAGACGACGGCGAGGACAAGATTGCAAAGAAGGCGCGTCTTGAGCAGTTGGAACCCATGGAGGTCGTCCAGCACTTCCTCACGCTCTACCATGACGACATGAGGGCGCTCAACGTCCTCCCACCCTCCATCGAGCCCCACGCCTCGGGGCACATCATTGAGCAAATAGAGTACGTCAAGAAGATCCTTGACTCCGGTTTCGCTTATATATCGGATGGCTCGGTTTACTTCGACGTAGAGAAGTACAACCACAAATACCACTACGGCAAGCTCTCCGGACGTGACCTCGAGAACACGCTCGAGAACACACGCTCACTTGACGGTCAGAGCGAGAAGCACAACCCGTTCGACTTCGCCATCTGGAAAAAGGCTCAGCCTGAGCATATAATGCACTGGCCCAGCCCATGGAGCGAGGGCTTCCCCGGCTGGCACCTTGAGTGCTCGACCATGGGAACCAAATATCTCGGCGAGGAGTTTGACATCCACGGTGGTGGCATGGACCTCATATTCCCGCACCACGAGTGCGAGATTGCGCAGAGCACTGCAGCCCTTGGCCACGAGACGGTGCACTATTGGATGCACAACAACATGATCACCATCAACGGCCAGAAGATGGGCAAGAGCCTCGGCAATTTCATCACTCTTGAGGAGTTCTTCAAGGGCAGCCACAAGAACGCTGAGGGTGAGGAGATGCTCAGTCAGGCCTATGCGCCCATGACAATCCGCTTCTTCATTCTCCAGGCGCACTACAGGTCGACCGTCGATTTCAGCAACGAGGCTCTGCAAGCTGCCGAGAAGGGCCTGGCGCGTATGCGCGAAGCCATGGCGCGCCTCATGAAAATACAGCCCTCAGACAAGACTACCGTCGACGTGGCCGGTCTCCGCCAGCGTTGCGAGGACGCTATGAACGATGACATGAACACTCCCATCGTCATCAGCCACCTCTTCGACGCGTCAAAGGCCATCAACACTGTGTCCGACGGCAAAGGGACGATTTCCGCCGCCGACCTCGACGAGCTTCGCAGCGTCTTCCATACTTTCGGAGAGGATATCCTCGGTCTGACTCTCACAGAGGCGGGCGGCGACAACACCAAGGCTTTCGCCGGCGCCATGGACCTCTTGCTCCAACTGCGCGCGCAGGCCAAGAAGAACAAGGATTGGGCGACATCCGACCAGATCCGTGACTCTCTCGCGGCTCTCGGATTCTCCATCAAGGACACGAAGGACGGTGCCGAGTGGAGCCTTAACTAAGGCCTCATTCCGACCTCCACTCCCGAAATCCTCTCACTCAAGACGATTCGTTACCTTCAACCTAAAACCTCAATATTGTGCTGACACCATACATCATCCAACTGCTCTACAGGAGCGACTGCGTCATCGTGCCGGGGTTGGGAGCCTTCCTGACCCGCAGGGTGGCCTCGAGCTTCGATGAGCAGCGTGGCCTGATGCTCCCTCCGCGCAAAGAGGTGGCTTTCAACCCTGACCTCCGTCACACAGACGGGGTCTTGGCCGATTTCCTCGTCTCGTGCGGCGAGGCGAAGGACTATGACGCCGCCCAGGGTCAGATTGAGGAGTTTGCGAGCGGCATAAGCCGGAAGCTGATGGCTGGCAATGTGGTAATGCTTCCCGAGCTTGGGTCTTTAAGCACAACGGACGGCCGCATAACATTTGAGCCGGTGACAGGCTTCAATGCCCTGGTTGACAGCTATGGTCTCGCCCCCGTGGCTGCCGAGCGTGTCAAGCCCAGCGTGATGGAGACGTTTGGCAGGCTGGATGTGCGCAAGGCTGTGGCTTCTGCCGCGGCTGTTGCCGCTTTCCTCCTCGTCTCGCCGCAAACGGCGGATACTGACCTCAACAGGGCCGACCTGACGCAGCCTTTCCTCAACTCGCTCACTCAGGCCGAGTCCGTTCAGGAGCCTGCTGAGCAGCCGGAGGCGACAATTGAGCCCGACGAGATGATGGAGCCTGACACGAAGGTCGACTCTTACTGCATTGTCGTGGCGTCTTTCATCAGCCGACAGGAGGCGCAGGACTACATCGCGTCTATGAGGGCGCGTGGCGTCTCTGGTCTCTCAATCCTCGAGTATGGCGACCGCGCGCGTGTAATCGCGGCTCAGTTCACCGGGCATGACGAGGCCGTAAACGCTAATCGTGACATCAGGGCGCTGCAAGGCTTCGAGAAGGCCTGGGTGCTCCATGTGACGCAATAGGTGTAGAGGCCATTGAACCCCTCTTGTATAAAAAGATTTTACGCAAATAACCATGAAGTTGTCATCATCTGTCCATTTCGCCCTTATCGCGGCGGCTTGCGTGGGAGTGGGCTCACAGCTCACAGGCTGCTCCGCGTCGGGGTCTCTCTCTTCGGCGCTCAGCACGGCAAAGACGGTGTCCTCATCCCTGTCGCAGGCCGAGATATCCTCCGGGCTCAAAGAGGCCTTGAACATCGGCATCAACACGGGCATCAAGGTCTTAAGCGCAAAGAACGGATATTACAATGACGTGGCGACGCGCATAGGCCTGCCTTCCGAGGCTGCGGTCATCACAAAGAACATAGCCAAGTTGCCCGGCGGGCAGGCTCTCGTGACCAAGGTGGTCAAGAGCATCAACTCGGCGGCCTCTGACGCTGCTACCGAGGCCGTTCCCATCTTCGCGTCAGCCCTGACGAGCATGACCATCACGGATGCCACGAACATCCTCAAATCTAAGGGGCAGGCCGCGACGGACTATTTCAAGACCAAGACCAAGACCCCGCTTAAGACGCTCTTCGGCAAGTATATCGGCACGTCGGTCAACAAGAAGATTCTTGGCGACTACTCCGCCCAAAGCACATGGGACGACTTGACGTCCTCTTGGAATGAGGTGGCTACTACGGTCGTCGGCCGTGCCGCGGGACTCACCACCGTCAAGACTGACCTGACGGACTATCTTACCGACAAGGCAGTCGACGGAATATTTTATAAGGTGGGTGAGCAGGAGAAGAAAATCCGCACCGATGTGAACGAGCGCACCACGGCTCTTCTCAAGAAGGTTTTCGCTCACCAGTAGCGAAGTTGTGGCGGTCTGCAAGCCGCGCGGCATCATGTCGCGTACGGTCTGACATGACCGCATGCGGAAAAGAACACTTATGCCAACATAGTTACACTTATCTCATCAAGTGACTGATAGGCGCATACTGACCATGACATTGGCGGCACTCATCTCAGCAGGTGCCGCAGCGCAGGCCGACGGAGTCTTCAACGACGCTGTCGGCTCGCGTCGTTTTACGGTGGAGAGAAACACCGGTCTCCTTGCGCCCAATGCGAGCGCTGATGCTGTTTTCTTTTTCAAGAATAATGAGTATTTCGCCGATGAGGCTGAAGGCTATACGCTCATCGGCTACCAGCTGCGCCCGACGCTGACGTGGGGGACGCCGCGGCTGACCATAACCGTCGGTCTCCAGGCTCTCCAATATGGCGGTTCGGACAAGGTGGCGTATGTCAGGCCCTTCTTCTGCGGACGCTGGCAAGCCAACGATTGGCTCTCTGTCCACATGGGTTCACTGCCCGGTCCGGCAAGTCATCAGCTTCACGAGGCGGTGCAGGACACTGAGTCGCAACTGACTGAGAAACCCGAGGTAGGTCTCCAGTTGGACATCGCGCGCCCGCATCTCGATGGCGTGGTGTGGCTCAATTGGCGGCAGTTCATCTCTCGCGGTGACACCATTCCTGAGCGTTTCACTGTGGGGATAAAACTCGATTTTCACCCGGGGCGAGCGGGTGGGGCGGGTGCCTCGTTCCGTATGCCGGCAAGCCTTGTCTTTGAGCATATAGGAGGTCAGGTGAGCGATTTTGAAGAGCCAATGCAAAGCCTGGCCAATGTGACGCTGTCCCCGACGCTCGTCTTGAGGCCAGACTCGGGGCGTTTTGTGCATGACGTGTCCATTTCGCTCAGCCTCTTCGGCTTTCACACGATGGCAGGAGATGACGTGCGCCCTTTCACCGATGGCTGGGCCGTAAGCCCAGAGGTCGCATTGCGGGCCAAGCACTTGCATGCCAATCTCGCCTGGTTTCACGGACATGACTTCTTCGCCATGCGCGGCAATCCCCTCTATTGGAGCATATCAAACTACAAGTCTGACTTCTATGAGACCAGCCGGGACGTATTGACCTTTGGCGCGTCATACGTCACCAAGATTGCCGACTGGGCGCATTTCGCTGTCGATTTCCGCGGCTATCACGACTTGCCCGCCGCCCGACTCGATTATTACTATGGGGCGACGATGGTTCTGACTCCAGCCATTAACAGGAGGCACAACCGTTAACGGGCGGCGACAATGCCCTAACATAGGAATATTTGAACTAACTTAGCAACCCAAAGGAGGCTGACAAACAGCCCCGCAAACAATTAAATAAACATTCTAACTCATTCGATGAATTTTGTTGAAGAGCTGAAATGGCGCGGCATGGTGCACTCCATGATGCCGGGCACTGAAGAACAACTTCAGAAAGAGATGACGACGGCCTACGTGGGCATCGACCCCACCGCCGACTCGCTTCACATTGGTCACCTTGTCAGCATCATGCTGCTCAAGCACCTTCAGGCTGCGGGCCACAAGCCCATCGCCCTCGTTGGCGGAGCCACCGGCATGATTGGCGACCCCTCCATGAAGAGCGCCGAGCGCAATCTGCTCGACGAGGAGACTCTTAACCACAATGTGGCCTGCATCAAGAGCCAACTCGAGCGTTTCCTTGACTTCGACTCTAAGGAGGCCAACGCCGCGCTCCTTGTCAACAACTATGACTGGATGAAGAACTATTCGTTCATCAACTTCATCCGCGACATTGGTAAGCACATTACCGTCAATTATATGATGGCTAAGGATTCTGTCAAGAAGCGCCTTAGCCAAGAGAGCCGTGAGGGCATGTCCTTCACTGAGTTCAGCTATCAGCTGATGCAGGGCTATGACTTCCTCTACCTCAATCAGCATTACAATTGCAAACTCCAGCTTGGCGGATCTGACCAGTGGGGCAACATAACGACTGGCGCCGAGCTCATCCGCCGCACTACCGACGGCGAGGCCTTTGCGCTTGTCTGCCCACTCATCACTAAGGCGGATGGCGGCAAGTTCGGCAAGACCGAGAGCGGCAACATCTGGCTCGACGCCAACAAGACGAGCCCTTACAAGTTCTACCAGTTCTGGCTGAACACCTCCGACGCCGATGCCGAGCGCTACATCAAGATCTTCACAATGCTCAGGCCTGAGGACATTGAGGCTCTCGTGGCTCAGCAGGCCTCTGACCCTGCCGCGCGCCCACTTCAGAAGAGGCTGGCCGAGGAGATGACCATCATGGTTCATGGCCGCGAGGCGCTCGACACCGCAATCGAGGCATCGCAGATTCTCTTTGGCAAGGGCTCGACTGAGACGCTCCGCAAGATGGACGAGCAGACTTTCCTCTCGGTTTTCGAGGGTGTCCCCACTTTCGAGGTCTCCCGTGAGCTCATCTCAAATGGCGTGGCTGTGGCAGACTTGCTCACCACTCATGCAGCCGTCTTCCCATCCAAGAGCGAGCTCCGACGCAATGTGGCCGGCCTCCAGATTAACAAGGAGAAGGTCAACGCCCCCGAGGATGTAGTCAATGACTCCGCGCTTCTTGACGGCAAGTACATCCTCATCCAGAAGGGCAAGAAGAACTTCTTCATCATCAATGTGAAGTAAGGAGTCCTGACGAGTACTTAGCCCCTTCGCATTGACAACGGGATTATTTAGGTCCTCATGCGATGCGGAGAGTGTAAATAAAGAGGCCCGCGGCAGGTGATATCCATGCCGCGGGCCTTCTGTTTCTGCTTGTATGCTCTGTTTGTCTGTTTAAGCGTCAGATGGGGCTGATTTGGCGTAAAAGCCGTAATGGGTGTGTTCCCCCTCCGCCTTGAGCAAAAAGGGCGTCAACCGCCTACTTCTGTGAGCTGATTTCGGACCTATTCCTCGTTGCGCTCAGCCTCCTGCTCTTCCGCTGTCTGATAGAGGAAGTCGTTGTAGGGGAATCTCTGCGTGTGTATTCTGCGAACCTCGGAGTAGACTGTTTGCCGCAGCTCATCGAAATTGGTTTTCTCGCGCGCCGATATGAAGATGCATTTGCGGTCCTTGGCCATCCATGTCTTTTTCAAGTCGTCAAGAGATATGTTCTCGCGGGTGGCGGGGGTCAGGTCATCATCATCCTTCTTGGTGTAGGTGAAAGCGTCTACTTTGTTGAAGATGATAATGGCCGGCTTGTCGGAGCAGTTGAGGTCCTTCAGCGTGTTGTCCACAACCTCAATCTGCTGCTCAAAGGCGGGGTGGGAGATGTCCACCACATGGAGAAGCAAATCGGCCTCGCGGACCTCGTCAAGTGTCGATTTGAAACTCTCCACCAGGTTGGTCGGCAGTTTGCGGATGAAGCCGACGGTGTCCGCCATAAGGAAGGGCAGGTTGTCTATTACCACCTTACGCACCGTTGTGTCCAATGTGGCGAAAAGTTTGTTCTCGGCAAAGACGTTGCTCTTGGACAGCGCGTTCATCAGTGTGCTCTTGCCCACATTGGTGTAGCCCACAAGGGCCACTCGCACCAGTTTGCCGCGGTTTTGCCGCTGGGTGCTCATCTGGCGGTCTATGTGGCGCAACTCCTCCTTGAGCAGTGATATGCGGTCAAGGATGATGCGGCGGTCTGTCTCAATCTGTTTCTCGCCAGGGCCGCGCATGCCGATGCCGCCTTTCTGCCTCTCAAGGTGCGTCCAAAGCCTGGTGAGTCGCGGCAGGAGATATTGGTATTGGGCAAGCTCAACTTGGGTCTTGGCGTGCGAAGTCCGAGCTCGGCTGGCGAAGATGTCTAAGATGAGGCTCGTGCGGTCCATTACGCGGATGCCGAAGCCGTTCTCGAGGTTTTTCTGTTGCGACGGGCTTAGCTCGTCATCGCAGATGGCCATGTCGATGTCGTTCTCGTCAATAAAGGTCTTAAGCTCGACAATCTTGCCGGTGCCGAGATAAGAGCGCGAGTCGGGCATCTGAAGGTTCTGCGTGAACCGCGCTATGGTGTCGGCTCCCGCCGTCTCGGCTAAGAAGGCCAACTCGTCGAGGTAATCGTCCACCTGCTGCTGAGGTGTCATGGGGGTGCGGACTGAGAAGAGTATGACGCGCTCTCTCTCCGCTGCTTTTGCTGCTATTTCAATCATAAAATGGTATTCGTTTAGTGGGCTTGGAGCCAATTGTCTCCCACGCCGACCTCTGCCGTGAGAGGGACTGACAGGTGGGCCGCGTTCTCCATCTGCTCTTTCACGAGGGCCGACAGTGTCTCCACTTCTTCCTCCGGCACCTCAAACACAAGTTCGTCATGCACCTGGAGAATCATCTTGGCGCGGAGGCCTCTCTCTTTGATTGCGCGGCTTACGTTGATCATGGCTATCTTGATGATGTCGGCCGCCGTGCCTTGAATGGGGGCGTTGATGGCGTTTCGCTCCGCCACTCCGCGCACAGTCTGGTTGCGCGAGTTTATGTCCGGCAGCTCGCGGCGTCGCCCGTAGAGGGTCTTGACGACGCCTGTCTGCCGTGCGTCGGCCACGCACTTATCCATGTAGGCTTTCACGCCAGGGAAACTGGCGAAGTAATCGTCAATGAGGTCTTTAGCCTCCTTGCGTGGGATGTCCAACCTCTCCGAGAGGCCGAAAGCGGATATGCCGTAGATGATGCCGAAGTTGGCCGTCTTGGCTCGTCGCCGCTGCTCTGCGGTCACTTCAGATATGGGCACTCCGAAGACTTTGGCGGCTGTGGCCGAGTGTATGTCTTCGCCTTGGCGGAATGCGCTGAGCAGGTGCTCGTCTTGACTGAAGTGGGCCATGATCCGCAGCTCCACCTGCGAGTAGTCCGCTGAGACTATCTTGCACCCTGGTGATGCCACGAAACATTCGCGCACTCTCTTGCCATCCTCGTCCCTCACAGGGATGTTTTGCAGGTTTGGCCCTGAGCTTGACAGTCGCCCGGTCACCACGACGGTCTGGTTGAACGACGTGTGGATGCGTCCCGTGCGTGGGCTGACAAGTTTTGGCAGGGCGTCGGCGTAGGTGCCAAGCAATTTGGTGAGGCCGCGGAATGTAAGAATGTCTGCCACTATCGGGTTGGCATGGGCCAATTTCTGGAGGGTCTCCTCGTTGGTCACATATCCGCCGGTCTTGGTCTTCTTTGCGGCGGGGTCAATCTTCAGTTTCTCGAAGAGGATGTCGCCCACCTGTTTGGGGCTCGCCACGTTGAATGTCTCACCCGCGGCCTCATATATCTTTTTCTCTACCTCGCTTATCCTCTTGCGGAGGAACTCGGCGTAGTTGTCAAGGGCTTTGGTGTCTAACGCCACGCCGGCCATCTCCATCTCCGCTAAGACGGGGACCATGGGCATCTCGATGTCGTGGAAAAGCCTTCGGATGTCCTCGTCGGCCTCAATCTGGGGCGCGAGAGTCTCATAGAGCCTGAGTGTCACCTCTGCGTCCTCGGCCGCGTACTCCAGAATGGCGTCGTCCGCCACGTCCGCCATGGGCTTCTGCTTTGCGCCCGTCCCGATAAGGTTCTCGATAGGCACAGGGCGGTAGGCGAGAAGGTCCTCGGCCATGGCGTCCATGTTATGACGTCGCGACGGATGGAGGAGGAAGTGGGCGATCATGGTGTCAAACCAAGGGCCGCGCACCTCGACGCCGTACCTTTTCAACACCATGACGTCAAATTTCATGTTCTGACCAATCTTCAGGCTCTTCTCTGACTCAAAGGCGGGAGCGATGCGGCTGAGCAGCTGGCGCGCCTCGTCCTCATCGCGCGGAGTGCGCACGAACCACGCCTCGCCCGGCTTGATGGCTACGGAGAAGCCTACAATCTCAGCCGATGATGACGCCTCGACCGAAGTGGTCTCTGTGTCAAAGCAGAAGGCGTCGGCGGCGAGCATCTTTTGGCATAGCTCGTCTACCTCGTCGGCAGTCTTCAGGAGTGTGAATGTGTGAGGGTAGTCAGCTATGGTCGTGTAAGTCTCGGGCAATGTCGGAGCCGCGGCGTTGTCGGGCGCATTTTCTTGGCCTGCGGCGAAGTCGAATAGGGTGGGCTGGTCGTTTTTCTTCGTGCTCTTCGCAGCGGATGGTGGCGTCATGCCGAGGGCCGTCTTGATCCTGTCGCTCAATCCTCTGATTTCAAGCTCGCGGAAAAGCTCATCAAGTGCGCCCCAGTTCGGCTCGCGGGACTTTATGTCGTCTAATGTCAGGTTGATGGGCGCGTCGGTGACAATGGTGGCCAATTTGCGGCTAAGCAAGACGAGGTCTTTGTTGTCTGCGAACTTCTCTTTCATCTTGCCTTTCAACTCGTCGAGATGCTCATATATCCCGTCGATGGAGTCATAGGACGCAATGAGCTCTTTGGCTCTTTTCTCGCCCACGCCCGGACACCCCGGGATGTTGTCTGACGAGTCTCCCCAGAGCCCCAGGAGGTCTATGACCTGGTCTGGGCGTTTGATGCCGAAGTACTCGCAAACGCCCTTCTCGTCGAGTGTCAGAGGCTCGCCACCTGTCTGCGGCCTAAGCATGGACACACCCTCTCTGACTAACTGGGCGTAGTCCTTGTCGGGCGTCACCATGGTCACCTGCCGCCCATCGCCTGCGAAACGTGCGGAGAGCGTTCCCACGACATCGTCAGCCTCATACCTTTCGCATGAAGCCTCTGTGATGTTCATGGCCTGAATGAATCTGTGGATGAAGGGAATGGCCTTGCTTATATCCTCGGGCTGAGCGTCGCGGTTGGCTTTGTAGTCGGGGTAAAGCTCATGGCGGAACGTGGGTCCGTGGAGGTCGAAGGCGACGGCGACGTAGTCGGGCCTGCGCTTAAGCACGAGGTCGGTGAATGATGAGATGAAGCCGTAAATTGGTGAAGTGTTGATGCCGTTTGTGTTGATCTTTGGCGCTCGCAGGAAGGCGAAGTACGCACGGTAGATCATGGCGTAGGCGTCTATCAGGTAGATGCTTGTCAAGGTCTTGTCTCCTTTGATGTTAGGTGTGGCGGGTCGCATGATGGGACCCCTTGTGTCTGACTGCGGATGCGCACAATATGTGCCGCTCGGCTTGTGTCCGTGACTAAGTTAACTAAAAGGCTGCAAAAGACGAGAAAAATGTCAGAGAAAAATGATTTTGCCGAAACATTGAGGAAAGGGAGGGCGTAATAATGGTTAGAAACAGATATGAAATAGTTTTTCGTTGATTAGTTGATAAGTGTGTTTGGTGATTAATTTCACGGGTGCGGGGTGTCGTGAGGACACTCCGCACTTTTTTTGTCCACACATGCGCCTTTGTGAGGCCGGCGGCGCAGGTTGTGGGGTTAAGGGCCAAATGTGGTTTAAACAATACTGTATACAGAAACAGCCCGGTCTCGGCCGTTTGGTGACGGCGTGTGACCGGGCTGCGTTTTTGCAGCTAATCTGGCAGCGGCTTATTTCTTTGTGACGAGGTCGCTTACGCTTTTCCCGTTGGAGTAGATGGCTCGGCGCACAGAGATGCCCTTTTGCGGCTCAGAGAGGCGTTTGCCGTCAAGCGTGTAGTACTCGAATGCCACGATTTCCGCATCGGGGGTTGTTATGTCCTCAATGGCAGTCTGCGATTTCAGAGTTGGGTAGTATTCATCGATTGATTTGTCTGCGTCGGCGTTCTGCGCGCGGACGATGCTCTCGACGATGCTGTTGATGTAGACCTCGATGTTGGTGTACCACTTTTTCGAGTCGAGGGTGTAAGTCGTGGCGTCAGACGCGTCGTTGGGGTTTAATCCATACGTTTTCTCCCACTCGTCTGGCATTCCGTCGCCATCGGTGTCATAGCCAGATGGACGAGAGGCCGATGTGAACTCGGGAAAGCTTGGCTTCGTTTCATTTTGCGTGCTGCTCGGGTTGTTCACCTTGTCCAATATGCCCTTGCCCGCGTCACCGGTGTAGGTGGCTGTGCCGGTGCGCGCCTCTTCTGCATGGCGGGCGTCCACATCGTCGCGGTAGAGGCTCGCCCCCACATAGGTCAGGACTTTTTCGTAGGCCTCTTCGGCTGAGTGGGTGGTGGTGTTGGCTTCGAGCATGTCGGCGTCAACCTCGGAGGTCAGTTTGATTGGGGTTTTGTCAGAGCCATCCGCATAGAGCCTCTCGGTGTCTTTGTAGTAATACTCCCCGTTATCTTTTATTATGCGGGTTGAATATTGGTGAGTATATGCGGTTTCGGTAGAGTGCCCGCACTTTGTGTCTTGAGTGAAGCCGCTCCAGTCGTAATTGCTCTTTGACACTGAGGCCATGTAGTTGCCGTTGATGTAGTAACGGCCAATCAGTCCACACGGGAGGACTTTTTCGCTCTCTTTCTCGCAATTCACGCTACCTTGAAACACGCGTTTCGTGGCCTTTGTCGCAGGGCCGGCTTTGTAGTAATTGTTGATAATGTTCAGGTATCCGCCCATGTTGCCATAAGCTCCGTTGCCTGTTCCCCAGTTGTAGATCACGCAGTTGCGCAGGTCTACACGCTCGGCCTCGACGGAGTTGGCGTATTTTGTCTTGTCGTAGCCGTCCCAGTTATATCTGGCTCCGTCTATTCGTGGCGTGCGGTTGTTGTGGTGAGCGATGAGGTTGTGGTGAAATGATGCGCATTTGCCGCCCCAGATGCCGCCATATCCGTGCGAGCCTTTGCCATGACCCGCGTTGTTGAGGCTCTCGGAAACGGAACACCACTGCATTGTGAAGTCGCGGTTGTCATAATAGGATGCGGTCTCGTCTATGCTCCAGCTGAAAGAGCAGTGGTCGAGAATGATGCCTGTGTACCAGCGTCCCCACGATGCATCGGCCGAATCGTCCAAATCCTTCACTTGGCTTCGGCGCACTCGGATGAAGCGCATGATGACGTTGCTCGCCTGGTTTTGCAACGTGTAGTAGCGCAGTGTGATGCCGGGGCTCGGGGCTGTCTGTCCTGCAATGGTCACGTCTCCATTCTTTATGACAAGGTCTTTCTTGAGGTCGATATATCCAGCCACGTCGAACACTATTATCCTTGCTCCCTTGGTCTCGATTGCCGCACGGAGTGACCCTGTGCCGGAGTCGTTAAGGTTGGTTACGTGGATTACTTTGCCTCCTCGGCCGCCCGTGACGGCGTAGCGGGCGTAGCCCTCGGCGCCCGGGAATGCCGGGGCTTGCGCTGTGGCTTGACCGCCCCAAGTCAGGGCGGTTGCCAAGCTGATGATTAAGGGGAAGATTTTCTTCATTGGTTGACTTTTGTGGTATTAGTATGATGATTGGGAGTAGGGTGGTTTCTCATAAAAACTCACCGTCGTCCTTTGTCAGAAAGCAAATCCCGGGAGGTGACTTAAGAAAGCATACTGCCATGAAAAAACTTCAGCCTGACCACTCTTGCAAGTGATCAGGCTGTGCCTCAACTTTTAGCAGTGGTACCACCAGGAATCGAACCGGGGACACACGGATTTTCAGTCCGTTGCTCTACCAACTGAGCTATGGTACCATTTGTTTCGTGATTGCGGTGCAAAATTAGTGAGTTTATTTTAATTTGCAAGCGGGGGGGCGATTTTTTTTTGAGAAGAGGCTTTGACGCATATAAATGCAGAAGCCCCCGGCCGGCAGGTTTGAGGCCTGCTGGCCGGGGGCTAAGATGAGCTGTTGCCTATTTGTAGATGTGTGAATGCTGGTGGCGCAGGGTTATTGGACCTCGATGTTCTGCCACTTCTCCTCTTCCTTCTTCACCTCTCTCTTCGGGAGGTTGATTGTGAGGACGCCGTCCTTGACCTCAGCGTGTACGCCTTTCTGGTCAACCTCGTCAGGCATGCTGAAGCTCTGCTCGAACTTGGAGTATGAGAACTCCTTGCGCAGGTAGCGACGCTTCTTGCCGTCTTCTTCGAGTTGCTGCTGCTTCTCGACCGAGATGGTCATCACGTCGTCGTTAAGGCGGATCTTGCAGTCCTCTTTGCGGATGCCAGGCACGGCAACCTCAATTGTGTAGGCCTTGTCAGACTCGGTCACGTTGTATGCCGGAGTTGCTTTCTGGCTTGTGGTCAGCCAATTCCAGTCATGACCAAAGAAGTCGTCGAAGATGTCAGGGAGCCAATTGCCGTTTGCGCGATGGTTGTTGTAGTTGTAATTGTTGTTGTTGTTTGCAGGTACCATAGTAGTCACCTCCATTTTTGTTTTTTGTTCTTGGGAATGTTGATGTTTTTTGAGCTTTGCTCGCGTCCTCGGGTTGCTGCCCCTCGGTCTCTCGCGCCGCTCGACCATCATATTGGCAAAGGATGTGCCAGTTGGGAGGGATTACGGTTGGCTGATGCTGTTTTATATTGTGTAACGGGTTGTATTATAAATAAATAAGCTTCCCAAATTAGAACCTTGTCTAATTTGGGAAGCTTATGCTTTTCTGTCATTATGGCAGAATGGTGTTTGCTGCCCTGAAATTATGTCAGAAAAATTCCTTCTTTTCACCAGTCTCAAGGAACGTCCTGCGTATGACCGTATAGCGGTGGATGAATGACAGTTCCATAATCGTGAAGGCGATTGACACAATGGTGAGATAGGTGTCGGGGAGCTCTGGCGTTTTTGACAGTGTCGCCACCACGTCTTCCGACTGGCTGAGCATGATTACCACCAGCAGGTTATTGGTGAAGTGGAAGGCGGTCGACGCCCAGATGTTTTTTGTTTGGACAAAGATGACGCCCAGGATGATGCCGAGCACCGTGCGGGCTAAAAAAGCGGATGCGTCTAAGTGGATGGCGGAGAAGACGACGGCTGATATGACGACAGCCGCGGTCCAGTTCCCTGTGACCCTCTTGATGAGCGGCAGCAACGCGCCTCGGAAAAAGAGCTCCTCAGAGATGGCTGGGAGCGCCGCAATCACGAGAACGGAAAGGAACCAATGCCATGGAGTGTCGAAGAGCACGCATTGCGCCATAATCTGGTTGCTGACAGCGCTGAGTGTCCATGACGAGATGCCCAGCGCCTCACCGATTATCATGTCCATGTAGTTCGCCCACTCCACGAAAGGCTGCGACAGCAGCGCGGTGAAAGCGGCGAGGAGTACAATGTATGGCGTGGCGTACCCGCGGCTGCGTTCAATCCTGCGTCCCACCACGTGCCGTCTGCCGATGAGTCCCGCCGCAGCCCAGATGCCGACTGAGCTTATGGCCATCATGGCGATGAGCCCGGCGTACGTGGGGAGCAGGGCCATCAGCACGGCGGCGATGCCGTTGCTTGCAATGTAGCATAATATGAAGCTGCCGAAGAGGATGACGAAAGCCTTGGCAACGGGTGATGGGCGGTCGGGGCGTATGTTCATTGCGCGCTGTGGTGTTGGCTGTTGGTCTTATTTCTGTTTTGCGGAGGATCGCTTGTCGCCCGCATGGCTCGCCACGGTGCCGTCAAGCAGGCCTTTCACTTTGCCCTGGTCGGCGAGAAGTTTGACGGCCTCCGCCAACTCGGTGTCATACTGGATGTTGTGAGCGATGGCGGAGCGGCGCAGCTGGGTTGAGCGTATCGTCTCCTCCTCCATGAGGGGGCGTATCTCGTCTTTAGCTATGAGCATGTCGCGCTTGAGGTCGGCTTGGCATGTCTCTTTGAGGGCCTCGAACTCCTTGGCCTTGGAGTCGTAGACTCCGTCGGCCTTGGCAGCCGCCACAAGCTTGTCATAGGCGTCTTGTGAGACTGTGCGGTATTTGAAGTTGGGCCTTTGCCCCACGTAGTCAATGAAGGCTGAGTAGTCGGCGTCCGAGATATGGCCGTTGGCGTCAAGCGTGAGCGGGTCGCCTTTCTGCACCCGGTTGATTATGTAGGAGAAAATCTGGTCGGTGTAGACTATGGCCACGGTGACGTTGCGGTAGGTCTGCGCTGTGGTGACAACGTCGGGCGAGATGCCGCCGCCGTCATAGACTGAGCGCCCGTTGCGTGTCTTGTACTCGCTTATGAGGCTGTCGGCCACGAGGCCCACGGCACCGTCCGCGTCGCGGTTGGAGTAGTCGATGGCCTGGATGCAGCGGCCCGACGGAGTGTAATACTTCGCGGTGGTCAGTTTGAGATAGCCGTCATACGCCACTTCACGCGTGGCTTGCACGAGGCCTTTGCCGAAGGAGCGCTGGCCCACAACGATGGCGCGGTCCAGGTCTTGCAGCGCGCCGGAGACAATCTCGGAAGCCGAGGCCGAGCTGCGGTTAATCATGACTGCCATGGGCATCACGGTGTCAATGGGTTGGCGCGTGGCCCTGTATGTGCGGTCCATAGCTCTGCGGCGACCGCGGGTCTGTAGCATCTCGGAGCCTTCGGGGACGAAGAAGTTGACAATGTTCAGGCTCTCGTCAAGCAGGCCGCCCGTGTTGCCGCGCAGGTCCAGGATGAGCCTCTTGGCGCCCTGCTTGTCGCGCAGGTCTATGAAGGCCTGCCTGATGGCCTCCGCGCAGTCCTTCTCGAAACTGCGGAACTGGATGTAGCCGGTCTCGGAGTCTAACATGCCGTAATACTCGACAGAGGGGAGTTTGACCACGTCGCGGGTTATGTCTACGCTCAGTCTCTTGGCTGCGCCGGGGCGCTCAATCTCTGTCTTGATGGTGGCTCCGGCCTTGCCGCGCAGTTTGGAGCGGACGTAGCTGACGTCGCGCCCGCGCATGCTCTCGCCGTCGATGGACAGGATTTTGTCCCCGGCCTTTAGTCCCGCCTTGTGAGACGGAGTGCCGGCGTAGACCTCCCTGACCATGATGAGGTTGGTGTCCGATTTCTGGATTATGGCTCCAACGCCGCCATACTCCCCGTCTATGGCCATCTTGTACTCATCCTTGTCTTTCTCCGGGATGTATGTGGTGTAGGGGTCGAGGTCGGACAGCATCTCGTTGATGGCCGCCGGGATTATGCGGTCGGGGTCGGGGTCCTCGACATAGTACAGGTTCAGCTCTTTGACTATTGAGAAGAAGATGTCAAGGTTCTTGCTGAGCTTGAAGTCTCGGTCGTCTCGCGCCATTGAGCCGAGACCTATGGCGGCCGCGAGGAGGATGGCCGCTGGCAGGATTATGCGCTTTTTCATGTCTTATGTTTTGGGGTGGGGAGTTTGTTTTGGTGTGGGGGAGCTTCGTGTGGGTGAAAAAAAGAAAACCCCGACTACTGTGAAGGTAGTCGAGGTTTTGTAAGCTTTTGTGTGGTACCACCAGGAATCGAACCGGGGACACACGGATTTTCAGTCCGTTGCTCTACCAACTGAGCTATGGTACCTTCGCTTGTTTGCGAGTGCAAAGGTAGGCTAAATTTTTAATTTGGCAAACTTTCGGGTCGTAAATCGCGATATTTTTTCTCTTGCTAATCTATCTTGTCTGCGCTCTCAGCCAGATCCACTATGTCCGTCAGGCATTTTCTGATGTCCTCAATGGTCTCGGCGCGGAGCAGGCGGATGCGCCTCTCTTTGACGCCGGGGATGCCCTTGAACGAGAGGGCCATGTGGCGGCGGATGTGCAGGATGGCTTTTTTCTCGTCGCCTATCCATGCCATCGTATCGTCCAATTGCTTCAGCAGTCGTTCGGCGGCCTGCGCAGTTGTGGCCTCGGGCAGCAGCTCGCCTGTGGTCAAGTAGTGCTTCACCTCTTGGAAGATCCACGGCTTGCCGATGGAGGCCCTCCCTATCATGATGGCGTCCACGCCATAGCGGTCAAACATCTCCTTTGCCTTGACGGGCGAGTCGACGTCGCCATTGCCTATGACGGGGATGGTCATGCGCGGGTTGCTCTTCACCTGGCCGATGAGGGTCCAGTCGGCCTCGCCCGTATACATCTGCGCCCTCGTGCGGCCGTGGATTGTTATGGCGGCTATGCCGACGTCCTGCAGCCTCTCGGCGGTGTCCACCACGAATTTCGAGTTGTCGTCCCATCCAAGTCTTGTCTTGACTGTCACGGGGGTGTGGTCCACCGCCTTGACTATCTGGCGTGTCATCTCGACGAGTTTGGGAATGTCGCGCAGCATGCCGGCTCCGGCGCCCTTGCCCGCGACTTTCTTCACGGGGCATCCGAAGTTGATGTCTATGATGTCGGGGTTGCTCTGCTCCACAATCTTGGCGGCCTCGACCATCGGCTCAATCTCGCGTCCGTATATCTGGATGCCCACGGGGCGCTCGGCGGGGTCGATGTCCAATTTCTTCATTGAGCTCTTCACGTCGCGTATAATGGCGTCAGCCGAGACGAACTCGGTGTACATGAGGTCGGCGCCGTAGCCTTTGCAGAGGCGGCGGAAGGGAAGGTCGGTGACATCCTCCATCGGGGCGAGGAGGATTGGCTGGTGGCCAAGGTCGAGTTTGCCTATTTGCACTTGGTGTGTTGTTTTCGTTTGGTGTCGCCGCGGTCTTTCGGCCGCGGCACGCGAATTTACTACAAAAAGCGGGCGCGCGCCGCGGTTCCGTATGAAATCCGCGGCGCGCGCCTCGCATGTCTGTAACCTTGTCTCAGGATACCCTGATTTCTTTTTTAGAAGCCGAAGTTGACGCCTAAGGTGTAGAGGCCGCCAATCTCGTCGGCGTAGACGAACTCGCGCTTCTTGTTGTTCAAGAGGTTGTGAGCGTTGACGTATACCTCTACTTTCTCAGTTGGCTTGTAGCCGACCTTGAGGTTGAGCGTGAAGCGCTGGCAGAGGTCCTCGCCATTTTCGTCATATGAGGTGAGGGCCTTGACAATCTCGGGTGGCAGGTCAACGTAGTTGGTGTTGTACTTGGTTATGAGCGAGCGCTTGCCAATGTAGTTGCCGAATGCCGAGACGCTGAGCTGCTGGATGGGCTTGTAGATGAGGCCAATCATGCCGTAGAAGTTTGGCGTGGCCTTGTGCTCGAAGCCGTTGACCTCGGGGAATACGTTAGCCTCGGCGGTCTTCTTGGCCATGTTGTAGAAGCCGGTGGCGGCGTCATAGGTGCCGACGCTGCTTGATGAAGACTCGCTGCCGTTGGCTATGATTTTGCTCAAGTGCTGCTGATACTCCTCCCTGGTGATCTCGCCGTTCTGATACTGCTCCTTGAGGGGGGCTATGGCGGCGAGGGTCTGGGTGATGAGCGAGGTGAGCTCTGAGCCTGAGACTTGCAGCATGTTCTTGATGCTGTTGGCCTGGCTGTATGGGTAGTAGTGGTCCAGGAGGGTCTTCTGGTAGTTAAGGTTGAGCTTGGCCACCAGCTTGGTCGAGATGATGTAGTCCAAGTTGAGCGAGATGCCGAACTGGCGAGCCTCGTATGGCAGGTTGTCATACTTGACGGTGGCGTGGGTCACCAGTGAGGATTCAATCACAGTGGGGTCTACACCGATGGCGTCGCCCATGAGGCCCTGGAATGTAGATCCCGGGATTGAGATGTAGGCCGACTCGGCCATGAGGGCTCCGTAGTTGCGGCTCTTGCTCATGTAGGCCTCGGCGTCGAGGAGGACGCGGTTGGTGGGCTGCCAGCGGTAACCCAGCTCGAAGTTGTCGATGTTGACGAGGTCAGACTCCTTGTTGCTGATGAAGTTGAGCTCGTTGGGGTCGACCAGCTCGGTGCGGGTCCACGAGAAGTTGGCGTTGGTGTTCAGCATGGTGGCTGAGCGGTTGGCGCGGCCGTAGACGAAGCGGATGAAGTTGCGGTCGTTAATCTTATAGCTGGCCGAGAACTGCCATGAGTGGTTCCACTTGTCGGGGATGTTGGTCTTGTCTGAGCGGAAAGCGCCAACAAGCCTGAGGTCGCCCAGCTTGGCGTCTACTCGGACGCTCGGGGCGATGGCGGTCATCTTGGCGTCGCTGTTGAAGAAGCCGGAGAGTCCGCTCTCTTTGCCCAGTTTCTTGAAGTCGTCTAACCTGTAGTACTTCCAGTCGTAGCCGGTCGAGGCGTCGACATAGTCGGGGACGTAGTCCTCGTAGTATATGTACTGGTATGATACGCCCGGACGGATGTTGACCGGACCTACGGGAATGTCATACTCGGCCGATGCGTTGAACGCGTTGGTGAAGACTTTCATGCCGGGGGTGCCATAGCTGTAGTCGCGCGGGCCGCCCGAGTAGTTGGCAAGGATGCTCAGGTTCTTTATGTCGGCGGCGAGCGCCACATAGCCGGTTTTGCTCTCGCGTCCGTTCAACGCGAACACCTCCTCGCCCATGGGGGTGGTGTTGACGAAGCTCTGCTGGTAGCCGCCCGAGAGGTCGAAGCGTATGCCCTCGGCGGGCTTGAACGTCACGTAGCCGTTGAAGTTGAGGTTATGGCGCGCCAGACCCGGGTCTTTGAACATGCGGGTGATGGGGGTCTGCGGCTCAATGCAGCGGTAAATCTTGTATGAGGCGCTCTCGTCGCCTCCCATTCCGGCGCCGGGCTCGCCGCCGCCAGCGCCAGGCTCACCGCCGCCGTCGGGTGCGCTCGCGCCACCATTCTCAGTGGTCTGCATGCGGAGTTCGCGGAGGTCGCCAATCTTCTCTGCCGCAAGATAGCCGCCTGCGAAGCTTGTCAGGACGCCCTGCTCCTGATACTCGCGCACCTGCGCGTTGGTCAGGGTCGTGCCGGACTCTATGTCGCCGTTGATGAGGAAGAGGTCGGCCTGCGGGATGACGTAGAGGTCCGAAGTCGGGCGGTTGCGCATCTGGAAGCTGGCCGTGAAACCGGCTGACCACTTGTCGTTTATTGACTTGCGGAGGGCCACGCTCGCTATGCGGGTCGAGTTGTTGCCCATCTGCAGCGAGCCGGAGACTGTGTTCTGCGCGGCATCGGGCTTCTCTGTGATGAAGTTGATGACGCCCTGGACGGCGTTGGCTCCGTAGAGTGCGGATGTGGCGCCGCGGACAACCTCGATGCGCTCGACGTCCTCGATTGAGATTGGCAGCATCTCAAACGTTATGGCGCCCATGGAGTAGTCATGCACTGGGCGGCCGTCAATCATGACGAGGGTGTTGGAGTTCTCGGCGTAGAGCAACATGTTGTTGTTCGGGATGTTGTTCAGGCCGCGCAACTGCACGTCATAGACGCCGTTGGTCTTCTCTGACACTATCAAGCCCGGGACGAGGCGGAGCGCCTCCTCAAGGGTCGAAACGCCGTAGGTGCGCATCTCCTCGCGGGTGATGACGGTGCTTGAAAGGGGTGATGTGAATGTGCTCTCCTCCTCTTTTGATGCTGAAGAGACATTCTTGTTCATGATGAGGGCGAAAAGCTCGTCGACAGACGACACGCCGAGGGTCTCAACGGCTGCCATGAGGTCTTCGAGTGGGAGTTCCGACAACTCGTCGGTGCTCATCGCCAAAATCTGCTCGCGGGTCAGCTTGTCCTGTGCCATGCCGGTGACGGACGAGGCCGCGAAAGCGAGCAAAAGAGCCCAAATTGTTTTCTTCATTAAGGTAGGGTATCTGTTTGTTGGGGAGTGAAAATTATTTACTTGAACGAGTGCCGCTCCTATCGCTCATGCGGGGATGGGGCATGCTTTTTTTTGCCATGACCCGCTCCGCTGGGCTAACCAAGGAATGGCTTTGTGCTTGAAAAACAGTTGATTGCTTCTCTATGCCCCCGTTGCCGGAGGCGCAAAACTTCTCCTCCCGCCTCAACCGCAGATGGTTGGCAGGTAGTTTCGCTGATAAACAAATGTCGTGTGTGGGGTGAAAGGAGAAGTAGGTAGGAAAGAGCGGGAGGCCCGGCTGGCCCAGTGGAGTCCTGTCGGCAACTCCGGGCTTCCCGCTTATATATGTGGCTCAAGACCCGCCTTCGCGGCCGGCTTAGAACACCTGGCGACCGAGGGTGACGAGTTTAGGCGCCACCTTGAGGCCGTTTTTGGCAATGTTGCCCTCGTGAATCTCGAACTGGAGCTTGCCCCCGTCTGGCACGAACGCTATGCCCGCGCCCTGTGCGCACTGGCCTTTGGTGCCTGAGACTATGAGTACTTTGTTGTTGGCTTGCGCCGAGACGAGCGACGTTATTTGCGACGACTTGCTTTCGCCGAGGTAGATGATGTCGCTCTTGGCGAGACCTGACGCCGTGGCAGACTCTACCACTTTGACCGGGCGGTCGCCCACCTTCTTGTTGTTGACTACGGTCCGGAGCTCAGAGGCGAGCGCGTTGTCGCCTATGACTGCGATCACGAAGGGCTTACCCGCATCCTCCTGAGGCCAAGACGTGTTCTTGGCGAACTGGAAGAGGTATAACGCCTGGAATTTTGACATCTGCGCTGAGGCAAATGAGCAAACCGCCATGGCGAACACTAAGAGTATAAGCTTTCTCATTTAAATTGTGGTTTTGTGTGAAGGTCGGTTGGCGACTTTCAGCCTTGGGAGTTGATGTGACGTTCTGTTTCTTTTTGTTCTTTTCAGTGTGTCAAACGGCAAATGCGGCGTAATGTTTCAAGATTGGGTTTAAATACTGGAATTTAGCGGAATTTTAACTATTAGCCTCTCTCTGCCGGTGTCGCGTCGCTCCTGCGGTCGGTCGCCAACTGCGCCATCCTTGTTTAAGTTATTGTTTCTACGGGTGATATGTGTTCTTTTGTTGATTAAATGCAAAAATCAAGCCAAATGCAGTCTTGTTTCGCGCGACGCGAATCAGTGGATTTGGCCCGCTGGAACTTAAAGTGATGCGAATTTAGCCACAATATTAGAGCGGAAATCCATACTAATGCAAAAAAACGTTTTAGATTTTATCCACTTTTTAAAACGTCTCGTTTTTACTCTAATTGCTGTAAATCAGCTTGATGACTTTTAAATGCATCCACATTTGTTTAACACGTGTGTAGATATTGTGTAATTAATTAACAACTTTGCAAACAAACCCAAACGAACGCGAATTAACCATTATGGTCAACGGAGGCAAAACACGTCAGCAGCCTTCGCGCGTCCACGTTTACCTAATCGAGATTACGTTAACCAAACATATTATCGAGACATGAAAATACGCAAGCTATTGTTAGTGGCGTTTCTATCGTCTGTGGCCGGCACGGCTTGGGCGCAAAACGTCAACATAAGCGGCCGTGTGGTGGACAGCGCCGGCATGCCGCTCCCGGGCGTCAATATTGTCGTGGAGGGGACTGCCACGGGAACCATCTCAGATGCCGACGGCAACTACACCCTCGCTGCCCCGCAGGGAGCCAACCTTGTCTACTCTTTCATAGGGTTTGACATGTCTAAGGTCCAGGTGGTCGGAGGTCAAACTAACTATGACGTGACCCTCCATGAGGAGGTGTCAGACCTCGCGGAGGTTGTCGTGGTGGGCTATGGCGTCCAGAAAAAGAGTGTCGTGACGGCTTCCATCGCCAAGGTGGGCGCTGACGACCTCAATGGCACCACTCCACTGCGTGTGGACAACGCCCTCAAGGGCATGGCCTCCGGCGTGACGGTGACATCGGCCAGCGGACAGCCTGGCGCCGCGGCTCAGATAAGGATTCGCGGCATCGGCACCATCAACAACTCGGACCCCCTCTATATTGTGGACGGAATGCCAATCGAGGGTGGCATCGACTACCTCAACCCCTCTGACATCGAGAGCATTGAGGTCTTGAAGGATGCGGCCTCGGGCGCCATCTATGGCACGCGCGCGGCTAATGGCGTCATCATGGTCACGACCAAGGGCGGCCAGAAGGGCAGTGTCAAGGTCAATTACTCTTTCACTGGCGGAATATCCAACCCGTGGAAACACCGCGACGTGCTCAACGCCACGGAGTACGCGGTCATGATGAATGAGGGTCTCGCCAACTCCGGTCAGGCTATTCTCTATGAGGACCCATATTCTTTCGGCGAGGGTACTGACTGGCAGGATGAGCTTTTCAACGCCAACGCGCCAAGCCAAAGCCACGAGTTGAGCCTGAGCGGGGCGACCGACAAGGTGAATTATTACCTCTCGCTGGGATATAACCATCAGGAGGGCATTGTGGGAGGTGACCGTGACAGGTCCAACTATCGCCGCCTGACTTTGAGGAGCAACACCACCTACACGCTCTTTGACCACAAGCAGGCGAGGGAGTGGCTCAACAAGATGACGCTCGGCGCCAACATATCCTACGCCCGCATCCACAGCAAGAGCATCGACGCCAACTCGCAGTGGGGCTCGGCTCTCGGCTCGGCTCTCTACCTTTCGCCAATTCTCACACCGACAGTGTCTGGCGCCGATGCTCAGGCTCAGATAGATAAATACGGGGCTGAGTACATGCTCTATGATGACGAGGGGCGGATGTATACCATCCCCGGCTCCAGCTATCAGGAGATGAATAACCCGCTCGCCATGCTCAGTTTGCCAGGCGATGACAACTGGAGCCATAAGTTCGTGGCCAACTTCTCGGCCGACCTCTCCATCGGATGGGGTGTCAAGTACAGGTTCTCTTACGGGGCCGACATCTCGTTCTACGGCGCTGACGGCTACACGCCGGTCTATTATCTCTCGGGCAATAACAGGTCCACCATCAGCAGCGCGCACCAGAGCAGCGACCGCGGCACCGTCTGGCAGGTGGAGAACGTCCTGACGTGGGACAAGCAGTTCGGCGCCAACTCCATCAATGTCGTGGTGGGTCAAAGCGCCATGCAGAACACGGGCAAAACCCTCTATGGCAGTGTGCAGAACCTCAAGGACATCAACAAACCATATATGAACAACAGCACGGCCGACCAGAGCCGTGGCGAGATGAGCGCCTCGGGAGGCCCTGCCAACGAGCACACTCTCAGCTCCTACTTCTTCCGTGCGTCATACAACTACGATGAGCGCTACATGGCGCAGTTCACTGTCAGGCGAGACGGCAGCTCGCGTTTCGGCTCTAACAACCGCTACGCCACTTTCCCCTCTTTCTCGCTCGGCTGGAATGTGCTCAACGAGCCTTATGTCGATGCTCCCGAATGGCTGACCAATGTCAAGGTGCGCGGCAGCTGGGGCAAAAACGGCAATGACAACATTGGCGACTTCACTTATGCCGCATGGACGGCGTCTCCCTATAACAGCATTTGGGGGACGGACGAGACTGTTGTCAATGGTGTTCAGGCTGGCGCCCTTGCCAATCCCGACCTGAAGTGGGAGGAGAGCATTCAGACTGACCTCGGCCTCGACCTCGGCTTCTTCGGCAACGCGCTCACTTTCAGTTTCGACTGGTATAAGAAGAAAACCTCAGGCATGATTATCTCGATGCCCATCGCCAACTATGTCGGAGCGGAGGCCCCCCTCGGCAATGTTGGTGACATGGAGAACACGGGTGTCGAGCTTGAGCTCGGCTATAAATGGGCAGCCGGCCCTGTCAAGATGCACGTCAAGGGCAACGCCTCTTTCCTCAAGAATACGCTTACAAACCTTGGCAACACGTCTGGCTATCTCGAGCTCGACAACATGCAGAACACGGGCACTATCACCCGCGCGTCAAACGGAGAGCCTTTCCCCTATTTCTATGGCTATAAGACCAATGGCATTTTCCAAAACATTGCCGAGGTCAATGCCTACGTCAACGCCGAGGGTGAGAAGATTCAGCCAAACGCTGTGCCGGGCGACGTTCGTTTTGTAGATGTTGACGGCGATGGCGCCATCACGGCGGCCGACCGCACAAAAATTGGCAAGGGCATGCCAGACTGGACCTACGGCCTCACTTTCGGCGCAGAGTGGAATGGCGTCGATTTCATGGTCCTCTTTCAGGGCACGGCAGGCAATGACATCTATGACGCCACGCGCCGCACGGATGTCCGACCCGCCAACCTCCCGAGCTATATGCTCAACCGCTGGACTGGCGAGGGCACTTCAAACAAATACCCGCGTTATGTGGTGGGCGATGCCACCAACTGGCAGAGCTCAGACCTCTATGTCACTGACGGCAGCTATTTCCGCCTGAAGAATATCCAACTCGGCTACACTCTGCCGCAGGCGTTCACCCGCAAGTTCTTCGTTGACCATCTCCGCGTCTTTGTGGGGGCTGAGAACCTGCTCACTTTCACCAAATACGCGGGCTTCGACCCGGAAATATCTTCGGGCGGCACGTCGCTTGGCGTTGACTATGGCGTCTACCCGCAAAGCCGCACTTTTAACTTTGGAGCGAATATCGGATTCTAAGCAATGACACTATTATTATGACTTCAAGATATATCTCGATAGCCGCCATTTGCGCGGCAGCCGGTCTCGGTCTCGGCTCGTGTTCCGATGACTTCCTTGAGGTGACTCCGCCCGACAAGGCGACCCTTGAGGAGTATTACAACAACTATGACCACATCCTCGAGGCCCTCGTGGCGACCTATAACCCAATGAGGAGCTATGACTGGAACAACAGCCAGTACGCCCCGCTGACGCTCTGCGCCGACGTGATGGCCGATGACGTGTGGCCGGGCGGATCCGGCATCTCGGACAATCAGCACCTGCACAAGATGTTCAATTTCGAGAGCACGCAGAACTCGTCTGACGCTCTCACAGGCATCTGGGATCAGAGCTACAAGGGCGTGCGCAACGCCAATGACGTCCTGACCTACATAGGCTGGGCCAAGGATAACCTGACCGCCGAGCAGTACGCCATCTTCGACGCCGAGGCGCGGACGCTCCGAGCTTTCTATTACAACCTGCTCTGGAAGTATTACGGCAACATCCCGTTCTATTTGCAAAACCTCGCGTCGCCCTATATTGCTGAGCAGAAGGGCCATGACGATGTCTACTCAACCATTATCGCCGACCTTGAGGAGGCTATCGACTCCCGAAGCCTGCCCATCAAGTGGGATGCCGCCAACACTGGCCGTTTCAGCCGCGCAGCCGCCGAGATGATATATGCCGAGATGGTCATGTATCAGTGCGACGAGAGCCGCTATGCCAAGGCTCTTGATTACATGCAGGAGATTATAGCGTCCGACGAGTACGGACTCGTGACAGACTATTCCACCATCTTCCTTGAGAGCGGGGAGTGGAGCTCAGAGAGCATATTCGAGATCTGCTATAAGGATGACAACGCGGTGCGCTCTTGGAATGAAGGCTATGTCAACGCCGGCGGAACCATCTACCCGCGCCTCATCGGCCCCAGTGGCGGAGTGGCAGAGGACGGGGTTGACAGCGGTTGGGGCTTCGAGCCCGTCCGTGAGGAGACTTATAACCTCTTTGAGGACGGCGACGCTCGGCGTGACGCTACTGTCTATGACGCCCGCAAGGCCGACTACACTAAGCGTTATCAGGATACAGGCTTCTGGCTCAAGAAGTACCTGCCCTACACGGCCAACAACGCCGACCAAAAGGCCGACGGCGACCTCAATTTCAACAATAACCTCCGCATCTACCGCTATGCTGAGACGCTCCTCAACGCGGCCGAGCTTCTTGTCAGGACTGGCGGCAGCACGGCCACGGCTCAAGAGTATGTCAATCTGGTGCACCATCGCGCAGGGCTGACTGACAACAAGACTGCGACAATAGATAACATCCTTGCGGAGAGAAGGCTTGAGTTCGTAGGCGAGGGCAAACGGTATTGGGATCTTGTCAGGACCGGCAATGCCGCCTCGACGCTCACTCCCGACGACTACGGCTACCGCACCAACACGTGGACCGAGACCAAGAAGTACCTCCCAATCCCCCTTAGCGAGATTGACGCTTCGCAAGGCTCTCTCATTCAGAACAATTACTAATATCGCACTGACATGAAAATGACTAAATATTTAGCCTTGACGGCTATCGCCCTCGCCGCTTGCAGCCCCGAGGATTTCGATGGGGTCAGTGAGGCCAACCTCCCTGTCGCCTCCGAGGCCTCAGTCTCTGTGAGTGTGGACGATGAGACTAATCAGGTAACCCTCTCGCTCAACGCCGCGGGTCAATATCCCTTGTGGTACATCCCGGTGGATGGCAAGGAGATAACAAAGAACCCCGTCTACTCGACCACGAACCCGCTCACGCGTATTTGGACCACGGCGGGTGACTATACTGTCTACTACCGTGTCGGCAATAGCAGCGGCCTCTCGCAAGGCATGGGTGAGGTCAGTTTCACCATCAAGAACTCGCTCACTAATTTCGATGAGCTGAAGGCTAAGCTCTGTGGCAAGCAGTGGCGCATCGCCAACTCTGAGACTGCTCACATAGCCTGTGGCCCATCTGGCTCTGACGGCACTGAGTGGTACGCAGCCAAGGCCGATGAGAAGAAGGCAATGGGTCTCTATGATGACAGGCTGACTTTCTCCGCAGACGGGACTTACACTTACGACCCTGGCGAAGGAGGCACGGTCTTTGTCAACACCGGATGCTCTATCTTCGCCGACTATCATCAGTCGGAGGATTTCATGGTGCCTGTCGAGAAGCAGGAGACGGAATACTCTCTCTCGACAGAGGGCGACGCCGTCTACCTCACTTTCCCAACGGAGACCCTCTTCCCCTACATCCCCGCGGACGCCGCCTACACTGGCGAGCTGAAACTCCGCATCGAGACCATAACAGCCTCCAAACTCGTCCTCGTCTGGGACGACGGCAGCAGCATTGCCTGGCATTATATCCTCACAAGCGCCGATGCTGGCTTCCAAGGCTTCACGGCGGGCAGCGACTGCAACCTCTGGAAGGGCTGCACTTTCACAAACGAGTTCTACTATGCGCCAGGCTGGGCGCAAATAGCCGATCCCGACATCACCGTCGACGGCAACAACTACACCGTGTCTCTCCCCTCTGCCACCTCTGACCAATGGCAGGCCCAAGTCAAGTTCTTGACAGACATGGCGACCTCGGCTGCGAAGAGCTATGACTTCTCCATGAAGCTGACATCGACAACCGACATCACCGGTGTGACCATCAAACTTGTTAAGACTGGTGATGACAATGTGTTCTATTTCGCCGAGCGTCAAGACCTTAAAGCTGGTGCCGAGTGCCTCTTCTACAAGAGCGATATGGCGGGCATTGACATGGATAAGGTTAGCCTTGTGCTTGACTTTGGCGGCGCTCCGTCCGACACTAAGGTCAATTTCTATGACGTCTGCCTCCAGGAGCATATGTGCGATGGGGTGGAGGCTCCCGCTGAGGAGGAGGACAAGACAGTCTACACCTACGACTCCCCCTCCAACCTCTGGAAGAGCTATGTGGACGACAAGGGGACTGACGGCTTCACTACTTTCTTCTACTACGCGCCGGAATGGTCCGAGATTTCAAGCGAGGGCATGCTTTCTGTCGCTAATGGCGTTTACACTGTCGAGTTGGAGCAGGCTTGCAGTCAGCAATGGCAGGCGCAAGTCCACCTCAAGACGCAAATACCGGCAGAGGCGGACACCGAGTATGACTTCTCTTGCAAGATGACTGCCAAGTTGGACATCAGCGGGGTTACTGTCAAACTGACTGACGATGACAGCGATGACAACTATTTCTTCGCAAACCAGTATGACCTCGCCGCCGGTGATGAGCTCCAAGTGAAGATTCCGGCCGTCAAGTTGAAGGTAGGTGCCGCAGCCAAGCTTAAGCTGGTTTTCGATTTCGGAACGACACCCGCAGGCGAAAAGGTTGACATCTCTGAGATTATCTTGCAGAAGACAGCGCATTAACCCGAAAAAAACACTTCACGATTGATGAATAAAGCGATGATTTTAGCACCAATGGCCATCCTCTGCGCATGTGTGGCCACTTCCTGCTCCGATGATGGAAACGACATCGGCTATGCCGCTCCCGAGACCATTAACATATCTGACCGTCAAATCTCGTTCTCCGCCGAGGGTGGGGTGGCGACGGTCAATGTGACCAGCTCGCATGAGTTCGCCGTTTTCTCTAAGGCCGACTGGCTCTCGGTCACCCCTTCAAACAGCGTTGGCACTGAGGCCGACCTCTCTATCTCTGCCGAGTCCAACTCGTCATCGACTGAGCGCCGTGGCGTCATTGTCATCTGGTCGGGAGGGTCACGAGACAGTGTCGCTGTCTCACAGGCGGCCCCTGCCGTCAGCCCCGAAGAGGAGATCGTTTGCCCCATAGACGGCTACAAGCTTGTCTGGCATGACGAGTTTGAAGGCTCTAAGCTCAGCTCCGATTGGACCGCCGCCACTGGGCGTGGCGACAACGGCTGGGGCAACAACGAGTTGCAATACTACACCTCGTCAAACGCGTCTGTGGCCGATGGTCTGCTCACCATAACGCTTCAAGACGAGGGTGACTATGTGACAAGCTCCCGCCTCTATGCCAAAGTGTCCTCAGGCTGGCGTTACGGATACATCGAGGCCAGCATCAAACTGCCAACAGGCAAGGGCACATGGCCAGCCTTCTGGATGATGCCAGTCAATTTCACCTCGTGGCCCGGCGATGGCGAGATCGACATCATGGAGGAGGTGGGCTATGACGCCAATGTTGTCCACTCCACCATCCATTGCAACAAGTATAACAACACTGGCACCGCCGTCGAGAGCGCGCGCCGCACGGTAGCCACTGCGCAGTCTGACTTCCATGTATATGCGCTTCTCTGGACTGCCGACAAGCTGACGTTCTATATTGACGGAACCGAGCTTCTCTCCTATGCCAATGACGGGTCTGGGCGTGACGCGTGGCCCTTCGACTCCGCTTTCTATCCAATCCTCAACCTTGCTTGGGGTGGTGGCTGGGGCGGACAGCAGGGCCTTGACGCCTCTTGCCTGCCTGCCCAAATGCAAGTGGATTATGTCCGAGTGTTCCAGCATGACTAATCATTTCAGATTGTAGCTCAGTCTTATAATGCGAAAGCCCGAGGTCGTTTGACTTCGGGCTTTTTTCGGTGTTAGTTTGGCGCTCTCATCAAGTCTTATTTCTTAATATCATTATATAAAGTTTAAGAAAGGTTGTATCTTTACGACCATGAACATATACAAGGTTTTTGTGGCAATCGCGGCCGCGGTCTTCCCCAACTTGCCGACTGAGGCCTCCGCGCGTCAGGGAGACGACGCTCTGGTTGACTCCATCCTCTGTCTGATTGATGAAGCGGTGGAGCATCAGGACGTGTATGTGGAGCGGAAAAGGACGAGGATTGAGACGCTTCGCACGGAATTGGCCAAAGCTAAATCTGATGAGGCCAAATATGAGATCTCTTTCAGCCTGTTTAATGAGTATAAGCCTTTCATCAAGGATTCCGCCATAGTATATCTTGACGATTGCGTGGCCTCGGCTCGCAAGATGTCCGACTCTTCGCGTGTGGCGATATGCCTGGCCCACAAGGCCTACATGTGTTCCAACACGGGGGCTTATGTCGAGAGTCTTGACGTTTTGAAGTCTATCTCCCCTTATGGCTTGACGGCCGAGGCGCGGCAGAGGATTTTGGTGTCGAGCTCTCATGTGTTTGGCGAGATTGCCACCTACTCGCCTCTCGCTGAGTCCCGGGACTTTTATGGCGAAGCCGCCAGCGATTGCCTCAAGCGGCTGTTTAAGGAGGCTGACTCGACTTCTCAGGATGTCATCCTGGCTCGTGAGCTGTCCGCTCTCAATTCGGGTGATACTGCCACTTCCATGAGGTTCAGCGACCTTTGGCTGACGAGGGTCGAGAGGGGGTCTACTGATTTCGCTCTTTTCGCACTCTATCGCTATCTGGAGTTCAAGGCGCGGTGCGACACCTCCAATATGCTCTTGTGGCTCGGCGAGTCTGTCCTTGCCGACATTCGCAATGGGGTGCAAGACCAGGGGTCAATGTGGGAGATGTCTAACCAGTTGGCTCTCATGGGGCAAGTGGACAGGGCTTATCGCTACATCTGTTACACCAGCGAGTGCGCCAACCGCTTCGGCAGCCGTCAAAGGCTTTCGCACATCTCGCCGCTCCTAACCATGATCGCGCAGAGGTATAAGGCCGAGGGCGAAGGCTACCAGTCGAGGCTCAGGTTCTCACTCTTCTGTCTGTCCTGCCTTGCCGTGACGCTGCTGTTCTTTGTGGTCTATATTGCCATTCAGCGGAATAAGCTTCGCAAGACGAGAGACAGGCTCGCCAAGAGCAACGACGCCCTCAGCGAGGCCAACGGGCAGCTCTTGTCTGTCAATGCCGACCTGACATCGCTCAGTGAGCAGAGGCGCGCCCTCAACACGCAGTTGGCTGAGGCCAACAGGGTCAAGGAGGAGTATGTCGGCCGTTTTATGAGTCTATGCTCCCGATATGTCGAGCGGCTTGACGAGCTTCGCACGAAGGTGCGCAACAAGGTCAAGAATGGTCAGATGGCGGAGCTTAACTCGCTCCTCAGGTCCTCTGATTTCAATGCCGACGACATGGAGGACCTCTATGTCAATTTCGATACGGCTTTTCTGCATCTTTTCCCTGATTTCGTTGAGCAGTTCAACTCTTTGCTCACTCCCGAGAACCGGACGTCTGCCCCTAAGCCCGGACGGCTGACAACGCAGATGAGGATTTTCGCGCTCATCAGGCTTGGGATAACGGACAGCGGCAGGATTTCCGAAATTCTCCACTATAGTGTGAATACGATTTATAATTACCGGGCTCAGACCAAGAAACTGTCCGCCTGTGGAAAGGACGATTTCGAGGAGCGGGTCAAGGAGATTGGAGTGATTGGTGGCTCCGTCTGAGGTCTGGCGACACTAAGGCGGCAAAAAATGGTCAACGCCCAAGAGGCAGGTGGGCTTCCTGCTCTTGGGCGTTGACTTTGTCTGCGTTTCCCCCCCTATTCGTATATTACGCGCTTTTGGGTGGTCACGTCGCGGCTGTTTCCGCCAACCATTATCTTGTATGCGCCTCTGTGTCCGTCAGAATGATAAAGCTCGGTGTCGGTCTCCCAGCCCAACGCGTCCGCGCCGCCCAATGTGAATGTGACGCGCTCGCTCTGCCCGGCTTTGATGCGCAACCGCCTGAATGCCTTGAGCTCTTTGACAGGACGTGCCGAGTTGGTCTCCGAGGCGCCAATGTATAGCTGGACTATCTCGTCGGCATCGAGTGAGCCTGTGTTGCTGACGGTCACGCTGACACGCACAGAGTCCACCTTGCCCGATTTCACGCATATGGAATCTTGATTAGTCCATTCGTCTCCGTTGTGGCAAAGCATTTCTGTCCTCATGTCTGAATAGTCGAAACTGGTGTACGACAGGCCATACCCAAACGGATAGAGAGGGCCTTCAGCCACGTCAATGTAGTTCGAGTTGTATTTCCAGAACTCCGTGTTGCCCTCAGGCACGGGGCGGCTGCCGTTGGTGTGATTGTAGTAGAGTGGCAATTGACCCACGCATCGTGGCATGGATGTCACAAGTTTACCCGACGGGCATACATCGCCAAAGAGGACGTCGCAAATGGCGTCTCCAGTCTCCGACCCCGCGAACCACACGTTCATTATGGTCGCAATGTTCTCGTCCTCCCAAGAGAGGTCGGTCGGCCTGCCAGCGAAGTTCAACAACACGACCGGTTTGCCAGTCTCCACGATTGCTTTCATCAGGTCTTTCTCCGCGTCAGGCATTGAGATGTCTGCGCGTGACGAGCTCTCTCCGCTCATCTCGGCCAACTCGCCAAGTGCGAGGACGACAACGTCCGCCTGTCTGGCCACCCTGACTGCCTCGGCGAGAGCTGCCTTTTTGTCAACGCGGGCAATGTGCCGCCCAAAGTCGGCGTTTGTCTGGGTCTTCTCATTGTCATATATGTTGCTGCCTTGCGCATAGCTGATGGTTGCGCCAGTCCCGACGTGTTCTCTCATCGCCTCCAATAGTGTTGAGTATTTGGCCGGGTTGTCGCCAGTGCTCCAGCAGCCCACAAGATTGCTACGGGTGTCGCTGAGCGGGCCGATAAGGGCTATCCGCCCGTTTTTCTTGAGCGGCAGCAACCCGCCTTCATTCTTAAGCAGCACTAAGCTCTCGGTCGCCATTTGGCGAGCCACGCTGCGATGCTCGGGGCTATAGAGGTCAGTCTTCTCTCGCTCCGTCTTGCAGAATTTATACGGGTCGTCCAAGAGGCCGAGCCTCTCTTTGGCTTCCAGGACTCTGCGGCAGGCTTTGTCAATCTTGGCTGTCATGTCGGCGTCGCGCCAATGCCCGGCTTGAGCCACATAGGCCTCTGAGCACATGTCCATGTCTGTGCCGGCGCTGAGTGCCGCCTTCGCGTTCGCCTCTTTCGCGTCGCCTTGGCTTACGTCTCCCAATCCGTGGCTCTTCATCTCGCTTATTGATGCGTAGTCTGTCACCACGAAGCCGTCAAAGCCCCACTTGTCGCGCAAGATGTCAGTAACGAGCCAATGGTTGGCTGTGGCTGGCACCCCGTCTACCAGGTTGAAGGATGTCATGACAGAGCCAACGCCCGCCTCCACGCAGCGTCTGTAGGGTGGGAGGTATTGGTTCAGCATCCGGCTGCGGCTCATGTCGACATGGTTGTAGTCTTTGCCCGCCTCCACGGCGCCATAGAGGGCGTAGTGTTTTAGGCACGCCATGACTTGGCGGTCGCTCTTCCACCGCTCGTCAACCAGATTATATTCGCCTTTCTTGCCTTTGCTCCAATAATATGCTCCCTGATAGCCGTTTATCATGGCGGCACCCATCTCGCCCGATAGGAACGGGTCCTCGCCGAAGCCCTCGGCTATGCGCCCCCATCGTGCGTCGTGAGCCACATCCACCATTGGCGAGTAGACCCAGTTGATGCCCGCCGCGGTGGCCTCTTCGGCTGCCATGACCGCCCCTTGGCGCACAAGGGCTGTGTCCCAGCTGCACCCTTGCGCCAATGGTATGGGTAGGACTGTCTCGTAGCCGTGGATGACGTCAAGCCCCACGAGCAATGGAATTCCCAATCGGCTCTCTTCTACTGCAATGCGCTGTAGCTCATGTATTTTCTCCGCACCGCGTACGTTAAGCACTGCGCCCACCAGTCCCGACTTGATTTTTGCCTTGAGGTCGGCACTGACCGAGTTCCCTGTCGTCAGGTCTCCGCCAGGCAGTAGGTTGAGTTGGCCAAGTTTTTCTTCGATTGTCATCTTCGACATCAGCTCGTCTATCCTGTCGGGGGTGTGGTTGGACCCGCCTGATGAGCATCCGATGATTGAGAGTGATGATATTATCGCGGTTGGTAAGCTGAGGAATATGGCTTTCCGTCCGCTTTTTCTGAGATTGTTAAGCCGCATGTCGCCAAATGTTTAGTTAACCCTTAAATTTAATCAAATACATTGGCTTTTTGACGAGCGTCTCCTCCTTTAACACAAAAGGCCACGCCCCCTTTTGCGGGAGGCGTAGCCTTTTTGTCTATATTGTCAATCTGAATGAGCGAGGCCGTTTGACCGACTGCCCACCCTCTGATGTCCTACTTAGGGTCGTAGCCCCACTTGATGTAGAGAGCGCCCCATGTGAAGCCTGCGCCAAATGCGGCGAGGATGAGGTTGTCGCCCTTCTTCAGCTGCTTCTCCCACTCGTAGAGGCAGAGGGGGATGGTGGCCGACGTGGTGTTGCCGTAGTTCTGGATGTTGATCATGACCTTCTCGGTGGGGATGCCCATGCGCTCCTGTGTGGCCGAGATGATACGGAGGTTCGCCTGATGGGGGACGAGCCACGCCACGTCGTCGGCAGTCAGGCCATTGCGCTTCATGATGTCAACTGTGGCGTCAGCCATATAGGTGACGGCATATTTGAACACGTGCTTGCCCTCCTGGTAAACGTAATGCTTGTGAGCGTCCACGGTCTCATGGCTTGCAGGCATGGCCGAGCCGCCGGCCGGAATACAGAGCCACTCGCGGCCTATGCCGTCAGTGTGGAGGTTGCTGTCCATGAGGCCAATCTTCTCCTCGGTGGGCTCAACGAGCACTGCGGTTGCCGCGTCGCCAAAGAGCACGCAAGTGGTGCGGTCGGTGTAGTCCACGATGCTGCTCATCTTCTCGGTCGAGACGAGGATGACTTTCTTCTTGGAGCCGCTGCGGATGTATTGCGAGACGAGGTCAAGTCCGTAAAGGAAACCTGAGCATGCGCCGTTGATGTCGAAAGCCAAGGCGTCATGTATGCCCACCTTGTCGCAGATGATGGCTGCCGTTGCGGGAAGTACGCAGTCGCCGGTGACGGTGGTGCAGACCACAAGGTCGACGGTCTGAAGGTCCAGGCCCGTCTTCTCCACAAGGTTCTCAATGGCCTTGGCGCCCATGTCTGATGCCGCCTTGCCCTCGTTCTCCTTGAGGATCCTGCGCTCTTTGATGCCCACGCGGGTCATTATCCACTCGTCGTTGGTGTCCACCATGCGGCTGAGCTCGTCATTCGTGAGTCTATACTCGGGAGTGAACGCGCCCACACCCGTGATTACTGCGTTTATCATTATTTCTTTATGGTGTTGTTTTCCTTGAAATTTATGAAGGCGTATCCGAAAGGGCATGACTTACCCCTTTGGCGCACAATGCGGCAAAATTACAAATTTATTTCTTATGCCAACTCCAAACGACCTTAAAAGAGGATGCCCTGTTATCACAAAGATGTTATCTGACAATGTTTTCGGATGGCAACTGTGCTATCTGCGAGGCCTTGGCCCCATTTTGCGGCAGGGTGGTTTTTGTTCGGCCTTTTCTGCTTTTTGCTAAAAAGCCTACCCCCTTACGTCCCAGTCCTCGACAGTCCCGGTCTTAGACGAGAATGAACAGCCTACTCTGTAGACTTTGCGGTTGTCTGTCGCATATTCGGTGGCGTAGCCCATGGCGTCAATTTGGTCAAGCGCGTCTTTTGAAGTTCCATCAAGCTTAAATTCAAAGATATAGACGAATTGGGAAGTCTCGATGACGCAATCGACTCTGCCCCGGCTCTGCTGCTTCTCGTAATATGTGGTGTAGGTGCTGGCAAGACGGAGGATGAGGTAGAAAGTGTAATGAAAAAAACGCTCCATCTCATGCTCGCTGCTTGAGCGCCGAGCCGAATAGGGAATGCTGGCCAAAAAAGCAGTTAATTCAGAACGGAATGACTCAAGATCTCCTCTTCTCAGTGCGGATATGTTGTCTTTTATCCAATTGCATGTATCTATCTCTTTGATACCTAAGTAGTTGTTTGCTGCTATAGTGAGAAATCCTCTCCCGACCTCATCATTTGGGAAATCGAGCAAAAATTGGTCGGTTTCCTTGTCGTAGTTTTTTATGGTAAGGTATCCGCTTTGGAAAATCATAGGCAGAGGCCTTTCCTTGTCGGCTTTGTAGTCGATAAATTCTGACTTCGAGAAATATCTGCCTGCTATTTCGTCCATATTCTCGTCGAAATGCTCGAGAAGGCGGATGAGGTAAGTCGGCGTCCCGCTGGCGAACCAATAGTCGTCTATGTCATGCGTGTCGAGTGTATTCAGCATGCTGAAAGGATTGTAGACGCCAAACATCCTTTTGCTAAAGTGATAGCCGTCAAATCTTTTGCGAAGTTCTGCTCGTAGCGCATCTACGGATATGCCGTTATCTCTCGACATGTCGGCGATGGGTTGAGAAAAGTATAGGTTTATCTCTTCTTCGGTTATTCCGCATATGGTGTCATACTTAGCAGACAGGCTGATGTCTTTGGGTTGATTGAAACCACTGAAAACGCTTATTTGTGAGAATTTGGTCACGCCAGTGAGGAAGACGAAGCGTAAATCCTCGTCTGCTTTCTTGAATGTGGTGTAAAATGACTTGAGGATGTTGCGGTTGTTCTCCTCGATTGTCATTTTATTCCCGTCGACATCAATTGAGAGGTTTTCACCCATGACGTCCAGCATTGGTTTGTCGTATTCGTCAATCAAGACCACGCAGCCATGATTTGTTTGCCTGTGTGCGGCTGCAAGTACTTTTGCGAACCGTTCACCTATGCTGAGTGCTTTGTTTTGCGCTACCCCATATTCTTGTTCCCAAACATTCACGTAGTCGGATAGACTGTTTTCCAGCGCATTAGCCCTTGTGAAGTTTATCCCGTTGAAGTCGATATGGAACACGGGGTACGTCTCCCATTCCGTTTCAAGCTTCTGCATGCGTAACCCCTTGAACAGGTCGCGCTTGCCCAAAAAGTAGCTCTTTATAGTGGATAGGAGCAAACTCTTCCCAAACCGTCGAGGGCGACTAAGGAAGCATATTGGGCTGTCTTGGACCAAAGAGTAAACCAAATCGGTCTTGTCTACATACACGAATCCCTCTTTGATTATTCTCTCGAATGTCTGTATTCCTATTGGGTATTTCATGGTTTTATTTCTATCAGCCGCTATCTCCCAAAGTTACAGTTTTCCCCCGATATCACCCTCTTTTGACAGCCCAAAGGGTTTTGCCTACTCAAACATCATGGGCTTGATTTTTGATTTCCCTAACAGGCTCTTTCAGCGATGGCTGTGTCGCTGTCTTCTATCATATGCCGATTTTTATCTAAGCTAACATTTTGTGTATTAGATTAGTATCTGTCATACCTCTCCTCTGCTGCTTCCTTTTGGCACGACAATTGCGTATTGGTTGGATAAAATAAACACCTACGAACATGAATACTCTGAATATCATCCGCCGCACCTTGGCTGTAGCCATTGTCGCCCTGTCCACCTCTCTTGTCGCATCTGCCGCCAACAACAACGAGGCCGATGTACGTGGCCACTCTCCCCAGCACCACCATATGGCCCCCGCGCGTCATGCGGCTCATGGGCCTATGGCCGAGTGCCATTGCGACGCCTGCGTACGGCCTGCTCCGACTCCCGCTCCCGTTCCGACACCAGCCCCCGCGCCTGCGCCCGCTCCCATTCCGACGCCCGCACCTGTGCCGGCCCCCGCGCCTGCTCCTCATAGGGATGCCGTCAACATCACCATAGGCAACGTATCCATCAATATCCCCGTCAGGCGCTGACGCTCCGTTTTCATGCGCACACACACTTATTACTACACATATGAACAAGTTTTTATTCATTCCAGCACTCGCCATCGCCTTGGCGACGGCAAACCTTAGCGTCTGCGCCCAAACATCAGGCTCTGACAATGGCAAGACCCAGACAGAGAAGGGGCAACGCCTGTCAAGGGAGCAGATGATTGAGCAACAGGCCAAGCGTTTAGCCTCCGACCTCTCCCTCGACTCGGATAAGACATCCAAGCTGGTGGACGCCTACACCAAGTGCCAGAAGGAGCTTGACGCTCTCGACCCGCGCGCGGGGCAGGCTCCCGGGGACATGCCCAAGCCCGACGGTAACACCAAGGCGGATAAGTCCGCCAAGAAAGAGAAGCCGGCTGAGATGACTGACGCGCAGGCTGAGCAGGAGATCAAGAAGCGCTTTGACAACGACGCGAAGAAGCTCGCGGTTCGCCAGAAGTATTACAAGGTCTACTCCGCATTCCTCTCGCAGTCTCAGATTCTTAAGATCTACGATCGCGAGGACCACATGGCTCAGCCATTCCCTGGCGGTGGCCCGGGTGGTGACATGAACCGCAGGGGCGGCAAGAAATAGCGTATAAGCAATCCGACTATGCCGACGGGTAGGTTTTTCGTCCCGGCCGGCAACAAGCAAAGGTAAGAGGCGCGTCAAAGAACTCATGGTGAGTTCTCTGATGCGCCTCCTCTTTTTTTGATTTATAATGCAATCCGCTTAGTTATCCCGCGAATTCACCAAGTCTCGTCAAAATATTTCTCGCACTCGCGGATGTCCGCATGTTGGCTCATCTCGCCGCGCAGGGCCTTGAAATCAAACTCTTGGTCATCGGCGTTTCCGTCAAGTCCGTAGCCTGTCTTAATCTTTGGCCCCCATTCGCGTGACGCGTCAGACAAGATGCCCTCTTTCAGGTCATGGCAGGCCTCTGCCACTGTCTGGATGGCGTCTTTCACGTCCTCCTCTGTGTCTGAGTATCCGTACCATGCGCGAGCCTGCCCCACGGCCCATCGGATGGCAAGCTCTTTGCTCTTCTCGCCAAGCTCCGCTATGCTGTCGGCCACGTCGCCAACGGTCTTATATTCCCCGTCCGCCATCTTGCGCTCAATGGCGCGGATCTCGCTTAGCGGGGCCACCAGTCCGCCGACGTCCGCCCAGTCGCAATCCAGCCCCTCGCTCTCGCCTTTGTCATGAGCGTAGGCTTTGGCAAGGTATATGTCTATGGCCATGCGGTAGGCCTTCGCCCCGCGGGGTAGCAGGGCTTTGCGGATTCTCAGTCCGCCCTCAAGCAGGTAGTCGCCCTTCTTTTCTGCCAGCTCGCCCTCTATGCGTCTCACCGCCGTCATCATCAGCCCCACGGTCAGAGGGTTCAAGATGTCATAACTTATCACGTCGGCTTTCAGGGCTGTGCGCTTGTCGCGCTTTTTCCACTTTATCCCGTCGCGGAACAAGCCCATGGTGCGCAGGTTCTGCGCCACGATGAGGTGGCTCTCGCCATCGCGCTCGGCCAAGACGGAGAAAGGGTAGGCGGTGGTGTCGGGGTGCGTCTTGTGATGCCCCACCACCATTGTGAAAGCCCCGATGTGGGCCGGCTCAAGCACATAGCTGTCGCTGCCGGTCTTGCATCCGCGCTCCAGCACAGCTTGCTGGATGGGCCCCAAGCGGTAGTGATGGTTGCTTGAGTTGGTCGCGCTGCCCGCATTGTAGAACGAGACGGCCTCGGCAATGAGGAGTGTGGACTTGTGGTGGCTGACTGTGTAAGGCCCGGCAAGAAGCGATATGCCCTCACCGCAAAGCAATTGGCTGTTGGCAAAGGCCATGACGTTCTCCGCAAAGAAGCCCTCGCCCACTGTGACGCATTGCCCCACAAAGCAGTGGCGCAACTTGGCTCCGCTGTAGACGTGCGCCCCCTCGGCCATGACGAAGTGCTCGGCGTCAACATCGGCTCCCACCTCAGTGGGCTGGTCCGTCACCGACAATATGGTCCCGTGGCGCAGCACCGACGCCCCGTCTATCACGGCCCTCTGACCTATGCGGACGCTCTCTATGCACCTGGTGTTATATATGTGCACATCCTTGCCAATCTCCGCGCATAGCCCCTCGGCCTCTTTTCGCGCCATCTTCTCATACCCCTCCACAAGTCCGGGGATGTACCGATGGCACGCCACCATATAGGCTATGTTGGATGTCAGACGGGCTGACATGGCCACCTCGCGCCCGCCGCCCTCGTTGATTACAGCCACGCGCTCGCCAATTCCAAATGGGCCTTCGCCTCCCGTCACGCGGCCGCAGCCCATGCACACGAAGCGTCCGCCTATGCGGTAGTCTGAGAGCAGGCCTACGTCCTGGATGTAGAACCAGTCGCCAATGGTCACGTCGCGCAGCGTGCTGCGTATGATGGCCGAGCGGACCGCCCCCACGCCCTTTGCCTTTTGGCTCACTGTGCCGCTCATGTCGCCTATCCGCACTGTGCCCATGAAGGTGACGCCCACAATGCGCTTGGCGTCAAACTGGCCGCGGACAAGCACGCGGCCCCAGTCGTCAGCCAAGCAGCCTTGCTGGCTGAGCGTGCTCACCTCGCTTTCGCTCAGGTGCCTGTAGTCTTCTGCTATCTCCATAGGGGGAAGTCTTATTTCTCTTCTTTTTTCTTGAGCAACACCCATGCGCATCCGCCAATGGCGAGGATGACGACTATGACGGAGGCTATGGTCGAGATGACGCTGCCAGTCACGTAGCTCCGCGGCTTGAAGGTGAACTCTATCTTATGTTGTCCTGCTGGCACCCTCAGTGCGCGCAGGATGTAGTCGGCGCGCTCAATGTGAGCCTCTTGCCCGTCTATCGTGGCTTGCCAGCCGGCAGGGTAGTAAATCTCGCTGAACACCACGAAGCCGTCCGCATCCGAGCTGCTCTCGTAGCTGACGCTGTTGGGCGTATATGCGGTCTGTCGAACCCATGCCGTGCTGTCGGTGTCGAATGTGGCGCTCTCCATACCCTCTACCGCGCACTCGTGGGCAATGTCGATTGTGCCAATCATGTCGATGGCGTCATCTGGCGTGGCGGCGGCTGTGGCCTTGCTCACAAACCAGGCCTCTGGCATGGCGTAGTGGTTCTCGATGGGCGCCTGGTTCGGATTGTAGATCAGGTAGCGGCAGTTGAGCATCGACAGCGCGTTGCTTTGAGCTAATGCGGCGTCTATGCCGGCATAGTCCTGCTGCTGCAGAGCCGTTGTCAGCCGTTGCCAGTCGGCGCCGAGATATCTGTCTATCACGTCTTGATACCTGCGCAGCTTGGCTCCGTGGTAGCCGCCCACCGAGTGGTGGTAGTAAGATGTGAATACCTCGTTGAACGGGTTGGTGTAGAGCGACATGACGCGGTGCGGACGCTCATCGGCCATGATGGCCTTGTCGGCCGTGTGGAGGGCGAATGCGTCAGATGTGGCCTCACGCTTGCTCTTGAAGTCGTCTGTGCCCAAGTACCGGCGGTCGACGCTCCAAAGGTCTATGGCAATGAGGACGCCGAGTGCCGCAAACATTATCTTTGAGTTGATTTTCCGCACGGAGTGGAACCACAAGGCGCTCGACGCGAGGAGTATCAGCACTGCCGAGCGCAATGCGTCCGTGCGCGTGATGCTGACTCGCGCGTCAATAATACCCTGCTCAAATACTCCATAGAGTGGGTTCTGGAGTTTGAGGGTTGCGAACTGCTGCGCCTCCATGGGGCTCAGGAAGTTGTAGAACAGGGTGGGCACTGCAGCGATGATTAAGGCTACGCCTGCGGTCAGGCCAACGGCTCCGAAGAATTTGCCCGGGTGATATTTGATGTCCTCCGGGTTGTCGCTCAATGCCTTGAGGCCTAACATGCCCAGCAAAGGTATGGTCACTGTGGCTATGACGAGGGCCATCTCGACAGTGCGGAACTTGTTATAAAGCGGGAAATGGTCGAACATGGGGTCGGTGAGGATGCCGAAGTTCTTGCCCCATGCCAGCATTATGGAGAAGACTGTAGCCGCTATGAGCCACCACTTGAGCCGCCCCTCATAATAGAAGCAGCCGAGGAAGAAGAGGAAGCAGATGATGGCCCCTACATAAACAGGGCCGCTCGTGAAGCTGCGTCCGCCCCAATAGCTTGGCATGTTGGCCACGTCGGCGCGCACTTGCGCCGGGATGTCGTTCAGATTCTTCACTTTCTCGCCGATGGCGATGTCGCTCGACCCGCCAACAACGTCCGGCACTAACAGTGTGAATGTCTCTTTCTTGCCATAGCTCCAGCTGAGGGCGTAGTCCTTGTCGAGTCCCGTTGCGGCTTTCTCCTCGCCCGTGCTTTTCAACTCGCTCGCGCCGCGGATGGAATAGGCCCCGTACTCATATGTGGTCCACAAGTTGGTGGTGGACGGCAGGACGGCCATGATGGATGCGCCGGCAAGCACCGCTAAGCTTATGCCGAACTCTTTCATGGTCTTGCCCTTGATGGCCCACACCAGCTCGAATATGAGCAGGATGAGCAGGGCGATCGCCAAGTAGTATGTTATCTGGATGTGGTTGAAAGCCAATTCGAGGCCCAACGCCACCATTGTGAATATGCCGCCGGCTATGCGCCTCCCGCGGAATGTCATCACCACGCCGCCTATCACGAGCGGCATCATGGCTATGGCGTAACACTTGGTTATGTGGCCCGCCCCTATGATTATTATGTTGTATGTGCCCAACGCGAATGCGACAGAGCCAATCACGGCTATCTTGCGCCCCACGCCCATGCTCAGCAGCATGAAGTAGAAGCCGGCAAGGTAGAGGAACATGATGCCTATGGTGCTATATGGCAGCCCGAAGCGGATATATTTGCACAAGTGGGTGAAGACGTTGCTGCTGTTGTCCGCCCTGATCTGATAGGCTGGCATGCCGCCAAACATCGAGTCGGTCCACTGGGCCTTCTCGCCTGTGGCCAACTGATACTCATACAGCTCGTGCTCCGCGCCGGTGGAGTGGGTCAAGTCCATCTGCTGCATCACTTTGCCCTTGAGCACTGGTGAGAAATATATGGCGCTCAATATGGCAAAGCATATCAAGATGACCGCATGCGGCCACAAGCCGATAATTTTTTTCAGCGTTGTGTTTTGCATCTCTGTTTCAGTTCGGTTGTTGTTATTTTTTTATGAATATGCGTTTGATGATGCCCACGATGAGGCTGTCTTCGGGATATTTGTGGCGGGTGCGCCTGACCTCTAAGGCGGCTATGTCCTTCACCACCTGCCACTTGGCTCTAACTCCCGTGGCCTCTGACATCTGATACCTCAAGCTCTTGAATATGTAGGATATGGCATGGAGCTTGAAGTGCGCCACGGATTTCCCGTGCTTCGTTTTGTGTGTGGCAAATGATAGTGGAGCATAGTCCAGATTCCTCATCCTCTCAGCCAGGTCCGGTGGCAAAAGATCCATTGTCACACCGATGGCCCATGTCAACGCCTCATTGGCGTGGGGGGTGACTCCTTTGCAGTACGCGATTAGGCTTTCCGGGTCGGATGACTTTGCGAGGATGACGGCGTAGTCCACAATCCACCGCAGCACTGTCTCCGAATTTGAGTAGTGCCTATACCCGTGCATCACAAGGTGGTAGAACATTGCTCTCTCGTTTAGCATCCGCCTGCCGTGCCACTCCACGGAGTGCTCTGACAATTTGCCGGGCAGGTCGTCCTTTGTCAGTTTGTCAAACAGGCTTCTGTGAAGCTCTATTGTCAACCCGAGGTACTTGAAGTCGGGCAAGTGCTGGTGCGTCTTGCTCCCCAGCAGGCTGTCGGGGTCGCCAAGCTCTGCTCCCGCCGCGACGAGCAAGGTCTGGGCCTCCTGGATTTTGTCGGGGTCTACCCAGATGTCAATGTCGCCCGCCACCCTGTGGCTCACGTCATCATAATAAGGACTGTCAATGAGGGCGGCGCCTTTGAGCAGCACTGTGTCGAAGCCTTTCAGCCTGTCACTCATGTCTCGCAGCACGCCCAGCACCTGCGCATTGTGGCTCACCACTCGCCACGCCGGTCCGCGCAGCGCTTTGCAGACGGCCTCGCCACTCGCCCAGTCCTGATAGCTATCGGTGACGCGGTGGATGACCCAACCGGCCACGCCCTCCCTCACCGCCACGTCAGCCAACTGCTTGACTTCCGCCTCGGTCAAAACGGGCATGGGCTCGCTGTCACGCGAGAGGGAGCAAAGCCTCACAACGAGAGTGAGACTTTGCTTCTCATTTTTGCTGTATTCGAGTGGTGCGCTTGCCATCTCCTTTGGGTAAAGTTATGCCAGTGATACCAGACATTTGATGACTCGGGTCATGCGAGGCTCGGCTGCGGCGGCCACTTTCTGAACCTCCTCATGGCTGACCTCGACAATCTCGCCAGGGACGCCTGAGTCTGTGATGATGGAGACGCCGAACACCTCGATGCCTGAGTGGTGGGCCACAATAACCTCCGGCACCGTGCTCATGCCTACGGCGTCACCGCCAAGGGTGCGGAACATCTTATACTCCGACGGGGTCTCAAAGGTGGGCCCTGTGGTGCCGACGTAGGTGCCGGTCTTGAGGTTGAGCCCCTCTTTCTCGCCAATTTCAAGGGCTGCCTTGATGAGCCTCTTGCTGTATGTCTCGCTCATGTCCGGGAAACGGGGGCCGAACTCGTCAAGGTTGGGCCCGATGAGCGGATTGGTGCCAAACATGTTGATGTGGTCGGTTATGACCATTACGTCGCCAACCTTGAAGCCTGGGTTGAGTCCGCCTGACGCGTTGCTGACAAAGAGGGTCTTGATGCCGATTAGTTTCATCACGCGGGCGGGGAAGGTCACCTGCTGCATGGTATACCCCTCGTAATAATGGAAGCGGCCCTGCATGGCGATCACCGGCACTCCGCTAATCCTTCCGACGATGAGACGGCCCGAGTGCCCCTGCACGGTCGAGACTGGGAAATGGGGGATGTCATGGTAGTCAATGCTATCCACAATCTCAATCTCGTTCACTAAGCCTCCTAAGCCGGTGCCAAGGATGATGCCTACGCTGGTGCCGTCAATGATGCGGCTCTGGAGGTATGCCGCTGCCTCTTTAATCTCGTCGAGTATCATTTTTTTATTGTCTTTTTGTTTTTATCGTGTTCAATATTGTCTTGTTCAACTCGTCCTCCTGCCCAAACAGCACCCGCAGGCGAATCGGCAGAATCCATGTCTCATGACCTTCAATGGCGGGCAGGCGCATGGAGTCTTTCTCGGTGCAGACTGCCACACTGTCTGGCCCTATCTGGTCCAGCTCATACTGGATGTCTTTGATGTCCGCCTCCGCGAAGCTGTGGTGGTCGGGGTAGCTCATGTGCTTGGTGCGCCTGTCAGCCATGCGGCTGTCAATCTCGGCGAAGAACGGGTCTGGGCGGCCTATGCCCGCCACGGCCACGCCTCCGCGCATCTCCGCCTCCTCGTCGCTCACCACGCTGCCGTCGGTCCTCCGCATCTCGCCATACTCGATTGCGCAGAAGAAGACGCGCTGGTCGTCGTTAAGGCTCATGTGGCTCATGAAACTCTCGGCCTGGGCCTTGGTCATGTCCGTCGGGCACTTGTTTATTACGATGACGTTGGCCCTGAGCCTACCGATGCGGTCCTCGCGCAGGTTGCCCGAGGGCAATGGCAGGTCGCGCCACATCGGTCGCGCGTGGTCCACTACTAAGAATATGGCGCGGGGGCGCACGCTCCGGTGCTGCATGCCGTCGTCCATCACGATGACTTCGCACCCCATGCCTATGGCCGTGTCTATGGCTGCCCCGCGGTCTGAGTCCACCACGACCTCGGCCGTGGGGAACTTGAGTTTCATCTGGCAAGGCTCATCGCCTATCTCTTCGGCCGTCGGGGTGGCCGATGCCACCACCTGCCCCTTGCTCTTGCGCTTATATCCGCGGCTCACCACGCCGACGCGCAGCCCCTCAGACTGCATCAGGCGTATGATGTGCTCGGTGAGCGGGGTTTTGCCGGTGCCGCCCACTGTTATGTTGCCCACGCACAGCACGGGCTTGTCAAATGACCTCTGAGGCAGAACGCCCGCATTGTAGAGCAGGTTGCGCACCGAGGTGGCTATCCAGTATATGAGTGTCAAGGGTAGCAGAAGAAGCCTCAGCTTGTTCATAGACCGCCCTCCTTTTTTTCAATCATTTTAGAGTCTGTCTTTTCACGCTCAGCCGCCAATTAGTCCAGCCGAGCCGCCTATTTTGTCTGTTTGCCCTCTTTGTCCGCCTTGCCGCCGCCCGCAAAGTAGCCGTTGACCCACCTCGGCAGCAGCAGAACTCCTATCACGAGGTAGGGGTAGTAGCTTATCAGCCTCCAGCAGAACGCCAATGCTATGGCTCCGGCAGGGATGAAGTCAGTCAGGAATTCCTGAAAAACATATTCGGCGAAACCCGCACCACCAGGCGTCGGCATAATCAGCATCATGATCCACATGGCCAGCTGCTTGCCAAACACGATGAAGTGGTCCATGAGTCCAAGATGGGAAATCCCGAAGAACGCCAAAATAAGCGCGTTGACAACCCAGTACCGGCTCGTCCAGCTCAGTGCGGTTGCCAAGAACGCCTTCCCCCATTTGCGCTTGGGCCAATGTTTGAAATATTTGGCCGTGGAGACTATGTCGTCACCCACGTCGTTCATCTTACTCCGCCATCTTTTCAGGACTGGCAACTTGAATATGGTGAGCAGAAGCCATTTGAGGCCGCGCGGGTTGACGAACAACCCGTAGCTCAAGGCTATTATGTAGGCTAACTTTATCGCATATCCAGCCCAGGCGATGCCTGTGAGGGTGTGGGCCAATGTGCCGGGCAGGCCGAATATGTTGTTGTAGCCTATTATCCATACCACGAGAGGGAAGAAAATGGCGAAATACAGCTCGTCAAGAAATGATGTGATGAGCACTATGCCCGTAGACCGTCCCGCCGTGATGCCCTCCCTGTTGATGAAGAAAAGGGCAACGCTTGTCCCGCCCACAGCCGACGGAGTCACCGCCGATGAGAACTCCCACAGCATGATGATCCTGAATGCGGCGAACCAGCCAAGCTCGCCATCGCTCAAGACCCGGATGCGTATCATGTAGCCCAGGTCGCGGCCCATCATGAATAGTGCCGCCACGAAGAAAAATAATGCCGATAAGGGCCCAAAGTCAAACGAGTCAAACAATCCCGGCTGATACTCGCGCCAGAAGAGCCAGGCCGTCGCTCCCAGCCCTATCACTATCGGCAGGATTATCTTCCATGACTTAAGACTCGCTAAGGCCGTTTCCGGCTTTTGCTCCTTGTCCGCCATCTCTGTCTCCTTTCTGTTTTGATGTCTTGTTCATCAGATGCTGTCTCTTGCCGCCTTCAGGCTCTCGCCGAGACATGGCGCCGGCTTGTGGGCGGAGAAGCCTAAAAGTTGAATATGTCGCTCTCTTCGCACTCGCCGCCGAAGTCCGCGTCCCCGTCGTCGTCCGCCGTGCTGCCGGACCCGTCTGCGTTAATCGCGCCGTCGGCGCAGTTGAGTGAGAAGTTGACCGTGGCTGGCATCTCGAACCTGTCCTCGGGTGATATGCCCGTTATCTTCTCATCGGCGAACACTTTGAGTATGAAACGCCCAAAGACGGGGATCGCCACGTTTGAGGCCTGGCCCACGCTCATGCTGTTGAAGTGGATGCCGCGCTCCTCGCCGCCTACCCACACGCCGCAAACCAGGTTGGGCATGACGGCCATGAACCATCCGTCACTCATGTTCTGGGTGGTGCCGGTCTTGCCGCCCATCTGGCATGTCAGCTTATATGCCGGTCCGCGCAGGCGGCGACCCGTGCCCTGGTTCACCACGCCCTCGAGGAGCGACACCATCATGAAGGCGGTCTGCTCGTCAATGACCTCGCGCTCCCTCTTCCCGAATCGGCTGATGACGTTGCCGTTCTTGTCCTGTATCTCGGTCACGTACATCGGGTCCACGTGCACGCCCTTGTTCACGAATGTGCCATAGGCGCCTATCATCTCGCAGAGCCTTATGTCGCTAGTCCCGAGGAAGAGGCTCGGGACGGGGTCTATCGGGCTGTCTATGCCCAGCGCGTGAATCAGGCTCGTCACCTGCTGGGGCGACGTCTGTTTCATAGCCCATCCCGTCACGTTGTTGTTGGAGTTCGCCAATCCCCACTTGAGGCTCACCATCTCACCCAGCCTGTCGTTGCCGGCGTTGCGCGGTGTCCATGTCTTGGTCGTGTTCCCCTCTGCCGGCACGGTGAATGTCTGTGGAGAGTTAGGCACGAGGTCGCATGGCGTATGCCCGTCGCGGAAGATGGTCGCGTAGACGAATGGCTTGATGGTCGAGCCCACCTGCCTGCGTCCCTTGGTGGCCATGTCATACTGGAAATATCTGAAGTTAGGTCCGCCCACATAGGCCTTGACGTAGCCCGAGTGCGGGTCCATGGCCATGAACGAGCAGCGCAGGAAGTGCTTGTGGTAGACCACCGAGTCGTAGGGGCTGATGACTGTGTCGCGCTCCAGCTCTGCCGACTCCCAGTCAAACACGCGGGTCTCCACAGGCTCTTTCATGACTTTCATGATGACGCTCTCGCTCTTGCCCTCCGCTTTCAGGGCGCGCCAACGCTCTGAGTCGCGCAGGCCTTTCTTTATCATGGAGTCAAACTGCTCCTGGGTGATATCGTTGCTGTAGGGGGCGAACTTGGCTCCCTTTTTGCCCTTGAAGAAAAGGGGTTGGAGGGTGTGGCCTATGTGCTCCGTCACGCTCTCCTCCGCATACTGCTGCATGCGGCTGTCCACCGTGGTGAATATTTTCAGGCCGTCGCGGTATATGTCATATAGGGTGCCGTCCGCCTTCGGGTTTTTGTCAATCCAGCCGTAGAGGGGGTTCTCCACCCACTGTGTGCTGTCGTCAATGAAGTCCTGCTGCTGCCAAGACGCGTAGTTCCTCCTCTCTGGCTTGTGAGCCGTCAGTTGCATTCGGATGAACTCTCGGAAGTAAGGCGCCGAGCCGTCTTTATGGTCGGGACGGTGGAACTTGCTCATGTTGAGCGGCAGAGCCTTGAGCGAGTCGCACTCGCTTGTCGAGATGAAGCGCTGCCTCAACATCTGGTTCAGCACTGTGTTGCGCCTGTCGCGTGTCTGCTCGGGACGCTTGATCGGGTTGTAGAGCGACGGGTTCTTGAGCATGCCGACCAGCACGGCAGCCTCCTCTATCTTGAGGTCTTTGGCCTTGCAGCCGAAGAATGTGTAGGCCGCGCTCTCAATACCATACGCGTCATATATGTACCCCGCCTTGTTGAAGTACATGGTCATTATCTCGTCTTTCGTGTACGACCTCTCGAGTTTGATGGCTATGACCCACTCGTTCAGCTTCTGGATGATGCGCTCCATCTTGCTCTGCGCCGGGTCGTGGAACAGCATCTTGGCCAACTGCTGGGTGATGGTGCTGCCGCCGCCCGAGCTGGCGTCGCCTCCCAGGACGGTCTTGAAAATGACGCGGCCCAAGCTCTTCATGTCGATGCCCGAGTGCTCGTAGAACCTCTCATCCTCGGTGGCGACGAGCGCCTTGACGAGAAACGGTGAGAGGTCCTCATACTCGGCATAGCTGCGGTTCTCAATGTAGAAGCGGCCAATGGGCTTGCCGTCTGAGGATATGACCTCGGTGGCTATGCTGCTCTTGGGGTTTTCCAACTCCTCGAAGCTCGGCATGTGGCCCAGCGCACCCACTGAAAGGAGTACGAACAGGACTATAATGCCCACAACGCCCAAGCCGAAAAGGACCCAGAAACCGATTACGAATCGCTTAAACTCTGCCTTCATTTATTCTTGCTCTTTTTTCTTTTGTGCCTACTTTAACACGTAAATTTAATAACTCTTTGCCGCTTTGCAAAAAAATAACTCCCTCTGTTGCCTCCGTGTCCCATATTAGCCGTTTTCTTCATAACTTTACAACCCAATTTGCACCCGTGGCGGCATGCCCCCGCGGAGGGCGTCTTTTCTCTTAACTGAGCGCACTTCTTTCAGCTATACCGATATTTTTATGTGTGGAATTGTAGGTTACATTGGCAGCCGCTCGGCTTGGCCAATCATCATAAAGGGTCTCCAGCGCCTCGAATACAGGGGCTACGACTCAGCGGGCGTGGCAGTGCTTGACAACGGCACGCTGCGCATCAACAAGTGCCGAGGCAAGGTGGCAAACCTCCAGGCCCTCGTCCGCAACCAGTCCATTGACGGCTCTCTCGGCATTGGGCACACACGCTGGGCCACCCATGGCGAGCCAAATGACGTCAACGCGCACCCGCATGTCTCCATGAACGGGCATTTCGTCGTGGTGCACAATGGCATAATCGAGAACTACCGCGAGATTAAGGCCCGTCTCGCCGAAAAGGGCTACACCTTCAAAAGCCAGACTGACACGGAGGTCCTCGCCAACCTCATCGAGTGCATATATCTTGAGGAGAAGCTGTCGGCCGAGCAGGCTCTCAAGGCGGCTCTCCGACGCGTCATCGGTGCCTATGGCCTCGGCGTCATGTGCGTCGACGAGCCGGACACGCTCTTCGGCGCTCGCAAGGGAAGCCCCCTTGCTGTCGGCATCGGTGAGGGCGAGTATTTCCTCGCGTCCGACGCCACGCCCATCGCCGAGCACACCGACAAGCTCATCTACCTTGACGACGAGCAGGTGGTAACACTCACCCGCGAGTCGTATTCGATTTCCAATCTCGCCGACGACCACCTGGACCCAGTCATCACCAAGATTGATTTCGGCGCCGATAATATCGACAAGGGAGGCTATGAGCACTATATGCTCAAGGAGATTCACGAGCAGCCCAACTCGGTGGCCGACACCATGAGGGGGCGCGTCAACCCGCAGACCCACACCATCAGCCTCGGCGGCATTGCGGATGTCATGCCGCGCATTGTCGAGGCCAAGAGGATTATCATTGTCGCGTGCGGCACTTCATATCATGCCGGCTTGGTGGGAGAGTATCTCTTCGAGCAGTTCGCGCGAGTCAATGTCGAGGTCGAGTATGCGTCCGAGTTCCGCTACCGCGACCCCGTCATATCGTCTGATGATGTCATCATAGCCATCTCGCAAAGTGGCGAGACCGCCGACACGCTCGCCGCCATCCGCATGGCCAAGCAGCGCGGAGCCCTTATTGTCGGCATCTGCAATGTGGTGGGCTCTTCCATCGCTCGTGACACTGACGCCGGCATCTATACCCACGCCGGCCCCGAGATTGGCGTGGCCTCCACCAAGGCTTTCACTGCCCAGGTCACCGTACTCTCTATGATGGCGTTCCTCGTGGGACGCAAGCGCGGAGCCCTCTCGCAGGAGCGTTATGAGCATCTGGTGGACGACCTTTATAAGGTCCCTGACCTCATCGCCAAGGTTCTCGAGGAGGAGGATCACATAAAGGAGATTTCCACCGCCTATCAGTTGGCGCAAAACGCGCTCTACCTTGGCCGAGGGTATCTCTACCCGGTGGCTCTCGAAGGCGCGCTTAAGCTCAAGGAAATTAGCTATATCCACGCCGAGGGCTATCCCGCCGCCGAGATGAAGCACGGCCCCATCGCCCTCGTCGACCACATGATGCCGGTCTTTGTCCTCGCCGCGCATGACATGTTCTATGACAAGATTGTCAATAACATTCAGGAGGTGAAGGCTCGCAAGGGGCAGGTTATCGCCGTCGTGACGCGCGGCGACACCGAGGTCGCCAAGATGGCCAACCACGTGATTGAGATCCCCGAGTGCGACGAGGCCCTGCTGCCTATTGTGGCCGTCGTCCCGCTTCAACTCATCAGCTACGACATCGCTGTCATGCGCGGTTGCAATGTGGACCAGCCGCGAAATCTCGCCAAATCCGTCACGGTGGAGTAGGGGGCTTCCGAAACCAAGTAGTTTTGAATTAATATAAACAAAGCGTAATTTCGCGCCGGAGCGCGGCGAATGGCCAACCCTTACGGCCAATGACATGCGCCCGTCCCAAAAACATATAACCATCATGGAGTCAACACGTCAAAAAAAGATTTCGCGCCTTTTGCAAAAAGAGACGGCAGAGATGTTCCAGCGGGAGCTTAAGGAGCTTCTTCTCGGCGCAATGCTCTCCGTAACCAACGCGAAGGTGTCGTCCGACCTCTCCATCGTCAAGTTCTACATCTCTGTCTTCCCCGACGCCAAGGCTCAGGAGGTTCTCGATAACATCAATGCCGCCAAGGTCAAGGTCCGCTTCGCGCTTGGCAAGCGCGTCGGCAAGCAGGTCCGGATTGTGCCCGACCCTGTCTTCTTTATTGATGACAGCCTCGGATACCTTGAGAACATTGACCGCCTGCTCGGCGAGGAGCGCAAGGTTATTGACGCCGCCCCGCATTCCGACGAGGAGGCTTAACTTATCAACCGAAATAACAAACTGGCCCGCGTCTTTGGTGACAGCCTTGGCTCAGCTTACGTAACCTCATGCATTACGACCCAATCAAAAGGACTCTCGGCTCTTTCTTCAACAAGAAGCCGTGGATGAGAATAGTGTTCTACAAGCTCCTTGACTTGCTGCTGCTCCGCGCGTGGCATATCAGGCGGGCTCTCAAGCAGTGGAATGCCGCACGTGGCAACCGCCCCGCCGACGTGCTCGATGCCGGCAGCGGTTTCGGCCAGTATTCGCACCGCCTGTCTATGCTCAACAGGGGCAACCACGTGACGGGTGTCGATGTCAAGGCCGAGCAAATAGCCGACTGCAACGACTTTTTCGCCAAGCTGGGTCTCGCCAAGAGGGTGCACTTTGAGGAGGCTGACCTCACCAAGTTCGTCCGCCCGGAGTCCTATGACCTCATCCTCTCTGTTGATGTCATGGAGCATATCCTTGAGGACGAGACCGTGTTCCGCAATTTCTACCAGAGCCTCCGGAAAGGCGGCATGCTCCTCATCTCGACGCCTTCCGATCAGGGCGGCTCGGATGCCGATGATCATGACCATGAGGCTGACCCGGACCACGCCCATGGCTTTGTCGATGAGCATGTGCGCGACGGCTACAACATCAACGACATCAAGGAGAAGCTCCAACGCGCCGGCTTCGCCGAGGTCGGGGTCGAGTACTCCTATGGCAAGCCCGGCCACATCTCTTGGATTCTCTCCATGAAATGGCCCATCTCGATGCTTGGCGTCTCAAAGGCTTTCTTCATCCTGCTGCCTCTCTACTATTTGATTTTCTACCCCTGGTGCCTCTTGCTCAACTGGGCAGACCTCTGCAATTTCCACGAGTCTGGCACTGGCCTGATTGTCAGGGCTGTCAAATAGCCCGAGTCCACACGGGGCTAAACGCCAATCTGTGCTCTGCGAGTTCCTTATATCGCGTCGTTACCTCTTCGCCCATAAGAGTCAGAACGCCATCAATGTCATCTCGGCCATCTCGGCCCTCGGTGTCTTGGTGGCGACCGCGGCTATTGTCATTGTGCTGTCGGTCTTCAATGGCCTTAACGGGCTTGTGTCTGACCTCTTCGGCAATTTCGACCCCGATGTCAAGATTGAGGCGGCGGAGGGCAAGTCTTTCGCCCTCGACTCTGCCATCGTCGCCGCCCTCGACTCCGACCCGTCTGTCGCTGCTTGGGCCGAGGTTGTGCAGGACAACGCGCTGGTGCGCTATGGCAAGCGGCAAGTCCCGGCCACTGTCATGGGCGTGGCGGGAAACTATAATTCCGTGACCAGCATCGACTCCATTATTGTCGAGGGCGCTTTCCGCCCTGGCGAATGCCTCATCGGGGCTGTTCTCGCTGATCAGCTCGGGGTCTCAAGTTCCGCTTTCGTCCCCTCGGTAGTCTTTTATGCGCCCAAACGTTATGGCAAGATAAACATAGCGAACCCTCAAAACTCGTTCTCTGAGCGTGTGGAGAAGGTGGGCGGCACTTTCATGGTGCAGCAGGTCGACTATGACGCCAACTTCATTTTGGCCGATTTGGCCTTGGCGCGTGACTTGCTTGGCTATGCGGACGACGAGGTGACATCCGTCTCGGTTTGCCTCGCCGATGGCGTGAGCCCATCGGTCGCCGTGAAGTCCCTCTCCGAGAAATTAGGGGATGTCCTTGTCGTCAAGGACAAATGGATGCAGCATGAGAGTTTCTTCAAGATGATGGAGGTCGAGAAGCTCATGGCGTTCTCCATCCTGCTTTTCATCGCACTCATCGCGGCCTTCAACATCATCGGCTCCATGTCCATGCTCATATTCGAGAAGCAGGACAGTGTGGAGACCCTCCGCGCCATGGGTGCTGACAGGTCTTTCATCACGCGCATTTTCCTTTTTGAGGGTTGGATGCTCTCTGTGGGCGGGGCTCTGCTCGGCCTTGTCGCGGGAATCCTCATGGTGCTCGCTCAAGAGCGTTGGGGCATTGTCGGGTTTGGAGGCGACGAGTCTTACATTATCGACGCCTATCCCGTCGAACTGAATTGGCTCGACGTGGCCCTCGTCTTTGTGGCCGTGACCCTCATCGCGGGTCTCTCGGCCTGGTATCCCGTCCGTGCCATTGTCGGGCGCTATTTCAAGGGGTGAGCATTGGCGGTAAATGACGTGGGGATGACGTCCTCCCGTTTTTTGCCCCAAATGTACTTTTTAATTGACAATTGCACCGATTTGCCTTATATTTGCGCATTATACAAAACTTTGGTCATGTCTAACCCCAAGAAAATAAAATCCGCCCTCATATCCGTCTTCCACAAGGACGGATTGGACGAGATTGTTAAGGCGCTTGGCAATCTCGGTGTTAAGATATACTCCACCGGAGGAACACAGAAATTTGTCGAGAGCCTTGGTGTCCCCGTAACAGCGGTAGAGGATGTCACCGGCTACCCCTCTATCCTTGGCGGACGTGTCAAGACTCTTCACCCGGGTGTCTTCGGCGGCATTCTGGCCCGCCGTGACAATGCTCAGGATGTCGAGCAGCTTCACACTTTTAAGATTAATGAGATTGACCTCGTCATCGTGGACCTCTATCCTTTCGAGGACACCGTGGCGAGTGGGGCTGACCATCAGTCTATCATCGAGAAAATTGATATCGGTGGCATCTCGCTCATCAGGGCTGCCGCTAAGAACTATAAGGATGTCGTCATCGTGGCGTCTAAGGCTCAATACGCCCAGCTCGCCGAGCTCCTCGCCACAAAGAATGGCGAGACTGACGAGGAGGACCGCTACGACTTGGCCCGTCAGGCTTTCGGCGTCTCCTGCCACTACGATTCGGCCATCTTCGGCTACTTCGACCGCGACACACAGAGCGGCCTCCGCTTGACTGCCGACAACCGCATGCATCTGCGTTATGCCGAGAACCCTCATCAGAAGGGCGCCTTCTATGGCGATTTCACAGCCATGTTTGAGCAAATTCACGGCAAGGAGATTTCATACAATAATCTTCTCGATATTGACGCGGCTGTCGGTCTCATCAATGATTTCTCTGACACTACTGTCGCCATCCTTAAGCATAACAACGCTTGCGGTGTGGCCATCCGCCCGACTCTCCTTGAGGCGTGGAAGGATGCTCTCGCCGGCGACCCAGAGAGTGCCTTTGGCGGCATCGTCATAACCAACAGGCCCGTCGACAAGGCGACAGCGGACGAGATGAACAAGATTTTCTTCGAGGTTGTCATCGCTCCAGCCTATGACGCTGACGCTCTCGAGGTCCTCAAGACCAAAAAGAATCGCATCATCCTCATCCAGAAAGGCGCGGCTCTGCCTTCAACCACTGTTCGCTCATGCCTCAACGGCTATCTCATGCAAGAGCGCGACTCCAAGGTTGAGACTGAGGATATGCTTGAGAACAAGGGCGCGCGCGAGGCCACTAAGCAAGAGATTGCTGACATGATTTTCGCGCAGAAGATTGTTAAGCACACCAAGAGCAACGCCATTGTCCTCGCCAAGAACCAGCAGCTTCTCGGCAGTGGCATGGGGCAGACCAGCCGAGTCAACAGCCTCCGCCAGGCCATCGAGAAGGCGCACCACTTCAATCTGGACCTCCACGGGGCTGTCATGGGCTCTGACGCTTTCTTCCCCTTCGGCGACTCAGTGGAGATAGCCCACGCGGAGGGCATCACTGCGGTCATCGAGCCCGGCGGCTCAATCCGCGACAACGAGACTATCGATTTCTGCAAGGCTCACGACATGGCTCTCGTATTCTCAGGCGTTCGCCATTTCAAGCACTAAAAAGCACACGTATCACATAAGATGGGACTTTTCTCCTTCCTCTCGCAAGAGCTGGCGATGGACCTCGGCACGGCCAACACCATCATCATCCACGATGACAAGATCGTGGTCGATGAGCCTTCTATCGTAGCTCTTGACAAGCACACCGACCGCACCATCGCCATAGGCATGAAAGCTCGGCAGATGCACGGCAAGACACACGATAACATTTATACCATACGCCCTCTGAGGGATGGTGTCATCGCCGACTTCAACGCGGCCGAGAAGATGATCCGAGGCATGATTAAGCTCTTGCCTCAGCCCAAGTTCTTCACCCCGTCGCTCACCATGGTCATTGGCGTCCCCTCTGGCTCCACCGAGGTCGAGCTCCGAGCTGTCCGCGACTCCGCCGAGCACGCTGGCGGTCGTGAGATTTACCTCATCTACGAGCCCATGGCTGCCGCTCTCGGCATTGGCATCGACGTCGAGGCTCCTCAAGGCAACATGGTCGTCGACATCGGTGGCGGCACCACGGAGATTGCTGTCATTTCGCTCGGTGGCATCGTCACCAATAGCTCAATCCGCATCGCTGGTGACGAGCTCACCTTCGATATCCAGGATTATATGCGCCGTCAGCATAACATGAGGGTTGGCGAGCCCACTGCCGAGCAGATTAAGATCCGCGTAGGCTCAGCCCTCCCCGACCTTGTCAATCCGCCCGATGACTTTGTGGTCCAAGGCCCGAACCTCATGACGGCTCTCCCTCTCGAGGTCCCCGTCTCCTATCAGGAGATTGCGCACGCCCTTGAGAAGAGCGTCTCAAAGATTGAGGCTGCCGTCATGTCGGCTCTTGAGCAGACCCCGCCTGAGCTTTATGCCGACATTGTCAACAACGGCATCTACCTGACTGGCGGCGGCGCCCTCCTCCGCGGTCTTGACAAGCGACTCAGCGACAAGATCCACATCCCGTTCCATGTGGCCGAGAACCCGCTCCACAGTGTGGCCATTGGCACCGGCATCGCCCTCAAGAACAGGCATCGCGGTCTCCCATACCTCATCAGGTAAGAAACCATATCTAAAACAAGCGCCCGACACCTGACTCAGTGCAGGGCATGAGTGACGCATACGCACAATTCGCAACTCAAGGGCTGACAGGCTCGGCGTTGCGGCTTGTGCGTTTTCTCTGTATTTTCAGAAACAGCCAATCGTGAACAACTTTTTCCGTTTCCTCGTCCAGCACACCACGGCCATCGTATTCATCATACTCGAGGTCCTGGCGCTCCTGCTTGTGTTCAATTGCAATGACTACCACAGGGCGTCATACCTCTCGTCCGCCAATGTTGTCACGGGCAATCTCTATAGGCTCACAAGCTCTGTCGGACACTATTTCGGTTTAGCTTCGGCCAATGAGGCGTTGGTAAAGAAGAATATGGATTTGACGGTCGAGATTGACCATCTGCGCGAGCTGTTGGCTGCAATCCCCGATTCTCTCCGTCCTGACACGGCGGCTGTCAAGTCATCTCTTCACTACCGCAGCGCGCATGCGGTAGGCGTCTCGACAAACAAGACCAGGAACATGATCACGCTCGATGAGGGCTCGTCGTCCGGCATCCGTCAGGACATGGCTGTGGTCAATGCGCAGGGCGTCGTAGGTCTCGTCTCCGCCGTGAGTGAGGATTTCGCCCTCGTCCTGCCTGTCATCAACACCTCTTCGCACCTCTCCGTCAAGGTGAAGGGCTCTAACCACCGCGGCCAGTTGATTTGGGACGGCGGCTCGCCCCGCAGCGCCCTCATGACTGACATCCCCGAGCACGCCGCGGTCGAGATTGGCGACACCATTGTCACAAGCGGCGCGTCGGCCTTCTTCCCCGAGGGCATCACTGTCGGCTTTGTCGAGGCTCTTGAGCCTGACCGCAATGGCGGTTTCTATAACATTGGCGTCCAACTCGCTGTCGATTTTAACGCTCTCTATGACGTTCAGGTCATAGATGATGATCTTGCGGCGCAGCGCAATGAACTTGAAAACTCAGTGGCTGAAAAATAATATACGGAAGAAATGAATAACACTGCCAATCTTCTGCGGCTCGGCCTGATACTGCTGCTGGCCCTCGTCCTCCAAATTGTCGTGCTTGACAATCTGGATTTCCTCGGCCCTTGCAACCCGTTTGTCTATATCGTTTTCATCATGGCGGCTCCCTTTGGCTGCTCGTCAGTCTCTCTGATGGTCATGGGTGCCGTGGCAGGCCTGATTGTCGACTTGGTTTCAAACACGCCGGGCATGCACATGGCGGCGTGCGTCCTCATCGCCTACGTCCGTCAATATGTCCTCAATCTTTTGGCGTTCCGCAGCGCGTACAAGGCAGACGATATGCCATCCGCCTCTTCATGCGGATCCCTGTGGTACTTCAAGTACACCGCCATCATGGTCTCCATCCACCATGTCGCCCTTTTCCTCATTGAGCAGTTCGACTCGTTCTATCTCCTGCCGACGCTCCTGCGCATTGTGCTTAGCATCATAGCGTCGTCTCTCCTGATTGTCCTTTTCGACATGATCATGCCACGCTCCACGGCCTCTGCCATCGATTAATGCCATCCACAGAATAAACCCCACTTGCCGGAATGTACGAGAACCGAAGGCTTGTCATAGGCGCGCTCATGATTGTCATGGGCCTGACCATAATCGGCCGTCTGCTGTATGTCCAGATTATAACTGACCATTACCGGGAGGAGGCCGACATGAACTCCCGACGCAAGGTGGTGCAGTTCCCTTCGCGCGGACTCATCTCTGACCGAAACGGCAAGCTTCTGGTCTCAAACCAGCCGGTCTACGACATCATGATTGTGGGTCGCGAGGTGCAGCCCTTTGACAGTGTCGACTTCTGTCAGACGGTTGGAATCGACATGCCAACACTCCGCGGACTCTTTGAGGAACATCGCCGGCAAGTGCGCCGGCGAAAGGCGTCAAATTATAAGCCGGCCCCGTTTCTGCGTCAGTTGTCAACCGACCAATATGCGGCTCTTCAGGAAAAACTCTACCGACTGCCGGGCTTCTACGCCCAAAGACGTACCCTTCGCAAATACGAGTACCCCGTGGCTGCCAATGTCTTGGGCTATGTGGGTGAGGTCTCCGACAAGTTTGTGGAGACTCACCCGTATTACGCGCCGGGCGACTATGTCGGCGTGTCGGGCATAGAGAGCAGTTTCGAGGAGGAGCTTCGCGGCCGCAAGGGTGTCAATTACCTCATGGTGGATGTCCGTGGCCGCGTCAAGGGCGAGCTTTATGAGGGACGCTATGACACTGCCGCCATCTCGGGTCAGGACTTGACTCTCTCCATCGATATCGACCTTCAGGCCTATGGCGAGAAGCTGATGCAGGGCAAGACCGGCGCCATTGTGGCCATCCGCCCCCAGACGGGTGAAATTCTGGCCATGGTCTCAGCGCCGACCTACGACCCGTCTCTCCTCGTCGGCCGTGACCGATCCGTCAATTTCCCCGTCCTGTCCAAGGACCCCGACAAGCCTCTATTCAACCGCGCCATCCAGGCCTGGTACCCGCCCGGCTCTACATTCAAGACTCTCAACGCCCTCATCGGACTGGCCGAGGGCACCGTGACGCCCGAGACTCGCTACCCCTGCCACCACGGATACACCATTGGCAGTTTCCATCTCGGCTGTCACGGCCACGCGTCCCCTCTTAATCTCAGGCAGAGCATTCAGCACTCATGCAATGGCTATTACTGCTATGAGTTCCGTGACCTGATTGACAATAAGAAGTTCAAGAACGTTCAGGAGGGTCTCGACTGCTGGAAGGACCACCTCGTCAAGTTCGGTCTCGGCTACCGTCTGGGCGTGGACATCGCCAACGAGAACCGCGGCTTCATTCCCAATTCTGCCTACTATGACAAGGCCAAGGGTAAGAACTGGAACTCGCTCGGTGTCGTCTCGCTCTCCATCGGTCAGGGCGAGTTGCTGCTGACGCCTCTGCAATTGGCCAATGTGGCGGGAACCATTGCTAACAAGGGGTGGTTCTATACTCCCCACGTCGTCCACAAGATTTCAGGTGGGCAGATTGACAGCCTCTACACCACGCGTCGCGAGACCGGCATCGCACCTGAATATTTTGACGTTATTCAAGATGGCATGGAGGCCGCTGTGTGGGGAACAGACGGCGGCACGGCCCGTGTGGCTCAGGTGCCTGGCGTCCGTGTCTGCGGCAAGACGGGAACAGCCCAGAACCCGCACGGCAAGGACCACTCCATCTTTATGAGTTTCGCCCCCCGCGAGGACCCACAGATTGCCATATCTGTCTATGTCGAGAACGCCGGCTTCGGCGCAACGTACGCCGCCCCTATCGCGTCTCTCATGATTGAGAAATACCTTAACGGGTCGATAGCGGACAACCGCAAAGCCCTTGAGGACAGGATTTTAAACGCCAACCTGACGAGCCCCGCAGCCCGTGCCGCGCAAGCCAAGGAGGCCAAGGAGGCAGCCGAGAAAAAAGCAGCCGAGAAAAAAGCCGCGGCTGAGCAGAGGGCCGCCAAGAAAAAAGAGGCGGCCGAAAAACGAGAGGCTGCAAAGGCCGAGGCTCAAGAATCTTCTATCACACAACCCGAAAAGAAAGACTGACCATGGATCACGACATGACATCATACCACAAGGGCGTCGACTGGCTCACGGTCCTTCTCTACGTCTTTCTCGTTTTCTTCGGATGGAGCAATCTTTACGCGGCCAACTACAATCCCGAGGTGGGTTTGCAGTTCTCTTTTGACGCGCAATACGCCAAGCAGCTCATCTGGGTCGGCATCTCGGCTGTCAGCATCGGCATCATAATGCTGACTGACAGTAAGATTTTTGTCGAGTTCTCGTGGGTCATATACGTGGGCTCGCTGTTCCTCCTTGTGCTCGTCTTGGCTGTGGGACATGAGGTCTATGGCGCCAAGTCGTGGATTAAGATCGGCCCCGTGCTTTTCCAGCCGGCTGAGTTCACCAAGATCGGCACGGCTTTGGTCGTGGCGAGGGTGATGAGCCGCTACGGCTTCTCGTTCACGCTCCGCAACTACGTCAAGCTCTTCGCCATCCTCCTCGTCCCCATGGCTCTCATCATTCTTCAGAATGACACGGGCTCGGCTCTCGTCTATGTCGTGTTTCTCCTTGCCATGTTCCGCGAGGGCCTCTCTCCCCACTATCTCATCATCGGGTTCATGTGCGCCGCCGTGGCCATCGCCTCGCTTCTGCTTGACTCCGCGCCTGTGCTGATTGCCATCATCGTGCTGTCTTTCATCGGTCTGCAGATGCTTCTTGCTCGGCAGGGGCTGCCTTTCGCCGCCCTTAAGGCTCTTGTGGCAGGCGGTGTGGCTGGCGCCGCATTCTGGGCTGTCATGACGTTCTATCGCCATCAGGAGCTCATTGTCGACTATTATCTGCTTGCAGGAATGGCTGTCGCCTCGTTGGCCCTGGTCATCCAGTATGTCATGCACAGGTTCCGCGGTCTCTTGTGGGCCATGACCTATGTGTGGGTGGCTCTCGCCACCTCTTTCGGGACGGGTTTCGCTTTTGACAATATACTGGGAGACCATCAGCGGACGCGCATCAACGTCCTCTTCGGCATTGAGGAGGACCCTCTTGGGGCGGGATATAATGTCAACCAGAGCCTCATCGCCATAGGGTCGGGTGGGGCGCTTGGCAAAGGCTTCCTCAACGGCACGCAGACAAAACTCGATTTCGTGCCTAAGCAGACCACCGACTTTATCTTCTGCACCGTCGGAGAGGAGTGGGGCTTTCTGGGCTGCACCGTCCTGATTTCCGCCTACCTGTTCTTTTTCCTCCGCATCATCCATTTGGCGGAGAAACAGCACTCCGTCTTTAGCCGTGTTTACGGCTATTGCGTGGCGGGAATCTTTTTCTTCCATTTCGCCGTCAACATATCCATGGCTGTCGGAATCATGCCGGTCATAGGCATTCCGTTGCCTTTCTTCTCCTACGGCGGCTCGTCTCTATGGGGCTTCTCTGTCCTCCTTTTCATCTTCCTCAAACTGGACACCGACCGAAATTTCTTAATCCGATGAATGACAACAGAATGAGAAATATTCTCTCTCACTTTTTCCAAGGCCTCCTCTATGTGGTGCCAATCGCTGTCACCATCTATGTCCTCGTGGCGGTCATCTCGTGGGCCGATTCGCTCTTCTCTGTCATACCCATTGTCGACAAGGTCCCTGGCCTCGGGCTTGTGCTGACTCTTGCCGTCGTCACTCTTGCCGGCTATTTCGGCGGCTCGGTCTTAGCCACGCCATTCGCCGCCATTGTCAACCGAACTCTCTCCAAAGCTCCTTTCATCAAGCTCATATACACCTCGGTGCGCGACCTCATGAAGGCCTTTGTGGGCGAGAAGAAGAAGTTTGACAAGCCTGTCCTTGTCCAGCTTGACAAGGAGGGGATTAACAACCGCCTCGGCTTCATAACGCAGGATGACCTCAGCTCGCTCGGCCTTGGCGGCATGGTGGCGGTCTACTCGCCATACCCCTATTCCGTCATGGGCGACCTCATTGTCGTGCCCTCTTCTCAAGTCCGCCCCCTCCCGGGCGTCAAGTCCACAGACCTCATGAAGATGATTGTCTCCGGCGGAGTCTCGCTGCCTGGGGATGGCAAGAAGAACGAGGATGAGAAAGAATAAAGTCTATTATGGAACTATCTGACCTCATAAAATACGTAGATTATAAACGAAAGAGAAAAGCCGACAATGAAAATTCTTTGGCTTTGCTTTCTCATTTTATCCAAAACTATCCTGGTACTTATAGTGGAGTGTATGAATCAGGCGGTTCTCAAGAACTTGACGCATTTTCCTCTTTTGTGAAGAACGGCTGCAGGCCTGATAAAACAGAAAGACCCGAAGTAAGTGAGTCAAGCGTCCCATACGGCGTTCTTCCTCTCCACGGCATCCCTTTCCCGACGCCATCTGAGCCTAAATTCTCTTTCATCGATCTTTTCGCAGGAATTGGCGGGTTCCGAATGGCTTTTCAAAATCTCGGTGGCCAATGCGTGTTCTCTTCCGAGTGGGACGAGCAGGCTCAAAAAACCTATCTCGCAAACTATGGCGAGGTCCCATTTGGCGACATAACAAAGGAGAGTACGAAACAGCGAATACCCGAGGGCTTTGACATCCTGTGCGCCGGGTTCCCTTGTCAAGCATTTTCGTTGGCAGGCAAAAAACGTGGCTTCGCTGAGACCCGCGGAACCTTGTTTTTTGACGTGGCTGAAATCTTAAGACGTTACCAACCCAAAGCGTTCTTTCTTGAAAACGTCAAGGGGCTTACGATACATGATAAAGGTAAGACCTTTCAGACAATTTTGAACACTCTTGATGAGGTCGGCTATGTGGTCCCAGACCCTCAGATTGTTAATGCAATGTATTTCGGGGTCCCGCAGCACAGGGAGCGCATATACATTGTCGGGTTTCGGAAGGATCTTGGGATAATAAAGGAGGATTTCCATTATCCCGAGCAAAAAGAGGTCTCAAAGCACTGGATAGACGTGCGCGAGGAAAAACCTGTGCCTGCAAAGTATTATCTCTCAACCCAGTATATTCAAACGCTGATAAATCACAAGGCTCGTCATGCGGCCAAGGGACATGGTTTTGGTTATGATATAATTCCTGATGATGGTGTCGCTCACGCAATTGTTGTTGGAGGCATGGGGCGCGAGAGTAACCTTGTTATTGACTTTCGACAAACGGACCTGACTCCCACAACAAGAATCAAAGGCGAGGTTAACCGTCAGGGTTGGCGGAAAATGACACCGCGCGAATGGGCGCGTCTGCAAGGCTACCCTGATGAATTTGTCATTGCGGTCGCTGATGCATCTGCCTATAAGCAGTTCGGAAATAGTGTCGCTGTGCCTGCTATTCAAGCGACAGCTCAGCAGTTGCTGAATGTGTTATTTGAAAAGCGCATTTTATAAATTTGGCACAGCGTGGCAGAAGGGAAGAATAGCAAGGGCAAAGAGTCCCTTATCACAGGAAACAAAGGGGAGTGGAGCGAGATATACACGCTTTTTAAATTATTAGGGGAGCGCGAACTCTGCGCAGGCAATGCGGAACTCAACAAGCTTGACGTTATATATCCGATATTGAGCGTCCTAAGGGGTGGAGGGGAGCCTACTTTTTCTATCGAGGATAAGTATGTTGCCGTAGTAGGTAGCGAAGGAGAAGAATTGCTTCGACTTAGGTCAAGTGAGTTTCTACGGCAAGCTGAGGCTTTGCTTGATTCTATATCGAATGGTGATGGCTCTGCCTTTTCTGTGCCTTCTGCTCAATCGTTTATGAAGAAGGTGGGGTGTAAAAGATTAAAAGCCCTATCGTCGGATAAGACGGATATCAAATTAGTTCTTCATGATTTCCGGACAGGGATGAATCCATGTCTTGGATTTAGCATCAAGTCTGAGCTCGGAGGCGACCCGACAATCTTAAATGCGTCACAAGCCACTAACATAACGTATAAGTTGGTGGGTGCTAAGCTGAGAGCCTCAACAATAAAGAGGATAAATCTCTTAGACAAACAAGATGATAGGATGCAGGCAATAAGGGATGTAGGCTGTACTCTTGAGTTCTTTGAGATAGAAAACTCGACTTTCAAGAACAATTTGCTTTTCGTTGACGGTCTTCTTCCCGAACTTGTTGCGCTTTGTCTTGCGGAATCTTACGCAATCAGCGGATCAAAGACGGTCAAACAGATTGTGGCAAGAGTTGCGAAAGGAAATCCGTTTAGTTATGGAGGCGCAAATCGAGAGGCCTTTTACCTTCATAAGTTTAAGAGGTTGCTTCTTGACGCCGCACTGGGTATGAAGCCGGCAACTGAGTGGAATGGTTTCTTTGAGGCCAATGGCGGTTACATAGTTGTCCGGGCTGATGGAGAGCTGGTTTGTTTCCATTTCTATAATAGGAATGAAATTGAGGAGTATTTAGTCAATAGCACTTGTTTTGAGAGGCCTTCAAGAGAGAGACATGGGTATGGCTCTCTTTATCAAGACAGAAATGGTGATACTTTCATAAAGTTGAATCTTCAGTTGCGCTGGGGCTCTTTGTCTCGAAAAAAGAAAGTTAAGAAATAGCAATCCATTTTCTCACCCTCCCCTCTTGCATATATCAAAAAAACATTCTACCTTTGCACCCGTCAAGAAGAGGCAATCTGATTGACAAATCAATTTGGGGGTATAGCTCAGTTGGCTAGAGCGTTTGAATGGCATTCAAAAGGTCACGGGTTCGACTCCCGTTATCTCCACAAGTCCCTCGCTTATGAGGGGAGCGGTCAGGTCTAAGAGTGGATGGATTTGCTACTTGCAACCACTATAAAAAAGTGCTAAAAAGCGACTTACTCACTTTTTCCGCTTTTCCAAACTCTTAAAAGGTTCGCTTCCCACTTCGGGAGACGAACCTTTTTCTTTTTACCTGACAACAGATAAATAAATCAGACATGTCATATTTCTTCACTTCGGAGTCCGTCTCCGAGGGCCATCCCGACAAGGTGGCCGACCAGATTTCTGACGCTGTCCTCGACGCCCTTCTCATCCAAGACGAGGAGAGCAAGGTGGCGTGCGAGACTCTTGTGACAACCGGACTGACCGTGTGCGCGGGCGAGCTCGGAACCAACGGCTATGTCTCTGTGCAAGATGTGGCTCGCCGAGTAATCGACTCCATCGGATATAACAAGAGCGAGTACCAGTTCGACGCGCAAAGCTGTGGCGTCATCTCGGCACTCCATGAGCAGAGCCATGACATCAACCAGGGCGTCGTCCGAGCCGACAAGGAGAAGCAGGGCGCTGGCGACCAGGGCATGATGTTCGGCTACGCCTGCCGCGACACCGAGGAGCTTATGCCCCTCCCCATCTATTTGGCTCACAGACTCCTTGAGGAGCTCAGCAAAATCCGCCGCGAGGGCAAAGTCATGACCTATCTCCGCCCGGACTCTAAGAGCCAGGTGACCATTGAGTACTCTGACGACAACAAGCCTCTGCGTATCGACACCATCGTCATCTCGACCCAGCATGACGACTTCGCCCCTGAAAAGGAGATGCTCGATGTCATCAGTCAGGATGTCAAGAACATCCTCCTGCCGCGCGTCAAGGCGCTCCTGCCCGCTGGCATCGCCTCGCTCTTTGAGGATGAGATTGTCATTCTTGACAACGCTTCGAGCGGAAACCCCGCCAACGACTCCAAACTCAAGCTCTTTGTCAACCCCACTGGCAAGTTCGTCATCGGTGGACCCCATGGTGACACGGGTCTCACGGGCCGCAAGATTATTGTAGACACCTATGGCGGCAAAGGCGCGCATGGCGGTGGAGCTTTCTCCGGTAAGGATCCCTCAAAGGTCGACCGCTCGGCTGCTTACGCGGCTCGCCACGTGGCCAAGAACCTTGTGGCCGCGGGTGTGGCTGACGAGGTCCTCGTGGAGGTTGCCTACGCCATCGGCATCGCTGAGCCCGTTGGATTCTATATCAATACATACGGCACCGCCCACGTCTCTCTCTCCGACGGCGAGATCGCCGCTAAGGCCGAGAAGGTGTTTGATATGCGTCCCTACGCCATCATTGAGCGTTTCAAGCTCAAGAACCCCATCTACGAGCCAACTGCCTCTTATGGCCACTTCGGCCGCAAGCCGCAGGAGACTGACGTCACCATCAATGTCAATGGCCAGACTTTCACCAAGCATGTCGAGCTCTTCACTTGGGAGAAGCTTGATTATGTCGACAAGGTCAAGGTGGCCTTTGGACTTTAGTCCGCTTACAATTAGGTATTAACGGCATCCGCCGCCATTAGGCTCAAGCCTAATGGCGGCGGATGTTTTTATCTGGCTGCTTGTTGTGGTAGGAAGGGGGGCTCGGATGTGCGTCGTCGCTCGCCTCCTGCGCAATCAGGCTATCTTGCCGTTTTTGAATATCCTGCCCACAATCTCGTCAATAATAGGCAGGTCTGTCTCGGGCCATGCGAGGCTCATGAGCTGCATGGGCATGAACCACTCGGCGCGCGAGTGCAGGTTGAGCTCCACTTGCCCGTTTACAATCTCGGCCACGAAGGGGTGGATGTTGAATACCCTGCCGTTGGCCGTCTCCACCGTGTAAGGCTCAATCTTGTCCACGACGTGTATGCTCAGGCACAACTCCTCGCGGACGCGGCGGACTACGCACTCCTCGGGCGTCTCGTCAGATTTGGGTTTGCCTCCCGGGAACTCCCACGCGCCGCTGTTGGACACGCTCTCGTTCCTGTTGGCTGCTAATATCATGCCTTGTCTCACGATGACCGCGCACGATACGTCTGTTGCTTGAGTGTTTGCCACTGTCTTTTTATGTTGAAAGAGGCCGCTATGTCCTCCTTTTGCTTCCTTTTCCACGTCGACCTCCGAGAATATGTTGAGCTTCGGCGAGTCAAATCGAAGTGATTCGGCAATTCGCAGTGTTCGGTTGAACGTGTTGCGAAGAGCCTGCGCTGCTCTTATCATCGTTGTGCCGTGTTCTAATACTCCGTCTTGTCGGTCTTGTCGGACCAGGCCTTGAATGTCTCAATGGCCTCGTCGGCAAGCATTTGCTGCTGCGGAATGGCGCGCTCGGCCGCTGGCTTCTCTATCTGGCGATAGATGAACGAGTCGTCAAAGTCGATGGCTGCCGCGTCGGCCTGTGTGTTGCCGTAGAATATCTTGGAGATATGCGCCCAGTAGATTGCGCCGAGGCACATGGGGCATGGCTCGCAAGATGTGTATATCTCTGAGCCGCTAAGGTCGAAGTCGCTTATGTTGCGAGCCGCGTCGCGGATGGCGTTGACTTCGGCGTGGGCTGTGGGGTCGCAATTTGGCGTGACGCGGTTCACTCCGCGCCCGATAACCTTGCCGTCTTTCACGATGATGGCTCCAAACGGGCCGCCTCCGTTGGCAACGTTCTCTGTGGCCATTTTTATGGCCTCACGCATATACTGCTCTGAATTCATAGTAGGTCTGGTTTTCTTTCTGTTGTTGTCTGTCTTTTCCTCAATGTCGCCGCGTCGCACGGCGGCATTGCTTAATCTGTGTCTTTGGGGGCGTCCGCAAGTCGCAAGGATGCGGGCCCGGTCTCATTGAAAGGTCTGTGTCTTATGTTGAGCGGTGCAAAGATATTAAATTAGGTCGTGAGACGGGGCTTAGTTGGTGATATTTTTTCGCATTGTGATGTAAATTAAACAACTTGCCCTCCGCAACTCCTCTTTTCCGAGGCTGCGGAGGGCAAATTATCGTCAGCCGATAAGAGGCTGGCGAAAGTCCAAGATGTTAGGCTGTAACCTCTTTCTCGATTGCGAGCTTGCCACGGTAGTAGCCGCACTCACCGCAAACGGTGTGGAGCTTGATGGCTGCGCCGCAGTTGGAGCAAACGCCGAGGGTTGGGGCAACTGCCTTGTAGTGCGTGCGACGCTTGTCGCGACGGGTCTTGGAATGGTTTCGCTTAGGATGTGCCATTTCTTTTGTTATTTATTGTGTTAGGTATGTGTCCGTTTTTCTCTTGCCCTCGCGGGTGTGTGAAAAGCGCTAAAATCTATGTTGTCAGTCTTCGCTCTTGAGGTTCTTCAGGACCGCCCAACGTGGATCCGTGGTGTCCTCCCCCTTAGCCTCCTGAGCCTCGCGCATCTTGCGTTTGATGTCCTCCTCGCTCGTGACCATATATTTGTCAAGCTCATCGAGCATCGCGGGGTCGCAAGTTGGGTTGCCGTCCTCGTCTAACGGATGCTCGCAGTGAAGCGGGATCATGACGCATGCCATCTCATATATCCATTGTGAAAGGTCGAGGCTCTCCGCATTCGCGTCTATCTCGTAAAGGCAGTCGTCAATCTCCTCAAACTTGTTGCCAAGCTGGAGTGATATGCGTTCGCCGCAATCCTCAATGGGGTAGTCAAACCACCCTAAGCATACGTCACACTGGAGTTTCAGCGTCCCCTCAATGTCAAAATCGAGGGTCATCATCTCGTCAGTCTTGTGAGCCAAAACCTTGACGCTCAATTTGCCAGACTTGGCCAAGGCGTTCTCGACGCCCTCAAAGAGGTCATCGCCACACTCGAAGTTGAATGTGTGGTCGCCATTGTCAAGCTGCCTTATTGGTATGATGTAGCCGTTTGTCTCCATTGCCATTTTCGCAATTCGCGGTGCAAAGTTAGTAAAAATATCCTTTCGGCAATATGCGTCTCGTCTATCTGTGCCATTTTTTGCGTTTTGCGAGCCTCTCGGCACATTAACCCGCGGTTAACATGCGTGTAATATTTTCTAAATATGCCCCTCCTACCTTTGCGCCCAGAAAGTAATACGAAAAAGAAATACACTTAACCAATGGACAACAACGCTAAAAATTTACAGTGCATGAGCAGTGAGTCCCTTCGCCCGCTTGTTCTCGCGGTCATCGCGCTTCTCTCTATTATCTGTTGCCGCGTGGCAACGGCGCAGTCGGTGCGCTTCGCTGTCATCTCTGATGTTCACGTCATGGCCCCTGAGCTCCTTGAGCAGGAGGGCGCGGCTTTCGAGGCCTATCTGCAGGCCGACAGGAAGATGCTGACCGAGTCCGTCACTCTCGCCACCAAGCTCCGTGAGCGTCTGATCGCGCAGCGTCCCGATTTCGTCCTTCTGACGGGCGACCTCACCAAGGATGGCGAGACGGCCTCGCACCAGGAGCTCCGCCGCGTCATTCTCGACCCGCTTGCCGCTGCGGGCATCCCCACGCTTGTCATCCCGGGCAACCACGATGTGCGCAATCCGCACGCTGTCCGTTTTGTCGGTGACACCACCTACCGTGTGCCGACCCTCTCGCGTGACGAGTTCGCCCGGTTCTACTCCGATTTCGGCTATGGCAATGCTCTCAGCCGCGACACGTCATCTCTCTCCTACATGTATCAGCTCGTCCCGGGTCTGCGCATCCTCGCTCTTGACGCCTGCCGATATGACGATAACGATTTCGCGACCAACAAATGTTACCATGAGGGCCGCCTCAAGGCCACGACATGGGCTTGGGCTCTCAGTGAGATTGACAAGGCCAAGGCCGACGGGCAGAATGTCATTTGCATGATTCACCACGGAATAGTGGAGCACTGGAAGTATCAGGACGAGATGATCCCCGGCTATACCGTTGACGGCTGGAAGGGCTATGCCCGTGAGTTGCAGAAGCGCGGCATCCATATTGTCTTCACCGGCCATTCGCATACTCAGGATATTGTCTCTTTCGGTGGCAAGATTGAGATGGAGTCGCTCTCTGTCTCTGGCGACGCCATTGAGTGCCCCGACGAGGCTACCGCCGCCCTCTATGATGTTGAGACCGGCTCCGCCGTCACGGCTCCTTGCCCCTACCGCATTGTATCCATTAATGACGGATGCGCGGACATCCGCTCTTTCAACCTCATTGATGACGACCCCGAGCTGAAGGCGCACGCCGAGGAGGCGCGCCTGCGCGGACTCGCCTCTGTGATCCACGACATGTTGGGCAAGTCGCTCCCTGAGCCTCTCCTCTCTGAGGTGACCAATGAGCTTGCCAAGGACATGGCTGCCAACTACTCTGGCAACGAGAAACTCACTGACGATGACAAGGCGCGCATCGCCTTTATCGCCAAGGAGATACGTAAGTTCGCCTCGCTCAAGATGAGCATCATTTTCCGCAAGGCGGCCGAGGCTATGCTGACTGACGACGGCACTGATGACGACCACCTCTCTGTCCGCCTCTGGACCAAGTAGGGCGCTCGCCCGCTAAGCAACAATTGTAATCTCTCAACACCTTATTTATAACTCTTTATGCGTTTGCATTATCAGCGATTTGTTTCTCTTGCCGCGGCAATGATGCTGCCCGCCATCATCTGGGCGCAAGACATCCGTGTGGCTGGCCGAGTGGTCAGCTCGACTGGTGAGCCTCTGCCCGGCGTGGCTGTGGTGGTGAAAGGCACTACTACGGGTGTCTCGACCGATGCCGATGGCAGGTTTGTCATGCCCGCCGTCCCCGCCAAGGCGACTCTGGTTTTCTCGTGCGTCGGTTTCTCGGATGCCGAGAGGCCCGCGGGGTCAAGTGTCGATGTGGCTCTCGATGAGGACTCTGAGGTCCTGGGCGAGGTGATGGTCACGACGCAGAAGCGTCAGCAGACTTCCATCTCTGTGCCGGTGGCGGTCAACGCCTTGGCCGGAAAGGATGTGGCTTTGCTCGGCGTGAAGCAGGTTGACGACATGGCCGATTTCATCCCGGGCCTGCAGGTGCAAATCCAGAGCCCTAACAACCCCGGCTATGTCATCCGCGGCGTGACGTCAGACGACGGAGCGTCCTATTCGCAGCCGCGCATCTCGGTGTTTCAAGACGAGGTCTCTATCTCGCGCAGCCGAGCCTCGGTCGTCGAGCTGTTTGACCTTGAGCGCGTGGAGGTGGTCAAGGGCCCGCAGGGCACGCTTTTCGGCCGTGGAGCCGAGATCGGCGCAATCCATTTTGTGCGCCATCGCCCAACAGACAAGTTCGGGGCTGAGCTGAGTGTCAATTTCGGAACTCATGGCCAAGTCGGAGCGACTGGCTATCTCAACACCCCTATTGTCAGCGGCAAGCTGTCTAACCGTTTCGCCTTCTCGTTTGACAGGCACGACGGCTATGTGGACAACAAGCTGGGCGGCTCTCTCAACGGCAAGATGGCCATCGCTCTTCGCAACTCTACGCGCTTCTTCGCCGGTGATAATTGCGTCGTGGACCTCGTGCTTGACTATCAGCATGATGACTACCCCGGCACTTCGTTCAAGAGCAACCGCATAGCCCCTGAGGGTGGCGACACTAACTTTTGGACGGCTGCGGCTCTCAACAGAGGTTCCGAGCTTGGCATCAAGCGCGATCTCGGTGGCGCGACTCTGCTTGTTGACGCCACGCTGACCGACGCCCTCAAGATGTCCAGCATCACTGGCTTCCGCGCCTTCAAGGCCGATGAGGAGTTTGATGCCGATGGCACATACCTTCCTCTGCTCGACTGCGCCGAGTATGCCAAGGGACGTCAGTTCAGTCAGGAGTTCCGTTTCAATTTCGACGCCAATGAGAGGCTCAACGGATTCTTCGGCACCAGCTATTTCTATGAGAACTCAAGTCAGGAGGTGGGCATTACCACCAATATGCAGTATCTCTACCCCGCCTACGCCTATCAGGGCTTCGCGGCTCAGGCCAAACCACAGTTTGAGCAATACGCGGCCATGCTGCCCAACATGCTCCCCTCGTCCATGGAGGCTTATAAGCCTGCCCTGACCGCCCTCATGAGCAGCCTGATGGACAAGTGGTTCCCCGAGTCTTATGATCCGACAGTGCCTGTCACCACCACGCCCGATTTCTATGGCGACATCAACTCTGCCCTCACTCAAACTCTTGGTGTCAGCCTTGACAACATTGCCGCAATGCTCGGCGAGAGCGGCACTGCGCTTGTCTCTACTCTCAAGGCCATGAGCGCACTCCCGCTCAACTCGTCCTACTCTGAGTCTTCCACCAACTATGGCGTCAATCAGGCAGCCGAGGTCTTCGCCGACGCCACTTTCAATATTGTAGGCGGACTTTCTCTCTCTGCCGGCCTCCGTGGGACCTATGAGCACCAGAAGACCGAATATGAGAGCCCCACGGTGCCGGACCCAGTCTTCGGCGCCATCATGTATCAGCCCTCTGACCGTGTCTCGGCTTCTGACGATTACTGGTCATGGGTGGGTCGCGCCGCCCTGCAATATGTCTTCGGGCGCAATAACGCCTACGCTTCTGTCTCGCATGGCCGCCGACCTGGTGTCATAGCTTTCAACAATAGCGCCGATGACATCAGCCGCCTCCGCCCTGAAATTATTGTAAGCTACGAGGCTGGCGTCAAGGGCATAGTGGCTAAGGGTCATTTGGCCTACGACTTCAGCGCCTACTATTATGACTGGAGCCATTTCCAGACCACCCGCCTCTCCGAGAGCTCCACATCCGCGGCCCGCATCTATGTGGCTGACGACGCCGGCAAGGCTCACAGCTTCGGCCTTGAGGCTGGTCTCAAGTGGTCCCCCATCCGCAGTCTCGTCCTCTTCGGCAACTATGCCTACATCGATGGCAAGTTTAATGACAATGATGGCAACGGGCAGCCTCAGGAGTATGCCGGCAACCGCTTCCGCCTTACGCCCGAGCACTCGTTCTTGGTCGGAGCCGATGTCATGTTCCCGCTCCGAAACAAGATGGGCATCTTCCTCCGCCCCAGCTACGCCTATAAGAGCAAGGTCTACTTTGAGGACTCAAATGAGGCTGAACTCTCGCAAGACGGCTACGGCCTTGTCAATTTTGTGGCGGGCTGGCAGTTCAAGCCTTCCAAGGTGCGCTTCGAGGCGAGTGTCTATGGCAAGAATGTCCTCAACGAGCATTATCTTGTCGATGCCGGTAACAGTGGCCGCCAAATCGGCTTCCCCACTTTCGTCCCTGGCGCGCCAAGCACTTTCGGCGTGACTCTCAAAGCCGGATTCTAATCTAAGCGTCGTCCATATCTTTTCGTAAACCGCCCCACCGCAAGGCCTGTCGGTCTTGCCGGTGGGGCGGCTTTTTCTGTGTGCATGCCAGTGCGTGCCGCCGCGTCATGCTTAGCGTTCAAAAAAAATCCCCCCGCCATCTCTGTCTCCAAGCAAGCACCCGGAGGGGGTAAGATAGGCGGGGGAAAGTTCTCAAAATCTCTTTTTTCTCCTGTGATTGGTTCTTCTCTATAGTGCGATTTTTTCTTTTATGTCTTTTACTGAGGCAGGCTGGGCCTATGCCGCTGTAGCTGTTCCGCAATGGTTCTCGCTGACAGCCATGCTCTCGCCCATCGTGAGGGCTTTCTGGTTGGCAGGCAGCAGTTTGTGGTAGCGCTCGGGCAGAGTCTTGCGCAGGCTCTCCATGATGGCCGCGTTGTCCAAGATCGGGTTGATGCTCAAGAGTGCGCCCAGCACCATGATGCCGGTCATCTTCTGCAGCCCGTTGGCGTTGGCCGTGCGTGTGGCGTCCACACTATATGTGCGGATGTCTGTGCGGGTCGGCTGCTCGTGGATGCCGTAGCTGTCATATATCAATATGCCGCCTGGCTTGACTCTGCTCTCAAACTTGGTGAGGCTCTGCTGGTTGAGGGCTATCACCACGTCATACGTGTCCACAATGGGCGAGCTGATGCGCTCGTCGGAGATGACCACTGTGACGTTGCTCGTGCCACCGCGCTGCTCGGGGCCATAGCTTGGCAGCCACGTGACCTCTTTGCCGCGGAGCACTCCGCCGTATGCCAATGTCTTGCCCATCGATAGGACGCCTTGTCCACCGAAGCCGGCTATCAGGATTTCGTTTGTCATGATGTGGGGAGTTTTTGTAGTGTTATTTGATTAGTTGGGGCTTGATGACGCCTGTCGCTCAGAACCTGAGGGCGCGATCGCCAATGTTCTCCTGCTCGGGTGCCACATAGGGGTGGGCCTCAATGTGTTTGTCTGTGGACTTGAGTGTGCCCATCTTCATGCTCTTCATCCGCTCGTCGAGCCAAGCGTTGGCGTCGTGCGGGGTCATTTTCCAACCCGAGCAGCATGTGCCCATGAACTCGATTACGCTCGTTCCGCGCTTGGCTATGGTGTTCTCAAAGGCGCGTCGCAGGGCTTTCTTGGCGTGAATGACGCTCTTGTAGCTTGTGACGCATTCGCGGCTCACGAAGCAGGTGCCCTCCGTCTTGCAAAGAAGCTCGGTTATGGGCAGAGGATATCCGTTGAGCTCGACCGTGCGGCCGTCGGGGCAGGTCACTGTCTTCATCCCGAGCGGGGTGGTGGGGGCCATCTGGCCGCCTGTCATTCCATAGACCGCGTTGTTGATGAAGATGATGGTTATGTTCTCGCCGCGGTTGCAGGCGTGGATGACCTCTGTCGTGCCGATGGCCGCCAATTCGCCGTCACCCTGATAGGTGAAGACCATCTTGTCGGGGTTCATGCGGCTAACGCTTGTGGCGACAGCCGGGGCGCGCCCATGGGCGGCCTCCACCCAGTCAATGTCTATGTAGTTATATATGAACACGGAGCATCCCACGGGGCTGACGCCAATCACCTTGTCGTCCATTCCCATGTCGCCCAGAACGTCGGCCACCACCTTGTGTATGGTGGCGTGTGAGCAGCCGGGGCAGTAATGCATGTTTGCCTCGGTCATCATCCGCGGGCGGCGGTATACTATGTTGCCGTCTGTTTTCAGGCTGTTTACGTCCATATCGCTTTGTTCTCAATCCATAGGGTGGCTGCCTCACGCGTTTTGCCTGCGGTGGCCATCCCTTATGCGAAAAGTCCTTTATCTGTTGAGCGACAGTCTCTTTGCCGCGTCCACAATCTCTGTCGGGGTCAGGATTACGCCGCTGCCGAGCCTGCCAAAGTGCTCTACGGGGATGCGGCCGTTCACCGCGATCCGCACGTCGTCAATCATCTGGCCGGCGTTGAGCTCTACCACGAGCATGGCCTTGGCGCTCTCCGCCGCTTTGGCAATGGCCTCTTTGGGGAACGGCCACAGCGTAATAGGTCGCAGCAGGCCCATCTTTATGCCCTCGGCGCGGGCAATCTCCACGGCCTTGGTGCAGACGCGGGCTGACGAGCCGAAGGCCACGAGGACTATGTCCGCGTCGGCTGTGTTTATCTCCTCAAATCTCACGCATTCGCGCTCTGCCCGGGCGTACCTGTCCTCGCGGGCCTGGTTCTTAATCTCCATGAGTGCCGGATCCAACTCAAGGCTTGTCACCCTGTTCTTCTCCATCCTGTGCCTCATGGTCCCGTTGACCGCCCAAGGGTAACGCTCCTCGACCTCTTTCGCCGTAAGTCGCGGGCGAGGCTCCGGCAGCACCACTTTCTCCATCATCTGGCCGATGGTGCCGTCGGCCAAAATCATGGCCGGGTTGCGATATTCAAATGCCCAATCAAAGGCTATTGACACGAAGTCGGCCATCTCCTGGACGCTGGCCGGGGCGAGGGTGAAGACTCTGTAGTCCCCATGTCCGCCGCCGCGCACTGCCTGGTGATAGTCCGCCTGGCTGGGCTGTATGGTGCCAAGGCCCGGACCGCCGCGCATGACGTTGACCACTAAGCACGGCAGGTTGGCCCCGCACAGATATGATATGCCGCCTTGCATGAGGCTTATGCCTGGGCCTGATGACGATGTCATGGCCCTGCGTCCTGAGGCCGCCGCTCCATAGACCATATGTATGGCGCCGATCTCGCTCTCCACCTGCATCACGGTCATGCCAGTCGACGCCCACGGCCGCTCGGCCATCAGCGTCTCGAGTATTTCGCTCTGCGGGGTTATGGGGTAGCCGAAATATGCGTCGGCTCCGTATCGAATGGCGGAAATGGCAAGGGCCTCGTTGCCCTTCATCAGTCTTACGTCTTCACTCATTGTTTCTGAAGCTCCTCCCTGAGCGACTTGGGTATGACGGAGTGGCGGTAGACTGTTATGCAGCCGTCCGGGCATATGAGAGCGCAGCTGGCGCAGCCTATGCACCTCTCGGGGTCGATTTGCTCGGAGTGGCGGAATCCGCGCATGTTCACTTCGTCGCTCAGACGCAGTGTGTGGGCGGGACACTCGTAGACGCACAGCTCGCATCCCTTGCAACGCTCGGCGTCAATCTCAATGACTCCCTGCTGGATGGTCGCATGAACTGTTCGCAACACGACCTGATGTGCCGCGTCGCCAATCCCGCCTCCTATTTTTGCCTTGTTTGACATCTTGTGTTTGGTTGTCGGCCGCGGCTTTTTCCCGTGACCCGAAGGCAAAGAAATATCAAGACCTCGCCCATGTCAAGCATATTGTTATGTGGGGTGGCTGCGAGTGGCATGAATAGCGGTTTTTGGGGTGAAATTTTAAATTCTGTGGCGAGAAACCGGTTCGCATCTCCTTGTGTGGGATTAAGAAAATGTTTCAGACGCTCCCTTTTTGTTAAAAAACAGGGCTCCGCACGGATGTGCGAAGCCCTGTTTGATGATGATTGCCGAGAGTCTCTTCCGGCATTTCTGAATGTCGAAAATCTACTTTTCCGCAGCCAGTCTATCCTTCAATTCCGGCAACTGTTCGCTCATGGCCTCGGCCGCCATCTTGGCAACGATTGTCGCGCCTGTGACGTTCAGGTGCGTGTTGTCTTTCTTTCCGTCCGGATATGCCTCGACGGTGCCAGGCTCAGCCCACAGGTATAACTCGCGGCTGCGCGTCGGGCCATATGATTGTACCAGGTCGCGGGTCAGGCTGTTCATGTCGATGAAGACGACGCCCTCCTCCTCGGCTGCTTTGCGTGCGGCGGGCAGATACTCCCCGTGGGTCTCAATGAGTGAGTCGCCCTCGGCCTCAAGCATCTCGGCTTGGCCGGACTTGTCGTCCTGCGCCACGGCGTCGGCCACTGTGGCAAAGTTGCGGCGGACGATTGAGTTGCATATAATAGGTGTCGCGCCCTTGGCTTTAGCCTCAGAGGCAAAGCGGCGGAGGTTGCCGAGGTAGTCACCCCACGGCTCGGTGTGGCGCGCGGTGTCAGCTTTCTCGTCGTTGTGGCCAAACTGTATTACGACGTAGTCGCCCGGCTTGAGCGAGTCGAGCACCTCTGCCCAGCGACCCTGGTCTATGAAGCTCTTTGTCGATCGGCCGTTGACCGCATGGTTGTGCACGGTCACGGTGCTGTCGAAGCACAAGGGCAGGGTTTGCCCCCATCCGCGCTCCTGGTTGCCCTTGGCGAGTGGCTTGTTGGCCATGGTTGAGTCGCCAACCATGAAGATGTCCACGTGTCTGCGCTGGGTGGCGCAGCATACGAGCGTGGCCGCGGTGACGCCCGCTGCCAAAACTGTCATGAGTCTTCTACTCATCTTCTTGCTGATTGTTTTTTGTGGTTAACATTGTGCTGAGTCATTGGACATGACGTTAACACTATCCGCAAAAATAGTGACGATTTCGGGCTGAGATGTCACATTGTGTGACAAAATAGAAAAAAAACAAGTGGCGGTGGATGGCGGTTGGGAATTATTGTCTATATTAGCACTCGATTTCGGCGCATTCCGCGGTGGTTTGCGCCTTAATTGTCGCATTGCTTGTAGTTTACGTAAAGTTAAACAACTTATGGAAGCCAAAAAAACACCTAAGGCTGACTTGGAGAACAAGAGGATTCTCTTCACCGAGATCGGCCTGGCTGTCGCTCTCGGCTTGACCTTTGCTGCTTTCGAGTGGACCTCGGAGGACGTATCGGTCCAGAACCTTGAGGTGCAGCAGCAAGAGGTGGTTGAGGAGGAGATGATCCCTGTCACTTCGCAGGATCAAGTTAAACCGCCACCACCACCACCACCACCACCACCAGTAGCCGAGTCCCTCAATATTGTTGACGATAACACCGAGGTAGCTGAGGATTTCGACTTCAACTCTGAGATGGATGAGAACACCGAGGTCGAGATCCGCGAGATTGAGGCTGAGGTCGTCGAGGAGGAGGAGCCTGCTGAGCAGGAGGTATTCCTCATCGTTGAGCAGATGCCTGTCTTCCCTGGTGGCGACGAGGCTCTCCGCAAATATCTGGCTCAGTCTGTCAAGTATCCTGTCATCGCGCAGGAGAATGGCATCCAGGGCCGCGTCTTCGTCAAGTTCGTCATCATGCCCGATGGCTCCGTCTCTAACGTAGAGGTCGCTCGTCCTTTCGACCCGAACCTCGACAAGGAGGCTGTCCGCGTCGTCAAGTCCATGCCTAAATGGTCTCCTGGCAAGCAGCGCGGCAAGGCTGTCCGAGTATCCTACACTGTGCCTATTAACTTCGTCCTCCAGTAGGACGAGGCATTAGGACCAGAAAAAGGAAAATATCAAGTCCGGTGCATCCCACGATGCGCCGGACTTTTGTGTTTTACCGCCATGCCTCATTCTGCCATGCCTAAGACCTTTATGTGTGTCACCTGCGCGGTTTCCGTTTTCTTCAGCTAAAAAGTCTTGAGGCCAATTGACAAGAGCAGACTTTTTAGCTAATTTTCAAACAGGCGGCTTCGGCAAGTCTTGCAATGTAGACCTTGTCTGACTCGCCCTGTTACCCAATAGCTCTAAAAATCAAGTGAATGTCAATGAATTATTTTAACCTTGTTTTGTCTCACGGTGCCAAGTTCGGCCTGTCGGTCGCCGTCTGTATAGCTCTTTCCTGTACTTCGCATGCGGAGGCGGCTTCAGCTTCCGAAAGCCATACTTTCTCCCTTTTGCAGTCTGCGCCTGTGGCCGAGACTGCCATCTCTCCCATGGGGGATTGCGGTCTTGAGGCGCAGAGTGACACCATATACAAGACAGTGGACCAAATGCCTCAGTTCCCCGGCGGAGACGCGGGGCTCCGCCAATATCTTGCACAGACTGTCCAATATCCTGTTGAGGCTCAGCAGAACGGCATTCAAGGCCGCATTTTCGTCCAGTTTGTCATTGAAGCGGACGGCTCAGTCTCTCACGTAGGGGTAGCTCGTCCTTTCGACCCGAAACTCGACAGGGAGGCTGTCCGCGTCGTCAAGTCCATGCCTAAGTGGACTCCGGGCAAGCAGAAAAACAAGGCTGTTCGAGTATCCTACACTGTGCCTGTCAACTTCGTCCTCCAGTAGGCTGAGGTTTTACGACTCAGTTGACACAATAAAAACCGACACATCTTCCCGATGTGCCGGTTTTGTTTTCTATATGCTCGCCGTTTTCTGTTCTCTTATGACTTAAAAATTGCTATTTCCAGTTGACAATCCGCATTTGAGTACTAACTTTGCGCCCGATTAAAATGGATGATGCCATGAGAATGGCTCACCTCACTATTAAAGTACAAACATACAGCAAAGTATATAATGGAAGTCATCAGCACAGTCGCGGACCTCAAAGCCCGTGTTGCAGATGCCCGCAAGGCAGGCAAGACCGTCGGTTTAGTCCCCACAATGGGCGCTCTCCATGTCGGACACCTATCGCTCGTCAAAAGATCTTGCGCCGACAATGGTTTCACCGTGGTCTCTGTCTTCGTCAACCCCACGCAGTTCAACAACCCTGAGGATTTGCGCACTTATCCTCGCACTCTCAATGCCGATGTGGCGCTCCTCGACGCCAACACGGAGGCCGATGTTGTATTCGCCCCGACTGCCGAGGAGGTCTACCCCCAGCCTGACACGCGTGTCTTCGACCTTGGCCCTGTGGCAGAGGTCATGGAGGGCGCTCACCGCCCCGGTCACTTCAATGGCGTGTGCCAGATTGTCTCTAAGCTTTTCGCCTACGTGTCGCCCGACAAGGCCTATTTTGGAGAGAAGGATTTTCAGCAGATTGCCGTCATCAAGCAGATGGTCAGCCTCTGCGACTTCAAACTCGAGATTGTCGAGTGCCCCATCGTCCGTGAGACCGATGGGCTGGCTGTGAGCAGCCGTAACGCTCTGCTCACCCCCGAGCACAGGGCTGCCGCTCCCCACATCCACGAGGTTCTCGCCGCGTCGTTGGCCCTCAAGGCCTCCAAAACCCCGGCCGAGCTTATTGAGTGGACTGTGGCCGAGATCAACAAGAACCCGCTCCTCGTTGTCGAGTATTATGAGATTGTTGACGCGCTGACACTCCAGCCCATCAAGTCGTGGGCGGAGAGCGACGCGCCTCATGGCTGCATCACGGTTCAGGCCGGCAATGTGCGCCTCATTGACAACATCTCGCTCAAGTAAGAATCCTCTAAGTCACAACTACTAACAATAAATATAGCCTCATCGACATGTTCGTCACACTGATGAAATCCAAAATCCATGACGTCTCGGTCACGCAGAGCGACCTCAACTACGTCGGGAGCATTACCATCGACGAGGATCTGATGGATGCCGCCGGTATCCTCCACAACGAGAAGGTGCAGGTGGTGAACAATAATAATGGTGAGAGGCTCGAGACCTACGCCATCCCCGGCGAGAGGGGTTCGGGCGTCATCTGCCTCAATGGCGCGGCGGCCCGCAAGGTGGCTGTCGGCGATGTCGTCATCATCATCTCCTACGCCCAGATGACAATGGAGGAGGCGCAGTCTTTCCGCCCCAAGGTCATTTTCCCTGACACTTTGACGAATAAACTTATTTAGATGGCGGTGCCACTCAGGCGTTTGCCTCAGTTGCTTAAGGGCTGGGCAGAAGGCGGACTTCACGTCTTCTGCCTGGCTTTCTTTTTTTATTTCTTGACTGTCGGCCCGGCCTCCTCGCTGTGGGATGCCGGCGAGTTTGTCTGTTGCGCCGCCGGGCTTGATGTGGGGCATCCGCCCGGGGCGCCACTCTATTGGCTCATTTTGCGGATGGCTGTCATGCTCGCTCCGCATGGAGCAGAGGCGATGGCATGCTCGCTTATGTCCGCCCTCTCTTGCGCTGCCGCTGCGGCGGTGCTTTCTCTCGTGGCGCGCGAAGTCGCCTTGTGGTGGGGTGAGGGCGGCAGTCCATCCTCCCGTACCTCGCTGTTTGTGGTGCAGACAGCCGCTGGGCTCACTTGGGCTTTTGCCGACAGTGTGTGGGCTGTGGCTGTCGAGACTGAGGTCTATGGCGCTGCCTGTCTGCTCGGTTTCACCTCTCTGTGGCTCGCCTTGCGTTTCCGCCGCACAGGCTCGTGGCGTCTTGTCTATCTGTTGTGTCTTGTCGTGGGCATGACGGCTGGTGTCCATTGGCTCGGTTGGCTGACGTTGCCTTTGGCGGCGGCTGTGGCTTGCGAGCGTCTTGGCCGTTGCGCCATGGCCGTGGCCGCTCTTGCCGGCTGCCTTGGCGTCGTTATCCTTGTGTGGTTGGCATCGGGCCATTTCTTCGATTTCGCTTTGCTCACCGATGTGCTGTGCGTCAACTCGATGGGTTTGCCTGTCGGGGTGGGGTGGGGCGTCGCCGCCGCTCTTGTGCCTGTGGCTCTGCTTGTCGTTGCCGCATTTTGGCGCAGGAGCCGTCTGGGGCGTGTCGCCACAGCCTGCTTCCTCGTCTCCCTCGGCTTCCTCCCTTATGCCGAGCCCCTCCTGCGTTCCCAAGGCGCGGCTCTCGCCATCAGTTGTCCTTCAGACGCTCAGCGCCTTTCGGATTATATGGCCCGTCGTCAGTACGGCTCGCGCCCTCTTCTCTTTGGACCCACATACGCCTCTCACCCGAGCGGCTTCTCTTATGATGATCGCATGGCGTATGACCAGACCTCGCATCTTTACATCCCTGAGTCTGTCCCTGTTGATTACTCCTACCCTGACAGCGAGAAGTCTGTCTTCCCGCGTATGACGTCCAACTCACCCGAGGCTCTGTTCGCCTATCGCTCTTGGGCGAACCCCGATGGTTGGCCGGACTCGATCCCGTCTTTTGCGGAAAACCTCAGCTTCTTTGTCTCTTACCAGTTGGGCCACATGATGGCCCGCTATGTGATGTGGAATTTCTGTGGCCGCCAGAACAGTGAGATAGGCGATGGCGGCTACCTCTCGGGCAACTTTATAACTGGCATTGACGCGCTCGATGAGGCGAGGCTCCATGTGGAGGATGGCGGTTGTCATGCCGACGGCCGATACGCTCTTTTCGGCATCCCTCTCATTCTGGCTCTTGTCGGGATTTTTCTCGTTGTCAGCAAGGCGAGGTTGCGCCTTTCGCTGCTCATTCTTCTGTGGGTAGCTATCACGGGGCCTGGGCTGGCTTTTTATGTCAACATGCCGCCCTATGAGCCGCGTGAGCGCGACTATATCTTCCTCCCCCTCTACGCCGCTTTGGCTCTCCTTGTCGCTTTATCAATGTGGCGCCTCTGGCTTCATGTGGAAAAGTCCCGTAGTCCCTTGCTTAATCTTTGGTGGCAGACAAAACTCTCTGTCGCTGCGGCTATTGGCATCCCTACACTCATGTGCGCGTCTGGTTTCGCGTCTCATGACAGGTCGGGTGACACGCTTGTGGACGACATGGCGAAGAGTGTCCTGGATCTCTGCCCACCCGACGCGGTCTTGGTGGTCGGTGGCGATAATGACACCTACCCCATGTGGTACGCCCAGCAGGTCCTCGGCTATCGGCGCGATGTGCGCATTGTCAACTACAGTCTTTTGTCATCTTTCTGGCATTGCCAAAGCCTTGTTCGGGCCGGCAGAGGTGACGCCCCCCTCAGCATGCGGCACGCCGACTTGGCCATAAAAGGCCGACTGCAGTCCACTTGGCTCTTGCCCAATATGGCGGACACGGCCTCGCTCTCAGACATATCGACGGCGGCTGACACAGAGCTGGGCAGCAGCCTCTATTTGCGGTCTAACGTCATATCGCTGCCTTTGGCGGACACGGCAGTCGTAATCCGTGTCAACAAGGAGTCGCTCGACCCGTCGGACCTCCTCTTGCTTGAGATGGCGGCCGAGAACACGTCTCGGAGGATTTGCCTCATGCCCGATGTCGTGCCGACCCGTGACCTTGGTCTTGACCCGTATCTGTGGGATGCCGGCCCGGTGGCGTATCTTGTGCCTGACACCTCCGTGTTCACGCCTGCTGATCGTTGGAAGTTATTCCACGGCGCTATCCGTTTGCCAGACGTGTCGTCTTTCTCGCCTTCGGCCGACGAGGTGGCGCAGCTGTCTCGGTTGCGTATCCGCCACATGTGCGCTGTCGTGGCGCAGGAGGCGCTTGGTCGCGATGACCCGGCGTCCGCCCTCTTGGCTCTGCATAGCTCGTTGTCTTGGCTCCCTGCCGCATCGGGTGCCCTCGATTCTGACTTGCTCACGACCGCAAAAATCCTGCATGAGTGCGGTGACACTTTCTTGGCCCGCGATGTGTTGGCGGCTGCGGCGGATCGTTGCCTGGCCCAGCTGCGTCAGTCACAGTCTCTAAGTCCATATGCGCCATTGACGTCGCGCTCCATTGTGGACGATGCCACCCCTTTCACGCTCGAACTCATTGAGGCTCTCCGTGCGACTGGCAATGATGATATGGCTGCCACAATTGCCGATTTTGTCAAAACATTGTAGCTTCAATCATGAAACAAACGAGGAGATCTTTACGTATAAATAAAAGACGCTGCGAGATTTTAGTGTGTTTCCTTATCTTGGTTACCATCTCCCGGCGTCTGTGCTTCCTCCTCCATGTACGGACAGAATCCAATATACGAGCGTTTAATTCAGAGCGGTGTCTTTTTATGGGACGCCTCGCAACGTCGTGAGTTTGAGGTAAGCGATAACTTTCGAGACTTTCTGGGTCTTGGTGTGAACAAATTCGACGCTAAGGCCCTTTCGCGTTTCTGTAATATGGACATGATTGACTCCGTATTCAGGACGGCTGCCGCTGGTGAGGAGGTTTGGAGGTGCACGTATAATGTCGGCGGGCGCGAGTATAAACTCCGCTTTGTCAAGCTGTCTCAATATTTTGATTCCGAAGGCGTCCGTCACTCCATGGGCTCCGCAACTTTGGATGAGGCTTCACAAAACGTAATCGAGCCCTCTTCGCGTTTGATGGATTCGCCCATGTCCATCTTTGACGGGAGAGCATGTGAACTTTTCAAAAGTCAAACAAGTCTCGCCCAGTCATCGGTATATGACCTCATTGCCGATATGCTCAAGGCTTTCCGCAGTCATCTCCCGCCGGGAATTATGGTGTCTGTGTGGAAATGTGTGGGAGACGAATATCTGTGCGTGGCTGTCGTAGGGCAGATAATGACAGCGCAACGTCTCGATGTGTTCCGTGTGGGCTTCCAAGGCAAGTCGCCTGTGATGGATGTCGTCATGCGTAAAATTGGAGTCCAAATATTTGATTCTCTCGAAGATTTCCGAAGCGTGTCAGAGCGCGACGTGAAGGCGTTCGAAGACTCCGGATGGAAGGGCTGCGCCATCTCGGTTGTCCGTTCAATTGACACCGACAAGAATTGGGGCTTCGTCTCCTGCATCTCATCGCGCCCCAGGGAATGGAGCGGAGAGGAGAGGCAACGCCTGCAGCTCTTGTCTGATTCTCTCACTGTGCTATTGGCGCAAGGCGCTGCCTATGACAGGACGCTCAATCAGCTCGTCCTCACCCAGATGGCTTGCGAGGCCGGCGGTTTTTACACATGGCAGTGGGATGTAAAGAACCATAAGAGGTTAATCCTGGCTGCAGACGGGGCGCTGGTCGAAGCGCCATATGAAATATATGTCCATCGCTCTGACCGCGAGAAGTTCAACAGTGACTATGCCGATGTCGAGGCGGGACGAAAGTCCAGTTTCTCAATCCGTATGCGCGCAAGGCCGCTCTCTTCTTCTTGCATGAGGTGGTTCGACGTCTCCGTCCGTGCGGTTACCATGGCTCATGATGGCCGCCCCAGTGTCATTGTTGGCCTCGCGAGAGACGTGGATAAGGAGGTGGAAGCCGAGCTGACGAGACAAAGGGAGCGTGAGCGAACTCAGGAAATCTATAACAAAATCCCAGCCATCATCGCCTTCTGCGACACCGAGGGCAGGCAACTCTACATCAATGACCGTTGTGTGGACATTCTCGGCCTGAGGTCAAAGGAGGATGTCAAAAAGACCAATGTATTCGACTGCCCTGTTTTCACTGAGGAGCAGAAGATGCTCATCCGGACAAGGGATGATTGCAACTTCAATATGCTTTATGATTTCAGCGCCATCTCTAAATCGGGCTTCTTCCGGACGCACCGAAGGGACAAGGTTGAAATCAACCTGCGTTCCAGCAAGCTCTATTCTCATGGGCGTGTGACGGGTTACTTGTTCGTCATGACAGACTCGTCCATGCTGCTGGTGCAAAGTCGGCGCATGAAGCAGATTAACGACTTCTTTGCCGAGATAGGGCGGTTCTCCAAAGTCGGTGTCTGCCAGTTCGGCTCTGGCGGCATAGCCTCCTCCCAGTGGTATGTCAATCTTGCGCAAGATGAGTCGGCTGGCATACCGGCAAATGCGCTCTTCTGTGAGAATATGGACCCTGCCGACCTCGCTGCTATAAATACCAGCCTCGCCCAAATATATGCGGGTGTCATAAGGTCTTTCAAGCAGGACGCGCGAGTACGCCACCCCGACGGCTCTAAGCGAATAATCAGCTTCCACTTCATGTATTCGGACGTGGTGGAGGCCGTCACAGCCATCTCGGCGGATGTGACAGAGAGGCGTGAGCGTGAGTCCGCCCTTGTCCGGGCGCTTCGCAAGAGTGAGCAGGTGGAGAGCCTACGGACTCGCTTCTTCAACAATGTCAGCCACGAGTTGCGCACGCCGCTTAACGCCATCGTGGGCTTCTCCGAGCTCATAGCGCAGTATCACACGGATGACGACCTGGCCCGCTATGCCGGCATTGTCAGGACAAACAACACACAGTTGCTCAATCTGGTGGACGGCATAATGGAGATCTCGCAAATCCAATCGAACTCGCGACGCTATGTGCGCTGCCGTGTCGAGGTCGACCAGGTCATCTCTAACATCCACGACCGCATGGACGGCCTGCAACATGACGGCGTGCAGTTTGTGGCTTCTCATGACCCGCGCATGAAGGGGCTCTCTGTGTCTCTTGACGCTGTGGCGACTGGCCAGATACTCAGCAAGCTGGTCGCAAATGCCTTCGCCTTCACTGATAGCGGCTGTGTCATGGTCTGGGCTCAGTCCGATGGCGCGAACATCATATTCCATGTGTCCGACACGGGATGCGGCATCCCGGATGACAAACTGTCCTCCATTTTCGATGTCTTTGTCAAGCTCAATCCCTTCGGAACCGGTGCAGGGCTTGGTTTGCCAGTCTGCCGCGGCTTGGCTCGCCAAATGGGTGGCGACATAGGCGTGGAGTCTGTCGTCGGCAAAGGGTCGCATTTCTGGCTGTCGCTGCCGCTCTTTGCAGCCGAGAACCAGTCTTCTGCCGCGGATTCCCACGCTTCGTCTGCCCATGCCAACGTGGTCATCCTCCCTCATAGTCAGGATCTCACTTTGGCTGTCTCACTCCTTATGCCAGTCTGCAATGTGTTCGGCTCTGACAGAGAGGCGTTCTCCAGGATTTGGATGGATAACCGCCCCAAACTCTCCATTATCGACGTGCGCGAATGCCCCGATGTGGTCGCGCATTTCATCTCTAACATCAAAGCCTTTGGCGACAAGTTCCTTACTCTGGTAGTCAACACTCCCGACAGCGGGATTTCCGACGCGTCCCTCATCGAGGCCGGGGCTGCGGCCGTAGTGGTGGCTCCACTCACCGTGACTTCCCTTTCTCACGCCATCGAGCGGATAATGCCTGGTTGCGTGGTCAACGACAATGCCGACGGCTCCCTGCTCATATCCTGACATTTCCCGCCGCACGGCGAAATAAAGCTTCCCACCCTCCCAATGTCTCAACGTCTTCTGCCGCAAGGCGGCCACATTGCCGTTGTTGCGCCATCTGGCCACATATCCGGCGAATATCTCCACGATGGCGTGGAGGCCCTGCGCTCTGCCGGGTTCACTGTCGACCTCATGCCTCATGTCGTCGGCTTCAGTCAAAGTGTCTTCTCCGCCCCCGATGCCATGAGGGCTGCGGATCTTCACCTCGCTCTCTCCGACCCGCGCTATGATGCTGTCTGGTGCACGCGAGGCGGATATGGAGCCATGCGCACGCTTGAGGCTCTTGAACCCTATGGCGGATGGCGTAGCGTGTTCTCGCAAACAGACAAGATGGTTGTGGGGTTCAGTGACATCACTGCGCTTCACTCAGCCTCTGCCGCACTCGGCAAGTGTGGGGTTCTCGGGCCAATGCTCAAGCACATCGCAACGCATGGGGTGGATTCCCCTGACGTACAGGCAACTTTGTCCATTCTCCGCGGTGACGGCTTCGCCTTCGCCTTGTCGCGCCCTGCCATGGCGGGCAGCCGCGACGGCGTGGCCGAGGGGCGTGTAATTGGCGGAAACTTGTCCATTGTCTACTCGTTAGCCTCAACGCCCCTGCTCCCATCGCCCGACGGCTCCATCCTTTTCATCGAGGATCTCTCGGAATATCGCTACCACATTGACCGCATGATGCGCGCTCTCCGTTTCTCCGGCTTCCTCTCGCGCCTCTCTGGGCTCGTGGTCGGGCAAATGACTGGCATGCGCGATGGCGCCACGCCTTTTGGCTCAGACGCTTTCCAAATAATTGCTGATGCCGTGGCTGACTATCATTTCCCTGTCTTCATCGGCTATCCGTCCGGTCATGCGCCAGAGGAAAACTATCCGGTAATCATCGGGGGGCATGCGAGGTTGGAGGTCAAGGACGGCCTTGGCACGCTGATACAGAGGTTGTAAGACAGCTCGGCGGTTTGCCGTGAGATTTGTGAGAATATGCTTTATTCAAAAAATAACGCATTACTCTTGCAAGTGAAAAAATAAACCTCTAATTTTGTGTCGCAATTCCGAGGGAGATTATTCCGATGGAAGGGCCGCACTCCCGTGCGATACATCTTGCAGACATTGCCCTATAGTATAAAGGTAGTACAGAAGATTCTGGTTCTTTTAGTCTGGGTTCGAATCCTGGTGGGGCAACTATCTTAATTCTCTCTTCGGCGGAAGACGCCAAGACTGAACGTTTGCTGGATTGATCCATAGTATAATGGTAGTACAGGAGATTTTGGTTCTCTTAGTCGAGGTTCGAACCCCCGTGGATCAACAATTTTGCCCTATAGTATAAAGGTAGTACAGAAGATTCTGGTTCTTTTAGTCTGGGTTCGAATCCTGGTGGGGCAACTATCTTAATTCTCTCTTCGGCGGAAGACGCCAAGACTGAACGTTTGCTGGATTGATCCATAGTATAATGGTAGTACAGGAGATTTTGGTTCTCTTAGTCGAGGTTCGAACCCCCGTGGATCAACAATTTTGCCCTATAGTATAAAGGTAGTACAGAAGATTCTGGTTCTTTTAGTCTGGGTTCGAATCCTGGTGGGGCAACATTCAAGTTTCTCAAAGGCTTCAGGTTTTCCTGAGGCCTTTTTTGTTGTGAGGAGTCAGCGTTATTCGACATGTCGCTACTTCCCCCCCCCCTCCCTTGACTTACAGTGCTCAATAGCGGAACTCAAAGCTGGCCTCAAACGTAGGTCTTGCTCATGCGCCTTTTCTCGCAATGACTAAGCTCAAGCAAATTTGACTTTGATTATTTGGCTAACCGCGAAGGCTGCGATTACTTCCTTCATATTTGAAAATGCTTCGGACACAAAAAGCGGCGACTCAATCTTGAGCCGCCGCCATATTATGCGATTGACGAAGTGTCTGTCTTTTCTTAAATCAGCCCCCTTCTTTTCAACTCCTCCAAATCCTCGGGGGTGTCAATGCTGAGGCTCTCAAGTTTTGTGGGCAGCACGCGGACTCGGTAACCGTTCTCAAGCCAGCGGAGCTGCTCCAAGCTCTCGCACTTCTCCAGGTCGCCTGCCGCCAACTTGGTCAGCTTGTGGAGTACTTCAGTGCGATATGCGTAGAGGCCTATATGGTTCCAATACTTGTGGCTCTTGAGCCAATCATGCTCTGCCACACCGCGCAGGTATGGGATGGGCTGGCGGCTGAAGTAGAGGGCGTCGCCCTGCGCGCTTATCACAACCTTGGGCTTGTTGGGGTTGAACAGGTCCTCCTCGCTGTCCGCCATCTTGACGAGGGTGGCAATGTCAACGCTCGGGTCGTCAAAGGCGCTGGTGAGCAGTGCCACCTGCTCGGGCTTGATGAATGGCTCGTCGCCCTGGATGTTGACGACTACCTTGTAGCTCCTGCCGTCCTCAGCCTCCACTTTGCTCACGGCCTCGGCGCATCGGTCCGTCCCGCTTCTGTGCGACGCCGATGTCATGACCACGCGGCCGCCGAATGCTGTCACCGCCTCGGCAATGCGGCTGTCGTCGGTCGCCACAGCGACGTTGGGCAGGGTTTTGCGCACCTGCTCATAGACGCGCCTGATCATCGGCTTGCCACCGATGTCCGCCAATGGCTTGCCCGGGAAACGCGTTGACGCGTAGCGGGCGGGGATGAGGCCTATTATGTCTTGCTTCTCCATCTCGTCTCTCTTTTTGATTTTTTTATCTTTCCGCAAAAATAACTACTTTTGGCGTTTGCTATAGTCCGCCCGGTGCTTTTATTCGTAGTCGGCGGGCGTGGCGCGCGGGGCGCATGGCCTCCGCCTGCGTAATGTCTCAACTGCTAACTATTTTCGTCTGATGGTTGACACCTCGGAAATCAAGGCGCGTTTCGGAATCATAGGCAACGACCCCGAGCTTCTCAGGGCCATAGATACTGCCGCCCAAGTGGCCCCCATACAACTCTCTGTCCTCATCATTGGCGAGAGCGGTGCGGGCAAGGAGGTCTTTCCGCAGATAATCCACGCTTTCAGCGCGCGTAAGCATAAGCCCTATGTGGCTGTCAACTGTGGCGCAATCCCCGAGGGCACAATGGACTCGGAGCTCTTTGGCCACGAGAAAGGCGCTTTCACGGGCGCGCTCAACGAGCGGAAGGGCTATTTCGAGGAGGCCAACGGAGGCACCATTTTTCTCGATGAGATTGGTGAGCTGCCTTTGGCCACGCAGGCGAAACTCCTCCGCGTCCTTGAGAAGGGAGAGTACATGCGCGTTGGCTCATCCGTTGTCAAGAAGACCGATGTGCGCATTGTGGCGGCGACTAACGTTGACCTCGAGAAGGCCATTGGCAATGGCAGGTTTCGCGAGGACCTCTTCTACCGCCTCAATGGTGTCCTCATCCGCATCCCGCCTCTGAGGCGGAGGGCGGCGGACATCCCTGAGCTTTTTCATAAGTTCACCTCCGATTTCGCCGACAGGAATCACATTCCGCCTGTCCGTCTTACTGACGAGGCCCAGAGGGCTCTGATGTCTTATGACTGGCCGGGCAACGTCCGTCAGCTCAAGAACATGGCCGAGCAGCTGACCGTCCTCGCCCCCGACCGCAACGTGACGGCCGAGACCGTGGCGCGCTTCATCCCGCACACCCAGCCTGCCGACAGGCAAAGGTTTCTGCCTCAGGTGGATGGCGCGCACGAGCAGTCGTTCAACTCCGACCGCGAGATTCTCTATAAGGTTCTCTTTGACATGAGGAACGATGTAAACGACCTCAAGAAACTGGTTCTCACGCTGATTAATAATGAGGGTGGGGCTTCCTCGCTCAGCAAGGAGAACCTCCAGTTGGTGCGCAGGCTCTATTCCGAGGGCGACCAGCAGCTCCCCTCTCCGACATCGCAACCAGGTGTGCATGCTGACAAGCCTGATGCCCCGCAGTCGTCGCGTGTAGACCACATATCCACAGGGGCGCTCAAGGGGCAGGTAGTGGACATAACGCCCGTCCGTGCCTCCGATTGCCAGGATGTCCACGAGGCTGTCGAGATGCAGCCCCTCTCTATAGCTGACAATGAGAAGGAGCTCATCCGCCGAACCCTCATCAAGTTCAAGGGCAACAGGCGAAAGACTGCCGCCGAGCTTCAAATTTCTGAGCGCACGCTCTATCGTAAGATTCATGACTATGGCCTTGACAATTTGTAAGAAACACGGAGCCCTGAGCCGACTCGTCATGGCTCTCGCCCTCATGCTGGCTCTGGCGCTCCCGGCCTGCACCATCTCCATAACCATGAGCGGCGCCTCCATCCCGGAGAACCTCAACACGTTCTCCGTCCAGTACATTAACAACAGGGCGCCACTCGTCAACCCGGACCTCTCGTCAACCCTCACCGAGGGACTCAAGGACCGCATTCAGAATGAGAGCCGCTTGGGTCTGGTGAATGAGAACGGCGATGTCGACTTCTCTGGCGACATAACGGCCTACTCCACAAAGCCCATGGACCTCAAGGCGGACGCCGTGTCCGCGCAGACCCGACTCACTGTCACGGTCAAGATAAGATGCCGCAACTCCAAGGACCCCCAAAAAGACTGGGAGCAAACTTTCTCGGCCTATCAGGACTACGACTCTGAAAGTAATCTGGCCGACGTTGAGTCGGATCTCTGCACGCTCATTGTCGAGGAGCTGACCGAGAATATTTTCAACAAGGCTTTTGCCGACTGGTAGGCCTCGCCCATTGCGCATCCACTTGTCAACCTACTCACCTGACTTTTCTTGACACGGGAAACATTTTATAGCGCCGTCGAGAACCCCGACGCCATGGCGCCTGACACTGTGGACGCGCTCGCGGCCACGGTGAGGCAGTTCCCGTATTTCCATGCGGGCTGGATGCTCCTCGCCAAGGGCCTTAATACGACTGGCAGCGCCCATTTCTCCTCCGAGCTGAAAAAAGCCTCTGTCCACGTGTGGGACCGCGGCGCCCTCTATTGGCTTATCAACGGCAGGGACGGAGACAGACGCAAAGCTGCGCCGACCGCTAAAATTAAGCCTGAGCCGGCGCAAGAAGCCGCACTCTCATCCGAGAATGATGGTGCGCAAGAGCGACAGCCCAATCCTCAACCCGCAGATATTGAAGCCGCCGACAATCCTCTGCCACCCGCCGCCCCCGAGCCTCATGAGGTGCACCCTCAGGTTAAGGCCGAGGTGTTCACCCCCGTGCAACCTGTCACGGCTGACTATTTCCCCGGCGTCTCTGACGAGCTTGAGTTTGAGAAACCTGCCTCACCCGCCGACACTTATACCCTCACCGACTTCGACGACCACATACGCCGACCCGCCGAGCGGTACACTTTCGCCGATTGGCTCGACTATGTCTCCGAGCGGCAGACTATTAAGGACGAGGAGGCTATGCAAGACCGACACGCCAAGCAGAACAACCTCATCGACCGTTTCCTCTCCGAGCCTGTCGAGCGCATTACGCCTTCAGCCTCTAAACCCATCTCACAGTCCGAGGCAAAGAAGATCGAAGAGCGCAGCACCAGCGAAAATGATGGTGTGCTGACAGAGACTCTCGCCTCTATCTACCTGAAACAGAAACAGTACGAGCGCGCAATTAACATATTTAAGAAGCTTTCCTTGAAAAATCCCGAAAAAAGTAGTTACTTTGCGACCCGAATTACTGAAATCGAAAAGCTAATACATTAAAAACATAACTTCACGATAATATGTTCAATGTCGTTGTTTGGCTGATGCTCTTCGTCAGCGTCTTCATGATTCTCATCGTCCTCGTTCAAAGGTCAAAAGGTGGCGGTCTCAACCAGAGCTTCGCAAGCCAGACGCAGATTATGGGTGTTCGCAAGTCTACCGACTTCGTTGAGAAGGCAACTTGGACTCTCGCTTGCCTCCTCCTCGTCTTCTCGCTCGCAGCAGTGGCTGTGTTCCCTTCTGGAGTGGCTCACTCCGAGAGCGGACTCGATCAGATTCTCGAGAACAAGGCTGGCAACGCGGCTCAGCCCGCTCCCTCTTTCGACGCCCAGTCGGCTGACGACCAGCAGCCTGCCGAGGCTCCGGCTGAGACTCCGGCGGCAGAGCAGCAGACTCCTTCTGAAGATTAACAGCCCGACCATATAGCGTGACAAACCTATTCATCATCACGCTCTCAAAAACATAAAGAGGGGCGGATGCGCATCGTCATAACCGGTGCGCATCCCGCCTCTTTCCTGTTTCAAGCCATTCATCCATCCGCCTATGGCCAACAAGAAAAATTATCAGCTCGTCATCGTCGAGTCCCCAACCAAAGCCAAGACTATCGAGAAGTTTCTTGGCGGCGACTATGTCGTACGCTCCAGCCAGGGGCACATCCGCGACCTCAAGAAGAACAACTCGGGCGTGGACGTCCAGCATGGCTTTTTGCCAGTCTATGTCATCCCCGACGAGAAGCAGGAGACGGTGGCCGAGCTGACCAAGTTGGCAAAGAACGCCCAGACTGTCTGGCTCGCATCCGATGAGGACCGCGAGGGAGAGGCCATCTCGTGGCATTTGGCGGTTGTCCTTGGGCTTGATGTGGAGACAACCAAGCGAATTGTCTTCCACGAGATTACAAAGCCTGCCATTCTCAAGGCCATTCAGACCCCAAGGCACATAAACATGGATCTTGTGGACGCTCAGCAGGCCCGCCGTGTCCTCGACCGCCTTGTCGGCTTCGACCTGTCGTCTGTGCTCTGGCGCAAGGTCAAAAATGAGCTCTCCGCCGGCCGTGTGCAATCTGTGGCTGTCCGCATCCTCGTTGATCGTGAGAGGGAGATAATGGCGTTCAACGCAAAGAGCGGTTTCGCCGTCTCCGCCACTTTCGGGCTCGACCGCGACGGCCGCAAGTACACTTTCAAGGCCGACCTTAACAACCGTTTTGAAAACATAGACAAGGCCGAGGAGTTCCTCCAACTGTGCGCCGGCGCCAAGTTCAGCGTCTCAAACGTTGAGAGCAAGCAACTGACGCGACAGCCCGCCCCGCCTTTCACCACTTCCACCCTCCAGCAGGAGGCGAGCCGCAAACTCGGGTTCTCGCCGCAGAACACCATGCGCATAGCCCAGGAGTTATATGAGGCCGGTCTCATCACCTACATGCGTACCGACTCCGTCAACCTGTCAGACACCGCCCTCGAGGCGTCGTGCAAGGCCATCGTCGGGACCATGGGACAGCAGTACTACCAGCGTCGCCAGTTCAAGACAAACACCAAGGGTGCCCAGGAGGCCCACGAGGCCATCCGACCCACCGATGTCTCAGTCCCGAACATCCAGCCGCTTAGCGGGACCCGCGATGACGACGGCAACAGGCAGGTCCGACTCTATCACCTCATCTGGATGCGAACGGTGGCATCACAGATGGCCGACGCCCAGATTGAGCGGACCACCATTACCATCAACACCCCCGACCCCAAGTCTCATTTCGCGGCTTCTGCCAATGTCATAAAGTTCGACGGCTTCATGAAGCTCTATCTCGAGGGCACCGACTCTGACGACCAGCAGGACGAGGCCGAGTCTCAGCTGCCGGGCGTCGCCTCGGGAGACACTCTCTCGCTCTGCGCCCTTGCCAGCCGCGAGCGATGGAGCCAACGCCCGCCGCGCTACAATGAGGCGGCGCTCGTCAAGAAACTCGAGGAGATGGGCATCGGACGCCCGTCAACCTACGCGCCGACAATATCTACAATCATGAACCGAGGCTACGTGGTCCGTGACAGCCGAGAGGGTGTGCAACGCGTGTTCCGGACTCTCGACCTCATCGATGGCCAGGTTGTCCGCTCGCAGGCTATCGAGAATGCCGGCGCAGAGAAGAATAAGCTCTTCCCTACCGACATTGCCATGGTGGTCACCGATTTCCTTATGGAGCATTTCGCCGAGGTCATGAGCTACGACTTCACCGCGAATGTCGAGACCCAGTTTGATGAGATAGCGCTCGGAAAGCTCAAGTGGCAATCTGTCATTAGCGACTTCTATAAGCCTTTCCACGACAAGATTGACGACACGCTTGAGCATGCGCAGCGCAGCTCCGGCGAGCGTGAGCTCGGAGTGGACCCCAAGACAGGCGAGAAGGTCTATGTCCGCATCGGAAGATTCGGCCCCATGGCGCAGATTGGCGAGACCGTCGAGGACGGACCAAAGCCCCGTTTCGCCTCCCTCCGTAAAGATCAGCACCTTGAGACGATAACGCTTCAGGAGGCTCTCAAACTTTTCGAGCTCCCGCGAAACCTCGGGACGTTTGAGGATAAGGATGTCGTCATTGGCACTGGCCGCTTTGGCCCTTATGTCCGCCACGATGGCAAGTTCGTCTCTCTCAAGAAAGAGGATGACCCGTACTCCATAACTCTCGAGACCGCCATAACACGCATTCAAGACAAGCGCGAGGCCGATCAGAACAAGCTGATTAAGAAGTTTGATGAGAACCCGGATGTTCAGATTCTCAATGGACGCTGGGGCCCCTACATCGCCTACGGGAAAGCTAATGTCAAGATCCCTAAGGGTACAGACGCCACCCAATTGTCGCTTGCAGACTGCCTGAGACTGGCTGAGGAGCAGGGCGCAGACCCCGCCAAGCGCAAGTCCGCTGCCTCTAAGGCAAAAATATCAGCTACGCAAACAGCTGAAAAACAGACAACTAAAAAAACAACCACCAAAACAACTGCTGCAAACGCAACAACCAAAAGGAAAAAATCGTAGCAATGACTGCAATAAAACCCGCAGAAGTGCGTTCTCTACAAACATATGACAATGGACTTCTGCCATAGCCGGTTAAGTCGGAAGGACTTAAAATATGAGTCCCTGCGAAGTGTCGAACCTTTTGAGCCTCAAATAGATGGGCAAAAAAGTTTCGGCGCAAGGCTAAGGTTTTTTACTGCAAAACGTGTTTTATCGGCGATTTTTGTCTTAATTTGCGCTTTGTTAGGAGAGAATTTAATGGCGCAGAGCGAACCCCAGTTCTCGGGGGTGTTCCTCATGCCAACCGTGGTTAACCCGGGTGCCGCCGGCAGGTCCGGTGCTCTCGACGCCACGGCTGCTTTCCGACAGCAATGGGTCGGCTTCGATGACGCTCCCTCGCAGTTCCTCATCGCTGCCGATGCCGAGGTCAAGTTTCTCAAGAACTTTCATGGCGTGGGTGCCATGGTGATGCAAGATAAGGTAGGAGCGGCAACCACGCTGACTCTCAACGCCGCCTACTCCTACCACATCTACCTCGACAAGGGAATGCTCGGGCTCGGAGCCAGATTTGGCGTCTATAACGTCAAGTTCGACGCCTCCGACCTCTACACGTCACCTTCCTCTCTCCCTGACGGCTACCATCAGGAGTCTGACGAGGCGCTGACCGGTGCTGACGACAGCCGCTCGGCCTTCGATGCCGGCGTTGGCGCATTCTACCAGTCGCCCGCGTCTTTTCTCAGCCTCTCGGTGGTCCATCTTTCAGCCCCCGAGATTGAGCTTAAGAATGGGACAAGGCTCAAGGTCAGGCCCGTTATGAATCTTGGGGCTGGACACCTCTTCGGACGAGACGTCAAGGTCAAGTCCATCGAGCCCCGCGTCGCCCTGCAAACTGACTTCGCGGCATGGCAGCTGGAAATGATGCTCAACGCCAATTTCAACCAGGTCTTCTGGTTCGGCGCGGGAGCGCGTCTTCAAGACGCCATGATCTTCGCCACGGGAGTGAGACTCAGAAACGGATTGGACATATCCTACTCCTACGACTTGAGCCTCTCCAAACTAAAAAGGTACAACACCGGCTCGCACGAGGTCGTCGTAAGATACTCGCTCGACCTGAGCCGTGAGAAGCCTGACAAAAGATATAAAAGCGTTAGAATACTGTAACCTAACACAGGATATACACACTGATTTTTTCTATGATGAGAAACGTAGCGTTTTATGCCGCGGCCGCGATGCTTATCACGGGCTGTAGTGGAACTAACAACGGCGAGCTTGTCGGCGTTGAGCGCGGAGCGCAGTTCTATGAGCCTGACCCCTACGGAATGGTCTTCGTTCCGCAAGGCAGCTTCAACATGGGCCAGAATGAGCAGGATGTGGCCTCGTTGACAAACGCACTTACCAAGACGGTCTCCGTTAGCGCTTTCTGGATGGATGAGACTGAGATCACCAACTCGGAGTATCGCCAGTTCGTCAATTGGGTTCGAGACTCGATTGCCCGCACTCTTCTGGCCGATGCCGGCGTAGAGGGCTTCGCCTTGGAGTCTGAGGATGGTGAGGAGACGGATGGCCGCCCAGCGCTTAACTGGGACAAGGAGCTCGACTGGAAGGATCCGGATAACGCCGAGTACCTCAAGGAGCTTTATTACCAGGATGATGAGCGTTTCACCCGCGAGAAGCATATTCTTGACAACCGTCGTTGGGTCTACAAATATGAGTGGGTCGACCTTCAGCAGGCCGCTAAGCGTGCCAATCGCTATAAGCTCGACATCGACGAGAATGGCGAGGTCACCGGCGGCCACTACGAGGGCTTCGCTCGCGATGCCCAAGGCGAGCTCCGCAACCTTGAGGAGGTCGGCCGTATGGGCTTCCTCATGAGCGACCAGGTGCTTGTCTATCCTGATACGCTCGCTTGGGTGGCCGACTTCACCTACTCGTTCAACGAGCCTTGGGCCACGGCCTATTTCTGGCACCCTGGCTTCGACACCTACCCTGTCGTCGGTGTCAACTGGAAGCAGGCCTCTGCCTTCTGCGTATGGCGCTCCAACTACCTCAATGACTACCTCGCGAGCGAGGGTCAGCCGATGGCTATGAACTACCGCCTCCCGACCGAGGCCGAGTGGGAGTATGCCGCGCGTGGCGGCATCGAGAGCGGCATCTATCCATGGGGCGGCTACTACACTCGCAACAACCGTGGCTGCTTTGTCGCAAACTTCATGCCTATGCGCGGCCGCTACACTGACGACGGCTCAATGCGTACAGCCTCTGTGTCTTCATACGCCCCGAACGAGTACGGCCTCTATGACATGGCCGGAAACGTGGCCGAGTGGACAAGCTCTTCTTTCGACGAGAGTTCTTACATCTACACACATACCATGAACCCCGACTACAAGTATATCGCTTATGATGACGACCCAATCGCCATGAAGCGTAAGGTTGTTCGCGGCGGCTCGTGGAAGGATATCGCCTATTACATGCAGTGTGGCACCCGCAGCTATGAATATCAGGATTCTGCCACCTCTTACGTCGGCTTCCGTTGCATCCGCGACTATGTCGGTGAGTAAATCAATCTAATTACACCAGTTAACTCTATACCTAAATAAAGATCTTATGACTCTTTCAGAATTCGTCACAAGCCCGGCTTATAAGAAGTTCATGGGCTATGTCTACGGTTTCGGCGCCGCTGTCGCTATCATGGGTGCGCTCTTCAAGATTCTTCACCTCCCCGGCGCAAGCATCATGCTTATCTGTGGTCTCGGTGTCGAGGCCATCATCTTCGCGCTTTCTTCTTTCGAGCCACCTCATGAGACTCCGGACTGGAGCCTCGTTTACCCCGAGCTCGCCGGCCTCGAGCCCGCTGAGGAGTCTGGTCGCCATGGTCGCAACAATGGAAACGGCGGCGGCTCTGAGCTCAGCGCTCTCATGTCTGCAGGCAAGGTTGACGAGAAGACTGTTGACCAGCTCGCAGAAGGAGTCAAGAAACTCGCTTCTACAACTTCACAGCTCTCTGACATCAGCGATGCTACTGTAGCCACCAAGTCTTACCTCAACAACGTCAAGACTGCGTCTGACTCTCTCAACCAGTTCTCTGCAGCCCAGAGCAGCGTCTCTGAGGCAGGCAACAAGCTCGCTGCCAAGATGAGCGAGGAGGGTGACAAGTTCGCTAACTCATTCTCTAAGTTCAATACCGCTTTCGCTTCTCAGTCTGACGCCGCATCCAAGCTCGGCACCAACATGTCTGCCATCAGCGCGGCTTATGAGCAGCAGCTCAAGGGCATTAACAGCCAGCTTGAGAGTACCAAGAGCGTCGCTAACGGCCTCAACTCAATCTCAGCCGAGATTCAGGCCTCTGTCGAGGGTGTCAAGGAGTATCGTCAGCAGATCGCAAGCCTCTCAAAGACCGTCGGTGAGCTCAACTCAATCTACGGCAACATGCTTAGCGCTATCCGTCGCTAAATTTACTTCTGCGCCGCGCTAAATGCGACGCTTGGTCAAATCTTTCGTATAACGCTTAAAGCAACTGAATAATGAGTGGTGGTAACTGTCCGGAAACCCCAAGACAGAAAATGATCGGCATGATGTACCTCATGCTGACCGCCATGCTCGCCCTCAACGTCTCTGGTGACCTTCTCAACGCGTTCACTCTCGTTGACCAGTCCATACGTAACCAGAAAAGCTCTACTGAGGGTAAGCTCGGACTGTCTTTCTATAATTTTGAGTCCAAGAAGGACCAGAACCCGACCAGGGTTAAGCCCAAGTATGACTTGGCAATGGCTGTCAAGGCTCAGTCTGACTCCTTGGTCAACCTCATCCAAGGATATAAGAACCTGATTATCCAAACCGCCGATGGCGAAATCCTTAACCCGGATAGCCCTGAGGACGGCCTCCTCAACAAGAGTGATCAGGACAAGGCTGCGCAGATAATGATGGTCGAGAGCGCAGGCGCCCGTGCCAAGGAGATGAAGCAGGCTCTCAATGAGTACCGTGAGGCTATGCTTGCAGCCTGCAAGCCTGACTCTGGCATCCCAGAGGACACAGCTCTCTACGCTTCAATCACCTCGATGATTAACACAGAGGACGGCTATAACTCCCAGTCTGGTGAGCGCATCACTTGGGAGAGCCAGAACTTTGAGCACCTCCCTATTGCGGCAACTCTTGGTCTCATGAGCGCCATCCAGAGCAATGTCCGTAACGTTGAGACTGATGTCATCAATTACCTTTACAAGTCTATTGATGCAGCTTCCTTCAAGTTCAATGTTCTCGTTCCTCTCGTAATTCCTGAGTCTCAGTACGTCATTCAGGGTGGCACTTACAAGGCTGACATCATGCTCGCCGCCTACGATGACACTATGGAGCCAATCGTCTATGTCGGCGGTCAAAAGCTCCCGACTGAGGGTGGTCGCGGCAAATACACAGCTTCCGCTTCTTCTGTCGGCATGAAGACCTACGAGGCTAAGCTTCAGATTCCTGACCCTGTGACTGGTGAGCTCAAGGATTACAACGTCACTGGCAACTATGAGGTCGGAGCTCCCAGCCTTGTCGTCTCGGCAACCAAGATGAACGCTATGTACCGTGGTCTTAAGAACCCTATCGAGGTATCTGTCGCTGGTGTCTCTCCCTCAGCTCTCGCTGTCTCTTGCTCTGGCGGCACTATGACCGGCTCTGGCTCAACCCGTGAGATTAACCCAGGTTCTGCCAACACTGTCAAGATTAGCGTCTCCTCAAACGAGAAGGGTAAGACTCAGAGCTTCGGCTCTAAGGAGTTCCGAGTCTTCGACGTGCCTGACCCTGTCGTCGGCTTCTCTACTGTCAAGAATGGTGTAACCAAGGTTCAGAGGAATGTCATCAACACCGGCAAGATTGAGGCTAAGCTCGAGAACTTCCTCTTCGACGTCTCTTTCGAGATTGTCTCATTTGACATCTCAACAGTCCGTAATGGTTCTCTCCATATTGCGACTGTCAAGGGTGGCAATGGCGCTCTTAATAGCGAGGCGAAGGATATTATCAAGAGTGTCCCAAAGGGCAGCAAGCTCTTCATCGACGCAGTCAAGGCTAAGGGACCAGACGGCCGTATCCGTTCCCTCAATGGTATAACGCTTACTGTAAACTAATTCAGTATTAAGTAGTCAATCTATGAAGAAGTTATTTTTGCTTCTGGCTATCATCTTCTCTTCTCCCGTCTTCGCACAATACGATGATGAGGATGCGAGTGAGGGTGCTGAGGCGACTGAGGCTGACGCCGAGACCGACAATGTGACCGTTGTCGATGGCATCGTCAAGAAGCAGCACATCAAGGGCAAGAAGCCTTTGTTGCCAGCCTATGTCCGTGAGGCCAATGTCCTTTGGTCAAAGACTGTCTGGAGGACTATCGATCTCCGTCAGAAGCAGAATCTCTATCTCTACTATCCGACTCAGGATATCGATGACCGCAAGCCTCTTGCACGCGTCCTCTATGACGCTGTCATCAATGGTGAGATTCATGCCTATGATCCAGGCGCCGACAATGAGTTTGAGAGGGTGACCACTCCCGCAAAGGTTTGTGAGCGACTTCTCAAATACGGCAACGGCATCGAGTCTATGGACTCTGTCTACAATGAGGAGACGCAGACTTACAGCTATGTCGTCGAGCTCGGCGCTGACATGTTCACCGAGGTCAAGCAGATTAAGGTTAAGGAGGTTTGGTACTTCGATAACAGGTACAGCTGCCTCAAGTGCCAAATACTTGGTCTTTGCCCAGTCTGCTTCTATGAGGCCAACGGACAGAAGTTCCCCCTCGACCTCTTCTGGGTCTACTATCCTGAGGCAGCAGGCGTCCTCGCCCGTCAAGAGGCTTACTCTTACAACAATGACGCTCAGAGGCAGTCTTTCAGGGACAAGTTTGAGATGAGGCTCTTCAGCAGCTATATCTACAGGGAGTCTAACGTCTACAACAACCGAGTCATCTCAGAGATTTCAGGCAATGGCATCGACCAGAACCTTGAGGCGGAGAGAATTGAGAATGTCATCTTCAAGCATGAGCACGACATGTGGGAATACTAACCACCGGCTTTGCTAAGAATATTACTCTCATATCAATGGGGTCGCATCTTTCTCAGGTGCGACCCTTTTATTTTGCTCTTGTCAATTCATAGACTCTTTTGTTCGCAAATCCGATAATCTTTTGTAGCTTAGTCAATGTAAATCTGTGTCAGTGTATGAATAACTTATTTAAATCAGCCCTCTTTTTCTTGCCTTTTGCCGCTCTCTACTCTTGCTCGGGCGACTCAGTGCAGCCATCTGACAATAATGGTGGTGGTACTGACAATGGTGGCGTTATTGAAATTGAGGATACTGTGGCGACCAAAGATGCGTCAATAACCAAGATTTATGAGAACGCCACTGATTATGCGGTAACGGGAACTGCCTATAACGTGCAGATGACAACAGCAAGTGTGCCTCTCCGTTTCAACGCCTCGCAGAAATACCTCGGATCCTCTGAGATAGCGCTTCTCTATTCTGACAATCCGACGATGGAGCTCAAATATGAGAATGGTTGCCGAACTGCTTATATCAAAGAGAGCCAGGTTGACAAGGGCGGTCTCGTAATGCTCTACCTCAAAAACTTGGTTCCTGGCGCTGTTTACAGGTACCGGGCTTTTTTCTATTACAATGACGCTGTCTCAGGTTACGGTGAGGAGTTGACTTTTACGACTAAGTCTCCAGAAGTATATTCTTGTCAGGCAGTCGATCTTGGCCTCTCTGTTAAATGGGGCGACGCGAACCTTGGCGCTTCACGAGCCTATCAGACTGGCAATTATTATTATTACGGGGTGACTGACAGAACAGCCAAAGACGCGTCGTCAAACTCGGTAGCTAAAGTAAATATTTCAGCGACTGACAAAGACCCCGTCTATGTAGAGCTTGGTGACGGATGGGCGTCCCCCACCTATGACCAGATGTATGAGCTCGCGTCCAAGGGGACATGGGTCTCAGCCAATCTCAATGGCTATGCCGGCTACCGAGTCTACGGTGTCGGTGAGCATTCCGGCAATTATATATTCATCCCCTGCTCAGGATATTACAACACCAATGGCTCGCTTGTCGCCTCCTCAACAGGTGTCCGTCTTTGGGGCGGTGAGATATACTCCACTTCATCCACTGCGTGGTGTGTGATGGTTAATGCTGACGGGACACCGAGCGTGGCCAAGACGGATGTGCTTCAGCGACTGCCAATCAGGCCGGTATACAACAAATAGGCTATGTGTCGGATGCCTTTCATCCCAATGGGCGTTTAACGAAAGCCCTTTGCCAAATTGTTCAGCTCTTAGTACCTTTGCGTAGCAAACACATCTAAGAAAGACCCAATGTCCGACAACACTTATTGCGTAATTCTCGCAGGCGGCTCTGGCACACGGCTCTGGCCTCTAAGCCAGGTCTCCAAACCCAAGCAGTTTATTGACATAGTCGGTGTTGGACGCACCATGCTCCAGCTGACCTATGACAGGTTCCTCTCCATTTGCGATCCAGATCACATTGTGGTGGTCACGCTGATTGACTATCTCCACTTTGTCGAGGAGCAATTGCCTGACATCCCTCGAAGCCACATTCTTTGCGAGCCTTTTAAGAGGAACACTGCTGCCGCCATATCTTTTGCGGGCGCATATCTGAGGCAGGTGGCTCCAGGCGCAAACATGATTGTGACGCCGTCTGACCATCTTATTGTAAACCCCGAGGCCTTCACCAAGACGGTGTCCGAGGCTGTCGCCCATGCGCATGAGTCAGACGACCTGACGGCCATAGGAGTTAAGGCTTTCCGGCCCGAGACATCTTATGGTTACATTCAGGTGGGCGATGCGCTGTGTGGCTCTGAGACTATACACTCTGTCCGAACATTCACGGAGAAGCCCAACGCGGAGATGGCGCAGACTTTTTTTGAGTGTGGTGATTTCTGTTGGAACACGGGCGTCTTCGTCTGGAGGCAGACTGCGATTGAAGCAGCCATGCGGAAGTTCATGCCGACGGTCCAAACTCCTTTTGACGCTCTTGACGGACTGCCGGTGTCGAGTTGGACCGCGACGTCCATCCGAATGGTCTATGAGCAATGTGAGACCATCTCGGTTGACTACGCGGTGCTTGAGAAGGCTCGCGACGTGGCTGTCTGCCTTACCTCGGCGCAGTGGAGTGACATTGGCGGATGGAACGCCATTTATGAGCAAAGCGCCAAGGACACGTGCGAGAATGCCATAGTGAGCGGCTCGGCCCTCATGAAGGATTCCAAAGGATGCCTCGTCCATGTAGACCCGGGCAAGGTGTGCGTGGTCGATGGGCTTGATGATTTCATAGTGGTGCAGCGTGGAGACATAACAGTTGTGTGTCCAAAGGCGAATGGCTCAGCCATTTGGCGGTTCGCCTCTGAGATAAAGGCTGAGATGGATTAAATTCTGGCACAACAGGCAAAAAACATCTCTTTTTTATAGAGATTTACCATCTATTGGCTATCTTTGTCCAACTCGTTCGTTTTGCTGTCAAGACAGATTGGGCGCATCTGCCCACCTCTGTGGCAATAAGTTCAGCTATCTTTTATCTCAAGGACCGGATATGCCATATCGTCGACTCCCGAACACTGACCAGGCAAGGCTGAGAGCCCTCAAGTCCGCCATTCAGCAGGTGAGGTCCAACTCGCCTGCCGACCTATGCTTCTCGCAGAGGACAGCGCTTGAGGTGTCGTCTTTCACCCCCCTGTTTGAGCAAGCCCTGCAACAATATCTTGAGTGCAAAGAGAGGCAAATCGCCATCAGCAAGCAGGTCACTGAGACTGTCGAGGTCGCAAGGCTGTACCTGTCTCATTTCATCCAAGTGTTCAACATGTGCATAGCCCGTGGTGAGATTAAGCCCGAGATGCGCGAAAAGCTCGGACTGACCGCTTGCGGCGCCGCGGTGCCAGACCTCACCAGCAACCAGCAGGTGGTGGAGTGGGGACACAAGGTGGTCGAAGGCGAGAAGATGAGAATGAGCTGTGTCGGGGCAGGCAGCAGGATTTACAACCCATCCATCGCTCTCGTCGAGGTCAAGTTGAATAACTTCGAGGATAACTATAACAAGCACCGCGACATTCTGCAAACTTCGCAGAAGTTCCGCGACAAGCTCGACGAGATACGAGTCAAGGCCGATGAGGTAATCCTCAAGGTTTGGAACGAGGTCGAGGAGAGCATGGCCCCTGTGGACAGCGACGAGAAACGCGAGAAGTGCCAGGAATACGGCATAGCCTACTTCTACCGCCCACAAGAGCGGCAAAAGGAGTTCCTCCTTGGCCAGATATGATATAAATCATTTGTAAACAACAGAATAACATATTATCATAAATTAGACATGGACGAAGAATTGGAGCTCATCATGGACGACGCTAATGAGCAGATGGGCAAAGCCATTGAGCACCTTGACTATGAACTCGGCAAAATCAGGGCCGGCAAAGCTAACCCGCGAGTCCTCGACGACGTCAAGGTTGAGGCCTATGGCTCTCTCTCTCCTCTCAACTCTGTGGCGAACGTCTCCGTCCCCGACCCCAGAACCATCGCCATCAAGCCTTGGGACAAGACTATGATCCCGCATATCGAGAAGGCTATCATGGCTGCCAACCTCGGCCTCAACCCCGACAATAACGGCGAGGTGATCCGCATCATGATCCCGCCCTTGACTGAGGAGCGCCGCCGCGACCTCGCCAAGCAGGCTAAAAGAACTTGCGAGGAGTCTAAGATTGCCGTGCGCAACATCCGCCGCGACGCCATCGAGGACATCAAGAAGCTCAAGAAGGACGGTCTCGGCGAGGACGTCCAGAAGGACAAGGAGGCTGAGGTCCAGAAAATCCACGACGCGCACATCAAGAAGATTGATGAGATGTATGCCGTCAAGGAGAAGGACATCATGACCGTCTAACCAGACAAGCCAAAGATAATAAGACCGCCACGGCCGCGATTGGAATGTCGCAGCCGTGGCGGTCTGCTCTTGATGGCGATTAACAACGGGTGCGCCAATATTTAACGCTGAAAAATAGTATATTCGCGCCCGAAGAATAAAAATATTGAGTCGCACCACTCTGCCCGCGGGCGGGGTGACGATTTCCCTCGGCTCACACATAATCACACATGGCAGAAGAGAAGAAATATAAGCGGACGCTCGTGACCACGGCGCTCCCCTACGCCAATGGCCCTGTCCACATCGGACACCTCGCCGGAGTTTATGTCCCGGCCGACATCTATACCCGCTACCTCCGCTCAAAGGGCGAGGACGTCCTTATGATTGGCGGATCCGATGAGCATGGAGTGCCCATCACCATCAGGGCTCGCAAAGAAGGTTGCACCCCGCAGGACGTTGTGGATCGCTATCATGCCATCATCAAGAAGTCGTTCGAGGATTTCGGCATCACCATGGACATTTACAGCCGAACCACCAGCAAGATTCACTCGCAGGTTGCATCTGACTTCTTCCGAACCCTCTATGACAAGGGTGAGTTCGTTCAAAAGACCACAAAGCAGTATTATGACGAGGAGGCGCATCAGTTCCTCGCCGACCGGTATATTATGGGCACTTGCCCCCATTGCGGCAATGAGCGTGCCTATGGCGACCAGTGCGAGAAGTGCGGAACAAGCCTCTCGGCTCTCGACCTTATCAACCCCCACAGCACTATAAGCGGCTCTAAGCCAGTCCTCAAGGAGACCACACACTGGTATCTCCCTCTCGACAAGCATGAGCCCTGGCTTCGCAAATGGATACTGGAGGACCACAAGGAGTGGCGCTCCAACGTCTACGGACAGTGCAAGAGCTGGCTCGACATGGGTCTCCAGCCGCGTGCTGTCTCCCGTGACCTCGACTGGGGCATCCCTGTCCCCGTAGAAGGTGCTGAGGGCAAGGTCCTCTACGTCTGGTTCGACGCTCCAATCGGCTATATCTCAAACACCAAGGAGCTCCGCCCCGATGATTGGGAGAAGTGGTGGAAGGACCCCGAGACCCGCATGATTCACTTCATAGGCAAGGATAACATCGTCTTCCATTGCATCGTCTTCCCCGCCATGCTCAAAGCACACGGCGGATATAATCTCCCGGACAACGTCCCCGCCAACGAGTTCATGAACCTTGAGGGTGACAAGATCTCCACCTCGCGCAACTGGGCCATCTGGCTGCATGAGTATCTTGAGGAGTTCCCCGGCAAACAGGATGTCTTGCGCTACGTGCTCACGGCCAATGCCCCAGAGACCAAGGACAATGATTTCACTTGGAAGGATTTCCAGGCCCGAAACAACAATGAGCTTGTGGCCATCTTCGGCAACTTCGTCAACAGGGTGGTAGTCCTCACTCACAAATATTTCGAGGGCAAGGTCCCTGCCGCTGGAGGACTTCAGGATATTGACCGAGAGACGATCGAGGCGTTCAAGGCTGAGCGCAAGGAGGTCGAGTCCCTGCTCAACGTGTTCCGTTTCCGCGATGCGCAGAAGGAGGCAATGAACATGGCGCGCATCGGCAACAAATACCTCGCCGACACAGAGCCTTGGAAACTGGCGAAGACCGACATGGGCCGCGTCGCTACAATCCTCAATATCGGACTCCAAATCGTCGCCAACCTCTCCATCGTCATGGAGCCGTTCCTCCCGTTCTCGGCCGCCAAGATTGTGCGCCAGCTCGGCATTGAGAAGATGCCTTGGGCAAAGCTTGGCGAGATGGACCTCATCCCCGTCGGCCACCAGATTGGGCAGGCTGAGCTGCTCTTCGAGAAGATTGACGACAGTGTGGTCGAGGCTCAGTTGGCCAAGCTTGCGGCTACAAAGCAAGCTAATGAGGCTAACGAGTGGAAGCCCGCTCCAATAGCTGAGACCATTGACTTCTCGGCCTTTGAGAAACTTGACATCCGAGTCGGACTTGTCACTGAGTGTCAGAAGGTGCCCAAGGCTGACAAGCTTCTCCAATTCAAGATTGACGATGGACTCGGTGGCCGCACCATCGTCTCCGGCATCGCCAAGTATTACAAGCCGGAGGACCTTGTCGGCAAACGGGTGCTCTTTGTCGCAAACCTCGCTCCACGCAAGCTCAAGGGCATTGAGAGCAAAGGCATGATCCTGAGCGCGGAGGATGCCGACGGCAACCTGTCTGTGGTGACGACGACTACCGATGTACGCCCTGGCTGCCAAGTCAAGTAATAAGGCTGTATTGGCATTACAAAGTGACACGGCAATGCCCGAATGACCAATTTGAGATTGCATAAGCTCTGATAACAAGAGACCTTGACCACCATTCGCCCTCTCAACCGGCGGATGGCAGTCAGGGTCTCCTCTTGTGAACAAGCATAGCCATTCATATGGACGGAAGTAGAGGCCATGACGCCAAGAAAGGCAAGTCCGCAGTGACAGGGGAACAAGAGGTAAAACCAGTCAAAGCCGCAAGCGTATATGCAGGCGGCGACGACATGCCTTGCGATGACTCCTCGGGTTCTGACTCCTCAGGCAAGACCCTTCACGAGGCTTTGGCTCAAGAGGACATGCCGCGCGAGAAGTTCTTGCGCATGGGCCCTAAGGCTCTGACCGATGTCGACCTCATTGCCATAATGCTGCGCACGGGCACGGCCGGCATGAACGTCATAGACTTGGCTTGGCACATCTACCGTCGTTTCGGTTGCAACATATCCCGCCTTGGTGACGCCACTCTGGCTGAGCTTATGACCGTCAAAGGGCTTGGTGAGGCCAAGGCTATTGCCTTCTCGGCCGCGTTGGAGCTGGGCCGCCGCAGGCAATTCTCAGACATCCGCGGGCGTAAGCTGCGCTCGTCAGAGGATTGCAACGATTTCTTCTCGTCAATCATTGGCAGTCTGGCTCACGAGGAGTTCCACGTGGCTGTGGTTGACGGTCAACTCAATGTGATCCGCACAGAGTGCGTCTCGTCCGGTGGTGTCACTGGCACAGTTGTCGACGTGCGGCGGCTGATGCAGATAATTGTCGGGACTGCCGGGGCTGTGGCTTTCTTCGTGGCACACAACCACCCGTCGGGCTCCCTCAAGCCCAGCCGGCAGGACATTGACCTGACAAGGCGAATCGCCGAGGCGGCGCGCACTCTCGAACTGAGGTTCATGGATCACGTGATTGTGGCGCGCGGTGCGCAGTCGCCAGGCTATTACAGTTTCAGCGACAACGGTGAGATATTATGACATCCTGCGCTATCATCTTGCCCACTTTCATCCTCTGACAATAGAAACTAACCTTTTCGATAAGCCAAATGAGCGAAGCCAAGCTTGCTTGAGCTTCGCCATGGCGAGAAAAGGTGCTTGAATATTATCAACAAACCTCCCCAAAACCAGCTGACAAAAATGGACGTTTACATCATTGACAAGACTGACTCCATCATTAACCGTTACTTGGCGGAAATGCGCGACACCAAGATTCAGAAGGACAGGCTACGCTTCCGCCGCAACATTGAGCGCATCGGAGAGATGATGGCCTATGAGGTCAGCAAGGAGATGAGCTATGCCCCGACCACGGTAACCACGCCTCTGGGCGCCGCCATTGTCAACATGCCCGTTGAGCAAACGGTTGTAGGCACCATCCTCCGTGCGGGCCTGCCCATGCATACTGGTGTCCTCAATGTCTTTGACGACGCCGAGAACTGTTTCGTCTCGGCCTACCGCGCCTATAACGAGAACCACGGCATCGAGATCCACCTCGGTTACGCCGCCACGCCAAACCTCGATGGTAAAACCCTCATCTTGGCCGACCCTATGCTCGCAACCGGCTTCAGCATGGTCCAGACCATACGACAACTCATGAAGTTTGGCACTCCACGCCACATCCACATACTCTCCATCATCGGCGCACGCTCGGGTGTCGAGTATCTCAAGGAGAACCTGTCGGATGTCAATGCGACCCTCTGGGTGGCGAGTGTCGACCCTGTCCTCAATGCGGACTCGTATATAGTACCGGGGTTGGGCGACGCCGGCGACCTCGCTTTCGGCGAGAAGCTTTAATTTTTCGCTCATGGCTGCTAAAACGAAGACCGTCTACGTCTGCTCCGAATGCGGCGCCGAGAGTCCCAAGTGGATTGGCCGCTGCCCTCAGTGCGGAGAGTGGAACACATACCAGGAGGAGCATATCGTGGTGGACAAAAAAGGCTCCGCCGCTCTTTCCGCCGACTCGGCCGGGCTGCTGACTGAGGTCCGGGCTGTGCCGCTCTCGTCTGTACAACAAAAGGATGTGCAGAGGTCAACGACGGCCAACGCCGAGCTGGACCGCGTCTTGGGCGGCGGGATTGTGCCGGGCGCCCTCATCCTCATAGGTGGGGAACCCGGCATTGGCAAGTCGACCCTCGTGCTCCAGATGGCCATGCAGCTGCCGCGACGAGTCCTCTATGTGTCGGGCGAGGAGAGCGTCCAGCAGATAAAACTGCGTGCCGACCGCATAAGCCGTGCGTCGGCCGACAACTGCATGGTGGTCTCGGATACGCGCATTGACACGTTGGCGCAGCACATTGATTCGACAAACCCCGACATCGTGGTGGTGGATTCCATCCAAACCATGCAGACCGAGCGCACCGACTCGCTGCCAGGCTCAATCAGTCAGATTAAGGAGTGTACGGCGGTGCTGATGCGTGTAGCCAAGACGAGAAATCTGCCAATCATCATCATCGGCCATATCAATAAGGACGGACAACTGGCCGGACCTAAGGTGCTTGAGCACATGGTGGACGTGGTCCTCCAGTTTGAGGGCGACCGCAACCACCTCTACCGAATCTTGCGCTCCATCAAGAACCGTTTCGGCTCAACCAACGAGATTGGCATTTTCGAGATGATGAGTGACGGCCTTCGCGAGGTCTCCAACCCGAGCGAGATGCTACTCGGCGAGTATGCGGCCGACCTCAGCGGTGTCGCCATTGCCGCAGCCATGGAGGGCGTGCGCCCTTTCCTTATTGAGACTCAAGCTCTTGTCTCGACTGCCGCCTATGGAACGCCACAACGCTCCGCCATGGGCTTTGATGTGCGCCGCATGAACATGTTGCTCGCAGTGCTTGAGAAACGCGCTGGTTTCAAGATTGCCGCGAAAGATGTTTTCCTGAATCTCGCAGGCGGTATTAAAGTGATTGACACCGCCCTTGATTTGCCTGTCGCCGCCGCCATCCTCTCGTCAAGCACCGATATGGCCATTGGCCGCGGCACTTGCATGGCGGGTGAGATAGGCCTCTCGGGCGAGTTGAGGCCCGTCCCGCGCATTGAGCAACGCATCTCCGAGGCCGCCAAACTCGGCTTCTCTCGCATCATTATACCCCAGTCCACGCGCATGGCGTCGACAACTGCCGACATTGAGATTTGCCGTGTAGGCAGGCTTCATGAGGCTTTTCGTCTGCTGTTCCAATAAAAAGGGGTGGGGGACACGCGTCCCCCGTTCCTCCCTCCGTTATCACTTGAGACTAAACCATGAAGAAGTTTTTCCCCATATACGACATCAAGGCCATCGACCGCCGCACCACTGAGTTGCAGGGCATCGACTATATCCAGCTGATTGACCGCGCCGCCCGCGCACTCTGCGAGTGGATTGTCGATAACTACACCCGCCGGAGGGTCGTCGTCCTGGCAGGCCCTGGCAATAATGGCGCTGACGGTTTGGCTCTCGCCGCTTTGCTCATTGACAAGGAGTGGGTCGTCGACGTCCACACCTACACTGGCCACAAGGGTTTTCGCAGCGAGTGTAACGAGGAGTGTCTGGAGAGGCTGCGAAACGCCGAGATTGTCATCGATGAGAATGTGGGAAGGCCAGAGATCCCGAGCGGCGCCATCGTGGTTGACGCCCTTTTCGGCACTGGGCTTAAGCGCGACCTTGACGGGCCCTCGGCCGACGTGGTCAAGTATATAGTCGATTTGGATTGCGACGTCCTTAGTGTGGACATCCCTTCGGGCCTGGGTAATGAGGAGAGCTATCTCGATGCTGACGCGCGGACCATTGTGCATGCGACCCACACGCTCTCGTTCCAGTTCCCCAAGATGGCCTTCTTCTTGCCCGAGCTGACCCGCTATGTCGGTCGTTGGCACGTCTTGGACATCAAGCTTGCCCCCCAGGCTGTGGAGGAGGCCTCGACTTTCATGTTCTATTCCAACAATGCCGAGGCCGCTAAGATGATTCGCCCACGCGACCGTTTCGCCCACAAAGGCGTCATGGGCCATGCGCTGCTTTTCGCAGGCTCCGAGGGCATGTCCGGGGCTGCCATCCTGGCCTCGCGTTCCACGTTGCGGGCTGGCTGCGGACTGCTTACCACAGTGAGCGCCGAGCGGTGCTATGTGCCATTGCAGACGTCTGTCCCTGAAGCCATGAACATACCCAGCCGGGGTGAGGCAGGCTTCATCTCTTGGGACGAGCGCATGAGCCTGCCCAAGGTGGCGGCTGTGGGGATTGGCCCCGGACTTGGCCGCCAGCCCGAGGCCCAGTCCCTTTTGCGCAAGGTGATTGAGACCTATGGCGGACGCGTCCCCATTGTGATTGACGCTGACGGCCTTTTCGCCTTGCGGTCTTTCCTTGATGGCGGAGGCGAACTTCCCGAGAATGTCATACTGACCCCTCACCCCGTTGAGCTTGACCGCCTCACTGAGCCTCATGCCGAGACGGTCGAGAGGATTGAGGCGTCGTGCCTTTTCGCCCTCCGCAACAGGTGCACCGTCGTTCTCAAGGGCGCTTTCACCATGACGGCTTTGCCTGACGGCCGGAGAGTTTTCAACACCACCGGCAACAGCGGAATGGCCACTGCCGGCTCCGGCGACGTCCTTACCGGTGTCATCCTCGGACTCTTGGCGCAAGGCTATCCGACTTCCGATGCCGCCGTGCTTGGCGTTGCGCTCCATGCCGCGGCTGGCGACGCGGCGGCTGCCAACCTGTCTCCCGAGGCTATGACATCCATGGATATTTCCGACCACATCTCGGCCGCCTACAAGCTCCTCGCTAAGTCCTGACGCTGCTCGCAACAGATTATATATTTCGGTTTTAAGGTGGCAAGGCTTGTATTTTCGATACGATTACATTAACTTTGCACCGCTAAAATGCATAGGGCGGCCCGTTCGTCTATCGGTTAGGACGAGAGATTTTCATTCTCTAAAGAGGAGTTCGACTCTCCTACGGGCTACGAAAAACAACTGGGCATCAGGCCTGTCTGTCAAACTGTGGCAGAGGCGGCCGCATGACGGTTGATAATAAAGAAAACGTATATAAAACAAATATTCAACTAAAAAGAAATGGCAAACCATCAGTCTGCAATCAAGAGGACTCGCCAGATCGCTGCTCGTCGCGAGCACAATCGCTACTACGCCAAGACCACCCGCAACGCTGTCAAGGCTCTCCGTCTTGCTACCGACAAGAATGAGGCAGCTGCTATGCTCCCCAAGGTATCTTCTCTCCTCGACAAGCTCGCCAAGGTTAACATCATCCACAAGAACAAGGCTGCTAACCTCAAGAGTAAGCTCGCTAAGCACGTCAACAAGCTCGCTCAGGCTTAATTCTGAGTCCCGCGGCCTTTGAGCCCGCAACCAATCTCCCCAATGGGGCTGTTAATGGCGAAGAGCCTCGCCCCGCACCCTTTCATGGCCCGTTCGTCTATCGGTTAGGACGAGAGATTTTCATTCTCTAAAGAGGAGTTCGACTCTCCTACGGGCTACGGCTTACCCCGGCAACCATACGCTTCAGCGTCTGGTCGCCGGGGTAAGTCGGTTTTTATGAGTCTTAATTCAGCCGCGTTGTACATATGGGCGGCTGTTTATCATGTTGGCGCGTCCCCTGTTTTTTAGTCGCGACTCTCCCTGTGTTGATTTCACCGCCTGATTGAGCCGTCCTGTCGAATCCGAAAGTAGAGTTCTCATAGCAATAAGGTTTCCCGCTGTCCTCTCTTGCCATTCATCGCCTGATATATTTCATGAAATCGGGCATTCGATATCCCATATGTAACACCGATTGCTGCGTTAAGTCTGTCGGCTGCTTAGCCCGAAGCCAATCGAAAAATTTAATCTTGCCTTTGCTTATGCCTATTACAGCTATGGCAATTTGTAAAGCTAAACAGTTCGACTGCGACTTCAGTCCGAATGGAGCAATTAAGAGGCTAATGGCGGCTTTAACTATCTAAGTTGCCGCGCTATATGCATTTTAACATTGTATATGCATCAAATTTCATGGGTAAGCGAATCGTGTTATTATATACATTGGCGTATCCGAGAATTTAACGCCGCATATTTTTTTGCCTTCCCTGTGTTCCGTTTCACATAGCTCACCTGTGTCCTTTGGCTTTGCTGGCCATGATAACGACAATCGAAATAAACTATTACCATTATTTCTGCCACGCATTGCAGCGACATAATTTTGCGCCGGTTTAAAAAAACACCAGACAAAATGATCTGCAACTCTATTATCGCGGCCACGGTGGCAGTGGCTCCTGCTGACAATTTCGACTCGTTCATGATTATTGGCGTCGTCCTCGGCGTTGCGTTTCTCTTCGGTTTCTCCAAGTACACGGAGCGCCGCAATCGCAGGGCGTAATTTATTCTGAGTCCCTGAACTGAGATATGGAGCAAGAAGAGAAAGAGGCAGTCGTTGAGACTGCCGAGCAGGTGGACAAGATTCACAGGCGTCTTAAGGAGCTGGCGCTTTTCCTCTCGGACTACGCCGCTGAGCTTTTAGCGGTAGGCGCCACTTCCGCCCGCGTCGAGATGAATGTCGGGCGCATGGCTGGCCATTATGGAGCATGGGCGGACATCGCCATTTTCAGCAGCCACATAATAATGACGGTCACCGACCAGACGACACGTCATACTTATAGCGTCGTGGGGCGTTCGCGCCATCGCCCCATCAGTTTCCTCCGAAACACGTCGCTCAGCCGCATGAGCTGGCAGGTTATTGACAATGACATGTCGGTCGCCGAGGCGCGCGAGGCTTTTGACGCTATCGTCAGCGTGCCGCACGGCAATGTGTGGTTTGTACTTTTCCTGACGAGTCTCGCCAACATGTCTTTCTGCTACCTGTTTGGCGGTGACGCATGGGCCATGCTTGTCGTTTTCTTGGCCACTGCTGTCGGCTATTGGGCAAAGATAAGCCTCCTCAGGCTTGGCATGGACACGAGGGCGGTGTTTGTCATATCGGCCTTTTGCGCCACGGTGTTGGGCTGCGGCTGCTATGTTTTCAATCTGGGTGCGACACCCGAGGTCGCTCTCGGCACCAGCGTGCTCTATCTCGTCCCGGGCATTCCGTTCATCAATTCGATTTCCGACCTCATCTATGGTCATAACCTCTGTTTCCTCAGCAGGCTTACCAATGCGTCGGTCCTCACGGTCTGTCTCTCGGCTGGTTTCATCCTCGGGCTCATTGTCATGCGCATAGGCCTTCTCTGAGCGTGACACGCCTATTCGGATTTTGATTTTCCTTCCAACAGAAAAATGGTAGCATTAGATATATTCCTCGATGGTGCTTTCGCCGCGCTCGCGGGCATCGGCTTCATGAGCATCAGCAACCCGCCCCGCATGGCCTACCCGGCCGTGGCTGTGCTTGCGGCAGTCGGCCACAGCATCCGCTATTGCCTGATGAATCTGGGTGGAATGCCCATAAGCATGGCCTGCCTCCTTGCCGCGCTCTCCATCGGTTTCCTCTCCATCCCTGCCGCGCGCATTGTGCGATGCCCTGCCGAGACGTTCTCGTTCCCATCCCTCCTGCCTATGATTCCCGGCATGTACGCCTACCGCACTGTCCAGGCCATTGTCAAGTGCCTGCAGACTACCGACGAGCAGCAGTTCATGCACTGGCTCTATATGCTCGCATACAATGGCCTGACCGCCCTATGCGCCATCATGTTGATGGTTATTGGCGTGACTGTGCCCATTTTTATCTTCAAGAAGTACTCTTTTGACGTGACTCGCGATGTTCGCAAGTAATGCCAAGTCTCGAATTATACCTACCTTTGACCCTAACATATTCCGATCTAAAGTGGAACTGAGGCAACTAAGATATTTTGTAAAGGTGGGTGAGCTCCTCAACTTCACTGAGGCTGCCAAGGAGCTCTTTGTGAGTCAAAGCACCCTGTCGCAGCAAATCCGCTCACTTGAGGACGAGCTGCGCTGCGCGCTGCTTGTCCGTGACAGTCATAGCGTCACGCTGACTGAGGAGGGACGGTATTTCCTTGCGGACGCCCAGCAGACTCTTCTCCAGGCGCAACAGTGCATTGACCGCATTGCCGATGTGCAGAACCTTGAGGAGGGCGAGCTTAATATAGGCTGTACGCACTCTTTTGGCACAATTCTCCGCGAGACCATGCTCGATTTCACTAATCAGCACCCCAACATCCGCATGAGGGCGAAGTTCAAGACGATGGACGAGCTGATGGGCATGCTCCAGAGGCAAGAGGTCGACTTCGCTTTGTCTTACCGCCCGCATGAGGTCTTTGACAACATCGAGAGCCACGTGCTGTTTGATAATAAGCTGTGCGTCTTCATCTCCGGCGACCACCCGTTGGCCAAGTCCGGTGAGCGGTCCATAACGCTCCAGCAGATGCAGGATCTCAAGTATGCCATGCCGACAAGGGGCATGCAGGCGCGGAATATGTTCGACTCAATGGTGGAGGACAAGGGTTTCACCTTTGACATCCGTCTTGAGATAAATGAGGTTAACACCATAATTGACATTGTGAGGAACAGCCAGTTCGCTACTGTCCTCAGCCGCGCGGCGGTGACTGTCTCCTCAGGTCTGACTTGCTTGCCCATTGAGGTGCCTGGCAATAACATTGAGGGCTGTTTCCACATCACTAAAGGCAAGTATGTCAAGAAGTCAGTCAAGGAGTTTTTGCGGATTCTGACAACCAAGAACGCTGACACCATGATGATGCAGCACTGGTTTGACTGACGCGTCAAGTTAGAAAAAGGTTAATACAAATAGAGGAACCCCGTCCAAGTAAGCGCATTCGCCTTGAATGCTGCTTATTTGGGCGGGGTTTATTTTTGTCTATTCGGCCCCCAAGGCTTGGGCCTATCTGATGTCAACGACGGCAGGCTTGCCGCGGTCTGACAGTTTTATCTCAACCTTGGCTCCAGAGCCGCTCTTCGCTTTCACTCCGCGCAAGATTATTTGGGCGTGACCCATGAAGGCGTCCACCGTGGCACTCTTTGTGTCATCTCCTGCCGCAGGGCGCTCTTTGGACTTGAAGCCCGGGTCTCCATTGCCCCAGCCGAGGATTTCAGCGTCGCCGGACACTGTGACATTGAGCGCGTCGCAAGCGTCAGCCGCAAATCGCCCTTTCTTGTCGAGGAGCGTGACATCCAGCACCACGCAGTCCTGAGTGCCGTTTAATGTCGTTTTGCTTGGCTTTGCGACAATGGTTTGCGCTTCGGTCGCCGTCTCCACTTTTTCGGTAATCACTCTCTTCCCGTTGCGGAAGCCGCGCGCCTCAAGTTTCCCCGGCTTGTAGGTTGTCAGCCACGTGGCGCGGGTGTCTTTCTCCACCTTTTGGCGGCCGAGGCTCTTGCCATCTTGCAGCAGCTCGACTTCGTCCAAGTTGGTGTAGGCCCACACCTCCACTTGCTCTCCCTCGCGGCCTTTGAGATTCCAATGTGGGAGAATGTGGAGAACAGGCTCGGATGTCCAAGCCGCTTTCAGGTAGAAGGCCTCGTCTTTCGGGAAACCACAATAGTCTAATATTCCGAACTGGGAGCCTGTCGCGGGCCACTTCATCGGGTTGGGCTCGCCGCGATAGTCAAAGCCAGTCCAATAGAATATGCCGGCTGCCCATGTGTTGTCGCGGTAGAATTTCCATCCCCTTGCGATAACGTTCTTCTCATGCCCCTCGCGGCTCTCGCCTTGCTGGTTGATGCTCTTCATCCATCCGCGCACTGAGTCGGTCTCATACACCCCGCGGGTGCCGCACCCGCTCGTCTCCTCGGTGCCGATAACCACCCAGTCCGGATACTCGCGGTGGCGGTTGTCCACGTCATTTTGGACTATGTAGTTGTAGCCGTGGATGTCCACCTGCTTTGTCAGCCCGAAGCCGCCCGAGTTGCCATAGGTGTAGAGGCGCGTGTCGTCAATCTTCCGCGCGTAGTCTATCATTGTGCGGGCAATCTTCTCGCCCTTGTCGTTGCTCTCTATCCACCACTCCTCGTTGCCAATGCTCCAGAGGATTACGCTCGGATGGTTGCGGTCACGGACTATCATGCGCCTGAGCAGGTCGAGATGCTCGGTGTTGGTGCCCATGAGCCTGTTCTCGTCTATTATGAGCATGCCGAGCGAGTCGCATGCGTCAAGCATGGCGGGTGTGCCAGGGTTGTGGCTCAGGCGGATGGCGTTCATTCCCATCTCCTTGAGTTTCTTTATCTTGTAGCACCACAGCTCTTTGAGTACGGCTGTCCCCACGCCTGCATGGTCCAAGTGAAGGTCCGCGCCCACAAGCTCAATCTGCTCGCCATTGAGCGTGAAACCCTTGTCTGTGCTCCATCCCAATGTGCGGAGGCCTATTTTCGTCTCCACCGCGTCACGCTCTTTGCCGCCTTTGCTCACCGATGTGCGGAGTGTGTAGAGATAGGGGTCGCTCACGCTCCACAGACGCGCGTCTGGCACGTCAATCTCGTCTTTGCCGGTGGCGACCACTTTGCCTGCGGCGTCAATAAGCGTGTTGCCCACCTCGCCAGTGGCTGCGCACTCAATGCGCAGCTTGCCGTCCGCCCATGTGGCGAATACGTCGTCTACATGGCACTCCTTGTCTCGCTTGACAATGTACACGTCGCGGTAGATGCCGGCTCCCTCATAATACCAACCCTCTTCTGTCGATGCGTCGCAGCGTACGGTGAGTACGTTGTCGCCGCCATAGTTAAGGTATTCCGACAGGTTGTAATATTGTGTGGCGTAGCCGCTAACTTCATGGCCCAGATAGAAACCGTTGCAGAAGACCTCCGCATTGCGGAAGATGCCGTCGAAACGCACGTATATGTCGCGCCCCTCGTCGTCTTTGTCAATAGCGAAATGGTGTCTGTACCAGCCGACGTTGTTTTTCGGGTATCTCCACCCTATTTGCTTATAACCGTGCGAGTGGCTTGCCTCGGCGGCGAAAGGCAGGTCCACAACCCAGTCGTGAGGCAAGGTCACCTTTTGCCATGCGGAGTCGTTGAATTCCGGGTTCGCGGGACCTTGGTTCTGGCCCACGGCTTTGGTGAGGTAGGTGAAGTACTCGGTGCCGTGCGTGAAGTCGGCCTCCATCGAGGCCGCGTCGCCGAGGTGGAATGACCAGTCGTCATTGATGAGTGTCGTCTCGCGTTGGGCTGCGGCGGGCGTCAGTCCGAGGGCGAGTAGCAACAGTGCGTAAACTTTCATCTCTGTTTGTGTTTTGAATTTCGTTTACGCAAATTTAATCTTCTTTACGTCCGCCCATAGTCGCAAAATGTTAACAAGTTGTCTCAACTGACGCCAAATCAGTGGAGAGTAGGGTGGGGGTTAAGCCCCAAGCTCAAGCTGGTCTTTCACCAGCTCGTGGTAATACCCGTGTGCCGCTACGAGGCTTTCGTGGGTGCCTGTCTCCACAACTCGCCCGTCGCGGAGGCATATAATCTGGTCTGCGTCGCGCACTGTGCTAAGCCTGTGCGCTATGAGTATGACTGTGCGCCCGCGGTAGAAGCCTGCCAGATTGTCTATTATCTCTCTCTCGTTGTCCGCATCGAGGGAGTTCGTGGCCTCGTCTAACATGATGTACCGCGGCTGCCGGTATATGACTCGTGCCAAGAGCAGGCGTTGCGCCTGCCCGCGGCTCAAACTCCGCCCATCCTGCCCCACAATGGTGTCATAGCCTGCCGACAGGCTCTCAATGTGACTGGCTATCATGGCCATCCGGGCCGCTTGCCTCACGCGCTCTTTGTCTGGGTTGTCGTCGTTCACGGCTATGTTTCGCTCAATGGTGTCTGTGAAGATGACGCCATCCTGAGTCACCACGCCGCACTTGCCCCTCCATTCTTTGTGATTGAGCTCGTTAATGTCCATTCCGCCTATGGTTATGCGCCCCTCCGTTGGCCTGTAATACCCCAGCAGAAGTTTCAAAAGTGTCGTCTTCCCGGCTCCTGAGGCTCCGACTATGGCTGTCACTTTGCCTGCCGGGATGCCAATTGAGATGTCTGCCAGTGTGTTTGACGGCTCTCCCTCATATCGGAATGACAGGTGTTCTATGCTTATCCCTTTCCCTTCGCTCATCTCCGCATTGCGGAATGCACGTCCCTTGGCATCCTCATCATCCATCTGGTGGATGCCGCATATGCGCTCAAGGCTCAACCCGACATCTTGGAATGAGTATGCAAAGCGGGCGAGCCTGTCCATGGGCTCGGCCATCTGCCCGGCTATGTATTGCGCGGCGAGCATCATGCCGAGGGTCATGCCGCCGTCAATGACTGCCATCGCTGATATGAGGGTTATGACGACATTGCGGGTCTCGTTCAGGATAACAGACCCGGCCTCCTGTGTCTGATTAAGTTTAAGGCTTCGCTCTCTCGCGCTCATCAGTGAGGACTGTGTCGCGTGCCATTCGGATTCGCGCCTCTCCTCGCAACCCTGGATCTTTATCTCTTGAACGGACGTTATGTAGCGGAACGTGGTGTTGACGCTGGCCGCGTTGCTCTCAAAAATGTCATAGTCGGCGCTACGTCTCCGTGGAATGAAGATGGCGAACCAGCAGGCCATGGCTGCGCAGCAGACACCGAATACCAGTAATATCCACCAGCTGTAAAAGGACATGACTGCGCCGAACACTATGACGGAGAACACTGCGAAGATGGCCGGCAGCACCTGGGCTGTGAAGAAATCTTGCGCTCGGGCAAGGTCGCCTATCCTCTGGACGAGGTCGCCTGTCTGTCTCGTGTCGAAAAAGGTCATAGGCAGACGGGTTAGTTTGTCCAGAAAGTCACCACCCATTTTGCGGTAGACGCTCATGCCGACCCTCAACAGCACGCGCCCGCGGCTGAATGCCGCCAACGCGCGCCCCAGTGTGAGCATGAGCTGTCCTGCTATGAGCAGCCACACAAGGTTGATGTCACGTCCCGCTATTCCCTTGTCGACAACAAGCTGGGTCGTGATGGGCAACGCCAATTGGATGAGGCTGCATATCAGTAGGCTTATGCTGATTTTCACAAAGTCGCCTTTGAACGAGCTGAAGTAACCCCACAGAAATCGCATCATCCCGAGAGTCCCGTTTTTGTCGGAATTGCTGCTCCTCTTGAAGTTGTCTGTCGGCTCAAGTAAGAGGGCTATGCCGCATTCCTCGTTTTCTGACAGCTCAGTCTGCCATGCGTCGTGCAGTTCGTCGGGTGTGACCGTGACGACCCCTCTGGCCGGGTCGCCTATGACATATTTCCCGTGCTCAATGCCTAAGAGGACAACAAAATGGCATCTTCGCCAGAAGAGTATGGCTGGCAGCGGAATCTTCGCGAGTGTCGAAGGCGGCATGATGCCGCACAGGGTCTCGAAGCCTAAGCCTTTGGCCGCCTTGTTGATGGAGTATATTGACACACCGTCGCGTGACATCTCGCAAAGATTGCTGACGTCGGTTAGCGACAGGTCATGGCGGCCATAGATGCGCAGTATGGTGTGGAGGCACGCCGCTCCGCATTGCATGGCATCCTGTTGCCTGGTTACTCTATATCTCATCCTTTATTCTGGGTGGGAAGTTCAAAAAGCGCCAGAGTCGTTGTCTTTGTTGCTCAGCCTGATGGATGTCTCTCCACGGCGCTTTCCCCCGCTCAGGTCTACCGACAGGCCGAGCGTGAACATGTTGCGGTTGTCGCCAATGGAGGTGTGCGCATTGTAGTCGAGTATTCCGTTGCGCATGGTGCGGGTGTCATATTCGGCTTCGGAGAAGAGCCAAAGGCATCCTGCTTTGACGCGTACTTTACGAATTTGGACGTAGGCGGAAAGGTGGCTCTGCGGCTCGTCGGACGTGACGTAGGCGCCCGACGGGTTGTCCGATGTTATACGACCGTTGTATGTCACGCCCCATTTATCCCCTTTTAGGTTAACGGTCATGGTCAAGGGTGAGTACCAACGCCCGTAGGTCTCAACGCCAGGGACTTCTTGCCTCGAATAGATGGCTGTGGCGCTCAGTTGGATGCTGAGCATGTCAATAGGCTTGTACGTTATGCTGCAAACGCCACCTCCGTCTGTCTCTCTGTCCGCATTGACGCTTTTGATTGATATGTACTCCGTGCCGTCTATGTCTGTCACTGCCGGCGTCTTGACAATGAGGTCTTTTGCCGTCGCGGCGAGGGCAGTGGCGGCTATGTCTATGTGTTTAGCGTTTAACCTGTAGGTGGCTTGCCATATGTGGGTGTTGCTTGTCCTCAGGTCGGGGTTGCCCTGTCTGATGATACCTGGTATTTCAACGGCCGCATTATCCGAAAGCTGCGAAATGGTCGGGGCTTCGGGTTGCGCCGCATAGGCAAACTGGAGGCTCTGGCCTTTGGTGAGCGGTATGGCCACAGTCAACTTAGGCGTGAAGAGGGTGCAGACGTTCTCCGCTTTGTCATTGCTCTCGCTGACTATGGTTATGCCGGCCGATGCCCGCAACGAGGCGTGTCGCCATGATGCCGCGTACTCGGCGTAGGCATAGTGGTTGCGCAGGTCGGAGTGGTAGGCGTACCAGTCGCCGCTTGAGAGGAGGTTGGAGATGCTGGATTTTGATTTCGCTATCTGGCATCGGTATCCTGCGGATAAGGATTTAGACAGGCTGAACTCTTTGGTGTAGGCGACTTCGCCTATCACTGAGAATTTCTTGGTCTTTTGACGCATATGGTCTGATATAACCTCCGTCTTGCCTGTCGCGGCCGAGTTCTCTGCGCTCTGGTCGTTGTCATAGTAAGACAAGACAGCGTTCAAATCGAGAGTTTGCCCACCTTTGATTCCTGTAGAAAAGTACACGTCCGCTGAAGGGCTGACTTTCCGTGTGCTGCTTTTGCTTATGCCGTCAGCTTCATGCCTTTCATCGCCAATGGTGTAGTCAAGACCGTAAACGCCATCGCTGTGTCTCCTGCCGAAGCCTGGTGAGGCTAAAACCTGAAGTGTTGTGTTGTCCCCACCCGTAAACAGGTATTTAAGCCGAGCCGACTGCTCTGTGTATCCAAAAGTGTCAGCCGATGTGTAAGCATAGTTTCGCAAATCGCCATTGAGCGCGAACTGGTAGTCGGCAGTGGAATGGCGACTGTCATAGTCCCTATGCTCAATGCGGTAGTCCACTCCGGCCTGATGGTTGCCGGTGGAGAAGCGGGCGTATGCCGTGCCATTGATGAAGCCAGTAGTTAATGCGCCCGTGACGTCAGCCCCACAAGCCCACCCTGTGTCTAAGTTTTTTGTTATGACATTGACAACGGCCGAGACTGATGAGTATCGAGCCGGGGGAATGCTATAGTATTCACATTTTGCGACCTTGTCTGGAGGGATGGCCTTGAGGTCCTCGTCTGTCGATGAGACACCATTGATGAGGATTTTGAGTTCGCCCGGCATCGCCTGCGCCAATGTTATGCGTTCGGTCTGCGGGTCTATGCGAAGCTCGTCTATGCCGCTGACGAGGTCGGCTGCTGTGCGTGACTTCGCAATCTCGGAGCGGAGAAATGTGTAGGATGACTTGCCAGCCCCGTCTGCCTTACGAGATGCGACGCTTTGGACCTCGTCAAGCTCTATGTCGGCTCTGCTCACTGTGAAGTCTCGTTTCATGAAAGTACCAGTGGTGGGCATTCTGAGCCTCAATTGGCTTTCCGTCCGCTCATAGCCAATGGCGGTGAGGATGACTTTGTAGCTTCCCGGCCTTGCTGGGGGCAGAGTATACCCGCCCTCGATGTCGCTTATCCCTCCGCATACAATAGTGCTCGTGTCTGTGGTTGACACGAGCACTATATTGATAAACTCTGCTGGCTTGCCCCCCGTGTCGCGTATTGTGCCGGAGAGGGTCACCTGAGCAGCTGTTGTTGTTGAGAGGAGAGTCGCGGTCAGGACTATGGTTGCGAGTCGTGTTAAGAGTGACTTATTCTCCATTGAAGACCTCAAACTTGTTGAAGTTTTCCGTGATGCGTTTGCCGATTGAGCCAACGATGTTGACCACGGCGCTGTATGTGCCACCTGCCGGCAGGGTGTAAACCTCTATCTCGTTGACCATTAGACATGGAAATTGACCGAGATACTTATATAAAGCAGCCGGAATCTCCGCATCGTTCATCTTAAGGCGCACAGACCCTCCGTCGGAGGTCACTATGTCCTCACCATCCTTCTCAATTCCCGGTGCTGTGCAAGCCAACTCTATCCAACCAGTAGGGTCTGCGTTGGCCGTCAGGTCGCTCTCCTTGTAGGATTTCATGGTGTATGGCTTGCCCTTGTATGGCTCTTTGAGAGAAAGTTTGTAGTCTATGGTGCTATTCCCATAGAATGGGCGGCCGTCCGGCCACTTGGTGTTGAGTTTGTCCGTGTCATACTCGGCTGTCTCAAAGCCTGTAGCCTCTATGACATAATGGTAGGGCTTTGTGTAATCGTAGACGGCTATCTGATAATGCCCGAACTTGTCTGCCATGGTGTGGTACACAAGTTTCGTGTGGTCGTTATTGTCATATACGCTGACAATTGCGAACGGTATGGCTAATTGCTTGCCGTCTTTCTCAAAATATATTGTGCCATCTGGATATATCTCGCTTCTGGACATGATGGACTTTAAGTCGTCCATCATTCCTTGCGCCGACGATGTGGTCACAATGCATATCAGCAGTGCTATGATTATTATAATTATCTTATTCAGCTTCTTCATATTGATATCTTAAAGAGTTTTGTTTCAGGGTGTTTTCGACTATTTCCTCGGGGGAGAATTTGCTCAGTATTGAGCACTCTATTTCTCGCCCCTCGTCTCTCGCTTCCATTATTGTCTGTGAGCAGATGCCGGGGCATGATGGCATGAGTTTGCACTCTTGGCAGCACGAGGCGAAGTCCAAGCCCAGGTAGTCTCGCACCTTGTTCTGGTCCCAGTCTATTATGCCGTATTTGGTAAGTCTGCCTAATCGGTGCGCTTTGTCAAAATCTCGGGCCGTGCATTTGAAAACACTGCCGTCATAATTTATGACAGCCTGGCTATACAGGTCGGACACGCAACGGAATGAGGTCTGGGATATTGTGAGAGAACCTACCACGAAGCCCCTGTCGTTGAAAACGGATATGGCGTTCTCTATGTCAGATTTCGCCACCTTGTCCTCATCCTCTTGCCAAATCTTGTGTAGTGTGACAATTGTCCTGTCCCGCGGCAAGAAGTCAACAAGGTCGGCTAACACGTTGACACTCTTGATTGTCTCGGCGTCGTAGTTGATTCTAAGATTTACAGAGAAGTTGTTCGTGAGGCTTATTCTCCGCAAAGACGCAAGAATCGCTTCCCGCTTTGACTTTCTCCCTGTGCCGCTCTCTAAACCGTCTAATGTGATTTGAAATCTTGTGACGTAAGGCTTGAACAGGCTGATTACTCTTTCGGTGACAAGGGTGCCATTAGTTACTATCTTGTAGACCACTTTAAAACCCAGTTGCCGCGACATCTCATCGACTTTGCCGACTAACCGTTCCACCACATCCTGGTTAAGCAGGGGCTCTCCGCCAAACAACGTGAGCTCGAGTGTCTTGAATTTGTCCAAGGTCGACTTGTAATACAAGTGGTTGCCTATGGATTCTATCAATTCGTCGGAAAGAGTTGTCCCCACACCATGTCTCTCGTAGCAATATGCGCATCGCAGGTTGCAGTCCATGGTCGTGTTGACAGTCAAGTGGTACGTGTCAAGTGCTATTCTCCGTCTGATAGCGAGTCCTTTGACGTAGTTCACCTCGTCTACGCCATCTAAAACAACGAAACCACCTGCGACAAGTGACGCTAACAGTTTCTCGTCTGTTCTCTCACCATCAAGGACATCTTGCACCTCCCGTGTGAGTTCCATATGTTGACACATCACGGAGTTGAAAATGACAGGCTTGCCGTCTACACTAACGAAAATGTTATATCTGCTTGGTTGCATTAAGAGAATGGTAAAGGGCGTCAAGGTAGCAGTAGCTTTCGCCTCCCCCCGTTACCTTGACGCCTGTCGTCAGGATTAATCCTTGCCGTTGACTTTGTGTTGCGCCTGCTCGGAAACCAGATTGAGTCCCTTCTTTTGAAAATAGGTGTCTTCCAAGATAATTTTATTTGGTTTATTATTTTGAGATTGCATGCCGGCTTTGCGTTTTTCTCTTGTCATTAGCGAAGTTATAATGTTGATATATGAAAATTACTACAAAATTATGTAGTTTTAAATTTGAAGTTTAGTTGTTAACTTTGCATACACACGTTAAATATATTCACTCGTGAATCAACGCTAAAATGGAAGGTGCTATACTCAAATCTATCGTCGATTACATTTCAATTGCGTCAAAGTCAGCTGTGCTTGTCTTGTCCGAGATGCGACTGGTTGTGTCGAGCGGAGTAGGTAGGTTCGGGTTTGTTGAAGAGTGTTTCTCGTTGGGGGAGTTAATGAAATGCGCTACCCCGCGCGCCATCAAAAAATTTGGTCAGGAGGGTGCGGTGTGGGAAGGTTTCCGACAGCAGTTCGGTAGTGTAGATTGCTCACGTTGCTGCCTTTTCATAAACCTCGATTTTGTCGTTAATGGCCAAGAGAAGGTGATTCATTTCACATTCAAGCAGTTGACACCATCTTTATACCTCGTTTTCTTAGAGGAGGGGCATGGTTGGCTTGAGATAGGTAAGCCGTATGTGCTCGATTCTGACAACAAGGCCATCTATCACTTTGATGGTGGGCGTTGGTTTTTCTCTAATGATAACCTCTCGGACAAGGAGAAGCAAATCCTTAAATTTTCTGCGAGAGGAATGACGGTCAAGGATATCGCTGATAAGGTTTGCCTGACGTCTGATGCGGTGAATTATCACAAAAGGAATATTTTCAATAAGCTCAATGTCAAGACTATGAACGAGGCGATGCATAAATTCATGGCCATGACCTCGGCTCCGGTTGAGACTTTTGGCGCTGGTGTGAACTCCTTTTGTCAAGTTGCCGACTCTGAGGCTCGATGAGGACGCGGCGCATAATCTTTGCGGTGCTGCTTGCCTGCCCTTTTGTCTTTGCCGCCTACAATGATTATTGGCGTTTTGTCCGTAGCCTCTATGCGCTCGAACTTGTGGAGACCCGCTTCTCCTCTCTTGCGGATACCTCTTTCAATTTTATTTACGCCTCTGATTCCTCGTCTCGAATTACAGTCAGCCGGTATTTTAATCTTGACAGCCTGACCTCCTCTTGTGATGGCTCTTCGTGGACGCGCTCTCTTGCCATAGCCCAATTCGTAAGCTCAAATATTCCTCATGACAATCAAGAGGTTTGGCCGTCAGACTATTCCGCTATCGGTTTATGGCGGTTCGCCCAGTCCCACCCGTCAGGTTTTAATTGCAGGCTTCACGCATGCCTTCTCCATGACTTGCTTCTCTCCGCTGGTATGGTAGATCGCATCACGACTTGCCTCCCCGGAGATACGGCGGACACCCGGTGTCATGTGGTAAATCATGTCTGGCTGCCCGAGTTTGGCAAGTGGGCTATGATAGACTCCGACGCCCGCTGCTGGGTATCTTCGGTTGGCGACTCCGTCCCGCTTGATGTCATAGGTATCCGTGAGGCTTTTGCTGATGGGGGAGCCTTGTCTCCGCATCCGTTAATGCCTGAGTCGTCTTTCTCCGCCGACCGATACCTCGCCTTTCTCGCCCAAAACTTTTTCTGGTTCTCATCTCGTGAGGATTGTGGGCTTGCCGCTGACTCCTCATCCAACCGGGCCGTGTGCCTCGTGCCGCCGGGCTATGTCGGCTGTGCCGCTAAATATTATCCCGTCCGTGTTGTCACGTCGTCAGCCGCGGCTTTTTTTGCAGCACCAGATTTGTGAATTGGGGTGCGGTGTCTTTTCTTACCCCTCTTTATACCTCTCCATCAGCCTGACCGCGCTGTTCATGAAATTGCGCAAATCCTCATTTTCAGCTTTTAGGATGTTGTCCTGAGTTCCCTCCCACCTCTTGTGGCCGGTCTCGATGAAGACTATGTGCTCGCCAATGGTGAAGACCGAGTTCATGTCGTGGGTGTTGATGATGGTCGTGATGCCGCTCTCGTGCGTAATCTCCGAAATCAATGTGTCTATCACGCCCGACGTCACTGGGTCGAGTCCCGAGTTTGGCTCGTCGCAGAAGAGGTAGCGCGGGTTCTGGACTATGGCTCTCGCTATGGCCACGCGCTTCTGCATGCCTCCGGATATCTGGGCGGGGAACAGGCTGTCAGAAGCCTGCTCCATGTTCACGCGCCTCAGGCACTCCTTGGCCCTCGCGTCGCGCTCCTTGACGGTCAGGTTAGAGAACATGTCAAGCGGGAAGCGCACGTTCTCAAGGACTGTCATGTAGTCAAACAGCGCCGACCCCTGGAAAATCATGCCAATCTCCTGCCTCAGCTTGAGCCTGTCCTTGCGCCCCATGACGGTGGTGTCGCGCCCGTCAAAGAGTATGGAGCCGCAATCCACGTCATAAAGCCCCACGAGGCTCTTGAGCAGCACAGTCTTGCCCGAGCCGCTCTTGCCTATTATAAGGTTTGTCTTGCCGTCCTCAAACACGCAGCTGACGCCGTGCATTACCGTCCGGCCATTGAAAGTCTTATATATGTCTTTCGCCTCTATCATGACAGCATGAGCTGGGTGACCAAAAGATTGACCATGAGGATGGTGACGCAACTGACCACGACGCTCTTGGTCGAGGCCCGGCCAACGTCAAGCGCGCCACCCGTCACATAATACCCGAAGAACGACGATACGCTGGCTATGATGAATGCGAACAGCGTGCTCTTGAACAGCGAGTAGAAGATGTAGAACGACTTGAATGTGAAATGAAGTCCGTAGATGAAGTCGTCTGACGGCACCATGCCGGTGGTGAAGCCGGACACCCATCCGCCAACTATGCCGATGCACATGGAGTAGCACACCAGTATGGGCACCGATACGACCATGGCCAATACCTTGGGCGCTGCCAAATAGGCGGCCGAGTTGATGCCCATGATGTCGAGCGCGTCAATCTGCTCGGTGATGCGCATGGTGCCTATCTCGCTTGATATGTTGCTCCCCACTTTGCCCGCCAAGATGAGGCAGACGATGGTTGACGAGAACTCCAGCACTATGGTCTCGCGGCTGGCGTAGCCTATGGTGTAGGTCGGGATGAACGGGTTGTCTAAGTTGTTGGCCATCTGGATGGTGACCACCGCGCCAACAAAGAACGATATGAGCGTCACGATGCCAAGCGAATCCACGCCCAGCTTATATATCTCCTGCAGTGTCCGCTGCCCGAAGACTCCCCATTTCTCCGGCTTCGAGAGCACTTGCCACATGAATCGGCAGTAGCGCCCAACGAGGCTCAGTCCCTGGCCGAAAATCATGCCTCAGCCCCTCCTCGGGTTGTGGCTGGAGCCGTGTCGCTATAACTCTGCTCGATGGCCTTGATGGACGCGCGCACGGGTTCCGTCATCTCTGCGGCCTGGCCGGCCTTGCTGCTCGCCACCTGGTACGGGCGGATGCCAAACATGCTCATGGCTGCTATCGTGTGATCCATCAGCTGCATGATTATGACCTCATACTCGGCCCACACTTTGGTCTTTGTGAAGCAGTAAAGCTCCATCGGCAGGCCATACTGGGTCGGCTGCAGGTAGCGCACCATGAGTTTCATCCTTATCGAGTCGTCGGGGTCCTGAATCTGCGGGTTGCGCATCAGGTATGCGAAGATGTACTCGCGGTAGAGGGTCAGGTTGGTCAGCTGGTCCTGAAGCCCCTCCTCGCCATTTTTCCGGCGCTCGAAGAAGTAATAGAGCTCAGGCATCTGCTCAAAGTGCTTCTCCTCCTCGGGGGTGATGAAGCGCACCGTGTCCATGTCTATGCACACAGAGCGGTTCAGGCGGCGGCCGGCGCTCTCACTCATGCCCTTCCAGTTGGTGAACGAGTCAGACAGCAGGGTCGAGGGCGGGACGGTGGTTATGGTGTTGTCCCAGTTGCGGATCTTGACGGTGTTGAGGTTCATCTCAATCACCACGCCGTTGGCCGACGCCTTGGGGACTACAATCCAGTCGCCCACGGCCACCATGTCGTTGGCGGACAGCTGTACGCCAGACACGAGGCTCTGGATGGTCTCCTTGAAAACCAAGGACATGATGGCTGCCGAAGCGCCAAGGCCGGTGAGCAGGGTGGACGGGCTCTTGTCTATCACGACGGATATCATGATGATGACCATCATGGCGAAGATGATGTAGGTCACTAACTGCTTGAGGCTCTTGAGCGACTGGACTTTGGGATATTTGGCGGCGACGAGGTCGAACAGAGAGTCGATGACCGCCAAGACGAAGCGTCCCCACATCAGAGTCATGTAGAGGTAGACCACGCGCATGTAGACTGTGTTCAGCCAATGGTCTGTGTGCATGGCCATGCCAAACGCAGTGAGTGACGATATGGAAGGGATGTAGGCCGCGCGTGTCAAGACCTTGTTGTTCAGCACTATGTCGTCCCACTTGTTCTCCGTGCGCTCCACGATGGCGCCCACCACGCGGATGAAGATAAATTTGGCCACGTAGAATATGCACACCGATATGATGGTCGACATGGCTATCATGATGAGTGTAGCCACCGTGTCCGACGCGTTGTCTACGCCGCAAATCTTCAAAATCCAGCGCGCCAAGTCTACAAAAGTGCCTTGCGCCTCCTGAGCGTTGGCTATGTGCTGCGCCAATACGTCTTTCTGCTCCTCCATTGCTGTCTGAGTATGTTTTTAGTCCGCACCCGGGGTGGGGTGGCGGGGAGTTTTCGCTTTTCTGTTTCTTTGTTGTAAGTTTATGGCTCGCTGATGACCTCGACCGTGCAGTTGATGACGCCTGCCTGGATCATGCCCAGCTTCTCGGCCGCCGCGCGGCTCACGTCCACCACTCGGCCGGCTTTGAAAGGCCCGCGGTCGTTAATCCTCACGTCCACGCTCTTGCCGTTGGCCGTGTTGGTCACGCGTACCACTGTCCCGAACGCCAATGTGCGGTGGGCGCCTGTCAGCTTGGTCTTGTCATATTTCTCGCCGCTCGCCGTGGCCTTGCCGTGGAACTTGTCAGCGTAATATGACGCCTGGCCCTTCTCTACTTTGCCGCTGCTCTTGCTGCTCGATGAGCTGCCGCCACTTGTGGAGCTCTTTGATGTCGAGCCCGAAGAGCTCTTCGAGCCGCTGCTCTTCGACGATGAGCCGGACGAGCCGCTCTTTTTGTTGGTCGTCAGGTGAGTTGTGCTTTTCCCTGTCGTGCTTTTGCTGCCCGAGCAGCCCGCCATGCCGAGTGTCAAAAGGCCGGCGGCCGCAATCCATAGTATTTTTGAAAGTCTCATGCCTTGTCTCCGGGGCCTATAGTGTGTTCATTTTGCAGATGTATTTGCCAATGATGTCAAACTCGATGTTGACGACCGACCCCGCCTCAATCTGGCCAAAGTTTGTGTGGTCATGTGTGTAGGGGATTATCGCCACCGAGAAACAGTCCTTCCCGCTGTCCACCACGGTGAGGCTCACGCCATTGACGCACACAGACCCCTTCTCGACGGTGAAGTAGCCGGCGCGGGCCTTCTCCCTCTCCACGTCATATGTGAAGTAGTAGCGCCAGCTGCCGTTGTCCTCGACCACCTTTTCGCATCGCGCCGTTGTGTCCACGTGGCCCTGAACGATGTGGCCGTCAAGTCGGCCGTTCATCACCATGCTGCGCTCCACGTTCACCTTGTCGCCCTCTTTGAGCAGCCCGAGGTTGGACCTCTGGAGCGTCTCGGCCATGGCTGTCACGGTATATTTGTCACCATCCAGCTCCACCACGGTGAGGCACACTCCGTTGTGCGCCACGCTCTGGTCTATGGTCAGCTCCTTGGCGAATGAGCATGTGAGGGTCAGATGGACGTTGCCGCCCTCTTTGCGGATCCCTGTCACTATGGCAGAGTCCTCTACTATTCCTGAAAACATATAGTTGTGTCTGAGTTTGTTCGCCTGCCGTCAAGGGACTGACGGCTATGCCGCAAATATACTCATTTTTCTTTTTACACCTTTCTACGCCATCCGCGCCATTCGGTTCGCCCGCGGGTGTCGGCTGTGGCGCATATTCACAAGCGCCTAATTCTCCGGCATGGTCGTCTCTCGCCCTCTCCGAAGCCGCGAAATCATAAGTATTACCCTTAAAAACACGTGTTCGCCATCTGTCCGAGCCCAAAAATAGCCATCTGTGAAGCCCTCCCTCTGAAAAAAAGAGTAACTTTGTAAGAATGCATACCAAAAGGACACATACATTTCATTATGGACAATAATAGCATTGATTGGGGTAACCTCGGCTTCGGCTACATGAAAGCCGACTATAACGTACGTTGCTATTACCGCGACGGCAAATGGGGTGAGATTGAGGTCTCCAGCGAGGAGAACATCTCCATCCACATGGCCTCCTCTTGCCTCCACTATGGCCAAGAGGGCTTCGAGGGCCTCAAGGCTTTCCGCGGCAAGGACGGAAAAATCCGCGTCTTCCGCATGGACGAGAACGCCAAGCGACTCCAGCGCACCAGTGAGGGCGTTATGATGGCCAAACTCCCTGTCGAGAAGTTCGAGGAGGCCGTGCGCAAGGTGGTCCTTCTCAATGAGCGCTTCGTCCCCCCCTACGAGAGCGGCTGCTCACTCTACATCCGCCCGCTCCTCATCGGCATCTCGCCGCGCGTGGGCGTTAACCCCTCTTCTGAATACCTCTTCATCATCTTCGTCATGCCTGTAGGTCCTTACTTCAAGGACGGTTTCAAGGCTACGCCCGTCGTCATCCTCCGCGGTTACGACCGCGCCGCGCCTCTCGGCACCGGCACCATCAAGGTCGGCGGCAACTATGCCGCAAGCCTTGTCCCTGGCGACATGGGCCACAAGATGGGCTACTCGGCTGTCCTCTATCTTGACGCCAAGCAGAAGAAGTACGTCGACGAGTGCGGCCCCGCCAACTTCTTCGCCATCAAGGACGGCAAATATGTGACGCCAAAGTCTACTTCCATCCTCCCCTCAATCACCAACATGAGTCTCCAGCAGCTCGCCACCGACATGGGTCTCACTGTTGAGCGCCGCCAAATCCCGGAGGAGGAGCTTGATACTTTCGACGAGGCTGCCGAGTGCGGCACAGCGGCTGTCATCAGCCCCATCTCGCGCATCGACGACCTCGACATGAAGAAAACCTACGAGTATTGCAAGGACGGTAAGCCGGGCCCCATCTGCACCCAGCTCTACCACAAGCTCCGCGCCATCCAGTATGGCGATGAGCCCGACACCTATGGTTGGGTCTCCATCATTGAGTAGCAAACGGCTTCCATTGAAGCCATGACTCTATAAGCCTGTGCGGATGTTCCACATTCCGTGCAGGCTTTTTCTCTTTTCCCGCTATCCCTATCATCCATCTAAAAATCATTGGCGTATGAATTTCTCTAAGTTCGTTTCATCCATCGCTCTCCTTGTGGCCGGCTCTGTCGCCATGGCCCAGTCTAATAGTCAATACACGGTTCTCCTTAAAAATGGCTCCATCATTCACGGAGTGACTGTCGGCGATGTGTCAGACGGAAACATAAAAATCCAAAATGACCGTGGTGACGTGTTTGTCTTCGGCCTCGATGAGGTTGTCTCTGCCACCAAGGACTCTATCTCGCAGTCCGACGGGCGGTTTGCCAAATACGTCGGATCGCAAAGCCCTGCGCGCGGCTACCGCGGTTTTGTCGATGGCAATTTTCTCTGCGGCGAGGATTTCGAGTATCAGATTCTCACCACCCACGGATTTCAGTTCAACCCGCATATTTTTGCGGGCGCGGGTGCTGGTTTTGGCTCACTGGATTTGGACCTCGTGTCCATTTTCTATGGCGCTTTCCGCTATGATATCGTCCATAAGAAAGTGTCACCATTTATCGATTTTCGTCTTGGCGGTTATCTGTGGGCGGAAGATTATGGCGGTGGAGCTTTTTCGGTGCGACGGTTGGCGCCCGCATCAAGAGGTTCAATGTGTCGCTTGGCTACGAGGGCTTCTCTAATGTGTATGAATGCTTTGACAACACCACGGGCTACTACTATTCGTTAGACGGTAGCGTCTACTCGGCCCTCACACTGCGTCTTGGAGCTGACTTCGGGCGGAGAAACTGAGAGCAGGTTTCATCATATATAATAATCCTCCCCTTCCGCCAAGAGACAACTGGCGAAAGGGGAGGATTTGTTTGTTTACGATTGATTGGCTTGTGCAGCCCGATTAGAAATCTTTCAGAAAAGGCCTTCAGCGAAATGCTCAGTCTCCGCTCGTCAACTCGACGTTACCCGAGGCGTCAAGCGCAAATCTGATAATCTTTTTATCGAATGACATCTCAGACAGGTCCAAACTCTTGCCCTTGCATGAGACGCCAACCAACTCCCACATGGGGTCGCCATAGAATGGGTCGTCGGGAGTGCCGGTTATACAGTAACGTGAGTTCGATGAATTTAGAATAGGGATAACTGTCTGTCATTTGGATCGTT